>NZ_JANUEP010000003.1:0-597969 GCF_024807335.1 Aeromonas sp. BIGb0405
GCGCCGTCAGGCTGCGCTGCCTCTGCCGCCTTCTTGGCCTTGGCGCGGGCGATGGCGGCGGCAATGGCGGCTTTTTTGGGATCGGGTGCCTCGGTTGCGGGGGCGTCGTCACTCACCTGCGGTGAAACGGCATCGCTGGCACCGTCAGGCTGCGCGGCCTCTGCTGCCTTCTTGGCCTTGGCGCGGGCGATGGCGGCAGCAATGGCCGCTTTTTTGGGATCGGGTGCCTCGGTCGCGGGTGCGTCGTCACTCACCTGTGGTGAAACGGCATCGCTGGCGCCGTCAGGCTGCGCTGCCTCTGCCGCCTTCTTGGCCTTGGCGCGGGCGATGGCGGCGGCAATGGCGGCTTTTTTGGGATCGGGTGCCTCGGTCGCGGGGGGGTCGTCACTCACCTGCGAGGATGCGGTATCGACGGCTGCGCCAGGCTGAGCGGCCTCTGCCGCCTTCTTGGCCTTGGCGCGGGCGATGGCGGCGGCAATGGCGGCTTTCTTGGGATCGGGAGCCTCGGTCGCGGGGGGGTCGTCACTCACCTGCGGTGAAACGGCATCGACGGCTGCGTCAGGCTGCGCGGCCTCTGCCGCCTTCTTGGCCTTGGCGCGGGCAATGGCGGCTTTTTTGGGATCGGGTGCCTCGGTCGCGGGTTCATTGTCACGGACGGCGGAGGGGGAAGCCTGCGGCTCCGCCGCCTTGGCGGCACGGCGCGCCAGTGCCTCTTGCTTGCGCGCTTCCCGGGCTGCGGCCATGGCCGTGTTATCCAGGGCGCCCTCGTTGATGGGGGCATCCTGTTTGGCCTTGATCCGCGCCAGGGCGGCGGCGACCGGGTCTTCGCCACTGGCAGCGGCCATGGCCTGACGGCGCTGCGCCGCAGCCTCTGCGTGACGGGCCTCGCGAGCGGCCTTGTCCCGCTCGAAGCGAGCCTGCTTGGCTTCGAAGCGCAAGCGGGCACGTTCGGCCTTCTCGGCCTCTTCGCGAGCCTCGCGAATGTCATCCTTGGCAATCTTGTAGTACTGCACCAGGGGGATCTGGCTCGGGCAGACCCAGGCACAGGCGCCGCACTCGATGCAGTCGAACAGGTTGAGCTTCTCGGCCTTCTCATACTCCTTGGCACGGCTGTACCAGTAGAGCTCCTGGGGCAGCAGGGTGGCGGGGCAGACATCGGCGCAGGCGCTGCAGCGGATGCAGGACTGCTCGGGTTCGGGGGGGGGCAGCTCGACCTGGGTTGGCGCGAGCAGGCAGTTGGTGGCCTTGACCACGGGCACCATGGCATGGGGCAGGGTGAAGCCCATCATGGGGCCCCCCATGATCACCCGCTGGCCCGGCTCCGGCTGCAGCTCGAAACGCTTGAGGAGCCAGCGTACCGGGGTGCCAAGGCGCACCCAGGCATTGCCCGGCTGCTTGAAGGCCTCGCCAGTGAGGGTGACGATGCGCTCGATGAGCGGCTCGCCATCCATGACGGCGCGCTTGATGGCGAACACGGTGGCGACGTTGAGCACCATGATGCCAATATCGACCGCCCGGCCCCCCTTGGGTACCTGGCGACCGGTCAGCAGCTCTATGGTCTGCTTGGCGCCCCCGGAGGGGTACTTGGTCGGCACCTCTCGCACCAGGATGTCAGATTCGGAGTCGGCTATCTGCTGGCGCAGTGACGTGGCGGCGTCCGGCTTGTTGTCTTCCACGCCGACCAGGGTGAGCTTGGGTTTGAGCAGATGCTTGAGCACTCGGATGCCGTCGAGGATCTCGTCCGCGTATTCACGCATCAGCCGATCATCCGTGGTGATATAGGGCTCGCACTCCAGGCCGTTGATGATCAGGATCTCGGTGAGCTGACCATGGCCATCGAGCTTGCTGTGGGTCGGGAAGACGGCGCCGCCCAGGCCCGCTATGCCCGCACCTTGAATGCGCTCGAGCAAGCTGACCCTGTCCAGATTCCAGTAGTCAGGCTGAGGCTGACGTTCACACCAGGCATCTTCTCCATCGGGAACAAGGGTGATGCAGAGATCGGAGAGACCGGATGGGTGCGCAACGGTGTGCTGGCCGATGGCGCTGATCACCCCGGAGCTGCTGGCGTGCACCGGCACGAAGCGGCCACGTTCGAAGGCCGTGAGAGGTTGGCCCTTCTTGACCTTATCACCGACCTTGACCAGCAAGGCGCCAGCCTGGCCCGCGTGCTGGCGCACCGGAATGATAAGCTCGGGGGGCAGCCCGGCCTGCACGACAGGGTGCTGGCTCGACTGATGCTTGTTCTCTGGGGGATGGATGCCGCCATGAAAATCCCACAGGGCCCCGGCCTTGATGCGTTCGATAACAGACTGCATGACTACTCCACCATCTTGACCGGGATAACGACGCTATTGAGATCCCACTTCCAGTTATCGACCGTGGTGGGCACGGGGATCATCTCGATGCAATCGGTGGGGCAGGGGTCGACGCAGAGGTCGCAACCCGTGCACTCGGCGGTGATGACGGTGTGCATCGCCTTGGTTGCACCGACAATGGCGTCGACCGGACAGGCCTGGATGCACTTGGTGCAACCGATGCACTGATCCTCATGAATGAAGGCGACCTTCTTGATGGGCACGGCGGCGTGATCGCCCCCCATGGCCAGGGGTTCTACCCCCATGAGATCGGCGATCTTGCGCATGGTGGCATCGCCACCTGGTACGCACTTGTTGACGGCATCGCCATTGGCGAGGGCCTCTGCGTAGGGTTTGCAGCCCGGGTAACCGCATTGACCACACTGGGTCTGAGGCAGCAAGGCATCGAGCTGATCGACGATGGGATCGGCTTCAACCTTGAACTTGACGGCGGCAAATCCCAGGATGAGACCGAAGGCCAGGGCCAACAGCGCCAGAACCAGGATGGCAAACAATAAGTGAGTCATAGGGCTATATCTTGATGAGGCCGGTAAAGCCCATGAAGGCAAGGGACATCAGGCCCGCGGTGATCATGGCAATGGAGACGCCGCGAAACGGTGCCGGAACATCGGCGGCCACCAGGCGCTCACGCATGGCGGCAAACAGCACCAGCACCAGGGCGAAACCGGCGGCGGCACCAAAGCCATAGATGATGCTCTGGATGAAGTTGTGGCGCTCATTGATGTTGAGCAGGGCAACCCCAAGCACGGCACAGTTGGTGGTGATGAGGGGCAAAAAGATGCCGAGCAGGCGATAGAGGGTCGGGCTGCTCTTGCGCACCACCATCTCGGTAAATTGCACCACCACAGCGATCACCAGGATAAAGGCCAGGGTGCGCAGATAGCCGACCGAAAGCGGCAGCAGAATGTAATGTTCCACCAGGTAGGAGCAGGCGCTGGCCAGGGTCAGTACGAAGGTGGTCGCCAGTCCCATGCCGATGGCGGTCTCCAGCTTGCCGGAGACGCCCATGAAGGGGCAGAGGCCGAGAAATTTCACCAGCACGAAGTTGTTCACCAGCACGGTGCCAATCAGTAAAAGCAGGTACTCAGTCATCAGATTTGGATTATCCGCTGTGAAGGCGGGCGGTATTATCTGATGTTAGGGGGTCAGAAACAACCGCAAGCCCGCATGGTTATTATTGAATTCCTCCAGACGTTCCTGAAAAAGTCACTGGATGACCATGGCGCCGAGATGGGAAAGCAGAAGGGGCTGGGCAGGGCAACCGTTTATAGAGGCACGGCGCTGGGGTTGATGCTGACGCCATGGTGATACTGCGCACTGCCGGTTCCGTGGCGCCATCAGGCAGGGAATGCACCCTGCCCGATGGCCTCACTCCACTCAAGGCGCCGCGAAACGCGCCATCTCGGTTACGAAACTCCCTTACAAAGAGAGATTTTTGACGGTATCCGAGACCGAATTGGCATCCTTGATGATCTCTTCGATGACCTCCGAAATGATGCCTGCCTGTTCTTGACCCGCAATGGCATTGGTGGAGACCACGCCAACCGTCTGGGTGATCCGCGCGGTAATGCTGGAGTTCTGCTTGATCACCGCCCCTATCTCGCTGGTGGAGGTGCTGGTTCTGGCGGCCAGTTGCCGCACTTCGTCGGCGACCACGGCAAAGCCTCGTCCCTGCTCCCCGGCGCGCGCGGCCTCTATGGCTGCATTCAGCGCCAATAGATTGGTCTGATCCGCGATGCTGCTGATGGTGGAGATGATGGCTTCGATGCTTCTCGACTGCTGGTTGAGCAGTTCAATCTGGTTGGCCACATCACCGACGGAGGTGTTGATATGATTCGATGTGGTGAGCACCTTGTCGATCACCTGCCGGCCCCTGGCGGCGCTGGCCACCGTTTCGCCTGCAATGGCGCAGGCGGTGTGGGCGGCCTCCTTGATGGAGAGGGATTTCTCTACCCGCTCGGTGATGTCACTGGCCAGCTTGATGATTTTGACCACCTTGCCCTCATGGTTGAAGATGGGGTTGTAAGTGGCCTCGAGCCAGATCTTCTGACCCTGTTTGCCAAAGCGCATAAAGAGCCCGGTCTTGATGTCCCCTGAGCCCAGATCGCGCCAGAAGTGGGGGTTTTTCTTGTAAAAATCGTCATCACAAAACTGGCGGTGTGCCTTGCCTGTCACCTCGTCCAGCCGGTATCCGAAGCAATCGAGGAAATTCTGATTGGCGGTGATGACGGTGCCATCTGGCTCAAAGTCAATGACGGCCAGGGATTTGTCCAGTGCGGCCAGCAGCGCCTGGGTACGCTCCAGTGATGATTGCTGCGCAGTGACATCCGAAGCCACCTTGGCCACCTTGCTCACCTTGCCATCGACCATGATGGGGAAATAGGTGGCTTCGAGCCAGATGGCCTTGCCTGACTTGGATTGGCGGATAAAGCGACCATTGCGAAAGGCGCCGCCGCGAAGATCTCGCCACAGGGACTCATAGTCGCGGCTCTTGACGTCATCCGGGAAACAGAGTGCGCTGTGATGCTGACCCATCACCTCATCACGATTGAAACCCACAATCTTTAAAAAGAGATCGTTGACGAAGGTGACTATCCCCTCCGGGGTGAACTGGATGTAGGGAACCTGAGATTGGATGGCCTGTTCGAAGGCCCCCAGCTCCACCACTCTTGCCGCCTGTTCACTCGCTTCCTTGCTGGCTGTGCGTTTCCAGAACATAACAGAGCTCCTCCATGAGACCCTTGAATGACAGACTGACCGTAATCTGAGTAAATTAACAATAGCATCGCTATCCCATGAACCCTACTCGAATCACGGTGAACTTTTTGTATTTTTAATTTTCAGTGCCGATTAATTTATTGGATGAGGAGACTTGAAAATAGGCTAGTCCCTGCGTGGCCGGATAATCACAGGGTGATCTCCCAGTCATGCAGGATGCAGTCATAAATACGCATCAATTGGCACCCCATTATTATGGTGCCATTCGGGATGTGATTGCAGGCTTGGGGCGAGATTATCGGCGTCACACCCATTTACATGAGATCTATTTATATGAGGCCCATCAGATCCGCTGACCGAGCCGGCGCCGATAGTGCAGGGGAGAAGAACCCATATGGGTCGAGAAAAACCGCGAGAATACCGAGAGGGAAGAGAAACGCAGTCGTTCGCTGATATCCTGAACACTCAGGTTGGTTTCGGCCAGCCAGCGACAGGACTTATTTATTCGCACCTTTTTTAATAGCAGGCTGAGATTGGTTTCCTCCTGACCGAGGCGAATATTGATGGTCCAGCGACTCATGCCCATGACGGCACAAATATGATCCATGAAACTGGTCTCATCCTGGATATGGTCATTCTCGATGACCTCATCGAGCAGGGAATAGATCAGGGATGAAAAACCCTGTTCATGTTCCAGCGCCGCCACCTTGCGGGTGATCAGCTGGTGCTGATTCTTGTTGAGCAGGGGCAGATAGGTCTCGGCCGGGCTGGCCAGATCGGCCCCCTTGAAGTAGATGATGTTGGCCTCCTGCCCAAACTGGCAGTGGCAGCCGAAGGCATCATCGAGCCGCTTGCGCCCGCGCTCATCGCTCCCGCGCAGGGAAACGGCGCTCTTGGTGGTAGGGGCATAGAGACGGACGAGGGCCCTCAGCAGCATGAAATTGCCGATGGCGGAGTAGTTGCGCTGCGGCATGCCTGACTCCTCGACATAGCCGATGGCGAGATGCTCCCTCTCCTTGCGCAGGACGAAGTTGTCGCAGTTGCCGATGATGACCCGGTTGCGGATATAGCCGAGCACCGCCTCCTCGGCATTTTTCTGATTGAGGCAATAACCCACCAGCTCCGGAAATAGTGCGTAGGCCCCGCTGATGATCTGGTCATCTGCATCGGTTTGGCGCATGCGCTCTTGCCACAGAAAATCATATGGCTCCGTCTCTTTAATAAAGCGCAGATGCTGTTTGTCCGAGATGCGGCCATCACTCTTATCCAGCTCATATTGGCTGAGTTGACACTGCGCGCGGATGGCATCGGTATTAACGCCATTTTCGCGCAGGAAATGCAGCGTCGATCTGGCGATAATATTGGAAACGCTCTTCCCCATATAAGTCCCTTCATGCCTGATAAGTATTATTGTGCTGGCCAGGCAGCATCCTGCTGCGCTGCGCGATTAAGGCATCTTCCCGGTGAGATAACTGCGCGTCAGATCAAATGCAGTGAAACTTAACGTCTGTTGTTGTAACCAAATGTAACGCTGTGATGGCGGTGGTGATATTGAATATCACCACCGCCATGCACAATTCCCGCTCCCGGATGCAAAGCGGGCGCCCTTGTCTTCGCGCTACGCTGCGCAGGCTATTCTGGCTTGTTTGTTCACCTGAACATGGAATGAAAGGGAATCATATGAAACATAATAATAACCTCAACAGATGGAGTGGGGTTGCCATTGCCATCGCAGTGGCCCTGGTGGCGCAAGGATGTAATGACAACAGCTCCAGCGCCAAGACAGAGGTCAACAAGGATAACGCCTATTACCGCAATCTCGCCGAGGGGATGGTGCAGAAGATGACCCCCGAGGAGCGGCTGGGAATGCTGGTGGGGCCTGGCTATGTGTTTGCCAATGGCGCCTTCGTGGCCAACAAGGATGCCTTGAATAACCTCAAGAGCGATGTGCCCGGCAGCGTGGGCTACATCAACGGGGTTTACAACGCCGAGTCGGGTCTGGACATCGCGGCCAGCAAGCTGGCGGATGGGCCTGCCGGGGTGCGCATCACGCCGACCCGGGACGGGGAAGCGGGCACTTTTTATGGCACCGCCTTCCCGGTGGGGACCCTGTTGGCCTCGACCTGGGATGCGGCCCTGGTCAAGCAGGTGGGGGCCGCCATCGGCAACGAGATCAAGGAGTACGGGCTGGATGTCTGGCTCGCTCCCGGCATGAACATCCAGCGCGACCCGCTCAACGGTCGCAACTTCGAATACTTCTCCGAGGATCCGCTGGTGTCGGGAGTGATGGGGGCCGCCGAGGTGGCGGGGGCGCAGGCCCAGGGGGTGGGAACCACCATCAAGCACTTCATCGCCAACAATGCCGAGACCTCGCGCTCCATCGTGGACAACATCATCTCCCCAAGAGCCATCCGGGAGATCTATCTGCGGGGCTTCCAATACGCGGAGGAGCACGCCAACCCCTGGGCGGTGATGACCGCCATGAACAAGGTCAACGGCACCTACACCGGGCAGTGGGCCGATCTCAACACCGCTGTGCTGCGGGGCGAATGGGGCTTCGAGGGCTTCGTCATGAGCGACTGGTGGTCGGGGGACGGCAGCTATGCCGCGATGATCAAGTCGGGCAACGACCTGATTGAACCGGGTGGACCGGCCTTGCCATACGGTTACGGGGATGCCCTGACCGGCCTGCAGGAGGCCTATGCCGCCGGGGATCTGAGCGCCGATACCATAGCGCAGGGGGCGGTGCGGATCCTGACCC
Organism: Aeromonas sp. BIGb0405; assembly: GCF_024807335.1. Lineage (NCBI taxonomy): Bacteria > Pseudomonadati > Pseudomonadota > Gammaproteobacteria > Aeromonadales > Aeromonadaceae > Aeromonas > Aeromonas sp. BIGb0405. The sequence continues at coordinate 7,855 of NZ_JANUEP010000003.1, forward strand.
AGGTGCTGAAGATGCCATCGAACCAGGGCTATGTGGCCGGCAATGCGCCGGATCTCGACGGCCATGCTCGCCTCTCCCGGCAGGCGGCCAGCGACGGCATGGTGCTGCTGAAAAACAGCCAGGCCAGTCTGCCATTGACCAAGGGCAGCAAGGTCGCCTCCTTCGGGATCACCCAGATCAACACGCTGAAAGGTGGGGCCGGCAGCGGTGATGTGAACGCGGCCCATACCGTCAATATGGTGGACGGGCTGGCGCAGCAGTTCGCCGTCGATGCCGGGCTGAAGGAGTTCTATCGCAGCTTCTTCGAGGCGAACAAGACATCGAGCGACTTCGGTGGCATCTCCACCGTGGTGAGCTGCCCGGAGCCGGCGCTGAGCCTGAGCGACATCGGCGCCTACGCCGCCAGCAATGACGTCGCCGTCATCACCCTGGGCCGCAACTCCATGCAAGGGGTGGATCGCCAGAACCTGAAGGGCGACTACCAGCTGTCGGATGTGGAGCAGAGCCTGATCGACGACGTCGCGGCCGCCTTCCACGGCCAGGGCAAGAAGGTGGTGGTGGTGCTCAACATCAGTGGCGTCATGGACACCAGCGCCTGGCAGGATAAGGTAGACGGCATCCTGCTGGCCTACATGCCGGGGCAGGAGGCGGGCAATGCGGTGGCCGACTTGCTGTCGGGGGTCGTCAACCCCAGTGGCAAGCTGACCCAGACCTTCCCCCTCAGCTACACAGATGTGCCCTCGTCCAAGGGCTTCCCAGGTACCGACACCGACGGTGATGGCACCATAGATACCCACTACTACAACGAAGGCATCTATGTCGGCTATCGCTACTATGCGACCTTCGGCAAGGGGGTGAGCTATCCCTTTGGCTATGGACTCTCCTACACCAGCTTCGACTACAAGAACACGGCGATCACGGCCAACAACCTCACCGAGCAAGGGGGCAAGCTGAGCCTGACGACGACGGTGTACAACAGTGGCGACCTGCCGGGCAAGGAGGCCGCCCAGGTCTATGTGGCCGCGCCGGCGGGCACCCTCGGCAAGCCGGCCATCGAGCTCAAGGCATTCGCCAAGACCGGCCTGCTGGCGGCGGGGGCAAGCGAGACGCTGAGCTTCGAGATCCCGGCCACTTGGCTGGCCAGCTTCGACAACCTCAACAGCGAGTGGGTCATTGAGCCCGGCACCTACAAGCTGTATGTGGCCCGGTCCAGCGAGGTGTCGGCCATAGAGCCGCTGACCTTCACCCTGGCCAGCAGGCTGGTGGTCAGCAAGACCACGCCCGGCGCCCTGGCACTGCCGGCCGGGGTCACCGAGGCCGCTTTCGAAACCCAGTATTGAGGGGAGTAGCAAAGGGGGAGCCTTGGCTCCCCCTTTTCATTCCAGTTTGCAGGTTCAGGCGCCGACGTTGGCACCTGAGCCTGTCTATTTCTGCTGCTGAAGGGTCGTGATCTGCTTGTTCAGGGCCTCCATGTCGCTCTGATGGCGGCGGGTCAGGGACTGTATCTCGGCGGCGGAGCGTGGCTCGCCGGTCTGGGATGTCGTGGCCCCGTTGAACCTGGCGATCTCACCTTTCATCTTCTGCTGTTTGGCCTCCATCTCGGCGCGCAGGGTCGCAATCTGGCGCTGCTTCTGGCTGTCGGCCAGATTTTTTTCTATCTCCTGGGTCTGCTTGCTGGCCTCTGCCACCGCCTCGACCGGTGGGGTGTAGACGCGCAAGTCCATGGGTTTGGCGTCACCGCTGCAGGGGATGTCGCTGAAGCTGACGCGGCCGTTGACTGTGCATTGATAGACGGCGGCCTGGGTAACCAGCGGGGCTGTGAGAATCAGGCTGGTGAGGCAGATGACCAGAATGCGTGACATGGACTCCTCCTTGAATACGGTGCCTGCACAACCAAGCCTGGGCAGGTGACTTGCCGGTTGCATCGGGTATCTGAAACAGTAGTCGCTGCGGCTAGCTGCTTCATGACAGATTGCCACAGTTTATGAAGGTGTTCTGGCGTTGCCAGCCGGTTTGCCTGTGCGGTGGCTCTCATACAGCCCATCACTTCAAGGTGCTCCAGGGTAGTGACGGGGCTATGTGGGAAAAAACAGTACAAAATCCAATCGAAGTGCTAGTCCATCCACCGTTACATTCGGGCTATCGGCCCGGTCGCGCGGCCCTGCGCCATATTGTACCTATTGCTTGCCCCAGCCCGTGAGCCGGTGCTGATAGAGGTGCATTGCATGGGGGCGCGTTGATTACATTCCCAGCGGGGCGCACCCCAAGGTGACGTTGCGAGATAGGGCTATCCGGGATGAGTTCAACAGTCGCAATATAGCGAAATGGGGTCGCCAACATGGGCTGCCCTAAACCCATGCGGTAGTGGCGGAGCAGTGGCAATTGATCGGGCTCCGGTATCAGCCTGGATTGTTTGGATAGCAAGAGTGGTGCTGCTCATATCGAGTAAAACCCCGCCATGGCGGGGTTTTACTTTAAATAACCAGAGAGTCTTTATATCAGGCGTTGGCAGGGATGGTGCATGTAGCGAGGAATTGGCCGGAAGGTTGCTTTTGGTAAACAATGTGCCCACCTCGGCTATATATTTCCTCAACTATCTTAGTCCACTCGTCGCCATATTTATGTGTCACCTCCTTCTCCAGCGGGTCATGAATGACCAGAGACGGAGGGATTTCGAAGCCACTGCAGAGAATTGGCTTGATGCTATCAAGCTCTTCGAAATCACTAACAGAGATATCGCGAGCATCAATCGTAAATGTCAGTGAGCCGCCGTTTTTAATGAAACTTTGAAACTCTTGAGTTGTTGAGTCTATGATTGCCATCTCATCTCCTTAAAACATCAAGTCACAGTCATTTAAAATACTGCATAACAATATGCAGGAGCAAAAAAATACCCAGACGAGGGTCCTGTGTCAACCCTTTAATTGATGCCTAGATGTCGCGAAGTTATATTAATGTTTTTGAAAATTAAAATTAAAATTAAAATTAAACTTTAAATTTGTAATTAATATGTGTGAAGAACGTGTAATTAATGGCGTGGCACCTACTGAAATAGCAACCTTATTATACTTCTGTATTTCTAACCCATCATAAACCCTGTCATGGAGGCCCTCTGGTTCGCTGCGGATGACGTAACCAATCGAGGAGTCTTTATGTTGCCTGATATCTATTCTGCTACCACGGCTACCACCAGGACCAAAATAAGGCTGGTGACTATCAGGGAGTGATGTGGTGGTTGCATGAGGGGATGGGTGGCGATAGGCCCGAAGGCTTGCCATCTAGCCGGTGCTATCACTGGGCCTGCTGTTGATTCACCGGCCTTTTACCCCTCTCTAAACGGCTTTCGCACTGGGTCGTTTCCAGGTCGCTGAGGTTGATACACCCAATTGGGTTGAGGGTGTTGTCTTGCACCAACGGATTTTTCATTTTTCGCGGCGGGCGACGGCACTTTGCCGGTTTTCCAGGCAGTTCAACACATCAGAGCACCATAACGGGCCACAATGAGGTATCTTATGCCCCGATTTCATTCATTTAACGGTGTCGAGACCCAACATGATTATAAAACCCAAGGTTCGCGGCTTTATCTGTACCACCACTCACCCGGTCGGTTGTGAAGCCAACGTTCGTCGCCAGATTGCCTACACGAAAGCCAATGGCACCATTGCCAATGGCCCCAAGAAGGTGCTGGTGATCGGCGCCTCCACCGGTTACGGCCTGGCCTCGCGCATTGCCACTGCCTTTGGCTCCGACGCCGCGACCATAGGTGTCTTCTTCGAAAAGCCAAGCTCCGAGACCAAGACGGGTTCTGCCGGCTGGTACAACTCCGCCGCCTTCGACAAGGCTGCCAAAGAGGCCGGTCTCTACGCCAAGAGCATCAACGGCGATGCCTTCTCCCATGAGTGCCGTGCCAAGGTGATCGAGCTTATCAAGGCCGATCTGGGTCAAATCGACTTGGTGGTCTACTCCCTGGCCTCGCCGGTACGCAAGATGCCGGACACCGGTGAAGTGGTGCGCTCTGCCTTGAAGCCTATCGGCGAGACCTATACCACCACCGCCATCGATACCAACAAGGATCAGATCATCACCGCCACCGTCGAGCCGGCGAACGAGGAAGAGATCCAGAGCACCATCACCGTCATGGGCGGTCAGGATTGGGAGCTGTGGATGGCGGCCCTGCGTGATGCAGACGTGCTGGCCGATGGCGCCAAGTCCGTGGCCTACTCCTACATCGGCACCGATCTCACCTGGCCAATCTATTGGCATGGCACTCTGGGGCGCGCCAAGGAAGATTTGGACCGCGCCGCCACCGCCATCCGTGGCTCCCTGGCGGCCAAGGGCGGCACCGCCCACGTGGCCGTGCTCAAATCCGTGGTCACCCAGGCCTCCAGCGCCATTCCGGTGATGCCGCTCTATATCTCCATGGCCTTCAAGATCATGAAAGAGAAGGGCATCCACGAAGGCTGCATGGAGCAGGTGGACAGATTGATGCGCACCCGTCTCTACACCGGCGATCTGGCCCTGGATGACAAGGCCCGCATCCGCATGGATGACTGGGAGCTGCGTGAAGACGTGCAACAGACCTGCCGGGATCTGTGGCCTTCCATCACCACCGAGAATCTGTCCACGCTTACCGACTACACCGGCTACAAGCAGGAGTTCCTGCGCCTGTTCGGCTTCGGTCTGGACGAGGTGGATTACGACGCGGATGTGAATCCGGACGTGAAGTTCGACGTTATCGAGCTGTAATCTCGCCTGAGTTCCCGCCATGAAAAGGGCCCTGTCTGCTACGGACAGGGCCCTTTGCTATGAACGGCTCATGGGGCCGATAGGCGGGCCTCACCCGGTCCATCGCATCCATGTAAAGAGGCTCCCGTGGGAGCCTCTTTTCTACATGTCAATCAGCGACTTACTGCTTGTAACCCTTCAAGAAACGGGCGAGGCGACCAATGGCCTCTTCCAGTTCCTCTTCCCGTGGCAGGAAGGCCAGGCGGAAGTGATCCGGGGCAGGCCAGTTGAAGCCGGTCCCCTGCACCAGCAGCAGCTTCTCTTGCTGCAGCAGGTCGAACACCATCTTCTGATCGTCGCGAATGTCGTACACCTTGGGGTCGAGGCGCGGGAACAGGTAGAGCGCCCCCTTGGGTTTGACGCAGGAGACCCCGGGGATGTCGTTGATCAGTTCCCAGGCTTTGTCTCGCTGGCGACGCAGCCGCCCGCCCGGCAGGATCAGCTCATTGATGCTCTGGTAGCCACCGAGCGCCGCCTGGATGGCATGCTGCATGGGCACGTTGGAGCACAGGCGCATGGAGGCCAGCATCTCCAGCCCCTCTATGTAGCCCTTGGCACGGCCCTTGGGGCCGGTGAGGACCATCCAGCCCTGGCGGAAACCGCAGGCGCGGTAGGCCTTGGAGAGGCCGTTAAAGGTCACCACCATCACATCGTCGCACTGGGTGCAGACGCTGGTATGGGAGATGTCGTCGTAGAGGATCTTGTCGTAGATCTCGTCGGCGAAGATGATGAGGTTGTGTTGACGGGCTATCTCGATCAACTCCAACTGGAATTCGCTGCCGTAGACGGCGCCGGTCGGGTTGTTGGGGTTGATCAGCACCAGGCCGCGGGTGCGCGGGGTGATGCGGGCGCGGATGTCATCGAGATCCGGGTACCAGTCGGCCCCTTCATCACAGCGGTAGTGCACCGCATGGCCGCCGGAGAGAGTGATGGCGGCGGTCCACAGCGGATAGTCGGGGGAGGGCACCAGCATCTCGTCGCCGTTGTTGAGCAGCGCCTGCATGGCCATGACGATGAGCTCGCTCGCACCGTTACCGATGTAGATGTCATCGATATCGATCTTGCGCATCCCTTTTTGCTGGTAGTACTGCATCACCGCTTTGCGGGCGGAGAAGAGTCCCTTGGAGTCGCAGTAGCCCTGGCTCTGGGGCATGTTGAGGATCACATCCTTGATGAGTTCCTCCGGGGCCTCGAAACCGAAGGGGGCCAGGTTGCCGATGTTGAGCTTGATGATGCGGTGGCCTTCGTCTTCGAGACGGCGAGCCTCTTTATGCACAGGGCCGCGAATGTCGTAACAGACATCGTCGAGCTTGTGCGACTTGTCGATGGTGAGCATAGTGACTGAAATCCCCTGGAGCGCGTTGGCGAAAAGGCATGCTTAGAATCAAATTTCTTTGTCCCTATTCTTCACAGAATTGAATGCCAGAACAATCCTCTTTTTAGAATAATTCCCTGTTTATGACCGCTAAAACAGGGTTGCCAAGTTGTTATTTTTAGTGTTTTCGTTTGCTGATGATGCGGATTTCCAGTGAAAGATGGGGTGGTAGTGGTATATCAACCCTTACTGTATTGAATTACCACCCGCTTGTGGCACGATTAGCTTGCGTAAAAAAGTATCGTTTGGGGGCCTGGTTGGCCGCAGAGTGGTCGGTGTTCAGGGCAGTGCGGCGAAGTGCTCACCGATGGCACCATTGAGGAGAATAAGATGGCAGCGGACATGCAACCCCAGTTACCCGAGCCAGGCCGTTATCGTCATTTCAAGGGTGGCTACTATCGGGTGCTCACCCTGGCTTGGCACAGCGAGACCCGGGAGCAGCTGGTGATCTATCAATCCGAGCAGGATGGCGTGGTGTACGCTCGCCCCCTCGCCATGTTCATGGGGAGCGCCGAGGATCAAGGACAGGCCGTGAGCCGATTCGCCAGGGTGGCGAGTCAAGCCGGGGAATGATCGGCCATGAACATGAAAAAGGCGCCTCGGGGCGCCTTTTTGGTATTTCTATGGGTTTACTGATCGAGGCCCAGATTGGCTCTGGCATAGGCTTCGAAATCGGTGCAGCCACCGATGTGCTGCTCGTCCAGGAAGATTTGCGGCACTGTGGTGACGGGTTTACCCGCCTTGGCGGCCAAGTCATCCTTGGTGAGTCCTGCTACCTGGATATCCACGTATTTGAAGTCAAAATCATCGCGTTCCTCACGCAACTGCTCGGCCAGCATCTTGGCGCGCACGCAGTAGGGGCAACCGGGACGACCATAAATTTCTACAAACATCTTCTCTCTCCGATGATACGAGGGCGTTGATATGGGACAGGGCACAGCATAGCGGTGCCCCTGGGTCAGTCAAAGTGGAAATTGTCGATGCCTGCATTCGCCTTGTTCGATGGCACAGGCCCTGCCGGCATCGCGCCCAGTCACGGGCGATCGACGATCTGGAGCGGCTGCTGCTGGTAGATACCTTCGAGTATGCCTTTCTCAAAGACGGTCCATGGCCAGGGCGCCTTGCTGGCACGGTAGCGCTCATGGGTGGCGGGATCCTGGGAGAGGCCACGCTGGAACACCACGAACGCCTTGCGCTGTCCCCCGGCGGTATCGATGAAACCGGCCAGGTTGGAGGTGCCTGTGATGGTGCCCGTCTTGGCGTGCACCTTGTTTTTCATCATGGGGGCGGTGACGCTGCGTCGCCACGCCAGGGTGCCGTCAACCTGGGAGCTGGGCAGTAACTTGATAAAGCCCAGCTGGGCATCATTGCGCTGGATAAAGTTCAGCACAGACAGCATCTGGCGGGCACTGATGAGGTTATGGGCGGAGAGACCCGAGCCATCGGCCAGGGTGGCATTGCCCAGATCGATGCCCTGCTTGGTCAGGATGGCGCGGACCGCCATGGTGCCGCTGCGATAACTGCCCGGCTTGTTGTAGTAGTGGCGACCCACGGTCTTGAGGAAGGTATCGGCATAGGTGTTGTCGGATTTCTTCAGCATCTTGGCCAGCATCACCGGCAGCGGGGCGGAATAGTGGGTTGCCAGCGTCTCGGCACCCTCAGGCGCCTTGTGGGTCACGCGCAGCAGACCGTCATGCTTGACCCCGGCTCTGTCCATGGCCCAGCGAATGTTGTCCCAGCCCCAGGCCTCCACGTCGTGGATGGCAAAACGTAGCCCTTGAGGCTCCTTGTTCGGGGTGATACAGCCCTTGAGTTCGTAATGATTGCCCTTGGCCATGTCGACTTCCAGGGCGCAGAACTGGCGTGCCATGTCCCCATAGCTCATCACCTCCACGTTGTCGGCGCTGATGCTGATGGGTACCCCGGTGGCCACATGGCCGCTGGCGGGGCGGCCTATCTGGGTGGCGCTGACGGTGCCATAGGCACAGTTCTTGTCGATGATGACCGCAGAGACGGGGGCGGCGAAGCAGAGGGTCTGATCCCCCCAGGACCAGCCATTACCGCGTTCATAGCCGTTGTAGGCGCCGGTATTGACGTGGACATTGCCCTTGATGCGCGTGACGCCAAGCTGCTTGAAGAGGGCGAGCAGGTCCATCCGCGACAGGGTGGGATCGCCCACGAAGTTGATCCAGAGATCGCCATTGATGAGATCGCCCTGCTTAGCACCCGGCTTGACCTGGATATCGGTGGCGAAGCGAAAATCGGCGCCGAGCTCGAGTCGGGCAGCCAGGGCGGTGAGTACCTTCATGGTGGAGGCGGGGGCTATCATGTCATCGGCGTGGCGAGCGTACTCGACGCCATTGTTGCCCTGCACTATCACGGCATATTGACCGCCCTGGGGCGGGGTCAGCGGGGCAGCCAGAGCCGTCAGGGAAACGAAAGCACAAAAACCTGTCAAAAGCCGCTGCATAAAAACCTCTGTGTTAGCCGAGGGGCCGGCAGTGCGCTGTCGCCCCTCAGAATAGAAAAATCGTCTCTTTTACCCATCAGCCGGGTCCCGACCTTAGCCAAGGGTTGGCAGTGCGGCGCCTCATCATCGAGCATGGTCGCTGTCACCTGTCAGTCAGGCTCCGACGTTAGCCGAGGGTGTTGGCAGTGCGATACCGCCCCTCATAATCAAAAATCTTCTCTTTCACCTGCCAGAAGCGCCCTGACTTGCGGGCGATGACGAAATCGGGATGACGGAACTGGGCCTGTGCCGCAAGGACGCTATCCAGGGTGGCAAATTCGGGCTCCAGGCCCGGAGCGCGCCAATGATGACGCACAAAGGCCCGTTGAAACAAGCGTCGCGCCCCTGGGCTGTGGAAAGAAAAATACTCCATCAGGGTCAAACCATCCTCGTCGTGATAGGTCACCTCCAGCCGCTCCCCCTGTTTGCCGCGGCCGGCAGCCAGGGTCAGCCCGGCGGCGCGGATCACCATGCAGTCCTTGAGATTGAGGGCTTCCTTAAGCTTGTCATCCGGGTCGACCAGCAGCTGATCGCAGCTTTGGCAGCGGCGGGCAGCGATGTCGTTTTCACTGCCACAGCCGGGACAAATCTTGGCGCGAAAGCGGTAGTCGCACTCTTCCCGCGCGCCATCGTCATCCTCGAAGAATCCCTGGCAGCGCCGGCCATAGTGTTCAATCACCTGGCCATCCTCATCGGTCTTGCCCCAGAAGGTGTTGGCAAAACCACAGGCCGGGCAGGGTACCTGCACGGGTTCGGTGCCGGCATGGGGCCTGGGCTCCCCCACCTCGGGGGCGAACAGGTTGAAGTTGTTGCCCGCGTAGTCGAGTACCAGGCAATCCGTCTTGCCCGGCGAGAGGCGCAGGCCACGGCCGACGATCTGCTGGTAGAGCGAGACAGACTCGGTGGGGCGCAGCATCACGATGAGATCGACATGGGGAGCATCGAAACCTGTGGTGAGCACTGAGACGTTGACCAGAAACTTGATCTCCCGCCCTTTGAAGGCGCTGATGAGGGCATCGCGCTCAGGGCCCGGGGTCTCGCCGGTGATGAGGGCGGCGTGCTGCTCCTTGGCGACGAGCAGACCCTGGATCTCCCGGGCATGCTCGACGGTGGCGGCGAAGACCATCACCCCCTGGCGATCGACTGCGTACTCCAGCACCTGGCTGATGATGTGGGGGGTGACCCGCTGTTGGCGCTTGAGCTCGCCATTGAGATCCGCCTCGCTGAACAGGCCATTGCCCTTGGGAATCAACTTGCTGAAGTCGTAGTGGACTATGGGGGCATCAACCAATCGAGGCGGCGTGAGATAACCGTGTTTCACCATGTAGCGCAGCGGTAGCTCGAACACGCAGTCGCCAAACAGCCGTTCGCCCTGGCTCTTCACCATGCCGTGATAGTGGCGCCGGTAGATCCAGCCCAGCCCCAGTCGGTAGGGGGTAGCGGTGAGCCCGAGGATCTTGAGGGATGGATTGGCGATTTTAAGATGGTCGATCACCTGATGGTATTGGCTCTCCTCATCCAGTGATACCCGATGGCACTCGTCGATGATGAGCAGGGAGAAGCCTCCCGTGGCACTGATGGTGTCTACCGAGGTGGCTGCCACTGGTGAAACGGGATCGAAGGCGGCCAGATTGCGTGCCACAGATTGCACAGAGCCAAACACCACCTGGGCCTTGGCCTCCTTGCGATCCAGCCCGGCGGCGAAGATATCGGCCTTGAGCCCCCAGGCCTCATATTTGCCGTGATTCTGCTCCACCAGTTCCTTGACGTGGGCCAGCACCAGCACCCGGCCACGGGCTTTGCGGGCGAGCTCTGCGATCACCAGACTCTTGCCAGCCCCGGTGGGCAGCACCACCACGGCGGGATCCGGGTGCTTGCGAAAATGCTGGATGACGGCGTTGACCGCCTCTGTCTGATAGGGCCTGAGCACGAACATGATGGGGAAGCTGACTGATAAAAAGGGCTGGCGGGCATTATAGGGAGGGGAAGGGCTGGGCACAAACGACAGCGGGCCAGTCAGACTGGCCCGCTTGGGGTGATCAATGGAAGGGGAACAGGTAGTTGAGCCAGCTACCCATGCGCATCAGAATTTTACGCATGATGGCCACATGGTGGACATGTTCGGTGTAGATGGCGGCCTGGCCACTGGAGCCGGCGATTACCTGATACTTGGCCCACTCGGGATCGGTGATCTCGAGGACGATGGGCAGGCGACCCGGCAGCTGCGCCGTGGTCTGGTCGATGAGGCCCGCCTGAGCCTGAATGTTACCCGGCGCCATGGCGGGGATCACGGACTGCACCTTGGCTTTGAAGATCTTGCCTGGGATGCCGTCCAGCACCACTTCAGCCTCGTCCCCAGCCTTCAGTCGCTGCATGCTGTTCTGCCAGAACCAGCCGACATAGGAGTTGGCATCTTCATGAATGAAGGTCATCACGGGTCGATACATGAAGGGGGCGGCGATCATGCCGGGGCGCAACGCCAGTTGCACGATATGGCCATCGCTTGGGGCATAGACCACTGTCTGCTCCAGATCGTATTTGGCGATGTTTAGCTGGGCCTTGAGGTCATCCAGCGCTGCCTTTTGTTGATCAATCTGGGCGACGATATCGTCCACGTTGGCCTGGGTGACGTCGAGATCCCGTTGTTTGCCGATGCCACGGCGCATCAGCTCCTGAGCACGATCGCGATCCAGACTGGCAGAGCGCAGTCTGGCACTGAGGGCTCTGAGGAAATCTGTGTTGGAGGCGAGCCTGGCGGTCAGGCTGGCAACCCTCTCCTGGAATGGCTCTGCGTCGATACGAAACAGCACATCTCCTTTCTTGACAGGCTGATTCGGTTGGACTGGCACCTCGGTGACGCGGCCCTTGACCAGCGGCACCATGGGGGTGGAGACGTAATAGTTGCGTGCCAGCTCTGAATAGGGGTGGTTGTAGTTCATCAGTACGATGAGCGCCCCGATGATGAAGACCCCGCCCAGCACGGCCGTCGGCACAGTCCACTTGTTGAGGGGGATCTTGAAGAGCTTGAAGATACCGATACAGAGAGCGGTATAAGTAAGGATCAGTAGCAAGTCCATGAAATATTACCTATTTTTTGGGCTGTTCGAGCGTGGCCATACGGGCTTGCAAAGCGGCAAGCTCTTGCTTGATGGTAGAAAGATCATCTTCGTCCTGTTGCAGACGTTGACTGAACCCCCAGCCACGATCGGGGCGATAGATAGTGGCCCAGATCCACAGGAAAGGCCAAAGTACGTGCAATGTAAACAGACTGACCCAACCGGCCACGTGAATGGCATCTTGATGGGGGTGATTGCGATGTTTGGCAATTTCATACGGAATATCGTGAATGACGATAACTCCATAAAACATGACCAAGACGACGAATACCAAGATCCCCAAGGCAATGTAATCAAGCATCCTCAATTTCTCCCATATAAATTTCGAGCTGACACTTTCATCTCGTATCCGCAGTGTTCAGCGGCACATGATGACAGCATATTACCTCAGTGCAAGTGTGCAATAGAGGCGTCCATCTTCTGGTACAGCCTAGGTTCATTGGCCGGTTATTAATCACGCAAAAGAGTTTTTTTTCTGTAAAATCAAACAAGAAATTGATCCGGATCTGTGAGGAACAGAGAAATGGGGGCGCGATGAAAAAACTGTGCAACATGAGTTTGTGGTTGACCGGTCTGCTGTTGACTTGCCTGCTCTTGGCAAGAGTGGGCTGGGCGGCAGAGCCGAGGCGAGAGCCCACCGAGCAGGAGCTGGCCCGGACCCTGGTGCTGCTCCATGAACCTATCGTCATGTTTCAGGCCAAATTTGGTAGCCTGGACGGTGCGGATCGGGTGCGTCGGGTGCATGAACGCCTCGACACCATGAGTGCCGATGACTTGCAGACACCCATTACCGTCGTCGCAAGCCAGCGGCTCGGCTATGAGACACGGGAGTTCATGGTCAACGGCAAACGAGTCCTGGTGCTGGTGGACAAGGATCTGGACGATCTCGATGAGCTAACCCTGGATCAAGCGGCCGATCGCGTGCGGGGGCGATTGGAAGAGGTGCGACTCAAGTATCTGGAGCTGCACTCCACGCCTTATCTGCTCAAGGCCACCGGCAAGACTGTGCTGGCCAGCCTGGTTTTCTTCAGCCTTATATGGGGTCTGCAATGGATCCATCGTCGAGTCAGAAAGTGGCTCGCCAATCGACTGTTGCTGCAAAAGGGGTTGATCCCTCACCAGTGGCGCCAGGTGGCGGGCAATGTCGAGGTGCGACTACTGGGGCTGGTGACGCTGCTGCTGGTGTTCATGGTGACCTACGGCTGGCTCACCTACGTATTGGGGCTCTTTCCTCAAACCAGGGCCTGGAGCGATCGGCTGGGCAGCTCGCTGTTTACCCTGTGCGTCGACATGCTGGAGGGCATCATGGCCGCCATGCCGGGGCTGGTGACAGTGTTGCTCATCTTCGTCATGACCCGGCTCTTCATACGTATGCTGGGCATCATCTTTGATCGCATCGAACGTGGCCAGCTACGGATGCAGGGGCTGCATGCCGAGACGGTGGGGGCGACCCGTCGCCTGCTCTCCGTGGTGATCTGGTTGTTTGCCCTGACGGTGGCCTACCCCTATCTGCCCGGCGCCAATTCGGATGCCTTCAAGGGGGTGAGTGTCTTCTTCGGCCTCATGGTGACCCTGGGCTCGGCGGGGATCATGAACCACGCCATGAGTGGTCTGGTGCTCATCTACTCGCGGGCCTTGCGTCCCGGCGATCTGGTACAGATTGGCGAGGTGGAAGGCATGGTGACCGAGCTCAGCGCCCTGTCTACCAAGCTGGTGACGCGCCAGGATCACGAGGTCACCCTGCCCAACGCCGTGGTCGTGGGGGGCAAGGTGGTCAACCTCACCCGCCTCGCCGGCGAGAAGGGAGTGGCCCTGCTCACCAAGGTGACCATCGGCTACGACACCCCCTGGCGTCAGGTGCATGCCATGCTGGAACTGGCCGCCCGGCGCTGTGAGCGGCTCAATCAGGACGAGGCCCCGCTGGTGCGTCAGCTCAATCTGCAGGATTGGTATGTGGAGTACGAGCTGCAGGTGCGCATGAAGGCGGGGTTGCTGCCCGCGGTGGTCAAGACCGAGCTCCATGGCCATATCCAGGATGTGTTCAACGAGTTCGGGGTGCAGATCATGTCCCCCAACTTCATTGCCCAGCCGGAGCAGGCGGTGCTGGTGGCCAAGGAGCAGTGGTACCAGGCCCCGGCCGAAGCGCCCAAGGATCAGGCACCTGGCAACTGAGTCAGGGGTCTGCGTCTGATGACCTGACAAATGAAAAGGCCCGGCAGCGATGCCGGGCCTTTTGCTATTTCAGCGCGGGAGGGCGGTCAGCTCTCCTTGATTTCACTGGCGGTCTCGCTCGCATCGGTTGGCCTGAACTTGACCAGGAAGGCCAGGGTCAGCAGGGCAGTGCTAACCAAACCGATGATGGTCGAGATCTGCATCTCCATGCCAAAGCCGATGGGGGCATTGGCCAGGTAAGTGATGACCACGGCGGTCATGAACATGGCCGGTATGGTGCAAATCCAGTGCAGCTTGCCCTCCTTGGCGAGGTAGGCGGCGGCAGCCCACAGCATGATCACTGCGGTGGTCTGGTTGGCCCAGCCGAAGTAGCGCCAGATCACCCCGAACTCAGCCTTGGAGATGATGTAACCCAGCACAAACATGGGGATGGCAATCAGCAGGCGCTTGACGATGGGCTTCTGGGTCATGTTGAGGAAGTCCGCCACTATCAGGCGGGCACTGCGAAACGCGGTATCGCCGGAGGTGATGGGCAGGATCACCACGCCGAGGATAGCGAGGATGCCGCCGACGGTGCCGAGCAGGCCGGTGGAGACCTCGTGGACCACGGCAGAGGGGCCGCCATTGGCCAGGGTTGCGTTCAGGGCGTCCGTGCTCTCGTAGAAGGAGAGCCCCAGGGTGCACCAGATCAGCGCGATGACACCTTCGCCTATCATGGCGCCGTAGAAGATGAAGCGACCGGACTTCTCATTTTGCATGCAGCGCGCCATCAGTGGGGACTGGGTGGCGTGGAAACCCGAGACGGCACCGCAGGCGATGGTGATGAACAGCAGCGGCCAGAGCGGCAAGTCGGTGGGGTGCAGGTTGGAGAAGTCCATCCCTGTGTTGTAGAACCCCTTGCCCGATACCATGAGGCCGATCACCAGGCCGACCGACATGAACACCAGCAGGGCGCCGAAGATGGGGTAGAAGCGACCGATGATCTTGTCGATGGGGACTATGGTCGCGAGGATGTAGTAAGCAAAAATGGCCGCGATCCAGTAGACCATCTCGATGTGAGTCAGGCTGGAGAGCAGACCGGCCGGGCTCAGTACGAACACCACGCCGACCAGCATCAGCAAGATGACGGCAAACAGGTTCATGAAGTGCTTGGCGACCGTGCCCAGGTGCTCACCGACCACGGTCGGGACAGAGGCGCCCTTGGCGCGCACCGACAGCATGCCGGAGAAGTAGTCGTGCACCGCACCGGCGAAGATGCAGCCAAATACGATCCACAGCATGGCGACCGGGCCATAGAGGGCGCCGAGTATGGGGCCGAAGATGGGACCGACCCCGGCGATGTTGAGCAGCTGAACCAGGTAAATCTTCTTGTCGGACATGGGGACATAGTCCACCCCATCGGCCATGGTGATGGCCGGGGTTTTCAGCTCGGGTTTGGGGCCGAAAATCCGTTCGATGATTTTACCGTAAGTGAAATAGCCGGCGACGAGCAGGCCGACACAGAGGAAGAACCAGACCATTGTAACGCTCCATTACTTGTTATTGTGGTGTGCGCTGAGGAGTCTAGGTGGCCGGGCGGTGAAACTCATGGGAAAGAACCTGAGCGGCGTCTTGGCGTCCCGAGCGGCGAAGGATTGTGATCCGGTTCACGCTTGATGCCCGATGGGCCAGGCCTGCTGGAGGCCCGGCTTGCATGGCAAGGGGCCTAGCAGGGGTCTTTGGTCAAGGCGCCTTGGCCTGCTGGAGGAGGGCGGTTAGCTGAGACCGAACTGGTCTTTCAGTTCCTTGAGGTAGCGGCGGCTGACCGGCACCCGGGCGCCGCTCTGGGTGACTATCTCGGCCAGCTGGTTATCGAGCAGGGCGATTTCGAAGATGGCGGCAGGGTGGATCAGGTACTGGCGATGGCAGCGCAGCAGCGGACTCTTCTCCTCCAGGGATTTGAGGGTGAGCTGGGTGTGAAACAACTCCCCCTGACAGGCCACATGCACCCCGCCCAGATCCGAGAAGGCGTACTCCACCTGCGCCATGGGCAACAGTCTCACCCGGTTATGGAGATAGCCGGGAATATGGTGGATGGCCGGTGCCAGGGTCGCCATGGGTTGCGGCGTCATATCCTGCTTGAGCCGAGCCAGGGTCTTGTGCAGTCGGGCGGGTTCGACCGGTTTGAGCAGATAGTCGAAGGCCTGCTCTTCGAAGGCCTGAATGGCATAGTCGTCATAGGCGGTGACGAAGACGATGCGGGGCAGGGGATCGAGCATGGCGACCAGCTCCATGCCGCTGAGTTTGGGCATCTGAATATCGAGAAAGACCACGTCAGGTTTGAGGCTGTTGATCAGGCCGAGCGCCTCTATGGCGTTAGCCGCCTGCCCCAGGAGAACGATGTCATCATCCTGACCAAGCAGCAGGGCCAGCTCGTCGCGGGCATAGGGTTCATCGTCGACGATGAGAACGCGGATCATCTTCTCTCCTGGGACAAAGGGCTCTGTGTGGGACGGGTTGAGACCGGGGCGCAAGGCGGGTTCATGGGGTATCCCTGGGCAAGGTGAACGAGACCCGGGTCCAGTGCTCGGGTTCACAGTGAATGCTGATGCCATATTGCGGGCCGAAGGCGCTCTTGAGGCGCTTGTCGACAATGGAGATGCCTAACCCATCGCCATTGGCTCCCGGTTGCCAGCAACCGGCGTTGTCCTCGACGCTGATGGTCACGCACCCCTCATGCTCCTGGGCCAGCAATCGCAATCGCCCCTCGCCCAGCAGGGTGGAGATCCCATGCTTGATGGCATTCTCGATGAGAGGCTGCAGTGTGAAGCTCGGCAGACGCAGCTGGGCCAGATGCTCGGGGATCTCGTTGATGACCGTCAATCTGTCGCCGAAGCGGGCCAGCTCTATCTCTAGATAGGACTGGCAGTGCTCTTGCTCCTCTTGCAGGGTGGCCAGATCGCTCTGGCGCTTGAGGTTGTTGCGAAAGAAGCGCGACAGGTGCAATAGCAGCTCCCGGGCCCGCTCCGGGTTGCGGCGGGTGATGGCCCCTATGGTGTTGAGGGTGTTGAACAGGAAGTGGGGATTGATCTGGGCCTGTACCAACTTGAGCTCTGACTGCATCAGCAGGCGCTGTTGTTGCTCCAGTCGACCGCTGAGCAGCTGCTGGGAGAGCAGATTGGCGATCCCCTCGCCCAGGGTGTGATTGATCTTGAGAAACAATCGGGTCTTGGGCTCGTAGAGCTTGATGGTGCCAATCACCCCCATGTCCCCCTGCAGGGGGATCACCAGCACCGAGCCGAGCTCGCACTGGGGGGAGATGCTGCAGCGATAGGGTTGGCTGTTGCCATCGGCAAACAGCACCCGGTTCTCACTGATGGCCTGCTGAGTGAGGCGCGAGGTGATAGGGGTACCCGGCTTGTGGTGATCTTCCCCTATGCCGATAAACGCCAGGATCTGGTGAGTGTCCGTGATGGCCACGGCGCCGACCCCGGTCTCTTCCTTGACGATATGAGCAATCTTGTCGCTCGCTTCCACCGTGAACCCCTGGCTCATGATGCCGACGGTGCGGTTGGCGATGGTCAGGGCCTTGGCCGAGAAGACCCGGGAGAACTTCTCATACATCTGCTGTTGATCGCGGATCATGCTGATGAACAGGGCCGCGCCGCAGGAGTTGGCCAGGATCATGGGGGTGGCGATGGTGCGCACCAGCAGCAGTGCCTTATCGAAGGGGGCGGCGACCAGCAAGATGATCACCATCTGCATCACTTCGGCCACCAGGGTGACGAAGAAGGCGGTTCTGGGCTCGAACAGCGCATCGGTTCGACCCGCCCGCACCAGGCGCCAGTGCAGCAGGCCGCCGAGCAGCCCCTCGCAGGTGGTGGAGATGGCGCAGGCCAGATCGGTAAAACCGCCCATGCTGTAGCGGTGCAGGCCACCGGTCAGTCCGACCAGCAGGCCAACCAGGGGGCCGCCGAGCAGACCGCCAAGCACGGCCCCCACGGCGCGGGTGTTGGCGATGGCATCATCGATGTCCAGGCCCACATAGGTGCCCAGGATGCAGAAACCGGAAAAGAGCACATAAATGAGCACCTTGTGGGGCAGGCGCACCGAGAAATGCGTCAGCGGCCGAAACAGTGGCGTCTTGGAAAAGAGGTAGGCGATGACCAGGAAGACGCTCATCTGCTGCAGCAGTGAGAGGACCAATTGCATAAAAAACGTTCCTCATTGCTAGGGGGTCAGTGGATGACCATCCCCCCGCAACTGTGATCGGGATCTTGTTCTGTGGCGACTCTGTTGGTGCCTGGGGCGGCATTCTGCCAGAACATAAAATAAAAACTATATAAAATCAGCATGTTAAATTGATATTTGTGTAAATGAAAAACAATTGATATTCAGGAGGGGAGCATGAATGCATCCGCAGGATGTGCCACATGGAGGTGGCATGCTCCGCCCAGTCGTGAGACTGGGCGTTTTTTATCCATCCTCAGTCGACAACCGTTTTGTGGGTTTTCAGTCGATTATTCAAGTTTGTCCAATGAGTTATCCCCAGCTTCTGGGGATAACTCAAAATGCAAAGTAGTAACAAAAGCGTCGGCCCGGATTGAAGAAGTGGCGCTGGGCATCGTCCAGTTCCTCCGGTTTGAGGGAGGCGATGATAGTGCGCTCATCTTCGCGCAGATCGATGAGGGGAACCCCCTCGCTGCGCTGCCCCTTGGCATAGGGCAGGATCTTGGGCTTCAAGGGTTGGGTAGGCTCAGTGCTGACAACCAGGGCCAGGGCACCATCCGACAGCTGCACCAGAGATCCGGGGGGATAGACGCCGAGCAGTTTGATAAGCAGCTTGACCAAGGGTTGCTCGAATTTCTTCTGAGAGAGCTTGTAGAGCTGGCTGATGGCCTGATTGGGGGCGATTGGCTGACTCGTCCCCCTGGGGTGAAGCAGTTCATCAAAATAATCCACCAGACCGATGAGGCGCGCCAGTGGCGGGATCTCGCCGCCCTTGATGCCGAGGGGGAAGCCACTGCCATCTAGTCGTTCATGATGAAGATGGGCAACCTGACGGATCCTGGGTTCGAATGCCTGCCACTGATTGAGCATTTCCAGCCCGTATTGAGGATGCATATTCAGGTAATTTTGTTCAGAACGAGTCAGTTCGCCCCGTTTCTGGCTGATCTGGCTGGGCACTCTCAGCTCGCCGATATCATGCACCAGACCCGCCAATCCCACCTCCTCGATCGCCAGGGGATCCATCTCCAGCTCGCGGGCCATCAACATGGCAATAAAGGCAATGTTGAGGCTGTGTTGTAGCAGGATGTCGCTGTGGACACTGCGGATCAGATGCAGGCCGAGGGGACCCTGATGTTCACGCAGGCGGGCGGCCACATTGCGCACCAGCTGGGCGACATTGGCCAGCCCCTCATCGGGTTTCAAATTGAGGGCTCCGAGTGCTTCACGCAAATCCGACATGGATTGGCCAAATGCCTTGTCGGCACTGCGCAGGGAGCGGCGCCAGGCTTTGTCATCGAAGAGTGCCGTCTCAGTGGCGTGACTCGGGGCAGGGGAGTGCCCGGCAGGGGGTAATTCGACGGGGTCGTCACCTTGCAGCAAAGGGGCCAGCGGCAGGTCACTCTTGTCGGTGTCTACGGTGAGCAGGGCGAGATCCAGGTGGCGTATGATATCGAGCTGCTGTTGATCTTTGATCTTGAAAGCGTTGAACAGGAAGGGGTGTTGCTGCCAGCCCACGGGCAGGTGGACATAGTGGCCGATCCGCAACTGCTCGATAGATGCCTGCATCAGTGCCATACGCAACACCTGTTCGCCAAAAAGCCTATCAACAAGCTAGCAAAATTAAGCAGATAGACAAATAAAAAAGCCCGCGCATGTGCGCGGGCTCTTGTTATCGCTCTGACTTATCAGGCTTTGGCTTTCTTCTTGCTATCAACCTTGGCGTAGACTTTGGCTTCCACCTTGGCAGCAACCCGGACTTCCTCGCTGAAAGGACGGCCGTAGTAGGTATCCATCAGTATGGCTTTGAGCTCGGTGATCAGCGGGTAGCGCGGGTTGGCGCCGGTGCACTGGTCATCGAAGGCTTCCAGGGCCAGCTGGTCAACCTTGGCCAGGAAGTCGGCTTCGTTCACACCGGCTTCACGGATGGAGGCCGGGATGCCCAGGGTCGCTTTCAGCTCGTCCAGCCAGGCCAGCAGCTTCTCTATCTTGGCAGCGGTACGGTCACTGGCCGCAGTCAGACCCAGGTGATCGGCGATTTCGGCGTAACGACGACGAGCCTGCGGACGATCGTACTGGGAGAACGCGGTCTGCTTGGTCGGGTTGTCGTTCGCGTTGTAGCGAATGACATTGCTGATCAACAGGGCGTTAGCCAAGCCGTGCGGGATGTGGAACTCGGCACCCAGTTTGTGCGCCATGGAGTGGCAGACACCCAGGAAGGCGTTGGCGAATGCGATACCGGCGATGGTTGCAGCATTGTGCACCTTCTCGCGAGCAACCGGATCGTTGGCACCGTTCTGGTAGCTGGACGGCAGATACTCTTTCAGCAGCTTCAGCGCTTGCAGTGCCTGGCCATCGGAGTATTCGTTAGCCAGTACGGAAACGTAGGCTTCCATGGCGTGAGTGACCGCATCCACACCACCGAAGGCGCACAGGGACTTGGGCATGTTCATGACCAGGTTGGCATCGACGATGGCCATGTTCGGGGTCAGCTCGTAGTCGGCCAGCGGGTACTTCATGCCGGTGGCGTCGTCGGTTACTACCGCAAACGGGGTGACTTCAGAGCCGGTACCGGACGTGGTGGTGATACAGACCAGTTCGGCCTTCACGCCCATTTTCGGGAACTTGTAGATACGCTTGCGGATGTCCATGAAGCGCATGGCCAAGTCTTCGAACGCGGTGTCCGGGTGCTCGTACATGACCCACATGATCTTGGCCGCATCCATCGGTGAACCACCACCCAGCGCCAGGATAACGTCCGGCTTGAAGGAGTTGGCCATCTCGGCGCCCTTGCGGACGATGGACAGGGTCGGGTCGGCTTCTACTTCGTAGAAGACTTCCACTTCCATGTTCAGCTTCTTGAGCAGACGCACCACGTCGTCGGCATAGCCGTTGTTGAACAGGAAGCGGTCGGTGACCACCATTGCACGCTTCTTGCCTTCCAGATCACCGAGGGCGATCGGCAGGGAGCCACGACGGAAATAGATGGATTTCGGAAGTTTGTGCCACAGCATATTTTCTGCCCGTTTTGCGACTGTCTTCTTGTTGATCAGGTGCTTGGGACCGACGTTCTCGGAGATGGAGTTACCACTCCAGGAGCCGCAACCCAGGGTCAGGGAAGGAGCAAGAGCGAAGTTGTACAGGTCACCGATACCACCCTGGGTGGAGGGGGTGTTGATCAGGATACGGGCGGTCTTCATCTTGTCGCCGAAGTATCTGATGCGGTCGGCGTTGCGATCCTGGTCGGTATACAGACCTGAGGTGTGGCCGATACCACCGATGTTGACCATGTCACAGGCCATCTCGACGGCTTCTTCGAAGTTCTTGGCGCGGAACATACCCAGGGTCGGGGAGAGCTTCTCGTGAGCGAATTCATCCTCGGCGCACAGTTCCAGACCTTCACCGATGAGGATCTTGGTGGTGGCAGGCACAGTCACGCCAGCCATGGCCGCGATCTTGGTGGCCGGCTGGCCGACGATATCCGCGTTCAGCGCGCCGTTGATCAGCAGCACCTTACGGACCTTGTCCGCTTCATCTTTGGAGAGGATGTAGCCATCGTGGCTGGAGAAACGCTCTTTCACCTGGTTGTAGATGGAGTCAACCACGATGACCGCTTGCTCGGAGGCGCAGACCACACCGTTGTCGAAGGTCTTGGACATCAGGATGGAGGCGACGGCACGCTTGATATCGGCGGTTTCGTCGATGACGATGGGCACGTTACCGGCACCGACACCGATGGCAGGCTTGCCTGAGGAGTAAGCGGCTTTCACCATGCCCGGGCCACCGGTGGCCAGGATCAGGTTGATGTCGTTGTGCTTCATCAGCGCGTTGGACAGCTCGACGGACGGTTGATCGATCCAGCCGATGATGTCTTTCGGGGCACCGGCGGCAATGGCGGCATCCAGTACCAGCTTGGCGGCGGTATTGGTGGAGTTCTTGGCGCGGGGGTGCGGGGAGAAGATGATGGCGTTGCGAGTCTTGAGCGAGATCAGGGCTTTAAAGATCGCGGTAGCGGTCGGGTTGGTGGTCGGCACTATGCCGCAGATGATGCCTACCGGCTCGGCGATGATCATGGTGCCCATCTCGTCATCCTGACTCAGGATGCCGCAGGTCTTCTCATCTTTATACGCGTTATAGATGTATTCGGAGGCGAAGTGGTTCTTGATAACCTTGTCTTCGATGATACCCATACCGGACTCTGCCACGGCCATCTGGGCCAGGGGGATACGGGCGTTGCTGGCGGCCAGGGCGGCGGCGCGGAACACTGCATCAACTTGCTCTTGCGAGAAGCTGGCGAATTGACGCTGCGCTTCTTTGACGCGAGCAACCAGTGCATCCAGTTCAGCCAAATTGGTTACTGCCATGTTTATCTCCTGATGATTTGAAAACTGTTTAGTAAGACCTTGGCAATGCCCGGCAATTATAGACACCGTGTCAAGGAGAGCCTGACCACTATGGGGTATTTACAAGCCTTACTGAACTGCTTTCGCCATCGATTATAGGGCCGTCTCATGTCAGCAAAGCTTGATCTGGATCATGTGTAACAAAAGAACAAAAGAAATTTTATTTCAAAATACATGTTTTCAACATGTTATCGGCTTGTGGAGTTAAGCTGGCGGGGGATGAATGGGGCGTGAACGAATCTCACGCCATTTAAATCAAGCAGTTAGGACTATGACATCCCAGTGGCCCTGCTGGCCTGTGGGGAGGATGGGGGCGGCATTGTGGTAGAAGCGGCGATCATCGAGCACCAGATAGTCACCGGTTGTTAACGCTTGCTGGAAAAAGGGTTGTTCTTTTAATCCGTGGTAAAGCTGCAAGGCCCCGCCCGTGACCCCCTGGCTGCCACAGAAGAAGACGCCGATGAAGTCGAAGCCATCTTGATGCACGCCCTCGGGGGCGGGGGGAGTTGCGCTGCCGAGGGAGGCGCAGATCCGCATCTGATGCACGCCTATCTCGCGGCCGTCAGCCAGTGCCGTGTGGCGTGCGAAGGCGCTGAGCATGGCCAGGAAGGCATCATGCTGGGCAACGGCGGGCAGCAGATCGGGGTAGGTGCGGGGCACGTCGCCGAGAAACTTGTTGATGGCGGCGGCTTGGAAGAAGACGCCGTTGTCGAGGCGATGAAAGCCCTGGCCCTGTTTTTCGAAACGACCGTAGCGGCGGCGACGAAAATCAC
This sequence comes from Aeromonas sp. BIGb0405, assembly GCF_024807335.1. Classification (NCBI taxonomy): domain Bacteria; kingdom Pseudomonadati; phylum Pseudomonadota; class Gammaproteobacteria; order Aeromonadales; family Aeromonadaceae; genus Aeromonas; species Aeromonas sp. BIGb0405. Next base: position 31,194 of record NZ_JANUEP010000003.1, read on the forward strand.
CGTCGATATAGGGATCTACCGGGAGTTGATCGAAAAACATACTCAGCCCGGCAACGAGCGTTGCTGGCAGGGTATCGAGTTGCCAATCCAGGGTGACGTCCATATCTATCATTGAAAACTCCTCTTTTTGTGAGATGAAATCTTGTTACCAAATCCGATGGCGAGATAAAACTCGAAATTATTTTACCGAAATGTTAAATCGTCACAATGTTTTTTAACAAACGATTATGTCGAAATTTGATAACACATTAGAGGAACTAACTATTGAGGGCGGGGAACGTGAGATTATTTGATTGGTGGCCGCACAAACTATGAGGTAAATTCGTGCACAATTTCTTACCTGCTGGCCCCAACGGGCGCTTATCTGTGGATGACTTGCGTGGCTGACATCGATTTTTCGTTATATCTGAAGTTCTTCATTGGCCTTATCGCCATTATCAACCCGCTGGGCCTCCTGCCTGTCTTCGTCAGCTTGACCAATCATCAGACACCGGCCGAGCGGATGAGGACCAACACCACGGCCAATATTGCCGTCATGGTGATCCTGTTGGTCTCCATGTACATGGGGCAACTGATCCTCGATGGCTTTGGCATTTCGCTGGCGTCGTTTCGCATCGCAGGGGGGTCGCTTATCACCCTGATCGCCTGGTCCATGCTGCAGGGCAAGCTGGGAGAGGTGAAACACAACAAGCAGGAGAAAGGGGAGCTGGCCGCCCGCGAGTCGATTGCCGTGGTGCCACTGGCGCTGCCGCTGATGGCGGGTCCGGGGGCCATCTCTTCGGTGATCGTCTATGCCAGTCAGAGCCATTGGCAGCAGCTGCTTGGCATGTCGCTGGTGGTGGCCATCTTCTCCTTCTGCTCCTGGCTGATTTTTCGCGCCGCCCCCTTGCTGTTCAAGTTGATGGGCAACACTGGCATCAACGTGGTGACCCGGATCATGGGCCTCATCATGATGTCCCTTGGCATCGAGATCATGGTGGCGGGCATCAAGGGAGTCTTCCCCAGCCTGATGTGAGCTGAGTCTGTTTTGTGCCAGCCGGTCCCCGTGACCGGCTTTTTATTGTTTCTTTTTCGTTAACCATTTCCTAGAATCGAGCGGCTCTGTGTATAAAAGCGCCGTTTCGGCCTATTTAAATGCTGGATAATTGCTTAAAAGCTGTTTATTTAACCAAGGATCCAGACCCGCTCTGATGATATCTATTGCATTATCAGAAATGACAGGGAATTATGCTGACTGCGTGCTCAGGCCCGCATTTATGACAAACGCATGGAATGTTCTTGTTGGAGTAAATGGAAATGACTCATAAAAAAACAATGATTAATACCCTTTTATTGGCTGCGCTATTCGGTGGAGCCACCCTGGCTCAGGCCGCCGACGTCCCCGCTGGTACCAAGCTCGCCCCCGAGCAATCCCTGGTGAAAGGCAACGGTTCAGAACCCGCCACCCTGGATCCACACAAGACCGAAGGAACGGTCGAATCCAATATTCTGCGTGACCTGTTCGAGGGTCTGGTCAGCTCAGGTCCCAAGGGTGAGACCCTGCCCGGCGTCGCCGAGTCCTGGGAAACCAAGGACAACAAACACTTCGTGTTCCACCTGCGCAAAGATGCCAAGTGGTCCAATGGCGATCCTGTCACCGCCCACGACTTCGTCTTCGCCTTCAAGCGCGCCGTGGATCCCAAGACGGGCTCTCCCTACTCCTGGTACATGGAAATTCCGACCATAGTCAACGCCAGTGCCATCATCGCCGGCAAGCAGCCTGCCGACACCCTGGGGGTCAAGGCCACGGATGACCATACCTTCGAAGTGCAGCTTGAAAAAGCCATTCCCTATTTCGTCAGCATGCTCTCTCACACCACCACTTATCCGGTACCCAAGGCGGTGATCGAGAAGTTTGGTGACAAGTGGACCCAACCGGAAAACATGGTTTCCAACGGTGCCTACAAGCTGAAGGATTGGGTGGTCAACGAGCGGGTCGATGTCGAGCGCAACCCCAACTATTGGAACAACGCCAAGACGGTGATCGAGAAGGTCACCTATCTGCCCATCCAGTCCACCAATGCCGAACTGAATCGCTACCTGGCTGGCGAAGTGGATCTCACCTACAACATGCCCATCGAGCGCTTCAAGCAGATGAAGAAGGAGCACCCGAACGAGGTGCAGGTGAGCGGCTATGTAGGCACCTATTACTACACCTTCAACACCAAGCGCAAACCCTATGACGATGTGCGAGTGCGTACCGCACTCACCTATGCCATCGATCGCAACGTGATCGCCGAGAAGGTGATGGGCAAGGGTGAGACCCCAGGTTATGCCCTGGTGCCGGACTTCGTGGACGGCTTCAAGCCGGTGGCTCCGGCCTGGTCCAAGCTGAGCCAGGCTGAGCTGGATGCCAAGGCCAAGGCGCTGCTGGCAGAGGCCGGCTACGGCCCGGGCAACCCGCTCAAGTTCGAGCTGCTCTACAACACCGATGACAACCACAAGAAGGTGGCCGTGGCCGTCGCCTCCATGTGGAAGAAGCTGGGGGTGCAGGTGAGCCTGGTGAACCAGGAGTGGAAGACTTACCTGGAAACCCTCAAGCAGGGTCAGTTTGATGTGGCTCGTCGCGGCTGGATTGCGGACTACAACGAAGCCTCCTCCATGCTGGATCTGATGCAGACCACCCACGGCAACAACGACGGCAAGTACTCCAACCCGACATTCGACAAGCTGATGGCTGAGTCCCGTGACCAGGTGGATGAGGTCTCCCGCAACAAGCTCTATGTTCAGGCCGAAGACATCCTGGCCAAGGACATGCCGATTGCGCCCATCTATCAGTACGTGACCTCCCGTATGGTGAAACCCTATGTGGGCGGCTACCCGGCCAACCCGCTGGATAACCTGTACAGCAAGGACATGTACATCATCGCTCACTGAGTACAATAAAAAAGTCGCATAACAAGCAGGCCCGCCAGACGGCGGGCCTTTAAATTAAAACCGCGACCCTTTGGAAGCAGTACAGGACAGGACATGTCTATGTTGAAATTCATCCTTAAACGTCTATTGGAAGCGATCCCGACCCTGCTGGTCTTGATCACCGTCTCCTTCTTCATGATGCGCTTCGCCCCCGGTAACCCCTTTACCAGCGAACGGGCATTGCCGCCGGAAGTCCTGGCGAATATCGAGGCCAAATATGGTCTGGATAAACCCATAGGCACCCAATACCTCACCTACCTGGGCAACCTGGTACAGGGTGATTTGGGCCCCTCGTTCAAATACAAAGACTTCAGCGTCAACGATCTGGTGAGCCAGGCGTTGCCAGTGTCCGCCAAGATAGGAGCATCGGCCTTCTTCTTTGCCGTCTTGCTGGGGGTAACGTTCGGCACCATTGCCGCCCTTAAACAGAACACCCTCATCGATTATCTGCTGATGTCGTCGGCCATGGCCGGGGTGGTGATCCCGGGCTTCGTACTGGCGCCGTTATTGGTGCTCTTCTTCAGTATCTATCTGGGCTGGTTCCCGGCCGGTGGCTGGCAGGGCGGCGGCATCCAGTTCATGGTGCTGCCGGTGTTTGGCATGATGATGTACTACATCTCCGCCATCTCGCGCATCATGCGCGGCAGCATGATAGAGACCATGAACTCCAACTTTATCCGCACCGCCCGCGCCAAGGGGCTGCCGCTGCACCACATCATTCTCAAGCACGCCCTGCGCCCGGCCATGCTGCCGGTGGTCTCCTACCTGGGCCCGGCCTTCGTCGGCATCATCACCGGATCCGTGGTCATCGAGACCATCTTCGGCCTGCCAGGCATTGGCCAGCTGTTCGTCAACGGCGCCCTTAACCGTGACTACTCCATGGTGCTCGGTCTGACCATTCTGGTCGGCGCCTTGACCATCACCTTTAACGCCGTGGTCGATATTCTCTATGCCTTCATCGATCCCAAGATCCGTTACTAAGCCGGGAGTGCATCATGGTTGTAAATAGTGAAAAGCGTGAAGTACTCGAAGCCTTCGCACAGAAAGTGGATGTGGTGGAGGGGCGTTCCCTGTGGAAAGATGCCCGTCGCCGTTTCCTGCGTAACAGAGCGGCGCTGGTGAGCCTGATCATCCTGACCATCATCGGTCTGGCGGTCATCATAGGCCCGCATCTGTCCCAATACACCTTCGACGATCCGGACTGGGGCGCCATGCAATCGGCCCCGGATCTGGAGACGGGACACTGGTTTGGCACCGACAGCCTGGGCCGGGATCTCTTCGTGCGGACCCTGCTCGGCGGGCGTATCTCGCTGATGGTCGGCATCATGGGCGCCCTGGTGGCCGTCATCATCGGTACCCTGTATGGCGCCGCCTCCGGCTTTATCGGCGGTCGGGTCGACAGCCTGATGATGCGGGTACTGGAGATCCTCAACGCCTTCCCCTTCATGTTCTTCGTGATCATGTTGGTGACCTTCTTCGGCCGCAACCTGGCGCTCATCTTCATAGCCATCGGCGCGGTGAGCTGGCTCGACATGGCGCGGATCGTCCGCGGCCAGACCCTGAGCCTCAAGAGCAAGGAGTTCATCGAGGCGGCCCATGTCTGTGGCGTCTCCAAGTGGAAGATCATCACCCGGCACATAGTACCGAACGTGCTCGGCATAGTGGCCGTTTACGCCACCCTGCTGGTGCCTGGCATGATCATGTTTGAATCTTTCCTGAGCTTCTTAGGCCTCGGTGTGCAGGAGCCCATGACCAGTTGGGGTGCCCTGCTAGATGAAGGCTCCAAGTCGATGGAAGTGGCCCTCTGGCAACTCTTGTTCCCCGCCGGTTTCATGGTGGTGACCCTGTTTTGCTTCAACTTCCTCGGGGATGGTCTGCGTGACGCGCTCGATCCCAAGGATCGCTAAACGTGCAGCCAGGGCGTGCTAACAGGCGCCCATGGTCTGGTCATGCATCCCGAAGGATTGATAAGAGCCACGAGGTTCGATAAGGAATTTTTATGAAATTACTGGATGTAAAAGATCTGCGGGTCGAGTTCAAGACCCCGGACGGCAATGTGGTGGCGGTCAACGATCTCAACTTCTCCCTCTCGGCCGGTGAGACTCTGGGAATAGTGGGAGAATCTGGTTCAGGCAAGTCTCAGACGGCCTTCGCCATCATGGGCCTGCTCGCCAAGAACGGCATCATCACCGGCTCGGCCAAGTTCCAGGGGGAGGAGATCCTCAACCTGCCGGAGCACAAGCTCAACAAGATCCGCTCCGAGAAGATAGCGATGATCTTCCAGGATCCCATGACCTCGCTCAATCCCTACATGAAGGTGAAGGATCAGCTGATGGAAGTGCTGATACAACACAAGGGGATGAGCAAGGCTGCGGCCTTCGAGGAGTCGGTGCGCATGCTCGATGCGGTGAAGATCCCCGAGTCGCGCCAGCGGATGAACATGTATCCGCATGAGTTCTCCGGTGGCATGCGTCAGCGGGTGATGATCGCCATGGCGCTGCTCTGCCGCCCGCAACTGCTCATCGCCGATGAGCCGACCACGGCGCTGGACGTGACGGTACAGGCCCAGATCATGACCCTGATGAACGAGCTCAAGCGCGAGTTCAACACCTCCATCGTCATGATCACCCACGACTTGGGCGTGGTGGCGGGGATCTGCGACAAGGTGCTGGTGATGTATGCCGGCCGCACCATGGAGTACGGCAAGGTCAACGACATCTTCTACCGTCCTAGCCACCCCTATACCGAGGGGCTGCTGCGTGCCATTCCCCGCCTCGACACCGAGGGGGAGATCTTGCCGACCATTCCGGGCAACCCGCCCAACCTGCTGCGTCTGCCCAAAGGCTGCCCCTTCCAGGAGCGCTGCCACAGGGCCAGCGAGATCTGCGGTCAGGAGTCGCCGCTCTTGCTGCCCTTCAACGATGGCCGCGCTCGCGCGTGCCACTGGGTATCGGATGCCATGGTCAAGGGAGTGAACTAAATGGGTACTGACAAGAAACTGCTGCTGGAAGTGTCCGACCTCAAAGTCCACTTCAGCATCAAGAGTGACAAGGCCTGGCCCTGGGCCAAGCCCTCGACCCTCAAAGCGGTCGATGGGGTGACTCTGCGTCTGTATGAAGGGGAGACCCTGGGCGTAGTGGGGGAGTCCGGCTGTGGCAAGTCCACCTTTGCCCGGGCGCTGATTGGCCTGGTGCCCGCCACGGACGGCAAGGTGGTCTGGCTGGGTAACGACTTGACCAAGCTCGATCAGAAGGCCCTGCGTGAGAAGCGCAAGGAGATCCAGATGATCTTCCAGGACCCGCTCGCCTCCTTGAATCCGCGCATGACCATAGGGGATATCATCGCCGAGCCCCTTATCACCTTCTATCCCAAGCTCTCCAGGAGCGAGGTGGAGGGCAAGGTGCGCGCCATGATGACCAAGGTGGGGCTGTTGCCCAACCTGGTCAACCGCTACCCCCATGAGTTCTCCGGCGGTCAGTGTCAACGCATCGGTATCGCCCGGGCCCTGATCCTCGAACCCAAGATGATCATCTGTGACGAGCCGGTCTCGGCGCTGGATGTCTCCATCCAGGCGCAGGTGGTGAATCTGCTCAAGTCCATCCAGAAGGAGATGGGGCTGTCGCTCATCTTCATCGCCCATGACTTGTCCGTGGTGAAGCACATTTCGGATCGGGTGCTGGTGATGTATCTGGGCAATGCGGTGGAGCTGGGCAAGGGCAAGGAGATCTACGCCAATCCTCTGCACCCCTACACCAAGGCGTTGATGTCGGCGGTGCCGGTGCCGGATCCTGATCTGGAGCGCAGCAAGGTGATCCAGATCCTGGAAGGGGACTTGCCGTCGCCGATGAATCCGCCGTCCGGCTGCGTGTTCCGTACCCGCTGCCCGGTGGCCGGTCCCGAGTGCGCCAAGACCCGGCCTGTGCTTGAGGGGAACTTCGACCACGCCGTCTCCTGCCTCAAGGCAGACCCGCTCTGACGTATCGCCGTCATGCAGATAACAGGGCGCCTCTGGGCGCCCTTCTTTATGGGTGCTCCCTGCTGCTGCGGGGGGAGAGGCTGGGTGCGGACCGATCCGCTCATCGGATTGCTATATCTTTATCAGGCACTTGGCAGCACCAGGAGGGCCTGCTAGTATCCGCGGCACAAGGGGAGTAACTTCTCGCCGGTCTGTCGTCATTACGGTGTCTTTGCAGCGCAAAGCACCCGGCACCCGGGCAGCCAAGGCTGTAAGTGAGACCTTGCCGAGAGGCAAGGTGTATCTGCTCCAAACGCGAACCCATGCCTCCGGTCATGGGTTTTGTCGTTTTTAAGGAGGACACAATGGGTGAATGGTGGATGTGGTTGGGGTTCTTCGCCCTGGTGTTGACCCTGCTCTGGGTCGATTTACGTTTCGTGGGGGGCGGCAAGTCTCATAAGGTTTCCCTCAAGGAGGCGGGAGCCTGGTCCCTGGTCTGGGTGAGCATGGCGCTGCTCTTCAACCTGGCCATCTGGTACTGGGTTGATGTGAATATGGGTCGCGAGATGGCGAACCAGAAGGGGTTGGAGTTCCTCTCCGGCTACCTCATCGAGAAGGCACTGGCGGTGGACAACGTCTTTGTCTGGCTGATGCTGTTTGGCTATTTTGCGATCCCGGCCGAGCTGCAGCGCAGGGTGCTGCTGTACGGGGTATTGGGCGCCATCGTGATGCGGGCTGGCATGGTGTTTGCGGGCAGCTGGCTCATCGAGCAGTTCCACTGGATCTTGTATCTGTTCGGCGCCTTCTTGCTGCTGACCGGTGCCAAGATGCTGTGGGCGGCCGACAAGGAGCCGGATCTTGCCAACAACCCCTTGTTGAACTGGATGCGCCGTCGCGTCAAGGTGACCGAGCAGCTGGAAGGGGAGAACTTCTTCGTCTGGCGTGATGGTGTGCGCTACGCCACGCCGCTGCTGCTGATCCTGGTGCTGGTTGAAGTGAGTGACCTCATCTTCGCGGTGGACAGCATCCCGGCCATCTTCGCGGTGACCACGGATCCCTTCATCGTGCTCACCTCCAATATCTTCGCCATCATGGGGCTGCGGGCCATGTACTTCCTGCTGGCCGGTGTGGCCGAGCGTTTCAGCCTGCTGAAATACGGCCTGGCCTTCATCCTGATGTTTATCGGAGTCAAGATGCTGCTGCTCGACATCTTCAAGATCCCGACCGGGGTAGCCCTGGGGGTGGTGGCCAGCATACTGGTGCTCAGCATGGGGCTCAGCCTCTGGCTGACGCGCAAGCAAGTCAAATCGGCGAGCTGATCCGCAGCCCTGGCGCGCGGGTATAACGGCGGCGGTGCCAGAGGATAATGAAATGAAAAGGGCTCCTAAGGGAGCCCTTTTCTATGGGCATTGATTGCCCGCTCGCGCGCCGTGCCACAGGGGCGGCAGGATTAACGCTTGATGATGCGCGGGTTGCTGTAACCCCAGACGGTGTACATGTCCGCCAGCAGGGCGCCATTGTACTCTTCCAGATCTGCCTGTTTAATCTCGTTATCCCCCTGACGGCCAAACATCACCACCTCATCACCGGGTTTGACCCCCTTGATGTCGGTCACATCGATCATGACGGTGTTCATGGAGGTCTTGCCCACCACCGGGGCCTTCTGGCCGTTGATGAGCACGGAGGCCTTGTTGCTCATGGCGCGGCGATAGCCGTCCGAGTAGCCCATCGGCAGGTTGGCCAGCACGGAGTCCCGCTTGAGGGTGAAGGTGCGATCGTAGCCGACCGTGTTGCCCGCCGGGAAGTGACTGACTGCCGCTACCTGGCTCTTGAAGGCCATGACGCGTTTGTATTCGGTGTAGGAGGGGATGGAGTCGCCATAGATGAGGCCGCCCGGGCGAACCATGTCCAGATGTGCTTCGGGCACTTCCAGGGTGGCGAAAGAGTTGGCGCAGTGCAGGGTAAGCTTGCTGCGATCCAGCTTGCCCGCCTCGATCAGCCACTGGGAATCGAGCTTGAACTGGGCCAGACCCAGCTTGACGTCCTCTTTCTCCTCCACCGGGAAGTGGGTCATGATGCCGACCGGGGTGATCCCCTTGAGGCCGAGTATGGCCAGGGCTTCACCCTTGGCATCCTGGGCGCGCAAGTCCAGACCGTTACGGCTCATGCCTGCCGAGTTGAGGCCAATGTGCACCGGTATCCGGGTCTGGTGGCGCTGGGCTATCTCGCTGATGATGGTCGCGTTTTCCAGGCCGCCGACCAGCTCTTCGAGCTTGTAAGGCACCGCCTGCTCGACTTCGGCCGGGGTCGCGGCGCGGACTCGCATCAGACGACCGGTGAAGCCCTTGTCCCGTGCCACGCGGGCCTCTTCGTTGCTGGCGATGCCGATGCAGGGGATGCCGGCGGCAACCACCGAGGGCACCAGCAGATCGATGCCGTGACCATAGGCGTCGGCCTTCATGATGGCGCAGATCTGCGGGCCCTTGTCACCGAGGCGAGTCTTGAGGGTCTGCAGGTTGTGATCGAAGGCTGCCAGATCCACTTCCAGCCAGGCATTGGCGGCGCTGTATTGCTGGCCATTGCGTTGATCGTCCGCCTGGGGCAGGTAAGGGGCGGCAACGGCCTGGCCAGCCATCAGGCCGAAGATCAGGGTCGCGAGCAGGGTTTTCTTGTTCATGGGATGTCCTGTTTTGTTGAGGCGAGGCGGCTGGGCATCGAGGGGCAGATCGGGATCCGCCCCTGGATGCTACCAGTGGCTAATAAATGCCTTGTTATTGATTTTTATGTATTTAACGGGGTTTGGACCCGGATGGGAGTGTACCGTATGGTGCTCTTTGTGGCACGTCTTTAGGTCACGTTTCCCTGAGGTGATCAGAGGCTGAAGGGGAGCAAGACAGGGGACAAATGCCCGGCTGTGCCCCGTCTCGGGGCGGGAGGGGGCACAGCCGGGCGTTGAGCCATTGACGGAGCGAACCTCGCCCCTCATCAAACGGGTTGGCGAGCCTCTTTCGAGGCGGCATGGGGCGCTTGGGTCTCCTCTTCCAGACAATCCTCGGTCTTGGCGATCACGCAGGCGGCGATGGCGTTGCCGAGCACATTGGTAGCGGAGCGACCCATGTCGAGGAAGTGGTCTATGCCGAGCAGCAGCAGGACACCCGCCTCCGGGATATGGAACTGGTTGAGGGTGGCGGCAATCACTACCAGGGAGGCCCGTGGCACCCCGGCCATCCCCTTGGAGGTGACCATGAGCAGCAGCAACATGGTCACCTGCTGGGCGAAGGAGAGCTCGATGCCATAGGCCTGGGCGATGAACATGACCGCAAAGGTGCAGTACATCATGGAGCCATCCAGATTGAAGGAGTAACCCATGGGCAGCACGAAGCTGGCGATGCGCTTGTCACAGCCGAACCACTCGAGGCGTTGCAGCGTCTTGGGATAGGCCGCCTCCGAGCTTGCGGTCGAGAAGGCGAGCAGCACGGGCTCTCGGATCAGGGCCAGCAGGCGCGGGGTGCGCTGGCGCAGGAAGAGGCTGCCCATGGCGATGAGCAGCAGCCAGAGACAGGCCAGGGCCAGATAGAACTGGGCCATGAAGCTGCCATAGGTGGCGAGGATGCCGAGCCCCTCCTTGGCGACCATGGCCGAGATGGCGGCAAAGACGGCAAAGGGAGCGAAATTCATCACATAGCCGGTCACCTTGAGCATGATCTCGGCGCTGCTTGCCAGCAGCATCACCACCGGCTTGGCGGCATCACCGAGTGCGGCGGCGGCCAGACCGAAAAACAGCGAGAACACCACGATTTGCAGGATCTCGTTGTTGGCCATGGCCTCGATCAGGCTCTTGGGGATGGCATGAGCGATAAAGTCACGCAGGCTCAGGCTGGCGGCGCTGATGCCGCTGCTGGCGGACTCGGGTGGCAGAGGCAAGGAGAGGCCGCTGCCCGGCTGCATCAGGGTGACCATGAGCAGCCCCAGGCTCAGGGAGAGCAGGGAGGCGAGCATAAACCAGCCGAGGGTCTTGGCGCCGATCCGGCCGACGGTGCGGGTATCGCCCATCTTGGCGATACCGACCACCAGGGTGGTGAACACCAGGGGGGCGATGATCATCTTGATGAGGCGCAGGAAGATGTCGGTGAGCAGGGTGACGTTGTCTGCAAAAGCGGGGGCTTCGCCGGGGGCAAAGAGTCGATAACCCTGACCGGTGGCGATGCCAAGCAGCATGGCGATCAGGATGGCGAGGGTCAGCTTGTTCATTTTCATGGGGAGAGATCCGGGCAACGCAAGGAGTCGGGATGGGGTGGCGAGTGCCACGACAGCCGTGCCAGATCGCCAGAGGAGGGCGATCACGGTTTGCAGCATGCCCAAAGGCGAGCACTAACACCAGCGTCGAGTCACACTTTTCATACTGGTCTTAGGTGTATCAAGGATGTTATTTAATTAATTGTTACTATTTACTGTTGCTAATTGTTATTTTATTGAGATATTCAGCTGACAAGCTGCCATCCCCCTTGGCCTGGTGACGCAGGCGCAGGTTGAGCAGGGCAGAGATGCGATGCTCGACATGCAACTGCTCCATGAAGGTGTCTGGCTCGTACTCATCGAAACCAAACTGAGGGCGACGGGGGGTCGCGCGCACGGCATCCCGGGCAATCTCCAGACTCAATACCTCTATCCAGCCATAGCCTCTGGACAGGGCCAGTTCCCCGGCGCGTTTGAGCACGTATTTGCGCGCCGTCTCCCTGTCCACCAGATCGTTGCCGACGAACTCTATCTGCCAGCGATCCGGGCCGAGCTGGGTCTGGGAGAAGCCAGTCTGACCATTCCACATTGACTTCTCACTGTCATAGGGGGTCGCGCAGCCGCCCAAGAGCAGGGTGCAGACCAGCAGGAGAGAGGGCAGAGGAGAGCGACAAGATGGCATGAGATAAACCCTGGGCAGAGACGATAGCTGATCACAACACAGGGATCGGTTTTGGGCAATCATCCACCTGGCTGGAGGAGAGCAGGGAGAGGGTCAATGCCATCCGTGATGAGGGAAAAGGGGGAGGGGAAGGATCGCGGATAAAAAAAGGCCCAATCTGCTGATTGGGCCTTTCTCGGGGAATGATGGTCGGCGTGAGAGGATTCGAACCTCCGACCCCTGACACCCCATGACAGTGCGCTACCTGGCTGCGCTACACGCCGACTGTGTCAGCTTGGCTGACGGGGGCTGAGTTTATGGAGATGGCCCCCCCCTGTCAACCAGCAAACAGCGACTTTGACGCGTTCGCCTGCTTTGCACGCAATTAACGGTTAAAGGTCAGCCGTTTGCCCAATGGCAAGCCGGTGAACTGACCGTTTTGCCGGGTGATCTGCCTGTCATCTTCATGCCAATGGGGTTGGGAGCGACAGCCTTTGAATGGCTATCGCTTCCCTCGCTGTCAGCGGTTAAAGGTCAGCCGTTTGCCCAATACCTGGTCGGTGACCTGACCGTTCTGCCAGGCAATCTGACCATTCACCAGGGTCATCTCTATGCTGCTCTGGAAGCGATAGCCGTTGAAGGGCGACCAGCCGCACAGATAGAGCAGGTTGTCGTCATTGACCACATAGGGCTTGCCCAGATCCAGCAGCACCAGGTCGGCGAAGTAGCCTTCGCGGATGTAGCCGCGATCCTGCACCTGGAAGCGCTCGGCCACCGCGTGGGAGGTCTTCTTGACGATAGTTTCCAGGGAGAAGACGCCGTTGTGGTAGAGCTCGAGCAGGGCCTGCATGGAGTGCTGCACCAGGGGGATGCCGGACGGCGCCTTGAAGTAGCTGTTCTGCTTCTCTTCCCAGGTGTGGGGGGCGTGGTCGGTGGCGATGATGTCGAGCACATCGTTGCGCACCGCATCGAGCAGCGCGTGCTGATCGGCCGCGCTCTTCACCGCCGGGTTGCACTTGATCTGGCTGCCCAGGGTGTCGTAGTCCGCCTCGTTGAAGAACAGATGATGCACACACACCTCGGCGGTGATGTTCTTGTCCTTGAGATCCTTCAAGTCCGGGCTGGCGGTGAAGAGCGACAGCTCTTTTGCCGTGGTCAGATGCAGCACGTGCAGTTTGGCGCCGTATTTTTTCGCCAGGCCCACCGCCATGCTAGAGGATTTGTAGCAGGCATCGGCGCTGCGGATGCGGCCGTGCTCGCGCATCGGCACATCCTCGCCCCACTTGGCGCGGGCCTCGTCTTCGAGCACCTTGATAGACGGCGTGTCTTCGCAGTGGGTCACTATCATCACCGGGCTCTCCCGGAAGATGGCCGCCAGGGTCTCCTGGTTGTCGACCAGCATGTTGCCGGTGGAGGCGCCCATGAAGATCTTGATGCCGCAGGACTGCTTGGGATCGAGCTTCTTGATCTCTTCCAGGTTGTCGTTGGTGGCACCCAGATAGAAGCTGTAGTTGGCGGCAGAGCCTTTGGCGGCGATCTCGTACTTGGCTTCCAGGGCGTCGATAGTAGTTGTCTGGGGATTGACGTTGGGCATCTCCATGAAGCTGGTGGTGCCACCGGCTACGGCGGCGCGGGACTCGCTCGCTATGGTGCCTTTGTGGGTCAGACCCGGCTCACGAAAATGGACCTGATCGTCAATCATGCCGGGGATCAGATGGCGGCCTGCCGCATCGATCACCACGGCGTCCGGGGCATCGATCTGGGGGGCGATCTTCTTGATACGCTCGCCCTCGATCAGCACATCGGAGGCGTAGATGCGCCCTTCGTTGACCAGGGTTGCGTTCTTGATAAGCAATGTGTTCATGGCGGGTCCAGTTCCTTTGTCGGTGAGCGCGGGTCATAATAGCGCAATCTGTCCCTACTCTGTAGCAAGGCCTGAGTAATGAAGTTATTTGTAAGAGATTTGACCGTGATCGACTCCAGCTACCTGTGTGAACGCCGTGGCATGGTGGGTGAGAGCTGGCTGGTGGACGTGGAGCTGGGCGGCGAGCTCAACGAGATGAGCATGCTGCTCGATTTTGGTCGGGTGAAGAAGCTTATCAAGGCGATCATCGACCGCGAAGTGGACCACAAGCTGCTGGTCCCGGCAGACAACGCCCTGGTGCGCATCGAGAGTCTGGCCGGGGGAGAACAGTGCGTCGACTTGCTGCGCCAGGGCAGCTCAATCCACCTGCGCTGTCCGGGGGAGGCCTTTGCCTTTATCCCCGGTGCCCAAGTCGACAAGGAGTCGGTGACCCGCTACCTGCTGGCGGTACTGGCCAAGGAGCTGCCGGGCAATATCCGGGATCTGTCGCTGACCCTGCGCCACGAAGCCATTGTCGGTGCCTTCTATCACTACAGCCATGGCCTCAAGAAACATGATGGCAACTGCCAGCGCATCGCCCACGGTCATCGCTCGCCCATCGAGATAGAGGTGGAAGGGGAGCGTGATGAAGAGCTTGAACAGAATTGGGCCGAGGGGTGGGCCGATATCTACCTCGGCACCGCCGAGGACCAAGTTCCCCTGGCCGAACTGGCCCTGAGCGCCGTCGCCGCGCCACTGCTTGGCGAGCAGCACATCGGTTTCAAGTATGTGGCCCCCCAGGGGCTGTTCCAGCTCGCCATGGTCAGAAGCGAGGTGGAGATGATCGACACCGACACCACCATCGAACTGCTTGCCCACCATATTGCCCGTGAAGTGAAGAAGCAGGTGGGGGACAAGTTCGTCAAGATTGTCGCCTATGAAGGGGTGGGCAAGGGCGCCATCGCCTACGCCTGATGCGCCATGGATAAACAACAAGGCCCCGAAAGGGGCCTTGTTGTTGCTGGGGGCGCCGTCAGAGGCGATCAGGCACTGAGCCGGAACCGCTTGACCAGGCTCTCCTGCTGCTCGGCCAGGGCATCGAGTTGCTGGCTGGTCTCGGCCACCCGGGCGATGCCCTGGTAGTTGAGATCCGAGATATCCGAGATGCGATTGAGGTTGGTGGCGATGTCGGCGCTGGTCGCCTGCTGCTGCTCGGCGGCCGAGGCTATCTGGCTCGACATGTCGCTGATGAGCACCACTATCCCCTGCACCTCCTCCATGGCGTTGTTGGCCTGGGAACTCTGGTTCATGCAGCTGTCCATCTCATGGGAGCACTCCTGCATCACGGTTACCGCCTTGGCGACCCCTTGTTGCAGGTTCTCTATCATGGTCTGGATCTCGCTGGTGGATTGGGAGGTGCGGCCCGCCAGGCTGCGGACCTCGTCGGCCACCACGGCGAAGCCACGGCCCTGTTCGCCGGCCCGGGCTGCCTCGATGGCGGCATTGAGCGCCAGCAGATTGGTCTGATCGGCAATGCCGCGAATGACGTCGAGAATGTTGCCAATCTGGCCGCTCATGGTGCTGACCTCGGCGATGACAGCCCCGGTCTGCTGCAACTTGCCCGCCAGCTGGTGGGTAGTGCTGATATTGCCCGCCATCACCTGGCGTCCGGTTTCGGAGGCTTTCTCCACATCCATCACCCGCTCCAGGGTCTGGTTGGCCGCCTGGGCAACCTCGCGCACCGAGGCTTCCATCTCGGTCATGGCGGCGGCGACCGAGGCGGTCTCCTGACGCTGGGTCTCCAGATCCGCACGCACCGACTCCGTGGTGTGGCGGTTGCCGTGGGCGGCATCATTGAGCTGGGTCGAGGCCTGGCTCAGCTGGGTGAGGACCTCGCTCATCTGGGCGATCAGCAGGTTGACCTGACTGCCGAGCTGACCGAATTCGTTGCGGCTCTTGAAGCCGACGCGCAGTGTCATGTCCCCCTGGGTCACGTCGGTCAGTACCCGCAGCAGCTCCTTGAGTGGGCGGCGGATGGCCCGGCCCAGGGTGAGAGCGACCAGGATGGCGACCAGGATGGCGAGCACTATGCTGACCCCTTGGGAGAGGGTGCTGCGCTGCTGTACCTGTTCCGAGGCGGCAATGCTGGCATTCATCAGTTGCTGGCTCTGGGCCGTGATGGCATCGAGCTGTTCCTGGATGGCGATGATGAGCTGGCTGGCCTGCTTGCTCTTCTCCAGCAGGGCGGCTTGTTGCGTCATCAGGGTCTGATACTGGCCGAGCAGGCCGTCGCTGGCGGTGGTGTCGCGCACGAAGGCGCGCACGTTGTGACCGACGTCGTTGTCGAAGCTGGGCAGCTCTTTTTCCAGATCGGCGATGGTGCCGTTGAAGCCGCCAATCTGCATCTTGTTGCGCTTGAGCGCCGCTTCGATGGGGCCCGTCATGCTCTGATTGAGGGCATCCATGGTGGAGAGCTCGATGGTGGAGAGCTGGGTGGTCAGCTTCTCGGAGAGCATCTTGATAAAGCTGTCCTCTTGTCCCGCCATCATGTCGCTCAGGTTTTTCTTGAACTGGGGCAGGGTGACCTGGAATTGTCCTTTGGCCTGATTGACCTTGTGCAGCTGGCTGAGCAGGGCCTGGTGTTCGGTGGGCAGGGTCTGGGTCAGCGCCTGATAGCTGGCGACCTGCTCCTTGAGGGCGTTGAGCGGTGCTTGCAACTGGGGCTCATTGCCGGCCTGGCTGCTCAGGGCCTGGAGGCGACCCTCGACCTCGGTCTGGGCGGCCTCAAGGGCGTTGATCTCTTCGGGTAGCGCCTTGGCATCTTGCTCGGTCAGCACGTCGTTGAGCCGCTTGTTGGCGCTCAGCAGGCTGATCTGGGTCTGGCTGCTGGCCTGCACCAGGGGCATGGATTGCTGGGTGACCTGATGCAGGGCCTGGCCGAGTGCGCGCTGGCTGTGAAAGGTGAAAGCAGAACTCGCTATCATCACGGCGACCAGGATGGCAAACCCGAGATAGACCCGCTGCAAGATGGAGAGGTCAGACATACTTAGTTTCATTATTGTCCCGCTGTGATGCAAAAGTCCCTTGCCTGAATCCCCCGTCCCTTTGTTACCCTACGGACTTCGTGGTGGGCACCGGGGATCCTTACTGTTCTCGCTATCGGTATTTTTAACAATAACTGAAGGCTTTGTGACAACGGCTGTCGCAAAAATCGCCCTGTGTCACACTTGGCGAAGCCCAGTGGGATGGAATGGGCTCTTTAGAGTCTTAATTTGAATTTTTCTTTTTAACGCAAGGAGTTATCCATGGCCGATGAAACCATTTTCAGCAAAATCATCCGCAGGGAAATCCCGGCCGAGATCCTTTATCAGGACGATCTGGTCACCGCTTTTCGCGACATCTTCCCCAAGGCGCCGACGCATATCCTCATCATTCCCAATGTGCTGATCCCGACGGTCAATGACGTCGAAGCCGAACACGAGCTGGCCCTTGGCCGCATGTTCACGGTGGCGCGCAAGCTGGCCTCTGAGGCGGGCATCGCCGAGGATGGTTATCGCCTCATCATGAACTGCAACCGCCATGGCGGGCAGGAGGTGTATCACATCCATATGCATCTGGTTGGCGGTCACTCCCTGGGCCCCTTGCTCACCCTGTGAGGATGCGGTTGACCGGGCTGCGCCCCTTGCTGCTCTGCGCCGTTTTGGGGCTGGGCGGCTGCGCCAGTTGGCAAGACCTGTTCGTCTCCTATTCGGTGCAGATGACGCCGGTGCGCAATGCCCTGCTGCAGGGCAAGGCACTCGACGCCATCGGGGAAGTGCGTGAGCTCGAACCCGGCGATGATGGCTATGTGCTCAGCCGGTTGGAGCTGGGGCGTATCGCTTCGCTCGCCAATCAGGCCCCGCAAAGCCGCAAGGCCTGGGAGGCGGCGGACCTGGCCCTCAAGGCCGACGATGAGCAGGCCCGCTTTCGGGTGAGTCAGGGGCTGGCCCAGGCCGGCAGTCTGCTGACCAACGATCAGACCCTCGGCTATCAGACGCCGGATTACGAGCGCACCATGCTGCACCACTATCTGGCGCTGGATTATCTGCAGCGCGGGGATCTGGAAGGGGCCCTGGTCGAAGTGCGCCGCGCCAATCAGGTGCAGGAGCGGGCCCTGCGAGAGCGGGGTGATGAGGTTGCCAAGGCGAAGCAAGAGGCCAGTGTGCGCCAGGCGCTGTCGCGGGCGCCGGATCTCGACCGCCTCACCGGCCAGGTCAAGAACGGCTTCCAGAATGCCTATACCTTCTATCTGTCCGGGGTGCTCTATGAGGCGAGCGGGGATCTCAACGATGCCTGGGTAGACTATGGTCGCGGCCTGGAGATAGCCCCGGATAACCCGGCCCTGCAAGGGGCCATGCTGCGTCTGGCACGGCTGCGCGGCTCGGCTGCCGAGTTGGCGGCCACCGAGCAGCGCCTCGGTCGCAAGGCTCCGCCTCTGGTGCGGGGGCAGGGTAGGGTGGTGGTGTTGTTCGAAGATGGGCTGATCCCGGCCCGCCGCGAACTCTTCCTGCCACTGCCGCTCTTTACCTCAAGGGGGGATTTTCGCACCTTTACCGTGGCCATCCCCTACTACGATAATCGCGGCGCCGAGGTGGGGCCGCTCAGTGTCGGGGTGGGCAACCAGGCAGGCAGCACGGCGCCCCTGGTGCGGCTCGAAGCCCTGGCTGCCAAGGATCTGCAGGAGCGACTGCCCGCCATGTTGAGCCGTCAGGCACTGCGTCTGGTCGCCAAGGAGCAACTGCGCCGCAGCGCCGCCAAGGAGGGGGGCGATGTGGGCAACCTGGTGGTCGGCATCTTCAACACCTTGTCTGAGCGGGCCGACACCCGCAGCTGGCTGACCCTGCCTGCCCAGGCATCGAGTTGGGAAGCGACGCTTCCCCCGGGCTCGCAGCAGTTGAGGTTAGGATCAGGCAGTGGGAGCAAGACCCTGCCCATCGAGGTGCGTGCCGGGCATACCACCCTGGTGTGGGTCAACCGGCTCGGTGCCAATCTCGTCACCCGGGTGATGATGCTCTAATCCCCCCAGGCCGGGTGCCTGGGGGGGAGATATTCATATGAGGAGTAGAAGATGAAACGAATCGTCCTGGCTTGCGGCCTCGCCTTGGGGCTGTCGGCCTGTGCCACCAACACCAGCGGTGTTGCCCTGTCGGCGCCAAGTGGCGGCGCGGCCCAGATGCAAGTGGATAACAGCACTCTTGACCTGCACCTGCGCGAGCTGGCCAGGCGCCAGCAAAATGGCCTGATGCAGGTCAACGTGGAGATAGTCAATGAGCGCCGTGGCGACAATCCTCTGCAATACCTGTTCTACTGGTATGATGCCAGCGGCCAGGAGGTCGCGTCTGATGGCCGCGGCTGGACGCCACTCGTGCTCCATGGTCAGCAGGTTCGGACACTGTCGGCCCTGGCGCCGACCCTGGATGTGAAGGGTTATCGGCTCTCCGTCCGTGAAGTGATTGAAGAGTCGAACTGATGAACCCCTGCCGCCGCGCGGCGGTGGCTTGAGGTGTCAGGCACCAGGGGTGCTGACACCTTGCATGTACTTAGTGATTGAGGAAACGAATCGATGAAGATGAATCATGCCTTGCTTATCCTGGGCGGCGCCCTGCTGCTGGGCGGCTGCTCCAGCACCACCGTCAGCTATGGCGATCCGACGGCCACCGAGACGGTGACCGTGGATTACGGCTCGAGCGACTTGCAAGCCATCGCCGACAAGATGGCGGATTCCATGTTGAGCTCGCCGGCGACCAGTGAAATCACGGCAGGGGGTCGCCCCGTGATGTTCATGGACTCCATCCGCAACAAGACCTCGGAGCACATCGATACCGAAGCCGTGAGCGACACCATCCGCACCAAGTTGCTGCGCTCCGGCAAGTTCCGTTTCGTCGACATGAGCAAGGTGGCGGCGGTCAAGCAGCAGCTCGAATATCAGCAGAGCAGTGGCATGGTGGATCCCGCTGCCATGGTACGGCTTGGCAAGCAGACCGGTGCCCGCTACATGGTCTATGGCAACCTCAGCAGCATCGTCAAGGACAACGGCAAGGTGAAGGATGTCTACTACCAGATGACCATGAATCTGATGGATCTGGAGAGCGGCGAGCTGGAGTGGGCCGATCAGAAAGAGATCCGCAAACAGGCGAAGACATCGACCTTTGGCTGGTAATGAACAACAGCGCCTGCTGGCGAGCCTGCCCGCTCCCTGGCGGGAGGGGCGGCTCGAACCACTGGGGCTCGGGCTGACCAATAGCAACTATCGACTGCGCCTCCCCTCGGGGCGCAGTTACTTTTTGAGGCAGGGTCACCCAGACCCGGCACGCCTTGGCATCGACAGGGCGACCGAATGGCAGCTCTATCGGGGGGCCATGGCCGCCGGGCTGGCACTGCCTTGCCATTATGGGGACCCCGATCGCGGCATACTGCTGCTCGACTGGTGCGAGGCGCCGAGCTGGGCGCAGGCTCCCCTCCCGCAGCGTCAGGCGCTGCCCGCCCTGGCTCGGCTGCTGGCTCGGCTTCATCAACTGCCGGTACCGACCGTCAGGATGGCGGTGCGCGCCCATGCCCGGGGCTACCGCGAGGGGCTCAAGGCACCCCCTCCCTGGCTCGACAAGCTGGAGGCGCCTCTACTCGCCAGCCGGGAGCCGGACGGTTGCTGGCTCCCTTGCCATCACGATCTCAATCCGGCTAACTTGTTGGGAGAGCGACCCTGGGTCATCGATTGGGAATATGGCGCAGCGGGTCACCCCGGTTTCGAACTGGCCAGCATAGTGCGCACCCATGGTTGGGGTCTGGAGGAGATGGCAGCGCTTGAAGACTGCTATCTTGAAGAAATTGAACGGCTTGCCCTGGGCCAGACGCCACGTCCCCTGGATTTTCAGGGGGCGGCCTTTCTGCCCTGGGTCGATTACATCGCCCTGTTGTGGGCCCTGCTCATGGCCGAGCAGGCTCCCGATGCGGCCTATGCCGAGCTGATAGCCCATCATCGCCAACGACTGGAGTAACCCATCTTGATGACACACCCTTGGCGCAAGAAAACACGAGTCTGGCTGGCGGGTCTGGCCTGCCTGCTGCTGGTCGGTTGCTCGACCCGGGTCATCTACTACTGGCTTGACGTCGGCATCGTCTGGCAGCTCGATGACTATTTTTCCCTGAGCAGCAGCCAGAAGAGGCTGCTCGATCAGGAGGTGAAGGGGTTGATGAGCTGGCACCGTCAGCATGAGTTGCCGCGCTATGCCAAGGATCTTGCCGCCCTCTCCCGGGCGGTGGCGAGTCCCATGACACCGGCTCAGGTATCCCGACATCTGGATGTCACCCAACAGAGCCTGACCCGTACCCTGGAGAACACCATACCGCGGGCGGTGCGGCTGGCTCGCACCCTGACCGATGCCCAGGTCGATGCTTTCATGAAAGACAGGCTGGCGCGACAGCAGGAGCGGGAGCAGGATTTTGCCAAGGATCCCAAGGAGAAGGTGCTGCGCGAGTCGACCGAGAAGATGAACAAGCGATTGGTATTCTGGATAGGCGAGGTCAAACCCGCCCAGGCGCCCCTGGTGGCCCGCTGGGTTGAGTGGCAATACGAGATGATGCCGCCCTGGATTGAGTACCAGAGAGCCTGGGTCGGCGAGCTGGATCAGCTGCTCAGGCAGCGTGCCAGCCCCGACTTCGAGCAGCGGCTCACCAAGCTGCTGGCCGAGGGGGATGGTCTGATGGACGGCCGTTTCACCGGTTATACCGAGCAGTCCCGCCAACGTACCGTCCAGTGGTTGAGCGACTTGAGTGGCTCCCTGGATCTCAAGCAGCGTGCCCACCTCTACAGCCTGCTCAAGGGTTATGCCAGCGACTTTGAACAGATGACCCAAGGTAAATAGCGCCATTTATCACAGGGTTGCTCGGGTCGGTAGGGCAAAGGCCGGTCCGTTCAGCCCTTGCTGCCGACGAGCCCCTGTGATAGCTTGCCCACAGTGGGCGCCAGCTCACAATTTTTTTCGGAGCCTTATGTCGTCCCATCGTCCAAATACAGTGAAATGGATAGTGATGAGCCTGCTCATCGCCTTCATGCTGCTGTTTTCTACTCTTCGAGTGGATGGACATCTGGTGGCTGCTCCCCAGGAAACATCCCTCTCCCAGAGCGCCTTCCATGGTGCGAGCACACCTGAGGAGGGAGCCGTCAAGTTTATCGGCACCCATCAGAGCCATCTGCAGCGGCTGGAACACTCCCTGCGCAACCATGGCGACAGGCAAGATCGCGACTATCAGCTCATCCATGACTGGTCAGCTGCCGTCAGCCTGCTACTGCTGGGGGGCCTGTTGCTCTGCCTCCCGCTGCTCTATCAGAAACACAGCTTCAGAGACAAGTTCAGGGGCATACATCGCCGCTGGCTCTCCCGCCGACACCTGCAATACCGCTTCTCCCAGAGCGCCGTTCACGGCTGATCTTCGGTCACATCAGGGTAGTTTCCCTCGCTGACCGACGGGCTCGTCCATCGGACGCCAGCCCCCATTTCGATTGATTTTCTGCGTCTGCTGCGACTATCGCGGCGATCGCCATGCCTGTTTCGAATTGGATCCTTGCCATGAACAGTGTGAGAAAAAAACCGCGCCTGCTGCACAACCGCACCAGCGCCTGGCAGTACGCCTTGTTGCTGCTGATGTTATTGACCTTCGGTTTCTATTCCCTGCCCACCTTCTTCGGTGAGCAGCCTTCCCTCGGCCTGCATGGCCAGTCGAGCCTGAGTGCCAGCGATGCCAAGCTGCTGGCCACAGAGGGCATAGTGCTGCAGCAGACCATCGCCTCGGCGGACAAGCTGGAGCTGGTGTTTGCCGATCAGGGGGATCAGCAAAGAGCCAAGCAGTTGCTCGAGCAGCAGGGCCATGACAGCGCCGCCCTGACCCTGGAGTTTCATGCCAAGGCGCCGACCTGGATCAGCCAGCTCGGCGCCACCCCCATCAAGCTGGGGCTGGATTTGCGGGGTGGCTCGCAGCTGCTGATCGGGGTCGATCTGGACTTCGTGCTGGAGAATCAGACCAAGAATCTGGTGGATAACCTGCGCACCGGCCTGCGGGAAGCCCACTTGCGCGGGGGCAATGTGAGCCGGGTAGCGACCGGGGAGGTGCGCATAGTGCTGCCAGAGGGGACGGAGCAGGGCGCCTGGCTCACCCTCGTCAAGGAGAGTGGCGGTGTGCGTCAGGGCCAGTGGCTGCTGACTCGATCGGGCCAGCAGCTGACCCTCAAGATGAGCGAGGCCGAGCGCACTCTGCTCGCCAATAACGCCGTCACCCAGAACCTGTCGATCCTCAAGAAGCGCATCAATGAGCTCGGCATCGTCGAGGCCTCGGTGCAGCGCCAGGGTCAGGATGGTATCCGCATCGAGCTGCCCGGGGTCCACAACCCCCGTCAGGCCAAGGAGGTGATTGGCGCCACGGCATCCCTGGCCTTCTATCAGGCCAAGCCGGACAGCCGCTTTGTCATGACCGACAAGGAGGGACGCAGCGTCGGGCTGGATCGCAAACCGGTGTTGACCGGCGATCACATCGTCGATGCCCGTGCCAGCATGGGAGAGATGGGGCAGCCTCAGGTCGGCATAGTGCTCGATGCCCTGGGGGGCAGCAAGATGAGCCAGTTCAGTCGCCAGCATGTGGGCAGCCCCATGGCAACCGTGTTCACCGAGTACAAGACGGGCAGCAGCGGCAAGTTGCGGGCTCACAGTCAGGTGATCAACGTGGCCACCATACAGACGGCGCTCGGCAACCAGTTCCGCATCACCGGGCTTGGCAGCATGCCGGAGGCACAAGAGCTCGCCATGCTGCTGCGCGCCGGGGCCCTGACCGCGCCGCTCAAGATCCTGGAAGAGCGCAGCATAGGCCCCACTCTGGGGATGCAGAACATAGAAGCGGGATTTAGCGCCCTGGTGTTTGGCATGGTCGGCATGATGGTGTTCATGTTGTGCTGGTATCGCAAGTTTGGCTGGGTCGCCATCACGGCGCTGTTCGGCAACTTGTTGATGCAGGTGGGCATGCTGGCGGTATTGCCCGGCGCCGTATTGACCCTGCCCGGCATCGCCGGTCTGGTGCTCACGGTCGGCATGGCGGTGGATACCCATGTGCTCATCTTCGAGCGGGTCAAGGACAGGTTGCGTGAAGGTGCCAGCCTGGCGGGAGCCATCGATTTTGGCTACCGCTCGGCCTTCAGCACCATCTTCGACGCCAACATCACCACCCTGATCAGTGCCGTGGTGCTCTACGCCATCGGCTCAGGCCCGCTGCAAGGCTTCTCCATCACCCTGATCCTGGGACTGGTTTCCAGCATGATCACCGGTATCTGGGGCACGCGCGCCATCATCAATCCCATCTGGGGCAAGAGCAGCCAACGGCTGCAGAGGGTTTAATCATGTTTCATCGCTTCTTTTCCATGAGCCTGACCCGCTGGCGTTATCTGGGGCTGGGCCTCTCCGTGCTGCTCACCCTCGCCAGTCTCGGGCTGCTGGCCATCAACGGCCTGCAACTGGGACTGGATTTCACCGGGGGCATCTTGCTGGAGTTCAAGATCCAGACCCTCAAGGATGCCCATGAGATCAATGCCTTGCTCGGGGAGCCTCTGCGCGCTCTGGTGAGCCTGCAACCGGCCGGGGTCCCCGGTGAGTGGCTGATCAAGCTCCCCCCCGAGGGGCTGACCATGCCTGCCCAGGAGCTGGCCGATCGGCTGGCGACGCAGCTTGGCCTGCCGGTCGAACTGCTGCGCACCACCATAGTGGGCCCCCAGGTGGGCGCCGAGTTGTTCCAGCAGGGGATGATGGCGGTGCTGGTGGCCTCTATCGCCATCTCCGTCTATCTGGCGTTTCGTTTCGAATGGCGTCAGGCCGTCGGCATCTTGCTGTCGGTGCTGCATGATGCCGTGGTCGCCCTGGGGCTGCTTGCCCTGTTCCATATCGAGTTCGACCTCAACGTGATCGCCGGCCTGATGGCGGTGATCGGCTACTCCCTCAACGACAGCATCGTCATCTCGGACAGGCTGAGGGACATCTTGAGCTCCCGCACCCGGTTGGGGATGCATGAGTGCAGCGATATCGCCATCAAGGCGACCTTCAGCCGCACCATGATCACCTCGGGCACCACCCTCTTTACCGTGGGAGCCCTGCTGCTGTTTGGCGGCGATGCCCTCCATGGCTTCGCCTTCACCCTGTTCGCCGGCATATTGACCGGTACCCTCTCCTCCATCACGGTGGCCTCCACGGTGCAGGAGCTGCTGGGGCTGAGCCCTGCGGCTTACCAGAAGAAGGAGGCATTGCCCGAGGCGGCCTGAACGAGCGTCAATCCAATGCGTACGAAAAACGGGCCTTTGGCCCGTTTTTCAATGGCGATGAGGGGGGGCCAGTCAGAAGCCCGAGCCCGGCTGCGTGAGAAAGGCGCCCTCCTCGGTCGTATTGGGGCGGCCCAGAATGGCATTGCGATGGGGGAAGCGACCGAATCTGTCCACTATCACCCGATGGCGGCGGGCAAAATCGAGGTAGCCCGCGAAGGTCGAGCCGGGCTGCTCGGCGGCCAGGGCGTCGAACAGGGCGACACTGCGCGCCTGATGTTCCCGCTGCTCCGAATGCTCGAGGGGCAGGTAGTAAAACACCCGCGCCAGGGGGGAGAGTGCCTTGTCCGCCCCCAGGGACAACCCGGCCAAGGTGAGGGCCAGGGCCTTGGCGTCCTGAGCAAAAGAGCCCGGGGTGCCGCGGTGAATGTTGCGCGGCAACTGGTCCAGCAGCAGGATCAGCGCCAGCCGCCCGGTGGGCACCTCGGCCCAGTGGGCCAGGGTGCCGGCGCTTGCTTGCTCGGCCAGCGCGCCAAAGCGTTGGCGGATCAGGAGGTCGGTGTCGCGGCTTTTACCCCACCAGAGCGGGGCTTGTCGCTTGGCACGGCTGGCATCGTCGGTGTCATCGCCAAACCAGAAATCGAGCAGAGGCTGCCAGGGTTGCATGGAAACTCCTTGGGCTAGGGGGGGTGAGTGCGGATGCAGCAAAGGACAAACGACTCAGGGGTGCTGCCGAAACGGCGGCTTCTCGTTACACTGTGCCATCTTTAGTCCGAAATAAGGAAGCCACCATGATGCCTGGAACCCGCTCGTTGGCCGAGATGGCGCAGATCACCAAGGGAGTGACAAAGAAGAGTGTCTCGCTACCGATGGATTTCCCCGCCACTGACATGAGGAATAATTGATATGGCCGGAGCCAGTCTGCTGACCCTGCTCGATGATATTGCGACCGTGCTCGATGATGTCGCCCTGATGACCAAGGTCGCCGCCAAGAAGACGGCGGGTGTGTTGGGGGACGATCTTGCCCTCAATGCCGAGCAGGTCTCTGGGGTGCGCGCCGAGCGTGAGCTGCCGGTGGTCTGGGCCGTGGCCAAGGGATCGTTTCGCAACAAGCTGATCCTGGTGCCCGCCGCCATTGCCATCAGTGCCCTGATCCCCTGGCTCATTACTCCGCTGTTGATGCTGGGGGGCGCCTATCTCTGTTTCGAGGGCGCGGAGAAGCTGGTGCACAAGTTTCTGCCCCACCAGGAGACGGCGGGTGAGGATGTGCAGGGGAGCGCCGCATCTCATCCTCCTATCGAGGACCTGGTCGGCTATGAGCAGCAGAAGGTAAAGGGGGCCATTCGAACCGACTTTATCCTCTCCGCCGAGATCATCGTCATTGCCCTTGGCACGGTGCAAGGTACCAGCCTGAGCTTGCAGATTGCCGTAGTGGCGGGGATAGCGCTCTTGATGACGGTCGGGGTCTATGGCCTGGTGGCCCTCATCGTCAAGCTCGATGACATCGGCTTGCACCTGTTGAAGAAACCGGATGGCGGCCTGTTGCGTCAGGGGTTGGGCCGCGGCTTGCTGGCGGTGGCCCCCAAGTTGATGCACCTGCTGGCGCTGGTGGGCACCATTGCCATGTTCATGGTCGGTGGTGGCATCCTGGTCCATGGCTGGCCCTTCGTGCACCACCTGGTCGAGGGGGCTGCGGCGAGCGTGCAGACACTGCCGACGATGGGCAGCGTACTGGGTGCCCTGACGCCGACCCTGCTCAATGCCCTGATCGGTGTGCTGGCCGGTCTGGCATTGGTGGCGCTGATGAGCATGGTGAGCAGGCTCAAGCCCGCCAAATAACACCGCCAGCAAGAGAGGCGGTGGCGCTTGCCTCTCTTGCGCCTCCCCATACTCAGTCACGCCGTGATCAAACAGTACAGAGTGCGCCCCGCTGGTCGGGGCGCACTGCTTGCTGGCGTTCCCTGGCTATCAGGGGCGGGTGGCGCGCATATATGGGGGATGGTCAGGGGGTCGGGCTTCTCCTAGCATGCTGACCAGCCTCTCGTCAGAAGAGGTTTGTCATGGATGCAGACAACGCGACACAACCAAGGAGCCTTATGAACCGCATGATCTGGCGTGATGAGCACATCTTCGCCGCCCCCGACTGCCCGGCCATTGACCAGCAGTTTGCC
This sequence comes from Aeromonas sp. BIGb0405, assembly GCF_024807335.1. Classification (NCBI taxonomy): domain Bacteria; kingdom Pseudomonadati; phylum Pseudomonadota; class Gammaproteobacteria; order Aeromonadales; family Aeromonadaceae; genus Aeromonas; species Aeromonas sp. BIGb0405. The sequence goes on from NZ_JANUEP010000003.1 coordinate 58,344, forward strand.
GACGCCGAACCGGCCCTTCATCGCCTGGAGTGCCTGATCGCCGAACCGGCCCACCGCCATGAGCCGGCCGCCCTGCGTGCGCTGCTGCGCGCCATTCGCGCGCAGACGAAAGGGCTGACCGAACTCGCCTGGAATAGCGGCGTCTATGGCTATAACCGGCTCAGTCGCAACGGCCAGGACGAGGCGGCCAAGACCCTGTTATCCCGAAGTACTCGTCTCTCGTCGCGCCTGGCGCAGGTTACCAAACCGGTGACCCTGTTCTGGCTGGAGGCTGCGCCGGCGCTGGTCGAGACCCTGCTTCAGGATCCGGAACTGTTCGAGCTGGCGCATCAGGTCCGTCATCAGCGTGAGCTGCAAGATCAGCAGTTGGGTCTGGCCTGCGAACAGCTGCTGGAGGGGCTGGCGGTGGATGGCCTGCAGGCCTGGGGCGAACTCTACGACAGCCTGGTTGCCAAGCTGATGCCGCAGATAGCGGGGGAGTGCATGGGGCTGGCCCAGGCCAGCAACCTGCTCAGTCATCCGCAGCAGGCACGGCGCAAGGCCGCCTGGTTTGGTATTCGCGCCGCCTGGGAGGAGGAACAGGAGACGGTGGCCGCCATCCTCAATGCCATCAACGGCTGGCGCCTGGAGCTCGCCCGCCAGCGGGGAGGGCAGCGCCAGCTCGATGCCCTGGATCTCTCCTGTCACCAGAGTCAGATCAGTCGCCAGACCCTGGATACCCTCTTGAGAGTGACGCGGGAGCGCCGCACCCTGGGTCAGCGCGCCCTCAAGGGCAAGGCACTGGCATTGGGATTGCGCGATTATGGTCCCTGGGATCTCTATGCACCGGCGCCGGTGAGCGAGCCCAAGCTGATCGGTTTTGAGCAGGCCATTACCCTGATTGCGGAGATCTTCGCCGAGTTTGACCCCGAGATGGGGGCCTTCGTGTTGATGATGGCCGAGCGCGGCTGGATAGATGCGGCGCCGAGCGAGCACAGACGCAGCGGGGCTTACAGCACGGAGTACGCCCATCCCGCCGAACCCAGGGTCTTCATCACCTATGAGGGGACAGTGGATAATCTGACGACCCTGGCCCATGAGCTGGGCCACGCCTGGCACAGCTGGTTGCTGCGTGACCTGCCGCTGGAGCAGCGTGACCACCCCATGACCCTGGCGGAGACGGCCTCGCTGTTTGCCGAAACCCTGGTGCGTGACGCCCTGTTCGAGCGCAGTCAGGAGGTGAGCGAGCGGCGCAACATCGCCTCGATGGACGCCGACAGTGCCGCCTCGCTGCTGGTCGATGTCCCCGCACGCTTTGAGTTCGAGTTGTCTCTGGTGGCGGCCCGCCGCGAAGGCTATGTCGGGGCCAGTCAGCTGAGGAGCCTGATGAAGTCGGCCATGGAGCAGTGGTATGGTGACAGCCTCAGTCGCCATGACGATCTGTTCTGGGCCAGCAAGGGTCATTTTTCCATTTCCGAGGTGGGTTTTTACAACTACCCCTATCTGTTTGGCTACCTGTTTGCCCTCAGTCTCTATGCCCAGAAGGTGCGGGAAGGGAGCGGCTTTGCCGAGACCTATCGCGCCCTGCTCACCGACACCGGCAGGATGAGCGCCGAAGATCTCATTGCCAAACACCTGGGGGTGGACATCCGGGAGCCCGACTTCTGGCACGAGAGCCTGAACTACGTGGAGGAGGGAGTCGAGCGCTTCGAGCGCTTGATCTGAGCCCTGCCTCCCTTGCCAACCTATGGGTGGGCTGCGCCCGCTGAAGAGGCGGCGCAGCCCTGCTTGGGTGCCCCTTCACCAGCGGATGTGTGCCCGCAACCAGCCTGAAAAGAGAGAATCGATGCGCCAAGATACCGTCTATCCCCAATGCTGGGACAATCAACACATCTATCCCGGCCTCGATAGCCTGGAACTGGAGGCCGATCTGGCCCAGGCTCGCAGCCGTCTCATCGAGCTGGCTGATGTGATGGGCGAGCTGGAGACGGCGTGCGAGGAGCCGGCGGCGCGGCTGGCACTCCTGCGCAAGGTGCGCCAGCGCGCCCAGGGCATTCGCAACATCGGCTGGAATATCGCCGTGCTGGCGGCCAGTGCCGCCAGCCAGAATAGCCGGGACCCGCTGGCCAAAACCCAGGCCTCTCGCGCCCGCGCCCTCAATGCCGACTTGTTCAAGACCCTGGCGCCCATGGAGCAGTTGCTGCTCACCCTGCCCGGTGCCGACTTCGAGGCGCTGATGAGAGACCCCCTGCTGGGGGAGGAGGCCTTTCGGCTACGCCACGAGCGGCGCCTGGCGGATCAACGGCTGCCGGTGGCGGCGGAGCAGCTGGTCATTGGTCTGGGCAGCGATGGTCTGCACGCCTGGGGCAACCTCTACAACGAGCTGGCGGGCCGACTGCGGCTGCGCGTCGATGACCGCGAGCTGGGGCTGGCCCAGGCCAGCAACCTGCTCGGCAGCGCCGATCGCGCCGTGCGCCTGCAAGCCCAGGCGGCCATCAGTGCCGCCTGGGAGGCAGAGCAGGAGACGGTGGCCGCCATCCTCAATGCCATCAATGGCTGGCGCCTGGAGCTGGCTCGCCAGCGCGGCGCCCAAGCCGGCCGTCCCCTGGATGCCCTGGCTCTCTCCTGCCATCAGAGCCGCATCGAACCCGTGACCCTGGAGGCCATGATGAGCGCCACCTATGCGCGGCGTGAACTGGGTCAGCGCGCGCTGGGGGTGATGGGGCGTCGGCTCGGCATCAACCGGATGAGCGCTGCGGATCTGGCCGCCCCCGCACCGGCAGCTTCGGGGCCAGGCATCCCGTTTGAGCAGGCCATCGAGTGGATAGCCGAGGCCTTTGCCAGCTTCGATCCCGAGATGGGGGAGTTTGCCCGCATGATGGCCGAACGCGGCTGGATTGATGCGGCGCCGAGCCCTGGTCGCCAGAGCGGCGCCTACTGCACCAAGTTTGCCGATCCCGTCGAGCCCCGGGTCTTCCTCACCTATGAGGGCAGCATGAGAAACCTGGTGACCCTGGCCCATGAGCTGGGGCATGCATGGCACAACTGGTTGCTGCGCGACTTGCCCATGAGCCAGCGAGCCTATCCCATGACATTGGCGGAGACGGCCTCCATCTTCGCCGAGACCCTGGTGCGTGGCGCCCTGTTTGAACGCGCCGAGGCGGGGGATCGGGACGCCATCGCCTGGATGGAGGCCGACAGCGCCGCGACCTTCTTGCTCAATATCCCGGCCCGTTTCGACTTCGAGCAAGCCCTGGTGCGCGAGCGGGCCCAGGGCTATGTGGGCAGTGCCCGGCTCAAGGAGCTGATGGATGAGGCGTGGGGGCGCTGGTACGAGCAGAGTCTGGGGGAGTACTTCCCGCTGTTCTGGGCCGCCAAGGGGCACTTCGCCATCCCGGGGCTGGGTTTTTACAACTACCCCTATCTGTTTGGTTACCTGTTCAGCCTGGGGGTCTATGGCCAGTTGATGGCGCGCAAGGCGCGGGGGGAGGCGGGGGTGGCGCAGGCCTATCGCGCCCTGCTGCGCGACACGGGGCGCATGAGCGCCGAGGCCCTGGTGCTGGAACATCTGGGGCTGGATATTCGCACCACCGCCTTCTGGCAGCAGAGTCTGGACAGGGTGGAGGAGGCGGTGAACCGTTTTGCCGATTTGAGTCAGGAGCTGTCCGGGGCCACCGAGGTTGCAATGTCCGGGGCGCGATAGCCTGGGAGGCCGGCTTTCAACTCATCTGCGCGGCCAGATCCTGCTGACTGGCGACGCAGTTGCGACCGCGTCGCTTGGCGAGGTAGAGGGCGAGATCGGCCTGTTTGAGCAGCTCGAAGAGGCACTCCCCCTGACTGGTGGCCACCCCAATGCTGACCGTGACATGGAGCGCGCCCTGTTCGCTGGGCAGTGGCGTGGCGGCTATCTGGCTGCGCAGGTATTCGGCGCGGCCATGGGCATTGGCGATATCCTCCCCCGGCAACAAGATGGCGAACTCTTCACCGCCGATGCGGGCCAGGGTGGCGGATAGCCCCATGTGATCGGTGAACTGCCGGGCGAGGTGGCACAGCACCCTGTCGCCCACATCATGACCGTGGCGATCGTTGACCTGCTTGAAGTGATCCACATCGATGAGCAGCAGCGACCTGGATGCCGCGGGCAGCTCGCGCCATCTGGCCTCAAAGCCGCGTCGGTTGAGGAGCTGGGTCAGGACATCACGTACCGAGAGGTCGTTGAGCTTGCGGGTGTTGCGCAGCACCACCATGAACAACTGCCCCAGCTGCAGGGCGATGGTGAGCAGCCAGATCACCAGCAAGGCCAGGATGTTGTGACTCGAGGGGTAGACGAAATCCTGGGCCGGGATCGGCAGGCTCTGGGCCATCATGATCCGCTCTCCCCAGGCCAGGATGGCGGCCAGCCCCAGCAGGCAGATCAGCCAGCTCAGCGGCGTGCCCAGCTGTTGGCGCAAGGGGCGGGCCGAGTAGCAGATCATCAGGAAGCCGCTGACCCCGGAGAAGAGGGCGAGCAGCAGCAGACGCAGGTCCATGTGCTCTGGGGCAGGTCCGGCCCAGATGAGCAGCAAGGCGCCGAGCAGGGTCACCAGTGACCAGCGGCGCCAGGGGAAACGGCCTCTGTCGAAGCAGTAAGCCCGGCCCCACAACAGGGTGAAGCCGCAGAGCACCAAGACATCGGCGCCGGTGTAGGTGAGCCAGGGGGTCAGGGTGCCCCGCAGGGCAAACAGCGCCAAGGCACCGGCCCAGCACAGGGAGTAGGCGGCGCCGAGCAGGCCGGTTAGCCGCTCACTGCGCACCAGCCAGGCGGTCAGGGACCAGAGGATCCCATACAGCCCCATCTGGGCCGCCAGTAGCAGATAACTCAGAGCAATGGCGTTCACAGCGACCCCATCCGTGGTCTTTTTGTGTTTGAAGAGTAGCAAGTTGTGACGGGAAGGTCGGACGCAGCTGACGATGGCCGGCGTGATCCAAAGCAAGAAAGCCGCATGTTTTGGTGGCGTGGGGCCCGCCTGCTGCGGTAGTTTCGATAGAACCGACACAGAGTCTGAGGTCTTACCATGATCATCTATCTGCATGGCTTTGATGCCACTAGCCCTGGCAATCATGAGAAAGTGCTGCAGTTGCAGTATATCGATGATGATGTGCGCTTCGTTCATTACAGCACCGTTCATCCCCGTCACGACATGAGTCACCTGCTCAAAGAGGTGAAGAAACAGCTCGACATGAGTTCTGATCCCAAGCCCCTCATCTGCGGCGTGGGCCTGGGAGGATACTGGAGCGAGCGGATCGGTTTCCTGTGTGGCATCAAGCAGGTCATCTTCAACCCCAATTTGCACCCGGAAATCAACATGGAAGGGCGCATCGACCGGCCTGAGGAGTATCAGGACATAGGCACCAAATGTGTGTCAGAATTTCGTAATAAAAACTCAGGAAATTGCCTGTGCATCCTTTCCGTCCAGGATGAAGTGGGTAATAATGCGGACATTGAGCGTGAATTGAAGAATTATTACAACATCGTGTGGGATGAGACAGAGAGCCACAAGTTCAAGAACATCTCTCATCACCTGCAGCGGATGAAGGCCTTCAAAGAGGCCTGATGCAGTCACGTCATGGAATTCAACTTCAAGGGAGCCGCCGGCTCCCTTAGCTTTAAATGAGACTGAGGAAATTCACCATGACCAATATCGTTGTCGTCGGCGGCGGGGCTGGCGGACTGGAGCTGGCGACCAGCCTGGGCCGCAAGCTGGGCAAGAAGAACAAGGCGCAGGTAACCCTGGTGGATCGCAATCGCACCCACCTGTGGAAACCCCTGTTGCACGAAGTGGCCACCGGCTCCATGGATGCGGGCATCGATGCCCTGAGCTACCAGTCCCATGCCAAGAACCACGGTTTTGACTTCCAGCTCGGCAGCCTGACCGCCATCAACCGTGATGAGAAGCGCATCGTACTGGCCCCCATCCACGATGAGGACGGCAAGCTGGTGGTGCATGAGCGTGAAGTGCCTTACGACATCCTGGTCATGGCAATAGGTTCAGTGTCCAACGACTTCAATACCAAGGGGATCCGGGAGCACTGCATTTTCCTGGACAGCCCCTCCCAGGCACACCGCTTCCACGATCAGATGATGAACCGCTTCTTGCAGTTCGCGACGGAATACAAGGAAGGGGACAAGGTCAAGATTGCCATCGTCGGTGGCGGCGCCACCGGGGTCGAACTCTCCGCCGAGCTCTACAACGCGGTGGAGCAGCTCTATGCCTATGGCTTCAAGAACCTCACCACCGACAGCCTGAAGGTGAGCCTGGTCGAAGCGGGCCCGCGCATACTGCCTGCCCTGCCAGAGCGCATCAGCGGCGCAGCCCACCAGGAGCTGGTCAAGCTGGGGGTGGATGTGCGCACCGGCACCATGATCACCGAGGCAACGGCCGAGGGGCTGCACACCAAGGATGGCGAGCTTATCGAAGCGGATCTGATGGTGTGGGCCGCTGGCATCAAGGCGCCGGACTTCATGAAGGAGATCGCCGGGCTTGAGACCAACCGCATCAACCAGCTGGTGGTGCACCAGACCCTGCAGACCACCCGTGACGAGAACATCTTCGTCATCGGCGACTGTGCGGCCTGTCCGCAGCCCGATGGCAAGTTCGTGCCGCCTCGCGCCCAGTCTGCCCACCAGATGGCAACCCAGGCCTACAAGAACATCCTGGCCAAGCTGGCAGGTGGCGAGATGAAGCCTTATCTCTACCACGATCACGGCTCCCTGGTCTCCCTGAGCCGCTTCTCCACCGTCGGCAGCCTGATGGGCAACCTGATGCGCGGCTCCATGATGGTCGAGGGCTACATCGCCCGTCTGGTGTACATCTCCCTGTACCGGATGCACCAGGTCGCCCTGCACGGTTATGTGAAGACCGGTCTCATCATGCTGGTGGGTCGCATCAACCGGGTGCTGAGACCGACCCTGAAGCTGCACTGAGTCATTGCACGTCGCCCATGGCAGTGGGCACGATTAAGAAAGGGAGAGGCTAGGCCTCTCCCTTTTTTTGTCTGTTGCTGGGGGCAGTCACCAGCAGGCTGAGGGGCAGACGCAGTCGCTGTGGTTTCATCCATATCCTTGTTGAGTCAATCTTGATGATCCGCGTGGCGCTTCGCACAACCTGTGCTGACCTCGTTGAGTTTGAGTGAGGCCAATGAGCATGCCATGAGGCATATAAAATCATATTTTTATGGTAAATCAAGGCCTTGCTCTATTCTGGCCCGTTCATGATTTGCCCATGGGAAGCGGTGAGGGGTGCCGTTTTGATACCGGCCTGTTACTCTGAGGGCTCTGCGCATGGTGCGCGATCACCACTACAAGGAGATCCCATGATCCTCTCAACCACCCCCACCCTGGAAGGTAAAACCATTCGCGAGTATCGCGGCATCGTGGTCGGCGAGGCCATCCTCGGCGCTAATGTGTTCAAGGACTTGTTTGCCGGTATTCGCGACATCATAGGCGGACGTTCCGGCGCCTATGAGAAAGAGCTGGCCCGGGCCCGGGAGATTGCCTTCGATGAGCTCAAAGAGCGCGCCCAGGCGCTGGGCGCGAACGCCGTGGTCGGCATCGATCTCGATTATGAAGTGGTCGGTCAGAACGGCAGCATGTTGATGGTGAGCGTCAGCGGCACTGCCGTGGTGATCTGATGGGCCCCCTTTTTCCTCCCAGACTCAAGCGCGGGGAGTGCATCGGCTTCTTTTCGCCCTCCAGCGCGGCAACCGCCTGGGCGCCGACCCGTTTCGCCCGGGCCAGAGAGTATCTTGAGGGGCAGGGTTTTGTGCTCAAGGCGGGCAGCCTGACGGGTCAGCAGGAGAGTTGGCGATCCGGCTCCATCGCGGCGCGGGCCGATGAGCTCAATGCCCTCATTCGCGACCCGCAGGTGCGCGCAATCATGTCGGTGATCGGCGGCAGCAACTCAAACTCTCTGCTGCCCCATCTCGATTACGAGGCGCTGCGCCGGGATCCCAAGATAATCATCGGCTACTCGGATGTGACGGCGCTGTTGCTGGGCATTCAGGCCAAAACAGGGTTGGTTACCTTCTACGGTCCGGCACTGGTGGCCTCCTTCGGGGAGTGGCCACCCCTGGTCGATGAGACGTTGGCTGCCTTCCTTGGGATCTGCGTTGGCGAGGCTTGTCCCTTGCCCTATCTCCTGCCGACCCCAACCCACTGGACCGACGAGCGGCTCGATTGGGAAAACCAGAGCCGCGCCAAGCAGTGCCAGCCAAACCGGCTGATCTCGGTGGGCGGCGGCCGGGTGCGGGGCAGGCTGATCGGCGGGAACCTCAACACCCTGGCGGGGATCTGGGGCTCTCCCTATATGCCTGCCATCGAGCAGGGGGACATCTTGTTGCTCGAAGACAGCCTCAAATCCGCCGAGACGGTGGAGCGCTCGTTTGCCCATCTCAAGCTGTGTGGCGTCTTCAGCCGGATTGGCGCCCTGCTGCTTGGCAAACACGAGGGCTTCAACGATCAGGGCAGTGGCAAGGGCCCCCTCGATATCCTGCTGGAGGTGATTGGCGAGCCGAGCTTCCCCATATTGGCTGAGTTTGATTGTGCCCATACCCACCCCATGTTGACCCTGCCCCTGGGGATCCAGGCCGAGCTGGATCTTGACCGCCAGCAGTTGCGACTGCTTGAGCCTTGGTGCTCTTGAGCGCGCCTGACCCCATGGAGAGGTGAGAAAGAGGCCGCCTGGGGCGGCCTCTTGTCTGATGCATCTCGCCCGGCCCGGTATCAAGAAGCACGGCGAGAGGGGCCCTTGGCAACGGCGCTGGCCGTCAGGGCAGGCTGTCCGGGCGGAAGCTCTCGCGGATCTGCGGCACCAGGGGCGCGGCCTTGAACCCCTTCTCTTCCCCCAATACCGGATGGAGCAGCGGCTTGTCGGCCAGCGGCGTGAGATCCCCGGCCAGCAGGGCCCGGGTCTCCTGGCCCATCTGATAGAGCTGGCGCACGGCGCCAAACTGGCGTTCGAGTTCGATGCTGCCATCATCCCGGGTGAAGGCCATCATGGGGATCTGGTAGCCGGCATCCCGGGGGGCTTGCTTGCCATGAATGCCCTCGCTGGCCGACATCAGGAAGGGCTGATGATCGCCAAAGGCGAGCACCAGATAGCGCTTGTCACTGCCATCGAGCACCTTGAGCAGGTATTCGAGGGAAGCCATGGCATCGACCACCCCCGTGTAGTAGGTATTGAGCAGTTGCCGCTGGGCCGGAGCCATGTCCGGGCAGGCCTTGTCGAGTTCCTGGGCCTGATAGCGGGCCGCATCGAAGGGGCCATGGCCCTGCATGGTGACCGCATAGGCAAACAGCGGCTGGCTGTCTTGCTCGCTGCGCCTTAGCAGGTGATCGATGAGGGCATGGTCCGAGACATAGAGTCCCTTGTGCTCCAGGCTGGTGAAACGATCGATAAACCAGCGCTCCTCATAGCCAAGGGCAGGAATGGCCTTCTCCCGCCCCCAGAATTTCTCGGTATAGGGGTGGGCGAACAGGGTGCGATAACCGCTCGCCCTGGCGGTCTGGGCCAGGCCCGGCACCCGGTCACGCAAGTAGTAGTAAGGCACTATGCCCTGCTTGAGCAGGCCGACCGGCAAACCGGTATTCATCTCGAACTCCGCCAGCACCGTCATGCCCCCCGTGGTGGGGGAGTGAATGGTTTTTTGCCACTGCTGCACGCTGGCGGGCAGGTTGAGGGTGGGGGCGGGGGCACAGATGTTGGCCTTCCAGTCGAGCCAGAGGGATTCGTATTGCAGCACGATCACCAGATCCCAGCGTGGCGCCGTCTGGTTTGGCAGCTGGCTCAGCTGCGGGGTGAGATCATTGGCCTGCAACGGATAACGGAAGATATTGCCGCTTTGCAGCATCTCGTTGACCAGGTTGAACAGGTAGAGGCCGGGGCCTGAGCGGATGATGTCTCTGTGATAGTTGACCGCCCTGTCCACGTAGCGGATGTTGGCACCGAGCAGCAGATTGCCCGCCTGGGTTGCGAACACGCACAGGGCGAAGAAGGCGACGGTGGCGGCCAGGGCGCGCAGCACCCAGCGGGACAGGGCGAAATACCAGCAGAGCCCGATCAGCGCCAGGCCTGTCAGCCAGGGCAGCACGGGATGCTGTTCGGTGAGGATCCGCGCCAGGGCCAGCAGATTGCCGAGATCGTCCCCGCCAAGGGGCACGCCGTAGATGGCAATCTTCATGAAATTGGCGAGCAGACCCACGGCACATAACAGGGTGAATATCAGCCCCATGTAGAGATTGAAACCGGCAAGGGCGCACAGCCCCCAGCCCAGCACCATGCTGCCCCATGCCAGGTAGTAGTGCTCGGGTCGAAAGCCGGACCAGAGCAGGAACTCACCGACCCTGAACACCACGAAGCCATGGAGCAACACGAAGGTGAGGTTGCCGAGCAGCAGGCAGCCGAGCAGGCGCCACCAGAGGTTCTGGCGCAGCAAGGGCAGGCAGATGCGCAAGATGGCGGCGCAGATCAGCAAGGCCAGCCCAAGGCTTATCAACAGGTAGCTGAGATTGAAGCCCTGCTCCGGTAGGGGCTGCAAGATCTGGCGAAACTCGCCGCTCTCCTCCCGGTCTGCCAGCAGCAGGCCGACCCTCAGCTGATAGTGGTTAGACAGCGCATCGTCCGGCGCCCTGAGCGTGCTGTTGATGTCGAGGGTGCAGCCTTGCTTGCCACACTTCTGTCTCTTGTCGGCCCGCTGGCGCAGCTGGTCGATACGCTGGCCCTGCTCGCCGAGCAGCTCGACCAGTACCCGATCGCTGGCTTGCAACGGCTTTCTCAGTTGCCACTGGCTGTGCACCACCAGATAGAGACCGCGATTGTCACTCTTGTAGAGCAGGGAGTGGCGCACCAGGGTGGCGACCGGGTTGTCGGCCGGGCCCAGTATCAGCGGCGTGGCCGGGCTCAACAGATTGGCCGGGCCCAGCTTTGGCAGCAGCAGGGTAAACAGCAGCAGCACAAACAGCAGTGCCAGGGTCAGGGCTGGCAGCAGAGAAACCCGTAGGGAATGGCGGCCGGGGTGAGAGAGAGACATAAGGGCTCATCCTTTGAGCGTTGCGAGGCAGACTTGGCTTGTTTTAATTTTGACCCGATGGTGCTGGGCTTGTTCCAGCTTGTCAATTTAATGACAGATAAATGAATTGATGCTGAAGCCTGGATGGCGCTTGTGTGATCGGGGTCCGCTGGCGGTGGTTCTTTCTGTGATGAAAGCGGCATCATCAGATGAAGGGGCTGGCGGGCCAAGCACAGAGCTGTTTACTCTCTCAATAACGATGGGGGAGGCTGCAATGAATCCTAAGGTTGTTGGACGCCAGGCGAGATTGCTGCAGATGTTGCAGCGTGATGAAGAGATCCAGATCGGCCGTGAGCGCGATTGCCCTCTGACCCTCGCACAGTTGCAAAGCCTGCACGAGGGGCACCCCGCCGTGCTTGAGGTGTATCACAGTGGCCTCACCGCCCAGGTGTTCCACCTCAAGGTCGAGGGGCATCACTGGTGCCTCAAGCGGCGCCTTCCCGAGTCGCGAGTGGCCAACATTGATGGCCAGACCGCCTTTCTCACCGAGCTGGAGCGCAGACGGGAGATAGAGGCCCTGCGCGAACAACACCCCACCCTCTTGCCCCATGTGGTCTGCACCAGCTTTGGATCGGCCCGGGCCGGCATACTGCTCTCCCCCTGGTTGCGTGGCGACCCTGTGCAGCGCCTCAATGAGCGTAATCTGGCCCAGATGCTGGCGGTACAGGGGGAGCTGGCGCGCTGGGGATGGTTTGACTGGGATCCGAGCCCGGGCAACCTGCTCGATGATGGCCAACAGATCAGCGTGTTCGATTTTGGCTACATGTGGCCCTTCGACCCCCGCTTCGAGTTCAACTCCAATGGCCTGTGCGATCCGGCGTTTCATGTGGTGGAGAGGCTCGAGACCCGCACCCTGTCAGGACTCTGGCTCGGGGTTGCCAATCCGTTGCCGCAATTTGCCTACTGGCGCGGCCTCACCCTGGCCTGGGCCGAGCAGGAGCTGGCTCGCCTTGGCCGGGAGGGGGCCTGCGAGCCCGTGCTCGCGCGGCTGGTGGCCCTCGAGCAGGAGTGGCGCACCGCCCTGGCAAGCGAGGAGGGGCTGGCGGCCAACTGGCTCAAGGACATGTACCGCAGCCATTGGCTGGACGTGCAAGACGACCTCAGTGGCCAGAGCTGTACCCCGCTCACCCTCAAGCGCCTCGACTGGCTGGAGCATGCCCTGGGCCACTGTTATGAGGAGCTGCTTGCCGGGGGCACCCAGATCAACCAGAGCCAGGGTGAGCTGCTCGCCCTGCTGGCGAGCCAGCGCGAGCAGGCCAAGGGCTGGCAGCTCACCCCTGAGCGGGTGTGAGTCACAGCGTGACACCGCCCCTCTGAGGCGCTGGCCACAAACAACAAGGGCGCCTGATGGCGCCCTTGTTGTCGTCAAGCCCGGCTGGCTCAGTCGAGCAGCTCCTGGTGCAGGCGATTCACTATCTGGTTAGCCTCGCCCTCGTTGACCAGGAAGCAGAGGTTATGGGCGCTGGCGCCATAACAGATCATGCGGATGTTGTGATCGCGCATGGCGTCGAACACCCGGCTGCCGACCCCGGTTGCCTCGCTCATCCGGTTGCCGATGAGGGCCACCAGCGCGAGCCCCGTCTCTACCTTCACCTTGCACAGCTGACCCAGCTCGGCCAGTACCTTGTCGCCGAGCACGGGCTCGCCGTTGCTCTGGCTGCCGGTGTGATCCAGGGTCAGCGACACGCTCACCTCAGAGGTGGTGATGAGATCCACCGAGATGCGGTGACGGGCGAGTATGCCGAACACCTCGGCTAGGAAGCCGTAGGCGTGGAACATGTTGAGGCTGTGCAGGGTGACCAGCACCTGCTGGCGGCGCAGGGCCACGGCGCGAAACAGCGGGCTGCTCTGGGTGCTGGCGCGGATCCAGGTGCCACCGGCCTGGGGATCTTTGCTGGAGCCGACAAACACCGGGATATCGCAGCGCACGGCGGGTTGCAGGGTGGAGGGGTGCAGCACCTTGGCGCCGAAGGTCGCCATCTCGGCCGCCTCTGAAAAACTGATTTCGGGAATGGGACGAGCGCGGGTCACCAGACGTGGATCCGTGGTGTAGATACCGGGAACATCGGTCCAGATCTCGATGGCGGCGGCATCCAGGGCCTCGGCAAAGAGGGCGGCGCTGTAGTCCGAGCCACCCCGGCCCAGGGTGGTGGTGCGGCCATCGCCGTCGGCGCCGATAAAGCCCTGGGTGATGACGAGGGTGTCGCCGAGCAGAGGGGCCAGCGCTTGCTGGCACAGGGCGCGGCTGGCATTCAGATCCACGCTCGCCTTGCCAAAGCGGCTGTCGGTGCGCAGCAGTTGGCGCGCATCCTGCCACTGGGCCTTGACGCCGCGCTGGCACAATAGCTCGGTAAAGAGGCGGGTGGACATGAGTTCGCCACAGGCGATGAGGCGATCGGCCAGCTCGGCATCGGTGTGCTGGGTGGCTTGCAGCGCCATCTTGCGAATGTCGCCGAGCAGGCCATGGATGATGGCAGAGGCTTCGCTCGGCTGGCCGAGGTCTTGCAATATGCTCTGCTGGATATCGGCCAATTTGCCGAGTTGCGCCTCGCGCTCCCCTTCATCGAGCTCGCCCTGGGCCAGGGCGACCAGCAGGTTGGTCACGCCGGAGCTGGCGCTCAGCACCACCAGGCGGGTTGCCGGGTTGGCCAGCACTATGTTGGCGCAGTTGTTCATGGCGGCGGCATTGGCGACGCTGGTTCCGCCAAACTTGGCGACATTGAAAGGGTTCATTGCATGCTCCTGTCTAAATATCAAAAATCCGGATCCGTGGGGGAAATAGACAGGGGAGGGCAGAAAATGGCAGGAATAGCGAAGGATCCCGGCCAGAAGCGCTCCACCTGTAGAACCCATCCAGTACCCGACCAGAGTCTGGTGCGGGTATTGGATGAACACTACCGATGACAACCCGGGGGATTCAGCCCCCGTAGCCGACGATGAGGAGACCAGTCTCCTGCACCATCTCGGCGCTGCTCCCCCTCAATCGGCATCATAGGACGCTGGTGTCCTGCTCCGATCTACCTGGGCAACGCTCCTCTTCTGGCTCCATCCGCTGGGGATGGAGTGCAATTAGAAATAACCCGCGTTGGATTGCACTGTCAATCGAGTTTCGAAAAAAGTTCAATCTCCCATCGAAGACAGCACAAAATCAACAGCTTAAAAAATAGTCTTCGACAAAACCTTGGAGCGGCGCTGCCAGTTGTAGAGCCGCTGACGCTCCACCGGCAGGGCCTCGACCTCCAGGGGCTCGAAACCGCGCTCCCGGAACCAGTGGATGGAGCGGGTGGTCAGCACGAACAGCTGGCGTATGCCGAGCCGTTTGGCCCGCTCAGCCACCTTGGCGACCAGCTGATCCCCCCGGTTGGAGTTGCGATACTCGGGATGGATGGCGACGCAGGCCATCTCGGCCATGGCCTCTTCCATGAAGCAGTAGAGGGCGGCGCAGCCGATGATGAGGCCGTCACGCTCTATGATGGTGAACTTGTCGATCTCCATCTCCAGCTGCTCCCGGGAGCGGCGCACCAGGATCCCGTCCTCTTCCAGCGGGCGTATGAGATCCAGGATGCCACCAATGTCCTCTATGGTGGCGGCGCGGGCCTGTTCGGCGCTCTCGCGCACTATCTGGGTGCCCAGCCCCTCGCGGCTGAACAGCTCCTGCAGCATGGCGCCATCTTCCTGGTAGCTGACCAGGTGAGAGCGGGGCACACCGCCGCGACAAGAGGCGATGGCCGCTCTCAGGTAGCGAGCCGTGCCGGACATCTCCTCACCCGCCTGCTCCAGCTCAATCAGGTACTCCTCCGCCTGCTCGGGGAAGAGCTCGGAGACGGCCTGACCATGACGGTCCATGACCCCCTGGCTTGAGCTGAAACAGATCAGCTTGTCGGCCTTGAGATCCACCGCGATGCGGCGGGCCACCTCTTCGGAGGTGAGATTGAAGCTCTCGCCGGTGACCGAGCAGCCGATGGGGGAGATGAGCACCAGGTTCTGCTGATCGAGTTGGCGAACGATCCCCTCGACGTCGATGCGGCGCACCCGGCCACTGTGGTAGTAGTCGACCCCGTCATCGACTCCCAGGGGCTGGGCGGTGACGAAGTTGCCACTCACCACGCTGATCCGTGCGCCCTGCATGGGGGTATTGGCCAAGCCCATGGAGAGCTTGGCGGTGATGTCGAATTGCATACCGCCACTGACCTGCTTGATGAGGGCGAAGCTCTGATCGTCGGTAACTCTGATCCGCTTGTGGTACTGGGCGTCTATGTTGGCGCGGGCCAGGGCTTCATCGTTCTGGGGGCGGGCGCCGAACACCAGCACGAGGCGGATCCCGAGGGTCTGCAACAGGGCGATGTCACTGACAATATTGGCAAAGTTGGGATGAGCGACCGACTCGCCCCCCATCATGAGCACAAAGGTGGCGCCCCTGTGTACGTTGACATAGGGGGTGGACTGCCGAAAGGCATGGACCAGGCTGGGTTCACGTTCACGCACTCGAGATACATCCATAAAAAAACAGCAATGGGCCCAATATATGAAAATAAATTCACAAATCAAGACTAAATATTGATTTTGTGCGATTTATTGCCGATGGGGAGGCAGGGCTGGTCTACCTGAGGGAGATGACAGGGGCAGGATGGGCGCCAAGGAGAGTGGCCCCCGGGAGGCGAGGGCGGTTGATCCAAACGGGCAAACTCCTTATCTTCACAGCTCTTGCCGATGTCAGGGACAGGCGGCGTGCCAGCGGCGCGAGCCTGCCTCGCTATTTAAGGATGAACAGATGGAACAGATGTTGTCAGCCGACCAGGCCCTGCCGGGTCGCGATGAAGCCATGGTGATTGGTCAGGTGCACGCGGTCAACGGTCACCCGACCCAGGGTCCCTGGCCCGAGGGCCTGGCCCGGGCCTGGTTTGGCATGGGTTGCTTCTGGGGAGTCGAGCGCCTGTTCTGGCAGCTGCCAGGCATCTATTCGAGCACGGCTGGCTATCAGGGCGGGCATACCCCCAATCCGACCTATAAAGAGGTGTGCAGCGGTCAGACCGGGCACGCCGAGACGGTGCAACTGGTGTTCGATCCGGCGCAGATAAGCTACCAGGATCTGCTGCGCCTGTTCTGGGAGCATCATGATCCGGCCCAGGGCATGCGCCAGGGCGGGGACGTGGGCAGCCAGTACAGATCCGTCATCTTCTATGCCGATGAGCAGCAAAAAGCGCTGGCCGAGGCGAGCCTGTCCGCCTATCAGGAGGCCATGGTGGCGAGCGGTGATACACGCACCATCACCACCCAGATAGTGCCGTTTGCGCCCTACTACTACGCCGAGGATTATCATCAGCAATATCTGCATAAAAATCCGGAAGGCTATTGCGGCCTCGGTGGCATAGGCGTCTGCCTGCCCCCCAGTCTGGCCCGTTAATGCCAGGAACGTTTCCTTTCGGAGCTTGTTATCAGGGGTTGCAAAAAAGTTGAAATAAAGTGGAACAAAAAAGGAACTTGCGGCCACAGGAGTAGACTAACTAGATAGCAGCCAAGGATGGCCGCGATGCCAGACACATGATGAGCCTCCCAACCATGATAGCAAGCGGGGCCGCCCTCCAGGGGGCGGCCCTTCTCATTTCCGCTTATCAATCAAAACATTGCGAGCCACTTGCCGGGTCAGTTTCCAAGATCAGAGCGCGTGAGGGAGCCAGAACCCCCCTTTCATTTGACACCCTTTGCGGGTCGGGGTCAGTTGATGGCGCTGTCGAACAGGTTCTTGATAAGGTCAATAAATTCGTTCAAAAAAGCAAGTTGCGGCTCGGTCGGGGCCTGCAGCCAGACGGCGGAGAGCACCTCTTCCAGATCGGCGACCACCGCATCGGCCTCCTGCATCATCACGAAACGCAAGGTGGCATCGAGTTGGGGGTTTTGCTCGCACAGGGTCATCAGACTGCTGGCGACTCGCTCGCTGACCAGATCTTCTATGGTCAGGCTCCCTGGCCCCTGCTGGTGGCCCTCGAACAGGCTGAGCCGTTCAACCAGATATTCAATCAGTGCTATGTAGCCATCACTCTCAACCACCATGGGGTCTCTACCTCATCGAAAAAATCAGGGCGTATTCTAGTGGCCAGGCTCAGCTTGGCAAGCTCATCCGTGTAAGTTCAGGTGCAGGCGGTGACGGGTGAAGCTGACACCGCCTCGGCTTACCTGCTCCAATCCGTCCAGCTCAAAGCCATGGCGCAGGAACAGCGGGTAGCTGAACAGGCTCGCTTCGGTGTCGATGCACGTCAGGTCCAGGGCCCTGGCCTCTTGCAGCAGGCGGCGAATGAGCAAACTGGCCAGTCCCCGTCTGCGCAGCTCCGGCGCCACATAGAGCAGGCCGAGATGGCCATCCGGGCTCAGGGTGATAAAGCCCTGCAAGGTGTCGCCCTGCTCCAGTACCCAACCGAGATGAGCCTGCAACTGGTCGGCAAAGCCGGGATGCTGGCCCCCCCGGGCCCACTGCTCGACCTGCTCCGGGCTGTAGTGCTCGGGGCCAAGTTCGCGCACAGTGCGTTCGAACAGGGCTGCGAGGCGCGGGATGTGGGCGGCGCACAGTGGCACGCAGCGCAAGGTATCAGTGCCTGATGATGGTTGCGATATCGTCATGATTTCACCGCCTGCGGTCGTTTGGCCTTGGGCAAACCCGCCACCACCCGCTCATAGGAGTGCAGGATCCAGCCCTGCCAGAGCTCGCTGTCCAGCTTGTCGCTCAGGGTCACCGTGTTCCAGTGCTGCTTGTTCATGTGCCAGCCGGGTTTCACTTCGGGGTGGATCTCGCGCAGCAAGAGCGCCAGCTCAGGCTCGCATTTGAGGTTGATGGTCAGCGGCTCGGCCTGCCAGTTGACCAGGGCGAACATCTTGCCGGCGATGCGATAGACCAGGAACTCCGGGCCGAAGGGGGTATCCTCCTGGGCGCCGGGCAGGCTGAGCAGAAATTCACGCAAAAGAGAGAGGGTCATGCGGGGCTCCGTGCTGGTCCGATGATGAGTGACAGCATATTCAGCGGGGCGCCCCTTCTGTTAATATGCTCGCCGAGTATATCCCCCAACCCCCCGGGAGCCCATAAGATGTTGTACCACAAGACCTTTGAGCTTGGCCCCGATCGGGATTGGGTGGTGTTCGTGCACGGCGCCGGTGGCAGCTCCAACATCTGGTTCAAGCAACTGCGCGCCTATCGGGAGCACTTCAACGTGCTGCTGCTGGATTTGCGCGGCCACGGCCAATCCCACCAGTTACAACAGGTGGTCAAGGGGCACTACAGCTTTCGGGCCGTGACCGAGGACATCCAGCGCCTGCTCGATCACCTGCGCATTCCCCGCGCCCATTTTGTCGGCATCTCCTTGGGCACCATCCTCATTCGCCACCTGGCCGAGCTCTGCCCCGAGCGGGTCAAGAGCATGGTGCTCGGCGGCGCCATACTGCGCCTCGACATCCGCTCCAGGGTGCTGGTGCAGCTTGGCCGGGTCGGCCAGCACATACTGCCCTACATGTGGCTCTACCGGCTGTTCGCCTTCATCATCATGCCGCGCCAGCACCATCAGGAGTCCCGCAACCTGTTCGTGCGCGAGGCCCGGAAATTGTGCCAGAAGGAGTTCAAACGCTGGTTCCGCCTCGCCGCCGAGGTGAACCCCCTGATGCGCTACTTCAAGGAGCGCGCCCTGCCGATCCCGACCCTCTATGTGATGGGGCAGGAGGATCACATGTTCCTCGCCCCGGTGCGCGAGCAGGTCGCCCGCGACCCCTACAGCCAGCTTGCGATCATCGAAGCCTGCGGCCATGTCTGCAACGTGGAGCAGCCGGAGCACTTTAATCGCCAGTCGTTGGCGTTTATCTCCAGCCAGACGGTCACGGCTTAAGCCATTTAATCGAAACAATGGAATACTTAAGCAAATAGATCCCCTTGTGAATCTCTTAGTTTTTTTGTATGCAAGTATCTTTTACCCTGCATAGTTTCACTAACATCAGAACCGTCAGAAATTTCAAGAACTGTAGAAACAGCATATCCCGTAATTTTAATATCACCAACTTCATCAAGCTCTCTACCTATACGAAGAACACAAGTGATTGTGGAACCATGTTTGAAAGCTACTTTTTCTAAGAGTACATCCTCTTTGAATTGAGCATCTAGCATATCAAAAGTTATAGTTGTTTCTTCATATATACCTTTCCATCTGTAGCGCCCCTCCTTTAAGACTGGCGATACAATTTCTATTACAGCAGACTCATCAATTTCGGAGTTAAGCTTGTTGGAGGATAGTATGAATTTTTTGAAATTCACTCTATCAATTATTCTTTCACTTTCAAGTGGTTCAAAATTATTATCGAGAATATTGAAGCCTATTTTCTGAACTTTATGATATCCAGTTAGATGGGAGTATAGGTTCGAGCGGCGTTTAACAAATTTAAGGCTTTTGTCTACATAGCTTGCAGCCTTTCTGATAACTGTTTGATCAATATTTTCTACTGGTTTTTCTTGCAGTTCAAGCTTGAGTTTTTGAATGTTTAATTTTTTCTCTTCTATTGTAAGTTGTTTTATCTCTTTTTCTAAAGCCTCTATCTCTGGGTCACTAATAGGAATACGAGATAACAGTATTGATACAATGGCTAATAATATGGTTATTTGATTGCCGTGAGAGCCAAGAAGTTTCCAAAATTCTCTAAAACCGCCTTCTGCATAAGCTTCGCTGTTAACAGTTACATCCATATTTAATATGTCAGCGGCTTCAATTAAAATAGCTAGAATTTCCGCTTCACAACGATTGCGTATGATTGCATCTATATTATGGCTGTCATCTGTAAAATAATAATGGAGTTCTAGTTTGTCTGCATGTTCCATGTGGCATTCTCGTTAATATTGTCTCAGATGAAGGGGGCGCGTTAAATAGATGGCTGTTTATAACTACTCCGATAGATTTTATTAGCAAAGCATAATCTAACTTGTACACGGATTTTCTCATCTTGTAGTCGATGACATAAATCTTATGTAAAAAGCAATAAAGGGCCCATCTGAGGATGGTATCAAGCACCCTCCAATATGTTGAGTGAAAATCTATCTAATGCATGGAATTTGAACGATTTTTTGAAGTCGATCAGATTTTTATGGTGCTCAATACCCCGTCATCTCCAGATAGCCCAGCCCTTGGGCATCGCCCTCCACGGTCACAGCCCCCTCCCAGTAGTCGAAGCGGCCGGTCATGGCCTGATTGGGCTGACGCGCCTTGATAACGAGATTCAAATCGGCGGCTTCCAGCTGCCACTCGACGGGGTAGTCTTGCCCCTTGGGGCCGCGCCAGGTTTTACCCGAGGTGAGGACGATGGATTCCGGGGCGAGCAGCCGGCTGCTGCCGTCCCGTTCGATCAAGATGCCGTAACGGTTCTCGGGCTGGTTTTCTGGATTGGCACGGCCCGCTTTGGTGCGCAGGCGAAACAGCATCAGCTCGCGACCATCGTTTAATTGCAGGGAGAACCAGTCCCAGCCCGATTGCCAGTCGGCCAGTACCGAGCTGCTCCATTCGTGATCGAACCAGCCTTGCCCCGTCACGGAGCGCACCTCCCCGTCGAGGGTCAGGGTGCCGGTCAGCGCCAGTCTGGGGTAGGAGTAGTAGAGGGAGGCGTTACCCGGGCTCTTTTCGCTGTAGCCCTCCTTGCCTTGCAGCACCATGGGTTTAAGGGCGTTTACTCGCAGCTCCAGCTGACCAATCTTGCTATCGACCCTGAGGGTTGCCGGAAAGAGATCAGCCCCTCGGGTTGCCTTGTGGGAGCGCAGTGACCACTCCCTGAGCCAATATTCCCCCTTGCTGGCCCCCGCCAGCCCCGGCCCCTGGCGGCTGCTGCGCTCGTCCTGCAGGTGCTTGCCTGTGGCGAGATCCGTGATGGCAAACTGCGCGAGCCAGAGTTGAGGGCTGAGCCAGGGATTGCCGCTGGCCCCCTCGCTGTTGGTGGATATGCCCTGGCCAGCTACGCCGTGGCGAAACAGCGTCCATTGCAGGCCATAGTCACGCCCCTGTTCATCCTTGAGGTTGCCGGTGAGATACCACCACTCGGATCTGTAGTCCGGGTGGGCCCCGTGATCCCGGGGCAGTTGCACGATCTCCCCCGGTTTGACCTTTCGTGCGCCATCCTCTTGTGCGCCGAGCACCTCCCTTAACTGATCGGCCCGGGCGAGGCTTGGGGCCAATAATGCCAGCCAGAGCGCCATCACCGCTGAGCCAAGCTGCTTGTTGGTCGGTGTGACGAGCCCGGCCAGCGGATGAGCATGGCGGGTCTTGCACAGTTGGCTCTCCTTGCCGTTTGCGAGGGGCTGGTTCATATAGCTTTCCTTGCCACCCACGATGAGTCGGCCAGTGCCGAGGGGCTGATCCATGGGGCCTTCCTTGCCGTTTGCGAGTGTGATGGGTAGGGGCTGATTCATATGGCCTTCCTTGCCGCCAGCCAGGCGGCCAGGGCCGAGGTGAGCGGCGCTAGCGAGAGGGCAGTAGCGGCGTGCAGGGGGGCGGGTTCAAACACCAGAGTCCAGCCAAAGGCGCGGGGGTTGACCACCTCAATCAAGATCCAGGCCAGGCCATAACCCACCGGCAGGGCCAGCAGGGCGGTGAGCAGACCAAGGCCCGCCCCTTGCAAGATGAGCAAGCGGCGGCAGCGGGCAGCGGTGAAGCCCAGGCTTTGCAGGGTGCGAAACTCCGGGGCCCGCGCCAGCCCCAGCACCATGAGTGACGAGGCGATGCCGATAAAGGCGATGCCGAGGATCAACAGTTTGAGCAGCTCGGTCACCGCGAAGGTCTGCTCGAACACCTTGAGGGCGGCCGTGCGAATGGCGGGGGCGAACACTTGGCTGGCACTGGGCTCAAGGGCCCGCAGCCGCTGACTCAGGGCCTCAGGGGTGGCAGTGAACAGCGCCAGGGAGTGTGCAGCGCCCGCTTCGAACTCATGGAGCAACTGGCCCTTGTCACTGCTGTAGTCGCGATAGATGCCGCTTATCTGTACCTCTCTGGGCCCGCTTGATGTCTCAACGGAGAGCCTCTCCCCGACCGTCGCGGCAAAGTGGTTGGCGAGGGGCTCGCTGGCCAGCACCTGATCGTTCCCCGTGGGCCAGTGACCGGCCAGCAGGGGATAGGCGCGACGCATGGGAGGGATCAGGTCCATCTGTACCCACTCTATCGCGTGCTCGCCGACGCGAGCCAAGGTGGTGCTGCGCCGGGATAGCTGTGTCAGCTCGGGCAGGGCTTGAATGGCGGCCAGTTCATCTGCGGTAAACCAGCCCCGCTCACCGGGGCCGCGGGCGGGGGGGCTGACATAGAGATCCGCCACCAGCCGCTGGCCGAGCCAGAGCTCCACGCTGGTGCGAAAGCTCGACACCATGACCCCGATGCCGATAGCGGCGGCGATGGCCAGTTGCAGGGCCATCAGGGCGATGGCGGTGCGGTTCAGGTGATAGCGGGTCTCGGCCAAGGCCAGACGCAGGGAGAGGGGCCAGGAGTGGGAGCCCTGGTTGGCGAAGCGGCTGAGGAGCCCAAGCAGCCAGCGCAGTCCCTCGGGCAGCCAGAGGGCCATGGCCAGCAACCAGGCCGCCGCCATCAACAGTGCGCCGATAAGACCGGTTGCTGGCCAGACGGCGCAGAGCCCGCACAGCAGCAATAACCCAGAGGCCGCCGTGCGGCGCCAGCGGGTGCGGCCAGGGGGTTGCGGGGGGCTGTCTCGCAAGGTCAGCGGCGGTTGGCGCAGCAGCTGCCACCAGCCGGGGAGGGCGGCGAGCAGGGCGCCCCCCATACCGATAGCGGCGGCCTTGAGGGGCACCCAGGGCGAGAGGCGCAGCAGCTCGATGGGGTTGGGGCCATAGAGGCTGGCCAGGCTCTGGGAGACCTGGCCCATCAACGCCTCGGCCAGCACCATGCCCAGCAATATGCCAAGGCCGGTGCCGACCGAGGCGATGAGCAACAGCTCCAGGGCGAGCAGGCGCAGCAGCCGATAGGGCGTCGCCCCCAGCATCAGCAACTGGGCCAGTTGCGGGCGGCGCACGCTCTGCACGAAGCTCATGGCGTTGAACACCAGGAAGAGCCCCACCGCCATGGCGAGCAGGGAGAGGGCGCTGAGATTGAGGCCAAGGGCATCGCCGAGCTGACTGGCGTCCAGGACCGGGCTGATGGGCACCAGCCAGAGCGGGGCGGGCAACAACCCCTGCACGGCGGCGACCTGGGGGGCCGTCAATTTGAACAAGATGGCGTCGAGTCGCCCGCGCTTGCCGGTCAGCTCCTGGGCGATGCCGATGTCGGTGATGATCAGCTGCTCCATGGGCAGGGCGCCGGGTGAAAAGGTACCGGCCAGGGTGAGGCGCAGTGGCGCCGCCCCCTGGTTGAAGCGGTGAAAAGCGCGCGTCTCGCCGACTCGCCAGCCCAATCGCTCGGCCTCACTGTTGGCCAGCCAGACGCCGTTTTGCGCCAGGGCCTTCTCCCCTGGGCGCAGCGAGAGGCCGGGCAGTGCTTGAGCCGCATCCTGGGAGAAGAGGGATCGCAAGGGGCCCGGGTTGAACAAGTCCATGCCGAGCAGTTGCAGGCTGCGTCCTTGCTCATCCTTGAGCCAGTCGCGGGTCTGGGGCATGGCCTCGAGTCCGGGCAGACTGCGCACCAGTTTGACGTAGAGGGCCTCATCGAGCAGGGCGCCGGGCGGAGACGATAGCCGGTAGTTGGCCTCCCCCGCGAGCTGGCTGCGGGCGGCGAGGAAGTTGCTGCGCGCACTCTGGTTGAGCAGGTCGATGGCCACCACCAGGGCGCTGCCGAGCAGAAGCCCGCACAGGCTCATCAGCAATAGCCAGGGATGACGACGGTAAAGCCGCAGCAAGGAGCGAAAGATCAGCATGGTATCTGCTTTTGGCTTACCCCGGCGCTGTTGAATAACGAGCCGCACAGGCTCATCAGCAATAGCCAGGGATGACGGCGGTAAAGCCTCAGCAAGGAGCGAAAGATCAGCATGGGGAGGCAGGTTGAGGTGGATGGCGCTCTAAGGGTTGCAAGCGGCCCGCACTCAGCCGCAACACGCGATCGGCCAGGGCGGCGTAGGCGGGGTTATGGCTCACCAGTAGCAGACCGGTGCCGCGTTCGCGCACCGCAGCAACCATGAGCGCCATCATCTGATCGGCGTTCTCCTCATCCAGGCTGCCGGTGGGTTCGTCGGCCAGGAGCCAAGCAGGATGGTGGATCAGTGCCCGCCCCAGCGCCACCCGTTGTCGCTGGCCGCCGGAGAGTTGCTCGGGCCAGGCGTGGCGTTTTGCGCCAAGGCCGAGCTCGTCGAGCAGCTGCGTCAGCGCCGCCTCATCCTGGGGCTGACCGTTGATCTCCCTGGGCAGGCGCAGGTTCTCGGCCACGGTCAGGGTCGCCAGCAAGTTGAAATCCTGATAGACGATGCCAAATTCGCGGCCCCGCAGCTGCGCCAGTGCGTGGGAAGACAACAGATCGAGCCGGGTATCGCCGAGCCAGATCTCGCCGCTGTCGGGGGCGATAAGACCGGCAATCAGGTTGAGCAGGGTCGATTTGCCGCAGCCACTCTGGCCGAGCAGCAGGCAGATCTCCCCCGGCATCAGGCAAAAATCCACCCCCTGCAGCAGGGGCTGCCTTGTGCCGTCCCCCTCGAACCCTTTGTGGAGTTTGACAACCTTTAACAGACTGACCTCCTTGATCCTGTTCTTGTGGATCTGGTTGAGCCTTGGCATGTTACTCTCCCTGAGCCCGCCGACTGACTCGGCGGCGCGTTATCCGAGTCTGGGGCCACTATAGGCCAAGGGGGAGGCGCTCGTCTTGGGCGAGGCGTGATCCGGGCAGCAAAACGGAGCGGGATCCTGTCTGGATCCTGTCTGGCAGAGCTGGGTAGAATAGGGCATCGTGGCTTAGAGGATGGCAAGGATGTTACACAAGCAGGTCAATTTTATCGTCGATGGCAAGGGCAACAAACAAGCGGCTGTGGTGCCCATCGACATCTATAACGAGCTGATGACACTGCAAAAAGCCCTGGCAGAGACCAAGCCGGGCGAGCGGGAAATTTATCACTTCAGCGGCAAGGGGGCAGAGGCCCACGGTTACCCGGTCGGCAAGCGGCAAAATCCGGGCTTCATGGTGTTGGCGGGCTCCACTGCCAATGGGGTGGACGCGGCCTCCCTGCGCGAGGCGGTGATCGAACTGCGTGAAGAGTTGCTCGCCAAGGGCGTGCTTGAGCCGAAGGAGCAGGGCTTCCTCTTCACCCAGGATCAACTGTTCAATAGCCCGAGTCTCGCGGCCAGCCTGGTGGCGGGCAATAACCGCAGCGGCCTGGATGCCTGGCACAACAGCAGCGGCCATACCCTGAAACAGTCAGGTTTCGGAAAAAAATAGCCAGGATGCCGGGCTTTTCTGGAGCCTGGCCAATTGCTTTTCCCACGGCTCAACGAGGTGCGTGTTTTCGGGCAGCAATACTGAAAAGCTTGATATGGATACAATTTATTTTTGTATCGGCTGCTAGCATCAAGGCCAGACAGTTCTCAACGGAAGAGCAGTTATGTCTGGTTTTATACGCCTCATGGCCCTGCTTGGGCTCAGTCTGTTTTCCTGCGCCAGCGTCGCCAACAGTGGCGGTATTCCCCTGACCGACAGCGGTGTTGGCTGGTTTGCCGTGGCCATCTTCGTCTTTGCCTATGCCCTGGTGATGGCCGAAGAGTACCTGCAACTGCGCAAATCCAAACCTGTGTTGATCGCGGCCGGTATCATCTGGATATTGATTGGCATCGTCTACGCCGAGCAGGGGCTCAGTACCCTGGTCCACGACGGGTTTCGCCACAATTTGCTGGAATATGCCGAGCTGATGCTCTTCCTGCTGGTGGCCATGACCTACATCAACGCCATGGAGGACCGGCTGCTGTTCGATGCCCTGCGTGCCTGGTTGGTGCGATCGGGCTTCGGGCTGCGCACCCTGTTCTGGCTCACCGGTGGCTTGGCCTTTTTCATTTCGCCGATGGCAGACAACATGACCACGGCGCTGTTGATGTGCGCCGTGGTCCTCAAAGTGGCCAATGGCGATCGCCGCTTCGTCAATCTGGCCTGCATCAACATAGTGGTGGCGGCCAATGCGGGCGGGGCCTTCAGCCCCTTTGGCGATATCACCACCCTGATGGTGTGGCAGGCTGGCAAGGTGCAATTCGGCCAGTTCTTGTTGCTCTTTATTCCCTCTTTGCTCAACTTCCTGGTGCCCGCCCTGCTGATGAGCCTCATGGTGCCGCGCCATGCCCCCAATGCCCTCCGTGAGGTGGTGGAGCTCAAGCGGGGAGCCCGCACCATAGTGCTGCTCTTTATCCTGACCATAGTGACCGCCGTCCTCTGCTATCACTTCCTGCTGCTGCCCCCTGTGCTGGGCATGATGATGGGGCTGGGTTATCTGCAATTTTTCGGTTTCTACCTGCGCAAGACGCTGCCAGGTTCCCTGGCGCGTAAGCGCGCCCTCTACGAGCGCACCGGCGATCATGAACGCTTGCGGCGCCTGGGATCGGTCGTGCCGTTCGATGTATTCAACAAGATAGCGAAAGCCGAATGGGACACCTTGCTGTTCTTCTACGGGGTGGTGATGTGTGTCGGCGGGCTCGGCTTTATGGGCTATCTGGAGCTGGTCTCCCACTTCCTCTACGAGGGTGGACAGCAGACCTGGGCCAACATCGCCATCGGGCTGCTCTCTTCCATGGTCGACAACATCCCCGTGATGTTTGCCGTGCTGTCGATGGATCCGAATATGCCCCTGGGGCAGTGGCTGCTGGTGACCCTGACGGCGGGAGTGGGGGGGAGTCTGCTCTCCATCGGATCGGCCGCCGGGGTGGCGCTGATGGGGCAGGCTCACGGCATGTATACCTTCTTTGGCCACCTCAAATGGCTGCCTGTCATCCTGCTTGGCTATCTGGCGAGCATAGGTGCTCACCTGTGGCTCAATAGCGCCCTGTTTTGATATGCTCGTCCCCAGGAAAGGCGCTCATCAGGAGCGCTGCGTCATCGCCTGATAAAGCTGAGGGAACAAGCAGATGGGACAGTTATTCGAGGCGCTTTCACCGCGTCATTGTGCCTTTATCGAGGCGCAGAAGATCTTTTTTGTCGGCACGGCGGCAGAGGAGGGCACCGTCAATCTCTCGCCCAAGGGGGGTGACTCTGTGCGGGTCATTGATGGCAACACCCTGGCCTGGCTCAATCTGACCGGCAGTGGCAACGAGTCGGCGGCCCATGTGTTGCAGAACCCGCGCATGACGGTGATGTTCTGCGCCTTCGAGGGGGCGCCCATGATACTGCGGGCCTATGGCCAGGCACGGGTACTGCATCGCGGCGATCTGGACTGGGATGAGGCGATGGCGCTGTTTCCCCCCAGCGTGGCGGCCCGGCAGATCTTCTTGCTCGACATCGATAGCGTGCAGTCCTCTTGCGGCATGTCGGTGCCGCTGTACGACTATCAGGCTGACAGGGTGGACTTGGCCAACTGGTCGACGCGTCAGGGCGAGGAGGGTATCCAAGCCTACTGGCGCAAGAAGAACCAGCAGAGTCTGGATGGCTTTGAGAGCGAGATAGTGGCCCGCAGCGGCCTGGCGGCGGTGCAAGACCCCGAGCAATAAGTCAGCGCGCTCCCCGCGCCAACCCGCGCTGCTACCGCTAAAACCCGGTGACAAGAGCACGAAAAAGCCCTGTCTGAACAGACAGGGCTTTTTCGTGGGAGAGACAAGCCTCAGCTTGTGGCGGGACGGCCGCCGGCCAGCAACCAGTAGCAGAGGGTCGCCCCCAGGCCACAGCCGGCGATGGCGATGGCCATGGGCAGGGGAGATTGCGGCGGGTTGAGGTTGACCAGGATGCCAACCAGGGCGCCGACCCCGAATCTCAGGGTGCCCGCCAGGGCAGAGGCGGTACCCGCCGCCTGGTGAAAGTGGCCGAGCAGGCCC
Organism: Aeromonas sp. BIGb0405; assembly: GCF_024807335.1. NCBI lineage: Bacteria > Pseudomonadati > Pseudomonadota > Gammaproteobacteria > Aeromonadales > Aeromonadaceae > Aeromonas > Aeromonas sp. BIGb0405. The sequence goes on from NZ_JANUEP010000003.1 coordinate 86,362, forward strand.
GTCATGGCATTGGCTCCCACCAGACTGATGTGGCCGACAAACAGCACTATGGGGATGACGATGCCCCAGAGGCCGCCGCTCTCACTCCAGGCGTTATAGACCAGCAGAAGGCCGGCCAGGGGCAGCACCGTCAGACCGTATTGCAGCATGCGCTCCGAACCCACCCCCTTCACCAGTCGGCTGTTGGCAAAGGTCACCAGCATCATCAGCAAGATATTGAGGCCGAACAGCCAGCCATAGTGCTGGGTCGGCACATGGAAATATTCGATATAGACATAAGGGGAGCCACTCAAGAAGGCGAACATGCCCGAGCTGGAGAGGGCGCCGCACAGCACATAGCCCATGGCGCGGCGGTGGCTCAGCACGCCCCAGTAGTTACGCAAGATCTGGCCCAGACGCAGGGGTTGGCGCAGCTCGGGCTTGAGGGTCTCCGGGATCTTCCACTGCATCACCACGCAGATCAGCAAGCTGATGGCGACCAGCAGCCAGAAGATGAGGCGCCAGCTGGCATGGGCACCGATATAGCCGCCAATGATGGGAGCCACCAGGGGGGCGAGGGTCATCACCAGGATCACGAAAGACATGGCGCGGGAGAAGGCATCTTTCTCGAACATGTCACGGAGCAGGGCATTGACCACCACAGAGCCCGCCGCCCCTCCCGCGGCTTGCACCATGCGCCAGGCCAGCAGTTCGGGCAGGGAGTCCGCCATGGCGCAACCGACCGAGGCGATGGAGAACATCACCAGACCCGCCAGTATCACCGGTTTGCGGCCAAAGCTGTCGGCCAGCGGGCCATAGAACAGCTGGCCGATGGCAAAACCGCCGAGGAAGGCGCTGATGGTGAGTTGGGCGCCATCAATGCTGGTGGCCAAGTCCTGAGCGATGTTGGGGATGGCGGGCAGATACATGTCCACCGCCAGCGGGGTGAGACCGGCGAGGGCACCGAGCAGGATAAACAGGAAGCGTGGCGAGAGGGGCGTCTGTGGCATAGAGAGTCCGGGGTTGGGATGACGGCGTGACAAAGGGGTGAGTCTAGCAGCTTTGCCCGGGCAGCGGCCACATCCAGACCGGATATGGCCGCCCATTGAGTGTTGGCACATCGATTGTGGCCTAGCCCCCCTCGGAGATGGGGCGGGCATGCACCAGGGCGCGGTAGCTCAGGTAAAGCCAGAACAGCCAGGCCAGCAAGGAGACGCCATAGCCAGCTAGCTCTGGCCAGCGCGGTGCGAGGCGCAGGGTCAGGCGGTGATGACCCGCCGGCACCCAGACCTGGATCAGCCCCTGGTGATTGGCACTCACGGCCAGGGGGAGACTGTCATCGAGCCAGGCTTGCCAGCCGGGATAGTCATACTGGTGCAGCAGCAGCCGGGCCGGGGCCTTGGCCGTCACCTCAAGTTCGAGGTGGCGCGCCTGCCAGTGCCTGACTTGCCACTGGACATCGGCTTGCTGCGTGACGATGGGGGGCTGGAATTCCTCCTTCCAGGCGAGCCTTGTGGGGGTGAACTCCCCCTTGGGCACCTGGCTGGGCCTGTACTCCCGGGCGCTGCGCTTGCTGTCGAATTCGGCGTCCAGCACCGCCTTGTCGGGGGCCTGGGTGAGGGGGGCATGCTTCACATAGGCCAGGGAGGAGGCCAGCGTCAGGAGCAACAACCCCCACCAGCCATAACGCCAGAGGCCTGGCGCCGGTGTCGCCAATGCCACCACGGCCAGGGTGGCCAGGGTCAGGATCAGATTGCAGCGCCAGGGAAACTGCACCTGTTGCAGGGGGGGCAGCAGCCACCACAGGGGTTGGCTCACCGGCAGCATCATCAGGAAGGCCAGCACCCCCACCACGCCCCAGCACTGCAGGCTGGTTCGCCTGGGATCGGCCGCCCCGGCCCAGGCAAGCAGCAGCAGCCCCAGGGTCAGGATGGTCAGCCAGGCCAGCTGGCCGCGAAAATACCAGTCATGCCATCCGCTGGGTAATCGGTCGAGGAAGTTGCGGCGAAAATCGAAGATGCCACCGCGCATCAGCTCCATGGAGATGGCACCTTGATCGAGCAATGCAGGAAACAGCAACATGGCCGCCATCCCCATGCCCAGCCCCTGGGCGGACAGGGATTGCCAAAGAGCGCCAAGCGCCGCTGTCTGGCGGGCGTGCAACAACCCCAGCAGGGTGACGAGCCCCAGAGTCAACAGCAGACTGGGCAGGTGGGAGAGCGCCAGCAACGCCACGGCCAGGGCCAGCAAGGTGGGGCCCATGGGCCTGTTGCGGCAGATGAGCTCCTGGCCCAGCAAGGCAAGGGGGGCCCAGACGAAGGCCCAAAACTCGGCGAGGGCGAAGCGGGCATAGAGATCGATGGCCAGGTGATAGGGCAGGGCGAGATAAAGCAGACTCACGGCCAGGGCCCGTCCGCAAGAGGTCAAACGGCACAGCCAGAGATAGGCGAAGAGCCCGGAGAGAAACAGCGCCAGGGTCGCGCTGGCCAGCAAGGGATAGATGGCCCTGTGGGGCGCAAGATCGGGGCCCGCAAAGAGTGCGCTGACATAGTAGGGCAACGGCGGATAGAAGAAGAAGGTCGGGCTGCCAAAACCGCCATTCATGGCCATCAACCAGCGAGGGTAGGGTTCACCCTGCCAGAGCTGCGCCGCAAAATAGTGACCGGAGAGCAGGTGATGGAAGAGATCATGACCCTGGCTGCCCCCCTGCCACCAGAGAGGCATCAGCAGGGCGCCCGTCGCCATGAGCAGGGTGAGGGGAACCAGGCAGAGGCGGTATGTCATCCAGCATGATCTCGGTAGTGGGGGATGCGGGCTGAGTGTAGTCGAGCTCTGTCTGAGACAGATCCTCTGGATCGCTTCAAGAGGGGGGGATACCGAGCCAGAGCCCGGGCTCAGCGCGAAAACGCGGCGCGAACCAGAGGGGCGTGAGAGGGGGGCTGCGGCTGGTCAGCTCGGACAGGGGACGACGGCTGAGCCGGCAGGCACCCTCGGCCAGGGCTAGACGAGCATCCCCCTCATACCAGGCATCCGTGATGGCCAGGGAGCTCTGTTCCCGCAGCAGTCGTACCCCCCATTGGGTGACGAGGGCCGGACAGCGCTGCTCGGCCAGCTGTTTCGCCGCATACAGGGCCGCAGGCCGCGCCGGGGTCAGGGTAGTGCAGAGCAGCCAGAGGCCGAGCAGACAGAGCAGCAGGGGGAAGGGGGGGCCAAGATGGCCGGGAGAGGAGCGCCCTGGGACAAGGCGGCGCCCCCATCCTGCCCCCGTCTTGCCGGGCGTGACCAAGGCGCCAGCGGCCAGCAGCAGGCTGAGCAGCAACAGGGGGGCCAGATGGCGGGGGTTATCCGGATTTTGGCCAAACAACGTCCAGAGCAGCAGGGCAAGCCACCCCAGGCCATAGCGGCTGACCAGTGCCCGCCCGCTCGCCGCCGCCATGTTGCGCAGACCTAAGCCGATGAGGGGCAAGGCCAGCGGCCAGAGCGGGCTGAACTGGGTATTGAGCGTCTGAGCCCAGCTCAGCAGGCGATCCCCATGGGCCACCGCCGTGTTGCCCCACAGGGTGAAATGACCGCTGGTGAAGCGACGCCCCTCGCTAAAATAGGCCCAGCCATCCCCCTGCCAGACAAAGGCCAGGCAGAGCAGCCCCACCAGCAGGATAGGCAGCAGCAAGAACCGGATGCGCCCTCCTTGCCAGCCGAGCAGCCCTGGCAGCAGGGCCAACACAAAGTACGAGGGGCGAAGGCCCAGCATGATGCCGACAAGCAACCCGGCCAGCATGAGTCTGCGCGCGCTCAAGGGAGAGTGGCCGCTTGGCGTCAAGGCGAGCAGGGCGCCGAGCCAGGCGGCCAGTGCGGGGCCATCGGACAAACCTGCCAGCCCCAGGGCGGGCACCAGCGGCAGACCCAGGCCAAGCAACCAGAGGGGAGCGAGCAAGGTGGGAGCCTGCCAGCGACGCACCACCAGCCAGGCGAGCAGAGGCGGGATAGGTGCCGTTCCCAGCAGGCTGGCATAGTGCACGGCGGCAATGGGGTCTGCCAGCCCCAGATTGAGCAACCGGGCCAGCCAGATGAAGACGGGGTAGCCCGGAAAATGGGGGGCAAACTCCAGCACGCTGAAACGCGTCACCCCGTGGGCAAAGTTCAGCGCATCGTCGGAATCGAGGGCCACCGGGAAGGAAAATAGCCAGCCGAGCCAAGCCAGTTGCAGCAGGGCAAGCAGCCAAATGGTGGTGGTGCAGGGGGAAGCCCAATGCCGAGACCTTGTCTTCCCCCTCAACTCCACCCCTTCTCCCGCAAGGGGAGAAGGGGGCAAACCGGCGTTCGGGTGCATCTATCGGCAGGCTGTGGGTAGGGTGGGTAGCGCGAAGCGATACCCACCGTTTGTCACCGCGAGATGGCGCAATGATTGGCAGGTGGTCATCAGAGTGGCGCCAGCACAGCCATCAGCGCTTTCTCGGCTTCTACGAAGGCGGCGGCATCGGCGGGCTTGGCACCCACCCCGAACACCCCAGGGTTGCCGATGGCATCGAGCACCTGGGCCAGCGCCTGATCGGCGGCCTGGCGATCCCCTTCACTCAGGGAGGGGAGGATCAAATCCAGGAAGCGCTTGCTCTTGACCACCAGCACCTTGGCGGTTTGATAGTCCCCCAGATTCTGGCTGGCACCTTCCAGGCGACGCTCGATCTCCGCCTTGTAGGCGCGATTGAGCAGGGCGGCCGTGCCCTTGGCATCCTTGGCCGCGATGGCGGCCGCCAGGGGCGCTTGCAGTGTCACCTTGTGGTGCTGCTCCAGGTAGCCGAGCTCCTCGGCAAGGCTGGCCAGTATGGCGCTGCCATCCTGGCCTTCGCTGGCGGCGGTGAGCAACTGCTCGCGGGCATCGATCAGCGGCTCCTTACCGGCGGCGGCGTAGGAGTAGGCCTGTGCCTGTCCGCTGAGGGTCAGCAGCGGGCCTGTCAGTAGGGCGAGGGCGATCAAGCCGTGGCGTATGGTCATCCTGTTCTCCTTCGTTGATGTATTCAGCCGGGCTCAGGCCACGCTCTGGGTTTCAATCATGCTGTTTTCATTGCGATGATTGAAGATGTTGCGGCGTCGGTTTGCCTGTTGAACACCTGTCACCATCCTCAGGCCACGCTCTGGGTTTCGATCACAGTATTTTCATTGCGATGATTGAAGATGGCATGGCGTCTGTCCACCCCGTCGATCACCATGTCCGCAGCCATCATCCCCATCTCCATGGCGGTGTCGGTGAAGATGTAGCGAAACGTCCCCTGACGGCCGGTCATGATGAGGTTGCCAATCGGCATCAGCGCCTGGATGGCCGCGTCGCGTCGGCCCTGATAACCGAGATCCATCAGCGGATAGGCATATTCACTGCGCGCCTCGAAGGTCTCATCGCCCAGCTTCTGAGTATCTACACCAAGCGTTGCCAGATCCTCTGTCACCCGGCCCCGCAGCTCGGCCAGCGGTGCCTGCCAGGTGGTATCCCCCGGATTGCAGGGGACTTCCAGCATCACTGATGTTTGCCCCATCGGCGCCATAAAGGGGCTGCGCCGGCGCGGCTCCTGCAGGCGGGTCGCCAGAATATGGGGGTCTGAGAGGTACTGCCAGGTGTTGTCCGACAGGTTCTCTTGCGCCAGGGGCATATTGACGAAGCGCAGGGATCGGTAGTGGAGATCGCACGGCAAGCCCAGATGCTGGCAGGTGAGCGGCAGGGGCAGGGTGGAGATCACCTGATCAAAGAGCTCGCTCTGCTCAACGTTATCTTGTGACCAATAGACCCGTTCGATCCGACCATCGACCTGCTCCAGGCGGCTGATGGTGGCGCCTGTCTTGACCGTCACGCCTTCTGCCACCAGCCGCTCCCCCAGGGTGGTGAAGATCTGGCCGAAACCATACTTTGGATAACGATACTTGCGGGCATAGGTGCGCACCGAGAGGTTGCCCTTGCGCCTTGGCAGCAGGCGGCGCGCCACGTCTTTGAGATCGATGAGACTGATGCGCTGACCGGCCCAGTCGGCGGAGAGTTTGTCCGGGTTGATGCCCCACAGCTTGGCGGTGTAACCCTCGAAAAACTGGCGGTAGAGGGTGCGGCCGAAGTGGCTCTGGATCCATTCGGCAAAGCTCGCCTTGGCGAAATCGTCCGGTTTCCTGGCGAAGGGCAACAGCAGCAAATCCTTGAGCGCCCCCGCCATCAGGGGGAGCGGCGCGGTCTTGAGCAGATTGCCGAGGTTGAGGGGGTAGTCGTAGGTGCGCCCATTGAAGCGGATGACGCTCTTGCGCTCGGCGTGGAGCAGATCGTCCCCCATCAGCTCGTCGATAAAGGCGAGCAGCTCGGGGTTCTTGGTGATGAAGCGGTGGCCGCCGTAGTCGAAGCGATAGTCACCATCGCGCCCCTTGAAGGTCTGGGTGGCGCACATGCCGCCGACCACGGCCTCCTGCTCGAACAAGGTGACCGCAAAACCCGCCTGGCACAGGCGCCAGGCGGCCATCAGACCGGCGGGACCGGCCCCCAGCACTGCAATTTTCTTCATGTTATCGCCCATCAATACCTGTCCGAAGAGGAGAAAAGGGGGCCCGCAGGCCCCGCGACATCCATCGCCTGACTCAGGCCTTGCCTGCGTCGACCGGCCTGTAACTGCGATGCCAGAGGGTGACAAAGATGGCCAGATAGGTGGCCCAGGTCAGCAACTGCAAGCCGGCCGGTGAGGCATTGTAGCCAAACAGGGCGCGCAGGAAGGTGCCGAACACCCCCTGATCGTCGAGGATGTGGCTGATGTTGAACACCGGCGTGGTCCAGAAGGTGATGACGCCGGCCGCCTGCAACATGTTGACGGCGGACGACAGCAGGCCGGCGGCGATGATGATGATGAGCAGGCCGGTCCAGCGGAAGAAGGGGGCCAGCGCCACCTTGCGGGTGGAGCGCAGCAGCCCCCACACCAGCACCACAGAGACCAGCAGCCCCGCCAGTGCCCCCATCAATCCCTCGTGCAGATCCACCCCTTGCCCGGAATAGATCAGGGCCGAGAAGAAGAGCACGGTCTCGAACCCCTCCCGCATCACCGCCAGGAAGGCGAGCAGCACCAGACCAAACAGGTTGCCGCCGTCGATGGCAGCGTCGATACGCGCCGTCATGGCCCCCACCTGGGACTTGGCCTGCTTCTGCATCCATATCGCCATATAGGTAAGCACCAGGGTGGCGAAGATCAGGATCCCCGCCATCAAGAGGTGGTTGTAGCGTTCGCTCTCAAATTGACTCACCACCACCTGGAACAGGAAGGCCACCACCAGCGAGGCAATCAGGCCAAGGCCCACCCCCAGATAGATGAGCTTGTTGTAGCGACTGGCGCCAAGCTTGGCGAGGTAGGAGAGGCAGATGCCCACCAGCAGGAAGGCTTCCAGCCCCTCGCGCAGGGTAATGAGAAAACTTGCAAACATCAGTGTTCATGCTCCGTGTCAGGGGAGGGGGGAGTCGGCGTTAACTGAGACAGCTGCAGCCGGTTGAGTAGCACTATGGGTGGCTCGGGCAATTGTGGCTCGGCGGCGCGCACCGCCTCATTGACCCATTTGGGATAGGTGCGGAAATTGAGTCTGATGTCGGCGCTGAAGGGGCCTTGTGCGTCCGCAGGCAGGGGCCAGGCTTCATCGCGCCAGCCATCGGCCGGGATGCGGGTATCTTCCAAGAGCTTGGCGTAGCGCCAGAACTTGAGCCCCACCGGCTTGCCCTCGGCATCGCCAAACACTTTTCTGAACAGCCGCGCGTCCTCAGGCACGGCGCCATCCACCGGCTGGCCGCTGCGCAGCACCGTCTTGCCGCTGGCATCGGTGACGGTCAGCTCCAGCCAGAGCTCCCGAAAATCGGCGACCCCGGTGGGCAGGGCGTGGCCTGCGCCGACGTTGGTCACCCGCACCACCAGTTGCTGCCCATCGGCAGCCTGTTCGATACGGGCGCTGAGGGTGGCACTGGAGCGCAGCAGCGCCAGGCTCTCCTGCTCAAGCTCGGGATTGCGCAGCCCCACCAGCTGGTGCTGGGCACCGGTGAAGTTGTGGCGATAGAGGCGTTGTTTATAGGTGCCATTCTCGGTGGAGCGGCCCGCCACCGGGGCACCGCCGTTGCCGGGCTCGGGGTTCATGTGGCAGTCGATGCAGCTGCGCCGCCTGGCGGGATCCTTGGCCTTGGCAAAGCTGGAGTTCTCCCACTCATCCCAGGTATTGACGATGTTGGCGCCGCTGCCCGGGGCAAACTCGTTGTGGCAGGACTTGCACAGGGCCGCATCCTGGTAGAAATCCTGCTGGTAGGAGGCCTTGTGCATGGCCGGGCGGGCATTGATCTGCCGCTCTGCCAGCCAGTGGCGGGCGCTGCCGCCGGGGGCATCTTCGAAGACGTAACTCTCTCTGTCCTTGAGATTGACGGTGACGGCGGCATTGCCCCCCGCGTCTTCCAATCGGGTGATGCGATGGCAGAACAGACAGCTGGTGCCCTCTTCCACCACGGGCTCGCCGGCCTTGTGGGCGGCAATCAGGGAGGCGCCGCCCTGCTCGAACAGGTGGGAGCCCTTGGGCAGCTCCGTCTGGCCGTTCAGCACCTGCTGGGGCATGTGGCAACCCTGACACCACTGGCCGAAGGCTTCCCCCTCGGTCTCCCGGGCCAGTTGCTGCACCACCTTGTAGTAGGGGTGAGAGTTGCCCATCAGCCGGTGATTGCTATCGCTCCAGTCGGCGAAAGCCTGCTGGTGGCAGTTCTGACAGGAGGCGGAGTTGAGCCACTCCTTGGGATGGGTGGTCGGCGCCCTGGCGGGATCCGTGCGGGGGGCATCGAGCCGCAACCAGCTGGCGAGGTAGGGGAGGTTGCCATCGCTGGTCACGAAGGCGTGCAGATCCTCCATCATCGCCTTCACTTCCGATTGCGGATTGGCGGGATCCACCGCCTCTGCGCCGTCACGGGGGTCGTGGCCCATGCCGCCCTGGGTCTGCTGGGTCATGCGCAGGTATTCACCGATAAAATCTCCCGCCACCATGTTGGTGAGATTGGCGTGGCCGTTGATGGCGTTATCTTTGCTCGATTGACGGTGGGCCTGCATCAGGAAGCGGTTGGTGAAGTTGAAACCATCCAGATGGCAGGAGTTGCAGCTCATCCAGTTGTCCCCCGCCATGGGGAAACGGCGGTTGGCATCGTTTTGACCGAGGGTATTACCCAGATTGAACAGCCGCTCGCCGCGCTTGAGCGGTTCGGGGCGGGGATCCGTCTCTACCAGTTTGGCGAAGTGGGGCACATCCACCGTGACTCGGGCGAAGGGGCCGGGGCCACCACTATTAAGGCGGGTGAGATCCTGACTCATGGCGTTTTGCACCAGAATATGGTCGCCATCGATGAGCAGGTCGCGCGGGTTCTGGCCCGGCAGGTGGCGCAGCAACTGGGTCGCCTTGGCGCCTCCCTGGAACTTTTTGCGTCTGTGGCGGTTGCTGTTGGATTTGCCGCTGCGCGACAGGTCAAACACCAGCAGGTCTTCGGAGCCCGCCAGGGTCAGGTAGACCCGCTTGCCATCGGCGGCGAAGCGCGCGGCGAAGGGGTTGGAGACGATCTGGCTGCGGTTGCCGACGCTGGGCAGATTGATCTGCAAGAAGAGCTGCTTTCTTTCATCCACCCGCTCTTTCTCTTCATCGAGATCGATGATGGAAACCGCCGGGAAGACGGTGCTCTGAAACTGGAAGGGGTGACCGAAGCTCCACAGCACATGGGGCAGCCAAGCCTCGCTGCCATCGGGGGAGAGGGCGATGCCATCGAGCAGGCGCGGCAGGCCCTGGGAGCCGCTTGGGGTATCGCTGTGGGTCTCGGCCAGGGTAATGATACGGGGCTCTGCCAGAGAGGGGGCTGCGGGATCCTTCTTGAGCGTGGCCAGGTCGTAGATGGCCAGCTGGCCGGTCATGGCATGGGTCAGCAGCAGGCGATCGTCATCGGTGAGCGCCAGCCCGCGCGGGGTCTCGGCGGTCGCCACATCCAGCATCAGGGCGCCGTCGAGATCGTAGGCTTGCAGGCGCGCCGCCTCAAACAGCGTGACCCAGAACCAGCGCCGCTTGGGGTCGAAGATGACCCCATAAGGTCTATGGCCGGTGGGGATCGCCCTCTCCAAGTCGAGATCTTCGTCCAGCAGCAGCAGGCGATCGCCGCTGTAGTCGGTGACCAGCAGGTTGCCGTTATCGGCTCTTGCGAGCTGACGAAGATCCCCGCCAAAGTGCACCTCTTTGAGCCGCTCACCGCTGCCCCGTGCGAGCAGGGTGACGGAGCCGCCACTCTGATTGGCCGTGACGAGGCGGGGGGCATTCCCCTCCTCATAAGCGGCCAGGGCCGAGCCCATCTGCTGGGCTTGGGCCTGGGGGGCGCCGAGCAGCAAGAGGCAGGTGAACAGGCAGGTGAGCAGCAACTTCAACATGGGATCAGGAACGCCATCTGAGCAGGGTCCAGCGCCAGGCGTGGCGCAAGACCAGAGGAGTGAGCGAGAGTGCACTGAGCCAGTGGGCCCAGCTTGCCAGGGAGCCCAGGCTGTCCCCCGGGGTGCCATGCAATAGCAGCAGCAGGCCGCTGCCGAGGCAAGTCAGCAGCAGGCCTTCGATGATGCGGCCCGTGGCGCGCAAGAACGGCTTGCGGCTATGGCGCAGCAGCCGGCGATGAGAGAGCCAGAAGGCACCAAACAGCAGGGGGAACAGGGAGAGCGAAAGCATGACGTGGAGAAACAGATTCCAGCGCGCCAGGGACCAGATCGGGGTCAGCGGCTCCCACAACAGCAGGCCGGAGAAGAACATCAGATAGAGGCTGCCCTCGGCGGCCTGATGGTGATAGGCCAACCACTGCCAGAGGTATCGTGGTGAGAGGGAAAGACGGGTCATAACGGCTCCACTGCCGGGGAATGACCCCAGGCGGAGCAAGTCTACAATGGGGTAAGAGCAATGAAAAGAATTATCAATTCGTTAATCAATGAATAGAAGCTGAATAAAACCCCTGGGCCAGTTCAGCCTCTCTGCTTGCCGTCTGTGACCCCGCCGCCGATGCCCGCCGTCTCGTCCAGCCAGGATACACCATCCCTATTACGGCCCTGCTGTTCAGGGCTTTTCGGGATGGTGATCCGCCAGTCGCTCGGTGATGGCGTAGATGAGTGCGGCGGTGGAGAAGGCGAGAAACACGATGACAGACCACTTCATCTCGGTCTCGTTGCCGACCCCATCTTCGAGGAAGGCCTTGAGCACTTCTATCCCGGCAATGGTCACCAGGGAGTTGATGACAATGAGCTTCAGGGAGGCGAAGTTGATCTTGTATAGCCAGTTGTCGCCGAGGGTCTCCCGTTGCTCCGGGGTCTTGATGAACTGCACATAGCCGCACAGGGCAACCAGGATCAGCATCTGGGCCACCAGTACAAAATCCACCAGGGTCAGCACCCCGGTCACCAAGTCCAGATAGTGGATGGTGAGGATGTCGCGGCACAGTTCGTAGAGCTTGAGGGCAAACTTGACCATCAGCAGCAACACGCTGAGCAGCATGCAGACATAAAAAGGCAGCATCATGAGACGGCTGCCAGTGAGCAAGAGATTGAAGCGGCCCATGGTGATTCCTTGGCGGGGGCAGGGGTGGAGATTATGACTCAGATGGCGGCCATAAAACATGCCGGTTAACGATCTAGTCTGCTGAGCGAGAGCCTGAACAATTCACCCGGCTGAGCCGAGCGAGAACGGGACCGAAGTCATTGCTTGTCGAAGTTGAGCCGAGCGAGAACGGGGCGTGCCGATTGTTCAGCGCGCGAGGTATGTGGGAGAGCATGCAGTGAGAGAGGGTTGGCTCAGCGTGACACAATGAAGGGATAGACATGAAAAAGCCCGCTTAGTTTCCTAAGCGGGCTTTCGAATGTGGCTCCCTCGACAGGACTTGAACCTGTGACATACGGATTAACAGTCCGCCGTTCTACCGACTGAACTACGAGGGAATTGGCTCCTCCTGCTGGACTTGAACCAGCGACATACGGATTAACAGTCCGCCGTTCTACCGACTGAACTAAGGAGGAATTGCCTGTCTCGTTGAGACAGCGCGCATATTAAAGAGCCGGGCGCCGGGTGTCAAGCTGGCGCTCGGCTACAAATATCACTTTTGATGCTGTTTGCCGAAAACTTGGCCGTTATGGGGTATTTTCAGCACAATCAGCAATTTGCCAGCGAATACCCCTCAACTATCAACTACCTGGACAGGCGGGCAACTGGCCCGCCTGCAATCAGGCGATGATGATGAAGCCGACGAAGGCAATGGCTGCGGTCAGCAGGGCATAGGGCAACTGGGTCACCGCATGACTGACCAGATCGCAACCTGAACCTTGGGCGGCCAGTACGGTGGAGTCGCTATAGAAGCAGGCCTGGCTACCAAACGAGGAGGCTGACAGCAGGGCGCCTATCACCAGCGGAATATCGGCGCCGACCGAGTGAGCCAGGGGCATGACGATGGGGATGGTGACCGCGAAAATCCCCCAGGAGGAGCCGGTGGCAAAGGCCAGCACCGCCATGGAGACGAAGACCACGGCAGGCAGCATCTGCGGCGTCATGTAAGGGGTCAAGCTGTTGATCACGTATTGCGGCAGGTGCAGCTGATCACAGATGTCCTTGAACACGAAGGCGGCTATCACGGTGCCGATGGCGGGCAACATGGTTTTGAAGCCGTCAATCATCTGCTCCATCATCTCGGCAAGGGGCATCAGCCGCTGGGCCATGTAGTAGGGGATGGTCAGCAGCAGGGTGACCAGCAGCCCCTTCCAGATGTCGATGTCGAAATAGACGGTGAAACCGACCAGCATGGCCATGGGCACCAGGAAGTTGTGCAGCTTGCCGGCGCGATCTGCCTGGGCAAACTCCTCCTCGATGGACTTGACCGCATAGCTGTCCGGGGTGAGACCCGCATCTTGCATGAGTTCACTATCGCTGACTCGCATGGCGCCGACGCTGCCATGCTGTGCCCGCAACTCTGCCCGCTTCATGGGGCCTATGGCCGGCACGATCCCCAGGATCACCAGCAGCACCATGAGCACGGCCAGCCAGGCATAGAGCATGTAAGGAATCGCCTGGAAGTAGACGTTGATCCCCTCGCCCGTTGCGGCCACGCCGTTATTTTCCAGCAGACCACCGAAGAAGACGGCCCAGGTGGAGAGAGGGACCAGCACGCAGACCGGGGCCGCAGTGGAGTCCACCACATAGGCCAGCATCTCTCGGGAGACCTTGAAGCGGTCGGTGACTCTCTTCATGGTTTCACCCACGGTCAGGGCGTTGAGGTAGTCATCGATGAAGATGACCAGCCCCAGCATGAAGGTCATGAAGAGGGAGGATTTCGGCCCCTTGGCCAACTTGAGTGCCTGTTGACCGAACGCCATGGCGCCGCCGGTGCGCACCAGCAGGGCGATGAGGGAGCCAAAGCTGCCGCATACCAGGATCAGCCAGCCGATCGTCTCATCCTGCATGGTACGCAGGGAGACCTCGGCGAAGGTATCGAGGGCATCGAAGGGGTTGGCGCTGAGCAGCAGCAGACCCGCAACCGTCCCTATGATGAGGGAGAGAATGGGGCGGCGCAGCCAGATTGCCAGTACCAGTACGACGATGGGAGGGATGAGACTCAGGGCAGTCGGTTCGGACATGCGCATAGGGTCCTTTTATCGGAACCGGCCTTGGCCGGCATACTAAAAGAGAGTGCCCGGCAAGGTGATGTCGAGGGGCAGTACTGCTTCTTATCGGGGTGACAGGGGAGGGGAGAGGATCCCACCGCGCAGCCACCGACTCCGGCCAAAAACATCGGCGCAGAAACTAAGGCTCATTGGGTGCTGAGTCAACCGAAAATCCGCCCAATGAGGCAAAAATCGGCAATATGGCGGCTATCTTGGTTATTCACCGAAGAGTGTACCCTTTCATTGATCCCGGCCATCGAAATCGGATTGGCTATCGGTTAAGGTTGCATGAGATACCATCGCCGCGTCGACGCTCTTGCCGGCCCTTGATGATGATCGGGTGCCGGCTCCGTCGGCCTTTGTCTCTCTGTTCTGGTATTACGACACCAATGCATACTAAAAAAGCACCACTCCCCGTGAGGCTCGCCGTGGCGTTACGCCAATCCTGCCTGGATGAACCCTATACCATGACCCGCCTGGGGCGCGATTTGGTGGCCGGGATCACGGTCGGCATCATCGCCATTCCGCTGGCCATGGCCCTGGCCATCGCCAGCGGCGTGCCGCCCCAGCATGGGCTCTACACCGCCATCATCGCCGGTATTGTCATCGCCCTGACCGGTGGCTCGCGCTACTCCGTCTCCGGCCCTACCGCTGCGTTTGTGGTGATCCTCTATCCGGTCGCCCAGCAATTCGGGGTCGGCGGCCTGCTGGTGGCGACCCTGATCTCGGGTCTCTTCCTGGTCGCCATGGGGTTGGCGCGCCTGGGCCGCCTCATCGAGTACATCCCCCCCTCGGTCACCCTCGGTTTTACCGGCGGCATCGCCATCGTCATCGCCACCCTGCAAATAAAGGACTTCTTCGGCCTGCAGGTACCCGAGATGCCGGAAACCTATCTGGGCAAGGTGGAAGCGCTGGCCCACGCTCTGCCTGGCTGGCAGTGGGGGGATACCCTCATCGGTGTGACCACGCTGGCGGTTTTGCTGCTCTGGCCCAGGCTCAAGTTGCCGGTGCCGGGCCATCTGCCCGCCGTGCTGGTGGGGGCCGGGTTGGGTGTCGCCCTGCACGGTTCAGGTATCGAGGTTGCCACCATCGGCAGCCAGTTCCACTATCTGTTGCCGGGTGGCGGTCAGGGGGCGGGCATTCCCCCTCTGGCCCCCACTCTGCTGATGCCATGGTCCCTGCCCGGGCCCGATGGACAGCCGGTGAACTGGGATCTGGCCGCCATCCAGCAACTGCTGCCTGCGGCCTTCTCCATGGCGATGCTGGGGGCCATCGAATCCCTGCTCTGCGCCGTGGTGCTCGATGGCATGACGGGGCGCAAGCACAGCTCCAACACCGAGCTGGTGGGGCAGGGGCTGGGTAACATAGTGGCGCCCTTCTTTGGGGGCATCACGGCCACCGCCGCCATTGCGCGCTCCGCCGCCAACGTGCGAGCCGGGGCTACCTCGCCCATCTCGGCGGTGATCCATGCTCTGGTGGTACTGGCCGCCGTGCTGGTGCTGGCTCCCTGGCTCTCCTGGCTGCCGTTGTCCGCCATGGCGGCCCTGCTGCTGCTGGTCGCCTGGAACATGAGCGAGGCGCACAAGGCGGTAGAGCTCATTCGCCGTGCGCCCGGTGCGGATGTGCTGGTGCTGCTGGTCTGCTTGTCGCTCACCGTCATCTTCGACATGGTGATTGCCATCACTTTCGGGGTGATCCTGGCCTCACTGCTCTTCATGCGCGACATTGCCAGAATGACCCTGTTGCAGGACTTGGGGCAGCACAAGCGTCATCAGCATCAGGTGCCAGAGCAGGGCCTGCTCTACCGCATCAACGGCCCGCTCTTCTTCGCCGCCGCCGATCGGGTATTTGGCGAACTGGCCGAGCAGGTACAGGGCCACCGCGTGCTGGTGTTGCAGATGGATGCCGTCTCCATCCTGGATGCGGGAGGTCTGTCGGCATTTCTCCATTTCAAGCAGCAGATGGCCAATACCGGGGTGGAGCTGCGCATTGCCGAGTTGCAATTTCAGCCCCTCAAGACCCTGGCGCGGGCCAAGGTGGTACCCGTCCCAGGCCAACTGGCATTTTACGGCTCCTTGGAAGAGGCGTTGGCGGAAGAACAGGCCCCCGGATAAGCCAGATAAACGGGGTTTAATGGGGGAGTTGCCAAGATTTTCACCAATTGGTGTGAATCTTGAGCAAACGACATAAAAAGCAATAAATTGCGTTGACCCATGCAGGCCCATCCCTTACATTACGCCCCGTTGTCGCCGCCATGGCCGTGAGCAACCCTGGTGATTGAACAGGTAAAGCAGCAGTCGAAAATTTGGTGGGATGTCCGAGTGGCTGCCCACCGACGAAGTCGGAAGAGAAGCACGCAACCCGTGCTCCGCAAGCCACTTCAAAGCAGTAAAAAATTTGGTGAGGTGTCCGAGTGGCTGAAGGAGCACGCCTGGAAAGTGTGTATACGGCAACGTATCGAGGGTTCGAATCCCTCCCTCACCGCCATATTGAAAAGCCCGACTCAGGTCGGGCTTTTTGCTTTCTGGTTCCTGCAGATGTTTGGCTCCTTGCCTCGATTGCCAGGGCCGCCACGCCTTGATGATCCTGTACCCGCCCTTGGGGAATATGCCACACTGACCCCCCTTGTTGTCAGGGCAGACGCCATGCCAGATCTCGCTCATCCCACAGCCCCCTGCGGCCAGACTCCCAGTGAGCCTGCGCATTTCACCCGCATAGAACGGGTACTGAGTCATATTCATCAGCACCTGGATGAGCCGCTTTCGGTGACCGAGCTGGCGGCGCTCAGCTGCTGGTCACGCTGGCAGTTGCAACGGGTTTTCCAGAGTGAGACAGGCCTGACGGTGGCGGCTTATGTGCGCGAACTCAAGTTGAGTCAGGCCGCTGTCGCCTTGCTTGGCGGTCGGGATCGGATACTGGATCTGGCCCTGCGCCACGGTTATGACTCGGAGGTGAGTTTCAGTCGCGCCTTCAAGCAGCAGTTTGGTTGCTCGCCACTCGCCTATCGCAAGCGGGGGGTCAGGGTCGGGCTGCGCCAGCCCATCAGTCAGCTGGGGCCGCGGGGTCTGGGGGAGGGCAAGTGGCTGCAAGTGCGAGTCGAGACGCGGCCTGCCTTCAGCTTGCTGGGACTGCGTGGCGAGATCCGTGGCCTCTTTGCCGAGCAGCCCGATTTTCAACAACAAGTACCCGCCATCTGGCAAAGGGTGCAGGCCCTGCCTGGGGGAGAGCAGTTGCACGGCGAGCCCCTGCTTGGGGTGAGCGATCTGCGTGTCCATCAGGATGAGGCGCACCGTTTCCCTTACTGGGCCGGGATTGAGCTGCCTGAATCGCAACCGGATGAGCCCCTCATATTGGCGGGTGCCGAGTTGCTGCGGGTGCCGAGCCAGACCTATGGGGTGGTCACCCATCGCGGGCCCATCGCCCTGTTGCCACACACCTTGAGCTGGTTTATCGAGCAGTGGTTACCCCAGTCCGGTTATCGGGGTCTGGATGGCCTGGAGCTGGAGGCCTATCCCGCCAACTATCAGGGCAAGGCACCAGAGGCCTCTATGAGCTACTGGCTGCCCATTGTCCCCTTGTCATAGCCCATAGCTCATAGCCCAGAGGAGCGGCCCTGATCCTGCAAACCTGGCACTGGCCGCTGGGATCTCGATCCGGTGCCGCCATGGCTGGCAGCACCTTGCCCCTTGTCCAACCTATGGGGTCAGCCTTTCCCCTCGCTCCCAGGCATCCTCTCTCCCTCTGTTTTCTATTGCCCCGCCGCAAGGGGGAACGCCCCCTCTGCCATTGAGGCTGCCCGATATTGACCCTGAACAACATAATAAAGCCTCGTAAGAGACTGATTGTGGGGAGCTTCCTGGGCAAGATGCCCCAAAATGTTAAGTCTGGCGCAAAATAGCTGATTAAAATGCAAATGATATTTGTTACTATTCAATCATTGGCATTCGAGGATCAGATGTACCCACTTCACCCCCCATTGACCCTGGTCGCGGCGACCCTCTCCACCCTGTTTGCGGGACAGACACTGGCAGCCCAGACGGACGTACTGGCTCCCGGTGCTGACACCATGACGGTACTGGGTCAGACCTATCGCAACACGGCGACCAAGACCAAGCTAGACCCTATCGAAACGCCGCAGGCCATCTCCGTGGTCGATAGCCAGACCCTGGAACAACGGGGTGCCAGTTCGGTGAGCGAGGCGTTGCGCTATGTGCCTGGGGTCAATACCGAACTGCGGGGGGGCTCGGTCAATCGCCTGGATCTGTTCAACATTCGCGGCTTTGACAACTACCAGAACTTCTATGACGGCTTGCTGTTGCAATATAACGATTGGAACCTGCAGCCCCAGATAGACCCTGTTGCCATCGAGCAGCTGGAGGTGTTCAAGGGGCCGACTTCCGTGCTTTATGGCAGCATGCCGCCGGGCGGCATGGTCAATCTGATCGCCAAGCGGCCACAGCGCGAGGCCAGGCACAGCGTCAGCGTGGCGGGGGGAACGGGGGATCTGCGTGAGGTGACCCTGGATACGACAGGCCCCATCAATGACACCTTTGCCTACCGGATGGTGGGCCTGGCCCGTCACAAGGATGGCCAGGCGGTGACTTCGGAAGAGGAGCGCTATGTGCTGGCCCCCTCCCTGGACTGGCAGCTCGGCGAACGCACCCTGCTCAACCTCAATGTCTATTACCAGAAGGATCCGGCCGCGGGCATCTATACCACTGTCCCGGCCAAGGGCTCGGTCAATGACAACCCCCTCGGCAAGCTCGACAGTGACACCTTCCTCGGTGACGAAAACTGGAACCAGTACAACCGGGAAGTGGCGCTGTTTGGTTACAAGCTGAGCCACGATTTCAATGCCAACTGGCAGTTCCTGCAAAATGCCCGCTACATGGATGCGTCAGCCAGGCAGCACAAC
The DNA here is from genome assembly GCF_024807335.1 of Aeromonas sp. BIGb0405. Taxonomy (NCBI): domain Bacteria; kingdom Pseudomonadati; phylum Pseudomonadota; class Gammaproteobacteria; order Aeromonadales; family Aeromonadaceae; genus Aeromonas; species Aeromonas sp. BIGb0405. The sequence continues at coordinate 104,938 of NZ_JANUEP010000003.1, forward strand.
ACCTATAACGCGGCGTTGGCGGCAGACGATCGTACCCTGGCTCGTAACGCCTATCTGACCGACGAGGAGTCCAAGGGGTTCGTCATCGACAACCAGCTATCTGGCAAGCTGCAGACCGGATCGATGGAACACAACCTCTTGCTCGGCGTCGACTACCAGTATCTGGATGCCCAGGTGCTCTATCGGGATACCCTCGACTATTCGGCCCCCAGTATCGACATTTTCAATCCCGATCACAGCCAGATTGACCCTGATAGCCTCAACTTCATCTATCAGGATCGCAAGCAGATCAAGCAGTACCAGACGGGGGTCTATCTGCAGGATCAGCTGCGCCTCGACAGACTGGTGGCCATCGGTGGCCTGCGCTATGACAGCTACCGGATGGACACCGACAGCGACACGCTCTACAGCGGAAGTGCCGGCCACACCCTGGCCAAGATCGATCAGGATAATCTCTCCTTCCGTCTGGGCGCCCTCTATGAGCTCGATTACGGTATCTCGCCCTATGTGAGTTATGCCGAGAGCTTCGAGCCGGTGCCGGGGGCGGACAAGCATGGCGAGGCGTTTGATCCCGCCACCGGTGGGCAGTGGGAGGGGGGTGTCAAGTACCTGTCTGAGGACATGAGCAAGACCCTGACCCTGTCGGCATTTCGCATCACCAAGAAAAATGCCCTGGTGACGGATCCGGACAACGTCTACGGGCCCAAGCTGCAGACCGGCGAGATGGTCTCCAAGGGGTTGGAGCTGGAGGGGCGCATCGACGTCACCAGCAACCTGGAGTTGAGTGCCACCTATACCCTGCTCGACATGGTGATCAGCAAGGATACCACCAGTTTGCAAGGCAAGACCCCGGTCTGGGTACCGGATCAGACGGCCTCCCTGTGGGCTGACTACCGCCTCGAACAGGGCCCAGCGGCCGGGCTGCGCCTGGGAACTGGTTTGCGTTACGTGGGGGAGGCCGAGCTCGATGCCGCCAACAGCGACAAGGTGCCCGACTATGTGCTGATGGACATGGCCGCCTCCTACGACTTGGCCCGGCTGAGCCAGAGCCTGAAAGGGGTGGAAGCCTCCGTCAGTGCCAGCAACCTGTTCGATACCACCTACTACTCCTGCTACGACCAGAGCAACTGCTGGTTCGGTGCCGAGCGCAACGTGGAGGCCAGACTCAAATACGTATTCTAAGCTTGCGCCCCGGCCGGACGCCGGGGCCCTCTTATCAGGGCAGCCCACCCCATGACAACCCCTCTGCCGGCCCGCTGGGTGAGCCGGGGCTTGGCCGCGTGGCCGCACAGGAGCGGGCACTTGGCCTGGCGGCTTATGAGCGGCTGTTCCTTGCCGCCGGGGAGCTCATTCCCTCCCTCAAGGGGCAGCTGATGGAGGGGGAGAGGCCGTTGCTGGTCACGGCCGACGGCACCATGGCCCCCGCGGCGGTGGCATTGGCACTGCATGATCACTGGCGGCTGGCACACCCGGAGGCGGGCCCCGCCTACTGGCTGACCCGCAGTTGGGGCATGCTCAGCTGGCAGTCCATCTACCTCGCCATGGTGGCCGTCTATCGGGTGGGAACCGTGCCTGCGCTGGACAAGTTGGGGCTGGGGTATAGCGCCGGTCTGGTATCGGGATTCAGCTTGCCCCTTGACCCACTGATCGGGGGCCAGCAGGAGCTGTTGATCGAGGCGGCGGGCAGGCGACTGCGTCGTCATTGGCAGGAATTGTTCGAGATGCTTGCCAGTGAGATGCGGCTGCGGCCCGGCTTCGTGCGCCCGCTCCTGGCGGACGATCTGCTGGCTGCCCTGGTGCGAGTGCCGGATTTCTTCGGGGAGATAAGCCCCGAAGTGGTCGCGGCCCATGCGCCGCTCTGGCTGGCCGCCTGTGGCTTGCCCGCCGAGCATCTGGCCGGGTGGTGCCAGGCGTCAGCGGAGGTGGCGAGCGCCTCGCCCGGTTATGTCCGCCAGCGTTGTTGCCTGCACTACAAGCGCCGTGATGGCTCGCTGTGTGAGAATTGCCCCCGGCGGCAAGATGCAGCGGCTCGTTGCGATGATGAGACGGGGCAAGGGTTGGAATAAGTGTGTTAAGTGTTGGTCAAGGCCGCCCAAGGGGCGGCTTTTTCATGTCCCGAGTCAGGCCCCCATCTTGACACGAATGCGCTCGAACAGGCTCTGCAGGCAGGGCTGATCCCGATCGGCGGCCCGCACCGCGCCATACATGTGGCGGCGCACCCCGCTGCCCAGGGGGCGCGCCTCGAGCAAGCCCTGGCGCACGAACTCCTCGCTGGCCCAGCGCGGCAGGGCGGCCAGCCCAAGCCCGGCGGCGGCCATCTGCAACATGACCGAGGTGTTGTCCACCGGCTTGCAGCGCTTGGGTTCGACGCCAGCCGGTTGCAAGAAGCGGCTGAACACGTCCATGCGGGCCCGCTCCACCGGGTAGACCAGCAGCACCTCCTGCTTGAGATCCTCCGGGGCTATCCGGGCCTGCTGACAGAGGGGATGGTCCGGCGCCATCACCAGGGTGAGGTCGAAGGCGAACAGGGGCTCGAAGTGGAGATCCCCGCGGGCCTGCACGTCCGAGGTGAGCAGCAAGTCGAGCTGGCCGCCGAGCAGGGCGCTGATGGCATCGAAGCCGGGCACTGACTCCACCTCCAGATCTACCCCGGGCCATTGGCGGCGAAAGTCCGGCAACAGCGGCAGCAGCCACTGGATGCAGCTGTGGCAATCCAGCGCCAGGTGCAGCCTGCCCGCGTCGCCGCTGTGCAGAGCCAGCAGCTGGCGCTCGGTCTGGGCCAGAGCGGGCAGCACCTGACGGGCCAGGGCCAGCAGATGCTGGCCGGCCGCCGTCAGCACCAGGGGGCGGCTCTTGCGCAGATAAAGCTCCAGGTTGAGGCGGGTCTCCAGCTCTTTCAACTGGTGGGAGAGGGCGGACTGGGTGAGGTTGAGGCAGAGGGCCGCCCCCGCCAGTGAGCCCTGCTCGGCCAGGGCGCTGATGGTCTTCAGGTGCTTGAGATCTATGCCCGCGTTGGTGTTCTGATGGCTGGTCGACTGGTTGGGCACACCCATGGCACTGCTCCTTTGTGCGTCAGTTGAGGATTTCTTGAGAGCCAGTTGAAGAGGATTCAATAGCCAAGGCCACCTTATCTCGTCACTCTAGATGTGTAAACATCTGGATGGCTAAATCATCCAGTTTCCCATCAGATGAATGAGCATAAGGAATTGGACCTATGACACGAGCACACACCCTGGGCTTCCCCCGTATCGGCGCCAAGCGCGAGTTGAAATTTGCCCTGGAATCCTACTGGCGCGGCGAGACCACCCAGGCCGAGCTGGTCACCGTGGGCAAGAGTCTGCGGGAGCGCCACTGGCAGGCCCAGCGTACCGCCGGGGTCAACCTGCTGCCGGTGGGCGACTTCGCCTGGTACGATCAGGTGCTCGGTACCAGCCTGCTGGTGGACGCCGTGCCTGCCCGTCACCGCCATGGGGACACCGATCTCGACACCCTGTTCCGGGTGGCCCGTGGCCGTGCGCCGACCGGCCCCGCTGCTGCCGCCGCCGAGATGACCAAGTGGTTCAACACCAACTATCACTACCTGGTGCCCGAGTTCAGCCGTGATCAGCGCTTCAAGCTGGGCTGGAGCCAACTCTTTGAAGAGGTGGAAGAGGCCAAGGCGCTGGGACTGCCGGTCAAGGCGGTGCTGCTGGGCCCGGTCTCCTACCTCTGGCTCGGCAAGGAGAAAGAGAGCGGCTTCTCTCGTCTGGAATTGCTCGACCGCCTGCTGATCGTCTATCAGGAGATCCTGGCGAAACTGGCATCCCAGGGAGTGGAATGGGTACAGATAGACGAGCCGGCCCTGGCGCTGGACCTGCCGGACGAGTGGCGCCTGGCCTACCTCAACGCCTACGAGCGCCTGAGCGGTCCCTGCAAGCTGCTGCTCACCACCTATTTCGGTTCCGTGGCCCATCAGCGCGACATCATCACCAGCCTGAAGGTGGATGGCCTGCACCTGGATCTGGTGGCCGCCCCCGAGCAGCTGGAGACCCTGGTGCCGCATCTGCCGGCCCAGTGGGTGCTTTCCGCTGGCGTCATCAACGGCCGCAACGTCTGGCGTGCCAACCTGGGCAAGCTGGCGCCGACGCTAAAAGCGCTGAAGGATAAGCTCGGCGAGCGGCTCTGGGTGGCCTCTTCCTGCTCCCTGCTGCACAGCCCGGTGGACTTGACCCTGGAGCACGAGCTGGACGGCCAGACCCGCAGCTGGTTCGCCTTCGCCCTGCAAAAGTGCTACGAGCTGGGGCTGCTTGCCGACTACCTGGACGGAGGGGATCTGGACAAGATCAGCGCCTACAGCCAGCCCATCGTCGATCGGGAGTCCGACAGCCGGGTCCACAAGCGGGCGGTGCAGTCGCGTCTGGCCAGCCTCACCAACAGCGATTTTGACCGCCAGAGCGCCTATCCGGTGCGCGCCGAGGCCCAGCGCACCGATCTCAAGTTGCCGCTCTTGCCCACCACCACCATAGGCTCCTTCCCGCAGACCTCCGACATCCGGTTGCTGCGCCAGGAGTGGCGGGCCGGTCGCATCGACGACGCTGCCTACGAGGCGGGCATTCAGGCCCAGATCAAGGACGCCATCGCGCGTCAGGAGGCCATAGGGCTGGATGTGCTGGTGCACGGCGAGGCCGAGCGCAACGACATGGTGGAGTATTTCGGCGAGCTGCTGGACGGCTTTGCCATCACCCGCTTCGGCTGGGTGCAGAGCTATGGCTCCCGCTGCGTCAAGCCGCCGGTGATCACCCGGGATATTGACCGCCCGACCCCCATGACGCTGGCGTGGACCAAGTTCGCCCAGAGTCTGACCGACAAGCCGGTGAAGGGGATGCTGACCGGCCCGGTGACCATACTCTGCTGGTCCTTCCCCCGGGAAGACGTGAGCCGCGAGCAGTCCGCCCTGCAAATTGGCCTGGCCATTCGCGACGAGGTGGCAGATCTGGAAGCCGCCGGCATCAAGATCATCCAGATCGACGAGCCGGCGATCCGCGAAGGGCTGCCCCTGCGCAAGCAGGATCACCAGGCTTACCTGGACTGGGCGGTGCGCGCCTTCCGTCTGAGCGCAAGCCCAGTGGTGGACAGCACCCAGATCCACACCCACATGTGTTACAGCGACTTCAACCTCATCATAGAGGCGGTGGCGGCGCTGGACGCGGACGTCATCACCATAGAGACCAGCCGCAGCCAGATGCAGTTGCTCGAGGCGTTCGAGCGCTTCAACTACCCCAACGAGATCGGGCCGGGCGTCTACGACATCCACTCGCCGAACGTGCCGAGCCAGGGCTGGATTGAGGATTTGATCCGCAAGGCGGCCAGACAGATCCCGGCCGATCGGCTCTGGGTCAACCCGGACTGCGGCCTCAAGACCCGCGGCTGGGAAGAGACCACGGCTGCCCTCAAGGTGATGGTCGATGCGACCCGGGCGCTGCGAGCCGAACTGGCCTGAGCAGGCTCTTACCGCTCGGCAGACAACGCAAGAGCACTGAGATAACGGCAGAGGGAAGGCGCAGGCCTTCCCTCTTTTTTGCATGGGTCCCTTATGCCCCCTCAGGGGGTAAGCAGCAGGGGGGCGCCGGTTTGCGGGTATGGTGCTGGGCTTTGCGGCCGGAGCCACCCCTGCGATGGCACCTCCCGCGCCAGCGCCTCGGCCAGCCAGTGCCCGTCGAGGGGGATGGCGTTGCGATCCTCGATCACCAGATTGAGGTGCTGGGCACCGAGGCAGCCGTAGCGCGCCGGGTCTGTCTGGGTGAAGAGGCCGAGGCAGGGCACGCCGCTCGCGGCCGCCAGATGTAGGGGACCTGTGTCGCAACTGACGAAGAGGGCGAGGCCGCGGGTGAAGCGGGCCAGCTCGCTCATGCTGGCCAGGGATAGGTGCGGATCCCCCAGCAGGGGTTGGGGGGAAGCCGGATCTTCGAGCTGGATCAGCAGGGCATCCGGACTGTGGCGGCGCAGATCCCCGAGCAGTCGCCGCCACTGGGTGGCGGAGAGCCCCTTGCCCTTGCGGGCGCCGGTGAAGAAGCCGATGAGGGGGCGGCCCGGGTGGGCCCGCCGCAACGCGGCCAGCGGCGGGCAGGGTGCCTGGATCGCGCTGCCAAGCTCAATCTGCTCCGCCGGGTTGCCATGGCAACCGAGCAGTTGCAGGGGCTGGTGGGCGTAGTGGCAGCCACTGTCGGGGCTAAGGGGCTGATCGAACAGGGCATCCCCCCTGGCGTCGTCAAAGCCGATCTTCTCGCCGGCCCGCACCCAGGCGGCGATCAGGTGATCCGTGCTGGAGGCAAACGGCACATAGACGCTGTCATAGTGCCGCTGGCGCAGGCGCCACAGCACCGCCAGGGCGCCGATCAGCTGCTTGCCCTGCATGCGGACCCGATGGATGGCCCCCAGTTGCAGATCGGCGAGAAAGGGGAGCAAGGGGCCGCCGCTGCACACCAGCTCGATCTCGGCGTTGGGGTGATCCCGTCTCAGCCGCTGCAGGAAGGGCAGCAGGAAGAGGTTGTTGCCGATGCGGTTGGTGCTGCGAATGACCAGGATCCGCCGGGGCGCCTGAGGTGAGGAGGGCAGACGGCCCCGTCCGGCCAGCCAGGCGAGGGTGGCCCGCTCCAGCCCGGCGGTCCAGCTGCGGCGCTGGCCATCGAAGCGACGCAGGGCATCTCTGAGAGTCTTCATAGCGTTTGGCTCCGTTCATGAGGATGGCAGCAAGGTGACAGCCGACCCTTAAGCCAGCGTTAAGAGGGAGGAAAAAGTGCCGTGGAGCCGGTGGCGGCAGGATCAGCGGGCGATAAGCCGGGGGGTCAACCCCTGGCGGGCTGGTATTGGACCGGGGTTACTGGCTAGAATTGCGCATTTGAAATAAATGTTATCGTCTTCGGGAGCAGGATGCAGTTCAGGGATTTTTTGCCGGTATCGACCAATACCAGCCTCAAAGAGAGTTGTTACGGCGCCCTCGGCGCCTTCGTCGGATTGCTGGGCACCGCCTGGCTGTGCCAGTGGGGGCTGGGGCTGGAGGTGCACTGGCTGATCGCCCCTATGGGGGCCTCCGCCGTGCTGCTGTTTGCCGCCCCGGCGAGCCCCCTGGCCCAGCCCTGGTCCATCCTGGTGGGCAACGGGGTCTCGGCCCTGATGGGGGTGCTGAGTGCCAGCCTGGTGCCGGACATGGCCCTCGCCTCGGCCCTGGCGGTGATGCTGGCCATCGCCGCCATGTTCCTCACCCGCAGCCTGCACCCGCCCGGCGGGGCCGTGGCCCTGACCGCCGTCATCGGCGGCGAGGGGATCCGGGCGCTGGGGGTGGGTTATGTGCTGCTGCCTGTGCTGCTCAACTCCCTGCTGTTGCTGAGCCTGGGGCTGCTCTACAACCGCGCCCTGGGGCGCCGTTATCCCAATGGCGGCAAGGTGGCGCCCAATCGTCACCAGACGGCGGATCCCCAGCCGAGCGCCCGGCTCGCGACCCAGGACATCGACTTTGCCCTGGACAAGCACGGGGAGCTGCTCGACATCAGCCGCCAGGATCTGCAGGAGCTGCTGCAGGAGGCCCAGTTGCACGCCCTGCGGGGGCGAGTGGGCACGGTGCGCTGTCAGGATGTGATGTCGCGGGATCTGGTGGTCAGCTCCCCAGAGGCGTCAGCCATGGCGGCCTGGGATCTGCTCTCTCACCATCAGATCAAGGCGTTGCCGGTGGCGGACGAAGAGGGTCGATTGGCGGGCATCATCACCCTGCATGATCTGATGATCGACAGGGAGAGCCGCCAGCCCAGGGGGCGGGAGGCGCTCGAGCAATTGCGGGTGGCGGATCTGATGACCCGGGAGGTACAGACGGCACGGCGCTACCAACCCCTCTACGATCTGGTGGCCGCGTTTTCCGACGGGGGCTTGCACCATATGCCTGTGGTGGAAGGGGAGCGGCTGGTGGGCATCATTACCCAGTCCGACATGGTGGCGGCCCTCTTCACCCTGGCCCTGCAACCCGGGCAGGCGGAGGAAGCTCCCGCCTGCCAGCCATAAGAAGCGGGCCCCTTGCGGGGCCCGTTTTGTTCAGGGTTTGGGGTAGACGGTCTCCCCCATGAACACCGTCTGCTCGACCCGGGTCTGTGCGATCTGCTCCGGCGTGCCGGCCTTGACCAGGGCGAACAGGTCCCGGTCCAGCACGATGAAGTCCGCCGACTTGCCCGCCTCGATGGAGCCGGTGATGTCCCCCTGGCGTACTGCCCTGGCGCCGTTGATGGTGTAGGCGGCCAGCATCTCGGCAAGGGAGGTGCGCTGACTGGCCCTGAAGTCGTCGCCACTGCCGGCCGCCTTCACTATGCCGGCGGCCATGTTCTCGAACGGGCGCGGGTCCCGGCTGTCCACCGGGGCGTCGCTGCCCGCCACCAGCACGGCGCCAGCCTGGCGCGAACTCTCGACCGGGTAGAGGGCGTCATGGAGATAGCCCATGGGGTCGTAGATGGCTTCGCTCAGGGACTGTCCCACCCTGGTTGGCTGGATGAAGGGGCTGACCAGCATGTCGTAGGCAAGCTGGGGCGTGGTCCAGGCATAGGTGAAGGTGAGGTAGAGGCCAAGCTCGCCGAGGCGTTTCTGATCGTCTGGGTGCACCACCTGCAGGTGGGCCAGGGTGTGGGGGATGCCGCTCTCCCCGTTGCTGGCGCGGGCCGCCTCCAGGGCATCGAGGGCCACCCGGGTGCTGCGATCGCCGATGCTGTGCATGTGGATGCCAAACCCGGCCCCATCCAGCGCAGTGACGTAGCGGGTCAGATCCGCCTCCTTGTAGTTGACGATGCCGTTGCTGCCCGCATCCTCGCTGTCCGCTGTGATGCTCACCTCGCCGCTGTCGGGATCCAGGGCCAGATGGGGATGCAGGTAATTCCCCAGCATGCCGGCATTGGGCAGGAAGGGGGGGCTGGTGAAGGGATCCCCCTCCAGCACGCCGTCGAGGAAGATCTTGACCGCATCGGCCTTGATGAGGGGGTTGCCTGCGAAGGCGTCACGCACCTGGTTCGCCTTGGCCAGGTGCCCGTCAATGTCCAGCTTGCCGCTGTAGTCATCCTGGTTGAAGCAGGTGGCAGCGGTGACGCGCATGTGCAGCAGATCCTGGTCCTGCATCTTGCGCAGCCGCTCCCGGATAAAGTCGTTGGCGCAGGCATCCTGCACCCCTGTGATGCCGCGGGACGCCATCAGCTCGGAGATGGCGGGGAGTATCTTGTCATACTGGGCCGCCGCCTGTTCCCCCTCTGCGCTCAGCACCCCGGTGTCGGGGACCGCAATGGCGCTGCGGGCCGCGTCCCGGATCACGCCGGTTGCCAGATCCACATAGGGAATGAGGGCCTCGAACACGCCGTCCGGGGCCAGGGTGGTGGCATTGAAGCCGACCACATTGCCGTCCTCGTCCTGTGCCAGCGCCAGCGCCTGAGAGTTGTAGCCGCCGGCATGGCCGTCGACCCCGGCCAGCATCACGGGGTTGTTCGGCGCCGCCGCATCCAGGGCCGCCAGCAGGGTGGCATGGGTGGCGGTGGGGGTGTTGCCGTCATAGGGCGACCACTGGTTGACCACCAGCCACTCCCCGGGGGCCGGGGCGTAGCGGGGCAGGCACTCGCTGATCTTGGCCGCGAGCTGATCCAGGTTGACGCTCTGGCCGTCCAGATCGCACATGTCGAGCGCAACAGTGCCGAGCAGGTGGATGTGGTTGTCGTGCAGGCCAGGCATCACCATCCTCCCTTGCAGATCCACCACCTGGGTCGCACTGTTCTTCAGGGCCTCGGCTCCCGCGCGGGAGCCCACGTAAGTGAATTTTCCCCCTTGCACCACCATGGCCTCGGCCTGGCTGCGTTGCCCATCCTGGGTGTGGATCTTGCCGTTGAGATAGAGGGTGTTGCCGGGGGGCGGCTCACTGCTGTCTTGCTGGCAGCCGAGCAGGCCACTCACCAGCAGGGCGATGGCGCCCAGCCTGAGACGGGGGTGTTTGCTATCCATAGCGCGCTCTCCTTGGGTTAATTGCAGTTTTTACTGCAGATATGAGCACTTATGGTTATTGCAGCTATTCTGAAAAATGCCAGTGATTGCTGCACTTTTTTTGACTTGTGTTTACCTTGTCTCATCATGTAGTTATGACAACCAGTTGCCCCTTGGGGGCGCAGACCGCATCGGGGGAAGAGAATGTCACAACATGTGCTGCCGGCCGAACTGTGCATGCGGCGCCAACCCAGGCAACTGCGCAGCCAGGAGGTGGCGAGCCGCATCGAGCAGGCCACCCTGGCCCTGTTGCAGGAGCAGGGGTTTGCGGCCCTCAACACCAACGCCATCGCTGCCCGCGCCGGGGTGGGCATCAAGTCGCTCTACCACCTGTTTCCCAACAAGGAGGCGATCATCTGCCGGCTGGCCCTGGACTGGCTGGCGGCGGTGTGCGAGGCGCAGGAGGTCATCCGCGAGCAGGCCGACAGCTGGCCGCAGACCCTGCTGATGCTGGACGAGGCGCTGGAGGCGCTGGATGAGCGCTTCGTCGGGTACGGGGCGCTGTGGCAGGCGATGGATCTCATTCCCGCCCTGCACGGGGTCGAGCAGGAGCACGAGGGGCGACAGGTAGCCTTCTGGTCCGAGCGGCTGCGCCACTTTGGCTGCCGCTGGCCCGAGCACGAGCTCATCACCCTGGTGCGCTATTTCTACCGCACCGCGGACGTGGCCAAGCAGTGCACCAAGGGGCAGGGGGAGGCGGGGGCGCAGCTGTGGCAACTGCATAGACGCTGGAGCGAGCAGCTGATGATGGCGGCCATCGAGGAGCCGGATCCCGCCCGGGTCTGGCAGTCGATGCCGGGACTGGCGCCGGGTTGCCAAGCCGCCGCGAAGAGTGGCGAATAGAAGAGGGACGAATAAAGAGAGGGAGTGCCAGGCACTCCCTCTCTTGCATCTGGCATTGCGCCCTGCGGGCTAGCCGTAGCGGGCCAGGGTCAGCCCCTCGTCGCTGATGGCGCCTGGCGTGCCACTGATGAGATCCGCCAGCAACTGGCCCGAGCCCGCCGCCATGGTCCAGCCCAGGGTGCCGTGGCCGGTGTTGAGCCAGAGGCCCGGGATGGGGCTGGGGCCCACCAGGGGCGTGCCGTCCGGGGTCATGGGGCGCAGCCCGGTCCAGAACTCGGCCCGGGGGAGATCGCCGCCATCCGGGAAGAGATCCCTGACCACCATGGCCAGGGTGTCGTGACGCTTGGGATTGAGCGCCAGATTGAAACCGCTGAGTTCGGCCATGCCGCCGACCCGGATCCGCTCATCGAAACGGGTGATGGCCACCTTGTAGGTTTCATCCAGCACAGTGCTGCGCGGCGCGGCCTCGGCATTGCTCATCGGCAGGGTGAGGGAGTAACCCTTGACCGGGTAGACGGGTAAGTCGAGTCCGAGCGGGCGTAGCAGGCCGGTGGAATAGCTGCCCAGGGCGCAGACGATGGCATCGGCATGCCAGCGCCGCTCCCCGGCCCGCACCGCCACGGCGCGGCCGCCTTGTCGCTCAATTTCATCCAGGGGGCAGTCAAACACGAACTCCACCCCGAGGCGCTGCGCTTCGCTCGCCAGGGCCTGGGTGAAGCGGAAACAGTCCCCCGTCTCGTCCCCCGGCAGGCGCAGGCCCCCCACTATCTTGCCGCGCACCCGCGCCAGGGCGGGCTCCACCTCTTCACAGCCGCTGGCATCGAGGGATTGGTAGGGGACGCCATACTCTGCCAGCACGGCGATGTCCCGTTTGCTGGCCTCGAGCTGGGCCTGGCTTCGAAACAGTTGCAGGGTGCCGAGCTGGCGTCCCTCATAGTCCAGCGCCAGCTCGTCGCGCAAAAGCTTCATGCAGTCCCGGCTGTATTCGGCCAGGCGCACCATGCGCCCCTTGTTGACCGCATAGGCTGCCGGGGTGCAGTTGGCGAACATCTTCAGCATCCAGCGCAGCTGGAAGGGATCCGAGGTGGGGCGCACCGTGAAGGGGGCGTGTTTTTGCAGCAGCCATTTGGCGGCCTTGAGGGGAATGCCGGGGGCGGCCCAGGGCGCCGCATAACCGGGAGAGATTTGTCCCGCGTTACCATGGCTGGTCTCGAGGGCCACATGGCTGCGCCGCTCGAGCAGGGTCACCTTGTGCCCCGCCTTGGCCAGATACCAGGCACTGGCCACCCCGATAACTCCCCCACCCAGAACCACAATATTCATTTCTACATCCTTGTTTTAACTGCACTTGTTCATGCAATAACCGAGACGCCCCAGATTGGCTCCTCTGGCAAAGCCAGCCGACACCGTCTTGATGGGCACCGGCAGGCATCACGTTATCATCGGCAGCGAAATCGGCAAATGAGCCATCACAAAAATATGATATACCGCTGCTTTTCTGTTTATTGCCAGCGAATAAGTCTATCCGATGAGAGGGGCGCGAGGGATCCTGCGGACATGAAACGCTCTGCCCTGTGCGACTGGTCTGTGTCCGCCAGGCCGGGCTATGGCTCCATGAGGTATGTGGGGCAGAGGGCGCTATCTATTTCGCCGTGACAGAAAATAAAAAAGCCCCGGGAGGGGCTCTCTCATGACGGACTCATCACTGACCGTTGAAGGCCGTGGTGCGGGCCAGGGCACTGCGATTGCCGCTCTCAAGCCAGGTCTTGATCCGCTTGGCATCGGCGACCCTGGCCCCGGTGGTATCGGCGTTGAGCAGCACCACTATCATGGGCTCGCGGTTGATGTTGGCCTCCATCACCAGGCAGCGGCCCGCCTCGCGTATATAGCCGGTCTTGGAGATGAGCACCTGCCAATCGGCATCGTGGACCAGGCGGTTGGAGTTGCGGTAGTGCAGTTGACGCTTGCCGGTGCGCACATAGTGCTGCTGGGCCGAGGTGAACTGCCGAATGAGTGGATAGGCAGACGCAGCCGCGACCAGCTTGGCCAGGTCATGGGCGGTGGAGACGTTGCGGGGGTTGAGCCCGGTACTGTCCGAGAACTGGGTGTTCCACATGCCGAGCATGCGGGCCTTGGCATTCATGGCGGAGATAAACGCGCGCTGGCCGCCCGGGTAGTAGCGGGCGAGGGAAGAGGCTGCGCGGTTCTCGGAGGCCATCAGGGCGATGTGCAGCATCTCGACCCGGCTCAGACGGGAGCCGATGGCCAGACGGGATCCCGTGCCCTTGATGCGATCTATGTCGGCCTTGCTCACCGTGATCATCTCGTTCAGGCGCGGATTGGCATCGAGTACCACCAGGGCTGTCATCAGCTTGGTGATGGAGGCGATGGGCATGACGCGATTGGCATTGCGCTCCGAAAGGATCTCGCCGGTGCGCGGATTGGCGACCACGAAGGCGGCCGAACTCAAGGTGGGGTCACTGCGTCGCTCGAGCATGCTGGGGGAGGGAGCATTGAGAAACGGAGCGGCCAAAGCTCCCAGGCTGACGGGAAGGAGCAAGGCACCGAACAGCAAGCTGGCAAGGGGACGTATCATGGTGGTGGTCTCTACCGCGTGAAAAAACCGAAAACAACCTCTCAGTTATATGTCGGGTTCTGACGCGCCGCAATCCCCATCACCTTGAACTGATAAGATTTTATGCTTGTCGGGGGATGGATGAGTGTCTATTGGTACCCCTTCGGTTGATAACCTCATGAATGGGGCTTTTTTGAGGCCCTGTTTGGCTAGGGGGCCAATGGCAGCGACGGCTGCTGATGGGGGGCCCATCTTGACGGCCAAGTCGCCGATTATGCCCGAATGGAGACAGTGTTGAGGGCAAGGCGAGCACCGGGTGCGGGGGAGCTGACGCAGCCTTTCTCAGGGCAACCTGGACCATGGTGGGGAGGGGCGAGCCTGCAGGCTCGCCCCGCTTATATCGGGCTGCGCCAGCCTCAGGCCAGCGCCAGGGCCAGCAGATGCACGGGGTGCTCGCAGCGAAAGGGGGTGCTCATCTCAATCTGCCACTTGCAGGTCTCGCAGTCGGTGATCACCAGGTCCGGCTCGAGCTGATTGATCTGCTCAAACAGCCCCTCACCTATGGTCTGGCTGGTCTGGTAGTGCTCCGACTTGAAGCCGTAGGTACCGGCGATGCCGCAGCACTGGGAGTCGAGCACCGTCACCCTGACCCCGGGAATGGCGCGCAGCAGTTCCAGGGTGTAGATGACGCCCCCCATCTTCTCCAGGTGACAGGGGGTGTGATAGGCAATGTGCAGGTTGAGGGGCTTCATGGCCGGTTTGTTGCCCTGGTAAAACTCGTTCCACAGGAAGCGGGTCACCAGCGAGATGCGATCTCGCACCTTGCGATTATCCTGGCCTAGCAGGTGCGGGTATTCGTCCCTCAGGGTGAAACCGCAGGTGGAGGAGGTGGCCAGCAGGGGCATCTCGTTGCCGAGCAGGCTGTTTTCGAGCTGTTTGATGTTGAAGGCGGCCTGCTGCTTGGCCTTGGCCATGAAGCCGTTGGTAATGAGCGGCACGCCGCAGCACTTCTCCCGCGCCAGCAACTGCACCCCTATGTGCATGGCATTGAGCACCTGCACCAGCTCCTTGCCGAGCTGCGGGTGGTTGTAGTTGACGTAGCAGCCGTGGAAATAGGCGATTTGTCGGCGATAGCTGGCCTGCACGGCTTGCTGCTTCTTGAACCAGCCGCGAAAGGTGCCTTGAGAATATTTGGGCAGGTCCCGGTGGGAGGAGACCCCGAGCGCCTTGTCCAGCACTTGCTTCACCGGTTTGAGTCCAGTGGTGAAGTTGACGATGGGGGCCATCAGGGTCGACATGCTGCCCATCAAGTCCGTGTGGGAGAGCACGAACTCACGCACCCCCGGCTTGAAACCACTGTACTGGTGCTTGGCCTTGGCAATGATGTCGCCGATGCGCACGCCGCTCGGGCAGGCCACTTCGCAGCGTTTGCAGTTGGTGCAATGTTTGAGCGCCTCGTCATAGAGGGCCGGGCTCTTGATGCGCAGCCGCTCGCCGTCGGGCCCGGCCTGTTTGGGGCCCGGATAGGCGGGATTGGCCTTGGCCACCGGGCAATAGGCGGTACAGACGGTGCATTTGATGCACTGATCGAAGGTCTGGTTGGCATGATCCAAGGGCATGGTTAAGCCTCCCGGGCGAGTGATGAAGTGAGGGGGGAACCGGTCTTTGAGTCTCGGGCGACAACCTTGGCGAGTATCTGATCGGCGGCGTGCCAGCCGGTGGCGACCGCCACCCCGGAGCCTGAGCCTTCCGCCACAGGGTCATAGTGTGCCAGCACGCTGCCGGCACCATAGAGGTTGGCGAGGGGCTTGCCGCCGCGCATGACCCGCAACCTGTCATCCGTCTTGACTCCGAAACCCATGAAGGGGTGCTGGTCGAACAGGCGGCGACCGGCCCAGGCATCGCGCTCGGCCAGGCTGATCACGTCGGCATCGAAGATGGGCTCACTGATCCCTCCCAGACGCGAGATCAGGCCACGGCTGAAGAAGCTGCCACTGGCGAGCACGAAATTCTCGGCCTCAAAGAGCTGATCGGCGCCGTTCTGGCTATGCACCCCCGTGACCCTGTCGTCATCCAGGGTGGCGCCCAATACCCGCTCACTGATGAGGAAGGTGCCGCCCAGAGCCTGGAAGCGGCGCCTGAGCGCATCTTGCATCCGCATGCCGATGAGGGAAGGGGGCATGGTGGCGACTTCGCGAAGGGTGCACTGGGTGAGCCGCTCCAGTTCCGCGAGCCGTGGCCCCGCCAACCCCAGGGAGAGGCAGGCGGGCAGCACCAGATGACGGCAGTCGGGGGCGTCGCTCTCGCGCAGCAGGCGGCGGATCTCCTCGGCCAGCGCGCCCAGCAGAGCCTGCCCCTCCTTACCCTGCTTGTCGAACAGGCGGGCGATGTCCGCCGAGCGAAACTCATGAGGATTGCGGTTAAAGGTCGCGAGCTGGGGCAGACATATCTCGCCGGTCAGGATGCGGCTCTGGGCCAGACGCGGATGCAGGGCCAGGTTGGCCGCCGCCAGCGCCGGTTGAAAGTCGCGAAAGCCCTCGAGAGTCGCCAGCAGCAGGACGGCCGGGGCGGGCGCCTCGCCCAGACAGGCACTGCTGGTCGGCGAGAGCCAGGTCGGCTTGAGGGTGCCGATGGGGGTGAGCCGCAGGTGATTGTGCGACTCATGGAACAGCGGCAATCCCTGCTCGGCGCAGTGGCGCTGCAGATCGGCCAGGCTGGCCGCAATATGAGTGAGCCCGACCTTTTGATAAGGGTGGAGCGGATGGGTCGCCAGGAAGGCGGGCAGGGCGGCGAAGGGATCCCCCTGGCAATCGAGCACGTCCACCGAGCCGGAGGAGAAGTGCAGGGCGCTCTGACCCGAGGCCATGATCAGCGTTTTCTGGCCCGCCTCGGCGAGGCGCAGCCCGGCGCACAGACCGGCCATGCCGCCGCCAATGATGATGGTATCGAATCTCATGGGGATACTCCTTCATGGCGCAGGGGGGCGGGGGAGTGCTCTGATCCCTGCGGCGCTGTGATGTCGGTGGGGCCAGTCAGATTGCCAAGACCGAACAACCCCTCATAGATCCAGTGGGTGAATTCGGTTTCGCGCAGGGCATCCCCCCACAGCACGGGGCGTACCCCCTTGTAACGCTCCTCCAGGAAGTCGCGCAGCATGACGCAGGCGGCGCGGCCATCGGCCTTGCCATATTCGTGCATCAGACCGGCGGCGCGATAGGCGCACAGCTCGCCCTGGCAGGGGCCCATGCCGAGCCGGGTGCGACGGCGCAGATCCACCAGGTTGTCCACGTCCAGCTCGCGCAGGGCATATTCAATCTCAGCGGCGGTCACCATCTCGCACTCGCAGATGAGGGCGTTGGCCTTGGGATTGTCTCGAAAGAAGGCGATGACCCGCTCCCCATGGCGCGACTCGGCGGATCCTTGCGCCGGTGCCGACAGACCGAAGGTCTGAGTGGGCGCGGGATCCCGTGAGCCTGGCAGGGCCTGCAGGGCGGTACGACAGGGTTTGCTGTTGCCAAGCTTGCTGGCGACCAGATCCGTGGCCATCTCTGCCATCAGCCGGTAGGTCATCAGCTTGCCCCCCGTGATGGTGATGAAGCCTTCCAGACCATCCCGACTGGCATGGTCGAGCAGCACTATGCCGCGGCTGATGTTGCGGCCCGACTCATCGCCATCCACCGCGACCAGGGGGCGCACCCCCGCATAGGCGCGCAGCAAGCGGGTCTGGGCCATGGCGGGGGCCAGCTTGATGCCCTCGCGCAGCAGCACCTCGACCTCCTCGGGTTCGACGCGCAGTTGGTCAATCTTGTCATAGTCGATGCGACTGGAGGTGGTGCCAATGAGGGAGATGGTGTCCCCGGGCACCAGAATGTCGGCGTCCGCTGGTTTGCGTGCGCGATTGAGCACCAGCTGGTTGAGGCGGTAATCCATGATCAGCAGGGAGCCCTTGGCCGGAAACATGCGGATGCCCAGCTCGGCATACTCGCAGATCTGCTGGCCCCAGATGCCGGCGGCGTTGATCACCTGCTCGGCTTCTATCTCGAACCCTTCGCCGGTGCGCAGGTTGATGGCTCTGACCCCATGTACCCTCCCTTGCTGGCGCAACAGCCCCACGACGCTGCAGTGGGTCAAGATGCGCGCGCCATGCTCCTTGGCATCGAGCACGTTGGCGGTGGCGAGCCGGAAGGGATCGACGGTGCCATCCGGTACTTGTATGGCGCCAATCAAGGCGGGATTGACATTGGGTTCGAGGCGCAGCGCCTCTTTGGGTTCGAGCTGGCGGGCCGGGATCCCGGCCTGGGCACAGGCTTGCATGAAGGGATCCTGGAAGCCGATGTCATCCTCGGGCAGCGTCACGAAGAGGCCGCCGGTATCATCGACGCAGTGGCTGGCGATGCGCTTGAGGATGCGATTCTCCTGGATACACTCCCGGGCAGATTCGGGATCCGTCAGGGCATAACGGGCGCCGGAATGGAGCAAGCCATGGTTGCGCCCCGTGGTGCCGGCGGCAATGTCGTCGCGCTCGAGCAGGATGCAATCTATGCCGCGCAGGGCACAATCGCGCATGATGCCGGCACCGGTTGCCCCCCCTCCGATGATGACTACCCTGGTCGTGATCCTGTTCATCTTTCTGATCCTCATTCCCTGCCTGATGGGGCAGTGTGGTGGGAAGCAAAGTGGGAATGTTTGATTTAGACCAAGTTAATGTTCGATATCGAAAGTAATGAGGGGGGTTTTTGTGGTTTTGTGGGTGAAATCACACATGCTACCCAGGATTGAACGATTGCTTTATTATGTGCGTATTGATGAGAAGCCCGCCGGGTTGGCTAGTATATCGGCATGAGTTTCCATATGAAACTTTACAGAAGTGATGAGCAGCAAGGGGACAGTATGGAAGGTAATCGAGTGGATACTCCGACGCAGGTCAAACAGGTTCAAGGAGAGGTGTTCATTATCGACCAGGATGGCACTGTCTCCCAGATGCCGCCCGAGGGGCAAATCGCCGCGGGTCAGGTCATGCTCACCGGTCGCAATGGCCAGGCCGTAATAGGCGTTGATGGCCAAGCTGTCGAGATTGGTCCTGATTGCGCCACCTGCAGCGATGAGCAGGGCAACTGGGTATCGAGCCAGCATACCCTGACCCTCAGTGGCCAGCCTGAAAAAGAGCCGACCAATGTGGATCTCGAGGCGCTGCAACAAGCCATCCGCGCCGGTGCTGACCCGACCGCCGTCTTTGCCGAAACCGCCGCAGGCCCTGCCGCAACGGCTGGGGGCGGCGTGGCGGGCGCCGGTTCGAGCGCCGCTGGTTTTATCGTGGTAGACCGTACCAATGATGCGACCCTGGCCGATGCCGGGTTTGATACCGATCACCGGGCTGCCCTCGATCAGCCCCGGGGCCCCCTGGCTGGCGACTATATCGATACCTTTGCCGCCATCACCGTCTTTGAACCCCAGACCCGCGACAACATCATCAATGCCGAGGAGGTGACAGGGCTCATCATTCGCGGCCAGGTCGAGGACGTGGAGGTGGGGCAACCCGTCACCGTTACCCTGACCGACAGCGCAGGCAACAGCCTGACGGTGACCACAGTGGTGCTGCCCGGCAATCTGTGGGAGGCCGATTTTGGCGACGTGACCGGCAAGCTGGTCGATGGCCCGCTCACCATTCATGCCCACACCGTCGATCTGTTCGGCAACGAGGCGGTCGATGATGGCCTGACCCTGCTCGATACCATTACCACCATCACCCTCGACTTGGCCGATGAGAGCGACTCGGGGGCCAGCCAGACGGACGACTTGACCCGTGACACCACGCCGCTCCTGCAAGGCAAGGGGGAGCCCGGTGCCACCGTCACGCTGACCTTGGGCAATCAGGTGCTGGCGGTGCTCACCGTCGATGGTGCCGGCAACTGGCAGTTCCCCATTCCCCAGACCCTGGCCGATGGCCGTTATGACTTCAAGGTTGATTCGGTCGATATCGCCGGCAACAAGGCGAGCGATACCCTGACGGTCACCGTCGACACCCAGGCCGGCATCGACATCGACGATCTGGATGCCGGTCGGCTCTGGGGTAGCAATAACGCAACCCTGAGCGGCACAGTGACGCAGGTTGAACCGGGTCAGACCGTGTTTATCAGCCTGAGCGGCGCCGGTCAGCCGGTGCTCAATGTGCAGGGGAAGGTCGGGGCCGATGGCCGCTGGCAGATTGATGGTCTGGATCTATCCGGCTTCAAGGGACCCATCACCATCAAGGCCAATGTGACGGACTTGGCAGGCAATCAGGTGAGCGATGGGGTGCCTCTGATCGGTCAGAGTGAAACCCTGGTGCTATCGGAAGCAGATCTCGCCAATGGACCCATCAGCCAAACCGGCCAGCTCAACACAGGCTCGGGGAACGATGGCGGCCTCAAGGTGACACTGGCGGCGGATCAGTCCGCCCTCGAAAGTCTGGGCCTCACCAGCCATGGTGCTCCCCTGACCTATAGCCAGAGTGGCCAGCAGCTGGTGGCCAGTGCCAACGGCCAGCCGGTATTCACCCTGACGGTCAACAACAACGGCACCTATACCCTGACCTGGCAGCAGAGTCTGGATCATGGCCAAGACAAGCTGGTGCTGCCCTTTGGGCTGGAGTATCGCGATAGCGATGGGGATCTGGTCGAAGCGCCGCTGCGCATTGAACTGCTCGATAGCACACCCCCCGATTTCCAGATACCCGGCATTACCCTGACCGAAGATGCCTTCCAGGATGCCAGCGCCGTGGTGGGAGTGGCTCAGTTTGAGGTCAAGCACAGCGCGGATCCCATCATCGCCGACACCCTGGGCTTCGTGGAACAGAGCAGCGTCCTGGCGGCGCTGCAAGGCCAGTACAGCAGCGACGGTCATCCGCTGACCTTTGAATTCGTTGATGATTTGACCCTGAGTGGCTATTACCTGGATGGCAATGGCCAGCGGGTCGAGGTGCTTCAGGCCAAGCTCAGCGCCACCCAGAACGGCGATGACGTCAAAGGAGAGGTCAACGTCAGTCTGACGGGACCACTCGATCACCAGGGGTCGGATGCCCTGATCCTGGGGCTGAAGGTCGGTGCCGTCGAGATTGATGGCGATGGGACGTCAGCGGCCGACTTGCAGATCGCCATCAATGACGGCATGGATCCCAGCCTTGGCATCGACACCGGCATCAGCCTGCAGGAAGGGGCCGCCGGTCAGAGCCTGGATGGCCAGCTGCCGGTCAATGTGGGCAGCGATCGCCTGGTGTCCCTAAACTTCGAGGCAAGCCAGCCCGCCCTGGATGGTCTCACCAGCGGCGGCAAGCCGACCAGCTATCAGGTCAATAGCAATGTCATCACCCTGTTGGATGCGGGTGGCAAGACGGTGCTGACCGTGACCCTGGATCTGGACGGCAAGTACCATGTGACGCTCGACGGTGTGCTGGATCAACCTGTGGGCACCAACAGCGTCAACCTGGGGCTGCAGGTGCAAGGCACCGACTTCGACGGCGACCAGAGCAACCTCGGCACCTTGAATATCGCCATCACCGACGGCGCCTTGCCCCAGGTCGACCCCGTCTCCCTGACTCTGACCGAAGACAGCAACTGGAGCGCGGCCCAGACCCTCTCCGGTGATCTCAATATCACCGCCGGCAGCGATCCCCTTGCCAGCATCAGCTTCGATGCCAGCCAGCCGGGCCTGCAGGGGCTCACCAGCGGCGGCCAGCCAGTTGTCATCAGCATCAGCGGTAACAGCATCAGCGGCGCCGTCAACGGCCAGAATGTCTTTACCCTCACGCTTGATCAGAGAGGTCACTACGTCTTCACCCTGAACCAGCCGCTGGATCAGGGCAGTGCGGACAGCCTGATCAAGGCGGGCTTCACCTTGACTGATTCGGATGGGGATACCGTCTCCTCCACCTTGAGCGTCGCCATCGGCGATGGGGCCAACCCGGTGATCAGCGCCGTGACCGGCACCAGCCTGACCGAGTCCAACCAGGGCGACGCCGCCGTGGTGGGCAATATGAGCTTCACCGTGAGCCACGGCTCGGATGCCCTCGATCAGAGCAGCCTCAGGTTCGATATCGCGGCGATCCAGAGCAGTCTGGATGGCAAATACAGCAGCCACGGCAGCCCGGTTACCTTTACCCTGGATGCCAACGGGGATCTGGTGGGCACCAGCGCGGACGGCCGCGAGGTGCTGCGCGCCGAGCTGGACTTGGTGGACAGCAACGGCAACTGGAGCGTCACCACCAAGGTTGTCTTAAGCGGTGAGCTGGATCACCAGGGCAGCGAGTCCCTCGACCTGCCCCTGGCCATCACCCTCACGGACAAGGACGGGGACAGGGTCTCCACCCAGTTGCCGCTGACCATCAAGGACGGCAATGCCCCCGTCTTCGTGGCGGGCAGCGGGGTGAGCCTGGACGAGGGCAACCTCAATGGCAGTACACCCCTGACCGGCACAGGTCACTTCACCGTGGACGCCGGCTCGGATCGGGTGAACGAGGTGTCGTTCGCCGATATCGCCGAGCAACCGGCCCTGACCGCCCTGGGCCAGAGCGTGAAATACGAACTGGTGGACGGCGATGCCGGCACCCCGGGCAACCAGATCCTCAAGGGCTATGTGGAAGTCAATGGCGTGCGGGTCGAGGTGCTGCAGGTCGAAATCAGCGGCAAGCTCGACAACGCCGCCAGTAACGGCTTTGACTACAAGGTAACCCTGTTCGAGGGGGTACACCAGAGCAATGGCGGCAGCACCGAGCTGCCGTTCAAGGTCAACGTCGTCGACAGCGACAAGGGATCAGGCAACAACGACACCACCTCGGGCACCCTCAACATCAGCGTTGCGGAAGGGGACAAACCGACCCTCAGCCTCACTGGGGTGACCCTGACCGAGGGGCGCTTCGATGGGGCCGCGAGCAACCAGACCGGTGACGACCAGCAGGCCACCGGCACACTCACCATCAAGGCGGATTCGGATCCCGTGGTGGACGTGCGCCTGACTCTCTCCGGCCAGGTCGTGGATGCCAGCGGCAAGGCCATTACCCACAACGGTGAGACCCTGACCTGGCAGGAGGTGCCGGGCAGCAATGGTCACAGCTTCCAGGGGGTCACCGCGAGCGGCACCCTGGTGCTGAGCGTGACCCTGCCGAGCGTGCCGGGCAGCATAGCGGCCCACAGCTCGGCGACCCTGGATTACCAGGTCACTGTGCACACCAACCTGGATCACGGCGCCGACGACAAGCTCAACCTGAGCCTGCCGGTCCAGGTGACCGACAGCGATGGCTCTGTGAGCACCGGCAATACCACGGCAGTGATCACCGATGCGGCCGACCCCAGCCTTGGCATCGACACCGGCATCAGCCTGCAGGAAGGGGCCGCCGGCCAGAGCCTGGATGGCCAACTGCCGGTCAATGTCGGCAGTGACCGCCTGGTGTCCCTCAACTTCGAGGGGAACCAGCCGGCCCTGGATGGTCTCACCAGCGGCGGCAAGCCGACCAGCTATCAGGTCAATGGCAACCAGATCACCCTGCTGGATGCGGGTGGCAAAACAATCCTGACCGTGACCCTGGATCTGGATGGCAAGTACCATGTGACGCTCGATGGGGTGCTGGATCAACCGGTCAATACCAACAGCGTCAACCTGGGGCTGCAGGTAGTGGGCAGCGACTTTGACGGCGACCAGAGCAACCTCGGCACCCTCAATATCCAGATCACCGACGGCGTCTTGCCCCAGGTCGACCCCGTCTCCCTGACTCTGGTGGAGGACAGCAACTGGAGCGCGGCCCAGACCCTCT
Source organism: Aeromonas sp. BIGb0405 (assembly GCF_024807335.1). Lineage (NCBI taxonomy): Bacteria > Pseudomonadati > Pseudomonadota > Gammaproteobacteria > Aeromonadales > Aeromonadaceae > Aeromonas > Aeromonas sp. BIGb0405. The sequence goes on from NZ_JANUEP010000003.1 coordinate 128,172, forward strand.
CTGGGGATCTGAACATCACCGCCGGCAGCGATCCCCTTGCCAACATCAGTTTCGATGCCAGCCAGCCGGGCCTGCAGGGGCTCACCAGCGGCGGCCAGCCCGTTGTCATCACCATCAGCGGCAACAGCATCAGCGGCGCCGTCAACGGCCAGAATGTCTTCACCCTCACGCTTGATCAGAGAGGTCACTACGTCTTCACCCTGAACCAGCCGCTGGATCAGGGCAGTGCGGACAGTCGGCTTTTGGCGGGCTTCACCCTCACAGACAGTGATGGGGACACCGTCTCCTCTTCTTTAAGCGTCGCCATCGGCGATGGGGCCAACCCGGTGATCAGCGCCGTGACCGGCACCAGCCTGACCGAGGCCAACCAGGGCGACGCCGCCGTGGTGGGCAATATGAGCTTCACCGTGAGCCACGGTGCTGATGCCTTGGCGCCCGACAGTCTCAAGTTCGATATTGCGGCCATTCAAGGCAGCCTGAACGGCAAATACAGCAGCCACGGCAGCCCGGTCACCTTTACCCTGGATGCCAATGGGGATCTGGTGGGCACCAGCGCGGACGGCCGCGAGGTGCTGCGTGCCGAGCTGAGCCTGGTGGACAACAACGGCAACTGGAGCGTCACCACCAAGGTGACCCTGAGTGGTGAGCTGGATCACCAGGGCAGCGAGTCCCTCGACCTGCCCCTGGCCATCACCCTCACGGACAAGGATGGGGACAGGGTCTCCACCCAGTTGCCGCTGACCATCAAGGACGGCAATGCCCCCGGTTTCGTGGCGGGCAGCGGGGTGAGCCTGGACGAGGGCAACCTCGATGGCAGCGCTCCCCTGACCGGCACGGGCCAGTTCCAGATCGATGCAGGCTCGGATCGGGTGAACGAGGTGTCGTTCGCCGACATCGCCGAGCAACCGGCCCTGACCGCCCTGGGCCAGAGCGTGAAATACGAACTGGTGGACGGCGATGCCAGCATCCCGGGCAACCAGATCCTCAAGGGCTATGTGGAAGTGAACGGGGTGCGGGTCGAGGTGCTGCAGGTCGAAATCAGCGGCAAGCTCGACAACGCCGCCAGCAACGGTTTTGACTACAAGGTGACCCTGTTTGAGGGGGTACACCAGACCAATGGCGGCAGCACCGAGCTGCCGTTCAAGGTCAACGTCGTCGACAGCGACAAGGGATCAGGCAACAACGACACCACCTCGGGCACCCTCAACATCAGCATTGCGGAAGGGGACAAGCCAGTGCTGACCCTGACCGGGGTGACCCTGACCGAAGGGCGTTTCGATGGGGCTGCGAACAATCAGACCGGTGACGACCAGCAGGCCAGTGGCACACTCACCATCAAGGCGGATTCTGATCCCGTGGTGGACGTGCGCCTGACCCTCTCCGGTCAGGTCGTGGATGCCAGCGGCAAGGCCATCACCCACAACGGTGAGACCCTGACCTGGCAGGAGGTGCCGGGCAGCAATGGCCACAGCTTCCAGGGGGTCACCGCGAGCGGCACCCTGGTGCTGAGCGTGACCCTGCCGAGCGTGCCGGGCAGCATAGCGGCCCACAGCTCGGCGACCCTGGATTACAAGGTCACTGTGCACACCAACCTGGATCACGGCGCCGACGACAAGCTGAACCTGACCCTGCCGGTCCAGGTGACCGACAGCGACGGCTCTGTGATCACCGGCAACACAACGGCAGTGATCACCGATGCCGCCGACCCCGTGATCAGCTCCATCGGGAGTGTCACCGTCAATGAGTCGGATCTCAATGGCGGCACTGGTCAGCACGGGGGCACCAACCCTGCGGGTACAGGGGATAAAGCCACAGGGCAGGTGGTCATCGATGCGGGTAGCGACAAGGTGGTGGCCCTGCAACTGGATGTGGCCCGCTTCAACGCCCTCAACCAGCTCAGCTCCGGGGGCAAGGCCGTCAGCATAAGCGCCGACAGCCAGCCGGGTGTCTATCTGGGCAAGGACAGTGGGGGCAAGCTCATCTTCAAGCTGACCCTGGATGTCTCCGGCCGTTATACCTTCGAGCTGACCGGCAATCTGGATCACAGTGCTCAGGGCAATGATCTGCTCGATATTCAGCTGCCGTTGCAGGCCCTGGACAGCGATGGGGATCTCAGCGGCGAGGTGATAGGCCATGTGAGCGTGCGGGACGATGTGCCCGACGCGGTCGATGCCGGCAAGACCCTGAACCAGGGGGCGAAAGTGAGCGGCGATCTGCTGGCTACCGCCAGCGAGGGGGCCGACGATGCCGTGGTGAGATCGGTCACCATCAATGGGGTCGAGCACCCCATCGCCGCCAGCGGCAACACCACCATTACGGTCACAGACAGCACTGGCCAGACCATAGGCACCCTGGTGATCAACGCCGAGGGGAATTACAGCTTCACCGCCCGGGCGGATATAGATCACAGCAACAACACCCTGGTGCAGAAGGTCGACTTCCACCTGGTGGACGGGGATGGGGATACCGATGATGGGGTGCTGACCCTGACCATCAGGGATGAGGCGGGCAAACTCGTGGTCGAAGCCGTGCCGGGGAAAGAGGATGCTGGCGCGACAGATCCGACTCAGGGCATCCCCATTACCATGAACCTGGACATAGGCGACTTCGATCGGGGCGAGCATGTGGAGCAGTTGCTGATCCAGGCCCCGGCCAATGCCCATGGCACCTTCTACTTCAACGGTGTGGCGCTCACCACCATCACCCAAGGTGGCAAGACCTGGTATCAGGTGCCACCCGCGGCGATGCAAGCCGTTGTCGGTACCAACGACAAGTTCGAACTCAAGGGCGTGACCTTTGTGCCCGATCACGACTACTCGAGCTACAACGATGGCGGCAAGCCGTTGTCCTTCCCGGTGCAGTTGCAGGTCGGTGTCACAGAAGGCAGCAAGCCCCCCGTGCTGACCGGCAACCTGGCCATCACTGTGCAGGGCATTGCCGACAAGCCGCTCTGGGATGATGGCAGCACGAATAAGCACTACAGCACCAATGAGGACAGCACCGGCATCGCTCTCAACGTGCAGGCCAACCTCACCGACACGGACGGCTCCGAGACCCTGAGCTACCAGATCAAGTGGGCGTCAGGCGAAGGCAGCCTGACCCTGAACGGCAAGGTGCTCACGCCCGACGCAAACGGCCTGGTGACCGTCTCTGCGGGGGAGATCAACAAGATCATCGTGGTGCCCGGCAAGGACTACAGCGGTGACATCAAGCTGGTCGTGACCCCGGTCAGCACCGAGAAAACCCCCGTAGTCACCGGGCAGGAGACTGCCCTTGGGGATCCCATCGAACTGGTGATCAACGTCAACCCGCAGGCGGATGACGCTAAACTGACCATTCGTGACATCCAGGGCAAGGAAGACAGCCTGCTGGATCTGGGCAGCAAGATAGTGCTCGCCCATCTGGGGGATAGCGCAGATGGCTCCGAGAGTATGTTCGTGCGCATCAGCGGCCTGCCCGCCGGTGCCACCCTCTGGCTCGGCGGCGTGGCGGTCACCCTGGATGCGAACGGTTATTACGAAGTGCCCTATGACCGCATCGGCGAGCTCAAGCTCGAGCCGCCGAAGGACAGCAACCTCGACTTCGATCTCAACATCCAGGGGGTGGTAAAAGACACCGCCACCCTGACCGATGCCAATGGTCAGACCCAGACAGTGGTCAACGAGAAGGTGACCGGCAGCCAGGGTTTGCATGTGGATCTGGTGGGGGTGGTGGATGAGCCTCATTTTAATCTGGACAGCACCGGCTGGACCCAGGACAGCAATGACGGTTACACCATCACCATAGGGGAAGATGGCAAGGCGCCGCTGGACTTCAAACTGGCGTCGGGGGAGACGACGGGCGATGGCTCCGAATCCCTCAACCTGGTGCTGGAAGGCTTGCCGGAAGGGGCCAAGGTGTTCGATGGCAACGGCAAGGAGCTCACCCTGACCTTTGCCGGGCTCGACGCTCAGGGCAAGCCGACCTATCAGGTCGACGTTTCTAGTCTGGGCAACCTGCAGATCCAGCCGCCCCCCAACAGCACCGCCGACATCCACCTCATCGCCCACGTGGTGGTGACCGAGAACGACGGGGATCACCAGCGTTTCGACGTGCCGCTCACCATCAAGGTAGAGCCTGCCATCGATGCCGGTGACTATGCCAAGACCAGCCATGGTCTGGAGGATCAGTTCGCCGTGCTCGACTGGCAGCCGGACCTGACCGACAGCGCCGAAAAGGTGACTCACCTCAGCCTATCCGGCATAGAGCCGGGTTACGAGATCTGGATCCGGGTGGGCGGGGTCGAGACCCAGCTTAACGTGACGGGCGGCAAGGTGGAGTTGAGTGACGCGGATCTGAAGAGCCTGCTCGGCGGCGGTCAGCTGCTGGTGAAGGCGCCACAAGACAGCGACAGGGACACCACCATCCAGAGTCATGTCACGGTGACGCAGGTCGATGTGGACTCCAGCGTCACAGCCCAGAAGGTGATAGACGGCAATCTGCACGTGGATATCCAGGCCGTGGTCGAACCCGATGGCAACCTGGTGCAGCAGGGTGGGGATCTGGTCAGCCCGGATGGTCATGACATTCCGCTCAAAGATGTCTTTGTATTCGAGGATCTGGATCCGAGCAGCGTCGAAACCATCGATTATCTGGTGATCAGCGATCTGCCGCCGGGCTTCGTGGTGGTGGGCGGGATCAACGACGGCAAGGGCAACTGGACAGTGCCTAACAGCGCCCTCGGGAGCTTCTCCCTGCGTTCACCGGATGGTTTCACCGGCACTGCCACCTTCAAGGTCAGCGCCAAGGTGATCGATCTTGGCGATAACAACGAAGGGGATGTCAGCGCACCGGCTTATCGGGAGATCACCGCCAGCGCCGAGTTCAAAGGTGCAACCCACTCTGGCCAGCTTGCGGCCGGCGTCGATCTCGACAACAGCCAGCCCATCACAGGGGTGGAGGATCACGGCGTCAATTTTGGCACCCAGCTCAAGAGCATGGTGACCCTGGGGACGGCAAACATCGGTGATGACGAGCTCAGCATAGTCCTCACCGGTCTGCCTCCCGGCGTGAGCGTGCAGGGGCTCACCTTCGACTTCGTCAACGGCGAGTACCTCATCAAGCTGCCGGGTGGCCTCAGTGACCTCGACAAGCTGACTCTGACCCTGCCGGAGGATTACGCTGGCAGCGACCTGAGCTTCAACGTGCGTCTGGTCAATACCGACACCGTGAGCGGCGACACCAAGACGGTGGAGAAGGTCGTTTCCCTCTCCATCACCCCCGAGGTGGACATCAAGGGCGGCGCGGATGGCCAGCCCGAGCTGCACCTGCAGGTGAAGGAGGTGAACGGTCAGCCGAGCAACCTGGAAGACACCGAGATCCACCTCGATCTCTCGGTCAAACTCGCGGACATCAGCCCCACAGTGGCCAACGGCGGCCTGGAGACGGTGGAGCGGGTGACCCTGACTGTCGATGCCAGATACGGCCACTTCCTCGATGGCAACGGCCAGCCGGTCAATACCCTGGTGGTGACGGATCCCGATGATCTCAAGGATCTGGTGTTCGTACCCAGGGAGCACTTCAGCGGTCAGGTACCTCTGGGCATCAAGGTCGACATTCTGGACAGTGCCACCACGGGGACGGATCGCGACAGCTGGAGCGGCAATGCGAGCTTCGAGGTGCTGCCGGTCAATGATCCGGCCCAGCTCACGGTGAAGGATGTGAGTGGCAACGAGGATGGCAGCGTCAGCCTCGGCGGGCTAGGCGCGACCCTGGTCGACAATGATGGCTCCGAGCAGATAGTGGCGCTGCAGATCAAGGGGGTGCCGGACGGCTTCACCCTGTCGGCACCGGCGGTCAACAACGGCGGTGGCGTATGGCAGGTGCCTGTGGGCACAGACTTCTCCAAGCTGACCCTGATCCCGCCCGCCAACTTCAGCGGCAATGTGGAGCTCACCCTGAGCGCCTTCACCCTTGACAAGGGGATCACCATCCCCCTCGAGACCAGCGACAGCTTCACCGTCACCGTCAAGCCGGTGGGGGATGTCATCATCGCCGACATTCAGGACAAGGCGAGCGGCACCGAGGGGGACGTGGTCACCCTCAACCTGGGGCTGGAGACCAAGGACACCCAGGCCACCGGCGGCAGCGCCAGCAACGTTCACGAGAACGGCCCGGAGCAGGTGCGGGTCACCATAGCAGGGGTGCCCGATGGGGCAGAGATCCGTCTGCCGAGCGGGGTGACCGGTACTGTGGTGGATCTGGGCGGCGGCGTCTGGCAAGTGACCACGACGGGCGGCAAGCTGGACACCATCGAACTGGTGACCAACGACGCCAATGGCACCCTGGATCTCAAGGTGACGGCCCAGAGCCTGGACAACGGCGCCCTCGGCCCCGAGGTCAGTGGCAACATTCAGGTGGTGGTGGATGCGGTCAACGACGCCCCCATCAACGTGCTGCCCGGGGATCCTCAGGTAGCCCAGGAGGACAAGCCCTTCACCATCCAGGGTTTACAGGTCAAGGATGTGGACGCGGGCAGTGGCAACATAGAGGTGCGTCTGTCGGTGACTCACGGCTCCCTGACGGTGCTCAATGCCGCTGGAGTGACGGTGACCGGCGACGGCAGCGGTTCCCTGTTGCTCAGCGGCACCCTGGCGCAGATCAATGCCTTGCTCAGTGGTGGCATCGACTACCTGGGCAATAGCAACTTCAATGGCAGTGACGCCTTGACCATGGTCACCAATGACCTTGGCAATACCGGCAGTGGCGGCGCCCTGAGTGATACCGATGTGCTGCCCATCGAGATACAGCCGGTCAACGATGATCCTGTCAATATCCTGCCACCGGCCCAGGTGGCAGAGGAGGATAGCGTCCACCTGATCCAGGGCTTGCAGGTGCAGGATCTGGACGCCGCTGGCGCTGATATCCGGGTTAGCCTGAGCGTGGGCAACGGCAGCCTGACCGTGGTTGATGGCACAGGGGTCACCGTGACGGGGGATGGCAGCGGCAACCTGACGCTGCTGGGCTCCCAGGATGCGATCAATGCCCTGCTAAGCAGTGGCATCAACTATCTGGGGGACGCCAACTTCACTGGCACCGATCAGCTGATGATGGTGACCAACGATCTGGGCAACACCGGCAGCGGTGGCGGGCAGGATGTCAGCAGCACCCTGGAGATAGCCGTGCAGCCGGTCAATGACGCACCCGAGCTGACCCTGCCTGGCAGCGGTGTTAGCGTGGATGAAGATGGCGACATCATCCTCGGCGGCATCAGCGTCAAGGATGTCGATGCGGGCACCGCGCCCATGCAGCTGACCCTCAAGGTCGAGCATGGCCTGCTGGTCGCGGCGGCCGGGGCCGGGGTCACTGTGCTGGGTAGCAACAGCAATACCCTGATCCTGACCGGGGCTCAGGATGCCCTCAACGCCTTCCTGGCTGGCGCCGTCCACTATCAACCGAGTCCTGACTACTGGGGGGACGACAACCTGAGTCTGGTTATCTCGGATCTCGGTAACACGGGCTCCGGTGGCGCCCTGGAAGATAGCGGCCAGCTCGGCATCAGCGTGGCCGCCCAGGCCGATATGCCCAATTTGCAGCTCGACACGCATGGGGTGACGGCCCTGGTGGGGGGTTGGGTTCCGCTCAGCCTGAGTGCCTGGGTCGCCAACCCCGAGCCGGGTGAGCTGAGCATCCGGTTGAGTGGTCTGGATGGCGCCCAGGTCCTGGATCAGCATGGCCAGCAGGTGGGGCAGGATCTGGGCAATGGCGACTGGCTGCTGCCCGGGGATAACAGCTTGCCGCTGTTCCTGGATGGCTTTGGTGTGGGTGACCACAGTATCGCCGTGCAGGCCGAGTCCAGCGCCGGGGGGAGCATCATCAGCTCAACCCCGGATATTCTGGAAGTCCATACGGTGGCGGGCAATGAGCTCCATGGCAGCGGCAGTGATGACCATCTGATCGGTGGCCTGGGGGATGACATCCTCTATGGCGGCGCAGGCAGTGACATTCTCACCGGGGGGCTGGGCAGCGATACCTTCGCCTGGACCTTGCCGGATGCGGGATCAGCCAGTCAGCCAGCGGTCGATACCATCACCGATTTCAACCTGCAGCAAGGGGACAAGCTGGATCTCAGCGACATGCTGGGTGGGGTGAGCGGGGATGACATCAACAGCCTGCTCTCCCATATCCAGGTATCGGTGACGGCGGGTGCCAACGGGGTGAGTGACTTGCATCTGGATATCTCTCCTGCCGGGGATGGTCAGGTAACCCAGTCCATCGATGTCAAGAGCGTGGATCTCTCCAGCCTCGACATGGGGGGCGGCAGTCAGAGCGAGATCCTCACCTCGCTCATCGATAACCAGCACCTCATCCTGGCCCAGTCATGATGCAACAAGGCCGCCCTCGGGCGGCCTTGTTCTTTATCGGGATTGGGCAGACCCATCAGCCACAGCATTTCTTGTGTTTCTTGCCACTGCCACAGGGGCAGGGATCGTTGCGTCCGGGCAGAGGGCACGCGTCATGGGGAAACTGGACACCCTCGGTATAGACCCAGCGCCCTGCCAGGCGCGTGAAGCGGGAGCGCTCATGGAGACAGTGACGCTGCTCCCCTTGAATAAACCAGGCCTTGAACTCGACCTGGCCCTCCTCATCATCCGGGGTGCCAGCTTGGGTGGTCACTATTTCAAGCCCCGCCCAGCGGGTATCCATACGACTCAGCTCGCGGGCAGTCAGCCCCCCCAGAAAGTCCGGGTGCCAGCTCAGTACCAGATAGTCACCCAGTCCCAGCACGAAGGCGCTGTAGCGCGAGCGCATCAGCTGTTCGCAGCTCGCGGCAGCCTGGCCCTGATGGAGAGGCGCGCAGCAGGTCTGGTAGGAGAGGGGGGAACCGCAAGGGCAAGGGGTCATGGTATAGGCCGTCTTTGAGTCAAATGTGCGGGGATTGTAGCCAAGCGAGGGGGCCACAGACCAGTACCGCAGCATAATCAGTGATCGGGGCCGGGGATCTGACAGTGCAGTTTGGGGATTGGCCGAGAATATGGAACAATTAACCATTGTTCGCCGTTTCGTTAAAAGACCCTATGAATGAGATCGTGAAAGGCAGTATCGATTTGATCCGGCAGCTCAACTATGGGCTGGTCTACGCCAGTCTGGAGGAGCACAAGGAGCTGTCACGCACCGATCTCTCCCGCCTGACCGGACTCTCCCCCGCCAGCATCACCAAGATCACCCGGGAGCTGCTCGATGGCGGCCTGGTGGTGACCTGTGGCGAAAGTTCTGTCGGTCGGGGTCGGCGCCAGATCCTGCTGCGCATCAATGAGCGTCGCTTCCAGTTTCTCTCCATGCGTCTGGGCCGTGGCTATGTGGACATGGCGCTGTTCGATCTGGCGGGCCGCTCTCTGGCACGCCATCGTCACCAATTCAGCGAAACCGAGCGGGGGGATCTGCTGGCCAGCCTCATCAAGGCGATAGAGAGCTTCTTGCCCAAGCGGGCCCTGCGTCTGGCCTGCATCGCCCTCTGCCTGCCGGGTCAGGTGGAGCGCCATTCCGGCATGGTACGTCACTTCCCCTTCTATGATCTGCGCAACTGGCCCCTGGGACCGACCCTGCAGCAGGCATTCGCGGTGCCCGTGCTGGTCAGCGGCGATGTGCGCACCTGGATCCAGGCCGAACGCGAGTGGGGGGCGGCCAAAAATTGCGCCGATGCCGTGCTGGTGTTCGTCCATAACGACATCGGGGTGGGCATGGTGGTCAATGGTCAGCTGATGGAGAGCGAATCCGCCATGCTGGGGGATCTCAGCCACCTGCAACTCGAACCCTATGGCCAGCGCTGCTATTGCGGTGGTTTTGGCTGTGCCTGCACCCTGGTCACCAATCAGGCGCTGGAGGCTCAATACCGTGAGCTGCGCGAGCGGATAGGCGGGTCGAACTCCGACTTGCCCGAGAGTGTCACCATTCGTGAGCTGTGCGAGCTGGCCCTGGCGGGCAATGGCCTGTGTCAGGACATCTTGCATCAGGCCGCAGGCCGCCTCGCCCGGGTGCTCTCCAATCTCATCTGCCTGCTCAACCCGGGTAAATTGCTGCTCGGTGGCGAGATCACCCGCGCCGACCGTCTGCTGTTCCCCATGCTGCATCAGGCGCTGGCGAGTCAGTTGCCCTCAGAATACCTGGTGCGCTTGCAGATAGAGTCGACCCACTTCTACGAAGATCCCACCAAGCCGACCTCGGTGCAGGTACACAAGGCGCTGCGCGACGGCAGCCTGCTGCTGGATCTGCTGCGGGGCGGTGGCAACGAGTCATGATGGCGGGGATGATGGTCAGAGGGCGCGGCGCAGGACGCCCCTCATGAAACTGGGACTGCAGGGACGCTTCCTTCTTATTCTGTGTTGTATCAGTCTGTTGCAGCTGATCTTGCTCAGCACCGCCAGCTATTACTATGTCTCGGAGCAGCGTTATCGTGAGGTCGGCGATCAGGCTCTGGACGTGGCTCAGTTGGTGGCGCGGGATCCCGCGGTGATCACCGGGGTGCGCCGTGCAGACAGTGCTCGCCTCAACCAGCTGGTTGAGAAGACCCGCGTCGATGTTGGCGCCAGCTTCATCGTCATTGGCGATCGCAACGCCCTGCGGCTGGTGCATCCGCAGGCCGATCGTATTGGCAAGCCGATGGTGGGGGACGATCCGACCCGGGCCCTGGTCAATGGGGAGTCCTATGTCTCCCATGCCAAGGGATCCCTCGGGGTATCGGTGCGCGGCAAGACGCCGATCCGTGATGAGCTGGGCCAGATCATCGGGGTGGTCTCGGTCGGTTATCTGGTGCGCGACATAGACGCGGACTTGCGCGGTTTCCTGCGCTTTGGCCTGCTTATCACTCTGCTTATCGTGTTGCTCAACAGCCTGGCCGCTGGCTGGCTGGCGCGGCGCTACAAGAAAGCCATCTTTGGCTTTGAGCCCGAACAGATAGGGCGCCTCTATGCCGAACTCGACTGTACCCTGCGCACCGTGCGCGAGGGGATACTCACCATCGATGGCGAGGGGCGACTCACCTCCATCAACCCCAATGGTATCAAGCTGTTGCATCTCGATGAACAGCAGGCCAGGGGAGCCATAGGCCGCCCCATCAACGATCTGCTGCCAGAGACTCGCATGCTGTCGCTCATCCATGATCCCAAGCCGCAATATGATGAGGAGATCTGGCTCAACGGCCAGCATCTGATCGTCAACCGTCTGCCGCTGGTGCGCGATGGCGAACTCATCGGGGCCGTGTCGAGCTTCAGGCGCAAGGATGAGCTGGCCGAACTGAGTGCCCAGCTCAGCCAGGTGCAGGCTTACAGCGACCTGCTGCGGGTGCAGACCCACGAACACAACAATCAGCTGGGCACCATCGCCGGGCTTATCGAACTCGGTGCCCATGAGGAGGCGCTCGCCTTCATTGGCCGTGAGGCTGGCACAGAGCAGACTCTGCTCAGCTTCCTGATGGCGGCGATCGCCAAACCCAAGGTGGCAGGGCTGCTGCTCGGCAAGTATCACCGGGCCCACGAACTGGGACTGGAGCTCATCGTCGAGCCGGATTCTCGCCTGTACGATATTCCCGCCAGGGTGTCGGGCTCCCAGCTGGTGACCCTGCTTGGCAACCTTATCGACAACGCCTTCGAGGCGACCCGTCGCCACGGTGCACCCTATGCCCCTATCCGGGTGTCGATGACGGATCTCGGTCAGGACCTTATTCTGGAGGTCGAGGATGGTGCTGGCGGTGTGGCCCCCGAGCTGCAGGACCGGCTATTTGAACCCGGCGTCAGCAGCAAGGCCGAACAAGGTCATGGCATAGGTCTGGCCCTGGTGCGCAAGACCCTGGATGCGCTCAAGGGCGACATCGTCATCGAGGCGACCGAACAGGGCAGTTGTTTTGTCTGTTACATTCCCAAGGATGTGTGAATGATCAAGGTATTGATAGTGGAGGATGACCCGGCCATCGCCGAGATCCACCGCCGCTTCGTCGAACGGCTGCCCGGCTTCGTCCTGTGCGGTCTGGCGCTCACCCTCACGGATGCCCGCGAACAGATAGCCGTGCTCAAACCCGATCTGGTGCTGCTCGATGTCTGGCTGCCTGATGGCGAGGGGTTGGGTCTGCTCAAGCAGTTGCGCCAGGAGGGGGCCGAAGTGGATGTCATCCTGCTCACTGCCGCGCGGGAAGCGGCTACCTTGCAGGAGGCGATGCGGCTGGGGGTGGTGGATTTCATCTTGAAACCCGTGGTGTTCGAGCGGCTCAAGGGCACTCTGGAGAAATACCGGCAGAGCAGCCAGGCCCTGGCCAGTCTGGCCGATATCAGCCAGCAGGATGTGGATGCCCTGCTTGGCAGCAGCGCAGGCAGTGCCAACCCGCTGACCCTGCCCAAGGGCATCGATGCCCTGACCCTTGAGCGGATCCTGAGCGCCCTGGCCGGCGAGGGGGCCAATGCCGAAGAGATAGGGGCGAGAGTGGGGGTGAGCCGTACCACGGCCCGTCGCTACCTGGAGTTTCTGGTGGGTCAGCAGCTGGCGTTCCCCGAGCTCGAATATGGCACCGTCGGGCGACCCGAGCGCCGTTATCGTCGCCGCTAATCTCATACTCATCGCTAGCAGAAAAGAAAGAGCGCCATCATGGCGCTCTTTTTATTACTGCTTGTTATCACTCTGGTTTATCAAGGTCTCTGCTCGTTATGGGTAGGGTACTGAGGCGGCAGAGTGCCATCGATTCAGGAATGAGTCACCGGTTCACCTTTGGGCTCCTTGCGGCCTTGCCACCATTGCCAGAGCGGGATCATCAGCATGGCGACTGTGATGACCGTGAAGCCGAGGGTGATGGGGCGCTCCCACATAAAGCTCATGGAGCCGTCATTGATCAGCAGGGCGCGGCGCAGGTTGTCCTCCAGCATGCCGCCCAGGATGAAACCGAGCAGCATGGGCGCCATGGGGAAGTTGAGCAGGCGCAGGCCGATGGCCGCCAGGGCCACGATGACCATGACATAGATATCTATGGTGTTGAATGACACCAGATAGACCCCGATCAGCGAGAAGAGCAGCACCATGGGGATCAGCACCGGGCGTGGCACTTGCAGGATCTTGGCCAGGTAAGGGATCAGCGGCAGGTTGAGGATCAAGAGCACCACGTTACCCAGATACATGGAGATGATCACCGACCAGAACACTTCCGGGTGCTCCATGAACAGACGTGGACCCGGCTGTATGCCATAGGCTATCAGGGCACCGAGGATCAGGGCCGTGGTGCCAGAACCCGGGATGCCGAGGGTCAGCAAGGGCACGAAGGCGCCACTGGAGGCGGCATTGTTGGCCGCTTCCGGGGCCGCAATACCGGTAAGACTGCCATGGCCAAATTCGGCCCGCTTTTTCTTGCTGGCAAAGTTACGTTCAGCACCATAGGCCATGAAGGAGGCAATGGTGGCACCGGCGCCCGGCAGCACACCAATGAAGAAGCCAAGCACTGAGGAGCGAATGGTCGGAGTGGCTATCTCTTTGACTTCACTCTTGCTGAGTTTGAGGGAGCCAAGTTGCTGCATCTGTTTGGCTTCTTCAGCACTGCTGTCCTTGCCCGGACGCAGTACCGCCATCAGGATTTCGGCCAGGGCGAAGGTGGCCATGGCCAGCAACAAGAAGGAGAAACCATCGCGCAAATCTGGCAGCCCGAAGGTGAATCTGTCCACCCCGACGCTGCGGTCTATGCCGATGGTGGAGATCATGATGCCAAACAGCGCCATGATCAGCCCCTTGAGCACCTGGCCCTTGCCAGCAAAGGCCGCCACGGCGGAGAGGCCCAATACCATGAGCGCGAAGTAGTCCGCCGATTGGAAGGAGAGTGAGACCTGTGCCAACAAGGGGGCCGCCACCATCAATATGATGGCAGACAGGGTACCGCCGACAAAGGAAGCATAGGCGGCAATGGCCAGCGCCTTGCCCGCATGACCCTTGCGAGCCAGGGGATAGCCATCGATGGCGGTGATCATGCTGGCCGCACAGCCGGGGGTGTTGATCAGGATGGAGGCGGTCGAACCACCAAACATGGAGCCGTAATAGACCCCCGCCATCAGGATGATGCCGGAGGAGGGATCCAGCCCATAGGTGAGGGGGATCATCAGGGCGATAGCGGTGACCGGGCCCAGGCCCGGCAACATGCCGATAAAGGTACCGACGAAGCAACCCAATACCACCATGAAGAGGTTGATGGGCATCATGGCGGTGCCAAAACCTTGTAAGATTCCGTCTAACATAACGTTTCCTTTAACCCATCAATTGGGTAAACAGCCGGCCCGGCTCGAGATAGACATGCAGACCCTTGGTCAGCAAGGCCCAGAAGCACAGGGTGAACGGCAGACTGATTTTTATGGCATAACTCCAGCGTGGCTCGCCCATCAAACGGATCCCGACCATCACGAACAAGATGGTGGAGATGAGGAAGCCCAGCCAGGTCAGTGCAAACCCATAGGCCACCATCAGCAGCAACAGGGAAAAGACCAGCCGCCAGTTACCTTCCTCTTTCCCCAGGCGTTCGCCACCGGGAAAGGCAAGCAACACGATGGACAGCACTACGCCGATAGCCGCGAGTGCATAGGGCAGGGTGCTGGCGGTAAAGGGTTCGAACTCATCTCCCGGGGAACTTGGGATCTGGGTGGCATAAAATCCATAGATCAGGGAGATCAGCAAAAACAGCAATCCCCCGAACCGCTCCTTGGTGATATTCATCTTCTTCTTCTCCTACAACGGTGGCGACCATGATGATTCGCCACCTTGACCAGCACTTACTGCTTGATGAAACCGAGTTCTGTCATCAAACCACCAATCTGCTGCTCCTGCGCATTGAGGAAGGCGGTGAACTCGGGGCCAGCCTTGTAGAGGTTGGTCCAGCTGTTACGGGTCCTGACGGCTTCCCACTCCGGTTTGTCATACATCTGCTTGAGCAGGGTGGCGTATTCGGCCGACTTCTCCGGCTTGATGCTGGGGGAGGCAAAGAAGCCACGCCAGTTGGCAAAGACGGTGGGGTTGCCCTGCTCGCTGAAGGTCGGCACCTGATCGGCCCCTGGCAGACGCTTGTCCGAGGTGACCCCCAGGATACGCATCTGGCCGGATTTGACTGCCTCCATTGCCTCGCCAAATCCGGTGGAGATGGCTTGAGTTTCCCCGGCCAACACGGCGGCCATGGCGCTGCCGCCCGCATCATAGGCGACGTAGCGAAGCTGGCTGGCATCGGCGCCAGCATTCTTGAAGGTCAGGGCCGCCACCAGATGGTCCAGGCTGCCACGGGCCGAGCCACCGGCAATTTTTACCTTGGCGGGATTTTCGTTATAGGCAGCCAGCAGCTGGGGCCAGTTCTGATAGGGGGAGTCCGCCTTGACGGCCAGGGCCTGGTAGTCGGCGATGATGGCGGCAACCGGGGTCAGATCCCGGAAAGATTGCGGCAGCTCCTTGGAGAGGGATTTGACGATGATGGGGGTGGAGTTGACCATCAGGGTCTTGTCTGACTGGGCCGAGGTCTCGATGAGGTGGGCGATCGCCTTGGCACCGCCACCGGCAGACATATTCTGGTAAGAGACTGTCTCCACCAGGCCGGACTTGGTGAGTGCCTCACCGGTGCCGCGGGCCGTGGTATCCCAGCCACCACCTGCACCACCCGGGATCAGGATGTGAAGTTCATCAATCTGGGCATGGGCGCCGAAGCTCAGTGCGAGCAGGCTACCGATCAGGGTGCGTTTGAAGGTTCCTTGCAACATGGTGCTCTCCTTGTGATTGTTGCAGGAAGGTTAACGGTGGGTGGTGCATTGGAAAAGATTGTGACCGAAATGGCTATTTAGGCTCTTGTGGCTATTTTGTTCATTCTGTTTTCAGCGTGTGACGGGGCCATGCTAGCGGGATCAGCCAGGGTCTTGGACTCGCGGACTGGTCCGGCAACGACCGAGTCACGCCATGGCAAGGATGGGGTTGGATGGGTGAACGGGGCACAGGTACTGGGGCATCAAAGATGGAAGGGGAGACGGCTGGATAGCGACAGATAAAAAAACCGGCGCCTGGGCGCCGGTTTTTGTTCACATCGACTCTGTTACAGAGAGGCGGTGAAGGTACGGGTGATGACGTCTTGCTGCTGCTCTTTGGTCAAAGAGTTGAAGCGCACGGCATAACCGGAGACGCGGATGGTCAACTGCGGATATTTCTCCGGGTTTTCCATGGCATCGAGCAGCATCTCGCGGTTCATCACGTTGACGTTCAGGTGCTGACCGCCTTCCAGGTTGGCTTCATGGTGGAAGTAACCATCCATCAGGCCCGCCAGGTTGGCTTTCTGGGACTCCATGTCCTTGCCCAGTGCGTTCGGCACGATGGAGAAGGTGTAGGAGATACCATCTTTGGCGTAGGCGAACGGCAGCTTGGCCACGGAAGTCAGTGAGGCAACGGCACCCTTCTGGTCACGACCGTGCATCGGGTTGGCACCTGGGCCAAACGGCGCACCGGAGCGACGGCCATCGGGGGTGTTACCTGTCTTCTTGCCGTACACCACGTTGGAGGTGATGGTCAGCACGGACTGGGTCGCCACGGCGTTGCGGTAGGTGTTGAGCTTCTGAATCTTCTTCATGAAGCGCTCGACCAGGTCACAGGCGATGTCATCGACGCGGGCGTCGTTGTTACCGAACTGCGGGTACTCACCGTCGATCTCGAAGTCGATGGCCACGCCATCTTCGTCACGAACCGGCTTGACCTTGGCATACTTGATGGCAGACAGGGAGTCGGCGGCCACGGACAGACCGGCGATGCCGCATGCCATGGTGCGATAGACGTCACGGTCGTGCAGCGCCATCAGGGAGGCTTCGTAGCTGTACTTGTCGTGCATGTAATGGATGATGTTCAGGGCGGCGACATACTGCTTGGCCAGCCAGTCCATGAAGTGATCCAGTCTGTCCATCACGTCGTTGTAGTCGAGGAACTCGGAGGTCACCATCTCGGTTTTGGGGCCGATCTGGATCTTGAGCTTCTCGTCCATGCCGCCGTTGATGGCATAGAGCATGGTCTTGGCCAGGTTGGCACGGGCACCGAAGAACTGCATCTGCTTGCCGACGATCATCGGGGAGACGCAGCAGGCGATGGCATAGTCATCGTTGTCAAAGTCGGCACGCATCAGGTCGTCGTTCTCGTACTGGACGGAAGACGTCTCGATGGAGACCTTGGCACAGTACTTTTTGAACGCCACCGGCAGCTTCTCGGACCAGAGTATGGTCAGGTTCGGCTCGGGGGAGGGGCCCATTGTGTACAGGGTGTTCAGCATACGGAAGCTGTTTTTGGTGACCAGGGTGCGGCCATCCACGCCCATGCCCGCTAGGGTCTCGGTGGCCCACATCGGGTCGCCGGAGAACAGTGAATCGTATTCAGGGGTACGCAGGAAGCGAACCATGCGCAGCTTCATGACCATGTGGTCCATCAGCTCCTGGGCTTCTTGCTCGGTGATCAGGCCTTTCTTCAGGTCACGCTCGATGTAGACATCCAGGAAGCTGGAGGTACGACCGAAGGACATGGCGGCACCGTTCTGGGACTTGACTGCCGCCAGGTAGGCGAAGTAGGTCCACTGCACCGCTTCTTTGGCGTTTTTGGCCGGTACAGAGATGTCGCAGCCATATTTGGCAGCCATCTCTTTCATCTGATCCAGGGCGCGGTATTGATCGGAGATCTCTTCGCGCAGGCGGATGGTGGCTTCCAGGTTGACGCCATTTTCCAGGTCGTCTTGCAGAGACTTGAACTGAGCCAGTTTGTCGGCCATCAGGAAGTCGATGCCGTACAGGGCGACACGACGGTAGTCACCGATGATGCGGCCACGGCCGTAGGCATCGGGCAGACCGGTGATGACGCCGGATTTACGGCAGTTCAGGATGTCCTTGGTGTAGACATCGAACACGCCCTGGTTGTGAGTCTTGCGGTATTCGGTGAAGATCTTCTTGACCATGGGGTCCAGCTCGCGGCCATACACCTTGCAAGAAGTTTCAACCATCTTGATACCGCCATTGGCGATGATGGCACGCTTGAGCGGCTTGTCGGTCTGCAGGCCAACGATCTGCTCCAGGCCCTGGTCGATGTAACCGGCATCGTGAGCGGTAATGGTGGAGGGCAGGTCAGTATCAAAATCGACCGGCGCGTGAGTGCGGTTCTCGATCTTGATGCCTTCCATGACCTTGTCCCACAGCTTGGAGGTCGCCTCAGTCGCGCCAGCCAGGAAGGACTCATCACCTTCATAGGGGGTGTAGTTCTTCTGGATGAAGTCGCGGGTGTTGACACTGTTCTGCCACTCACCAGGAGCGAAGCCTTCCCATGCTGCTTGGAACTGCTCGTTACGTTCTGCCATTTTCATTACCTCACAAGGTATTTATGTGTCTGTCGCCGTCCTTAATGATGGCGACGGAAGATAAACCAGTAAGTCAGACCAACCATGACGCCGCCACCAATGATGTTGCCAATGGTCACGGGGATCAGATTGTGAAAGACGAAGTTCGAAACGGTCAGGTCGGCATATTGCGCCGGATTCTGGCCGATGGCCTGCCAAAACTCCGGGCTGGCGATGGCGTGGATAGCGATGCCAACCGGGATCATAAACATGTTTGCGATACTGTGCTCAAACCCTGAGGCGACGAACATGGCCACCGGGAGCAACATCACCATGACTTTGTCGGTGGCACTGCGGGCACCGAACGACATCCACACCGCCAGACAGACCATCAAGTTGCAGAGGATGCCCAGCGCCACGGCTTCGAAGAAGCTGTGATGAAGCTTGTGCTGCGCCACATTCAGGGCATTGAGCCCCCACTGGCCATTGTCGGCCGTGTACTGTGCCGAGATGACGATGAGCGCCACCATGAGCAGACCGCCGATGAGGTTGCCAAAGTACACCAGGCCCCAGTTCTTGAACAGCTGCGCCCAGCTGATGCGTCCGGCCGCCTTGGCCACCAGGGTCAGGGTGGTGGAGGTGAACAATTCGGCGCCAAGCAAGACGCAGAGAATGAGCCCCATGGAGAAGCAGAGGCCGCCAATCAGCTTGCTCATGCCCCAGGCCATGTCACCTGCCCCTGTGGTGACGGTGATATAGAAGATGAAGGCGAGAGCGATGAAGGCGCCAGCGGTGATGGCGAGGGGAATGACTTTATATGCGGGCTTGGTGGCCTTGGCATAGGTGATGTCTTCAGCCAGTGCGGCTATGGCTTCGGGCTTGAGACAGTCAAAGGGGGATTCTGCTTTCAATTGTCATTGTCCTGCAAATTTTGCCTGTGGAAATCATAACAAAGGGGTTGATCCCCAAAATTGATGCCGATCAAGATTGGCTGATTGTGAATGTAATTTTACTACAGTTTTAATGGCTACCCTGGCCTTCACTGGTAGTTGGTAGTTTCAACTGATATATAAATTATGTTTTTATAACTAAATGATTTTAGTCAGGTTATAAAATTACAATTTGGATGAGCCTGGCTATGCCGTTTGCCTCTGTCCCCATTTTAAGCTCGGCTTTCAGGATCCCCCTAAAGAGGTGATTTCTGTTGGTTTTTATCATGGGAGCCTGCGCGAAAACCCAGTATAGCCGAGAGTAGACCGGTTACATATGACAACTATCCTGTTCGGTGCTACATAGCGCCCACAGGGCGCGGGTTGCCCTCCTCACGGATCCGGGCAAGATCTCATGACGACAACATTCCGATGGGGCTGATCAAGTCCCAGGTTTGATGGGGCAGGAGCGCGTCGAGGTGAAGACGCCAGCGACAGACAGGGCGAGGCACGCTTCTATAGCGTTGCTGATGGCGGGTCTGTGGGGCCGATGAGCCGCGAGAGGGAGGGGGGGTCGAGCTGCGCAGCTGCCGCACCGCGACAAAAGGCCATAAAAAATCCGGCGCACTGGGCGCCGGATTTTTGTATCGCAAAGCGGGGTGAGGTTACACCACGCCTTGGGTACGCAGGTAATCTTCGTAGGTGCCGCCGAAGTCGCGGATGCCGTTTTCGGTCAGTTCCATGATGCGGGTCGCGAGCGACGAGACGAACTCACGGTCATGGGAGACGAAGATGAGGGTCCCTTGATACATTTCCAACGCCAGGTTCAAGGATTCGATAGATTCCATGTCCAGGTGGTTGGTCGGCTCATCCATGATCAGGATGTTGGGACGCTGCATCATCAGCTTGCCGAACAGCATGCGGCCCTGTTCGCCACCGGAGAGTACCTTGACCGGCTTCTTGATGTCGTCCTGGGTGAACAGCAGACGACCCAGAATGGAGCGTACCGCCTGCTCGTCTTCGTTGGCCTGTTTCCACTGTGCCATCCAGTCGAACACGTTGAGATCGGTGTCGAAATCGTCTGCGTGATCCTGGGCGTAGTAGCCGATCTGGGCGTTCTCGGACCACTTGATGGTGCCGCTGTCCGGCGCCAGCTCGCCCATCAGGGTCTTGATCAGGGTGGATTTACCGATGCCGTTGGTACCCAGGATGGCGACCTTTTCGCCCACTTCCAGCATCATGCTGAGATCCTTGAACAGCGGCGCCTCACCATAGCCTTTGGCAACCCCTTCCACTTCCAAGATGTTGCGGTACAGCTTCTTCTCCTGCTCGAAGCGGATGAAGGGGTTCTGACGGCTGGAGACCTTCACTTCCTCAATCTTGATCTTGTCGATCTGCTTGAGGCGGGAGGTCGCCTGGCTGGATTTGGAGGCGTTGGCACTGAATCGGGAGACGAAGGATTGCAGGTCGGCAATCTGGGCCTTCTTCTTGGCGTTGTCGGAGATCAGACGCTCGCGGGCCTGGGTGGCCGCGGTCATGTACTCGTCGTAGTTGCCCGGGTAGACCCGCAGCTCGCCGTAGTCCAGATCCGCCATGTGGGTGCAGACAGAGTTCAGGAAGTGACGGTCGTGAGAGATGATGATCATGGTACTTTCACGATCGTTGAGCACCTGCTCCAGCCAGCGAATGGTGTTGATGTCCAGGTTGTTGGTCGGTTCGTCCAGCAACAGGATGTCGGGGTTGGAGAACAGCGCCTGTGCCAGCAGCACCCGCAGTTTCCAGCCCGGGGCCACTTCGCTCATGGGGCCGTTGTGCAGCTCGATGGGGATGCCGGCACCCAGCAGCAACTCGCCCGCACGGGCCTCGGCGGTGTAACCGTCATACTCGGCGACCAGACCTTCCAGCTCGGCGGCCTTCATGTAGTCGTCGTCGGTGGCTTCGAGGTTGGCGTAGATGGCATCGCGCTCGGCGATGGCGGCCCACAACTCACCATGGCCCATCATGACCACGTCCAGCACGCGCATCTCTTCGTAAGCGAACTGATCCTGGCGAAGCTTACCGATCCGCTCGTTGATATCCAGGCTCACATTACCGCCAGTGGGCTCAAGATCGCTGCCGAGGATCTTCATAAAGGTGGACTTGCCACAGCCGTTGGCGCCGATAAGGCCGTAGCGGTTGCCGCCGCCAAACTTGACGTTGATGTTCTCAAACAACGGCTTGGCGCCGAACTGCATGGTGATGTTATTACTCGAAAGCACTGGAATGTCCCGGTTGATCTGTCAAATGGCGCGCATTATGGCACAGATCTGCCGAAAGTTTTAGCAGGAACTGTGATCTGGCGCTATTGCATGGGGGGAACGGGTCATGAAAAAAGCCGGCCCAGGGCCGGCTTGTCAAGAAACTCAATCCTCTCAGTGGGAGCTGGCGCCGGAGGCACCGAGCCCGGTCTGGGAGCGCACGAACTGCGGGAAGAACTTCTGGTGTTCCTCGCTGGCGTTCAGGGACTTGTCGGTCACCGAGAAGAACCAGATCCCGACAAAGGCCAGCAGCATCGAGAAGAGCGCAGGGTATTCGTAGGGGAAAATCGCCTCGGCGTGACCCAGTACCTTCACCCAGATGGTGGGGCCCAGGATCATCAGGGTCACGGCGCTCACCAGCCCCAGCCAGCCGCCATAGACGGCGCCACGGGTGCTCAGGCGTGACCAGAACATGGAGAGGAACAGCACCGGGAAGTTGCAGCTCGCCGCGATGGAGAAGGCCAGACCCACCATGAAAGCGATGTTCTGCTTCTCGAACAAGATGCCAAGACCGATGGCGACGACACCCAGTACCAGGGTGGTCATCTTGGAGACGCGCAGCTCATCGACTTCGTTGGCTTTGCCGTCCTTCAGCACGCAAGCATAGAGATCGTGAGACACCGCGGAGGCGCCCGCCAGGGTCAGGCCGGCAACCACCGCCAAGATGGTGGCGAAGGCCACGGCGCTGATGAAGCCGAGGAACAGGCTGCCGCCGACCGCATCGGCCAAGTGGACTGCCGCCATGTTGGTGCCGCCGAGCAGGGCGCCGGTGGCGTCCTTGAAGTCCGGGTTGGTGCTGACCAGCAAGATGGCGCCAAAACCGATGATGAAGGTCAGTATGTAGAAGTAACCGATGAAGCCGGTGGCGTAGAACACCGATTTGCGCGCTTCCTTGGCATCGCTCACGGTAAAGAAACGCATCAGGATGTGGGGCAGGCCGGCGGTGCCGAACATCAGCGCCAGCCCGAGCGAGATGGCGGAGATGGGGTCGGCCACCAGGCCGCCCGGGCTCATGATGGCGGCGCCATTGGCGTGGACCTTGACGGCCTCGCTGAACAGAGCACCGATGTCGTAGTTGACCGATTTCATCACCATGATGGCCATGAAAGAGGCACCGGACAGCAGCATCACCGCCTTGATGATCTGCACCCAGGTGGTGGCCAGCATGCCGCCAAACAGCACGTAGAGCACCATCAGGATACCGACCAGCACCACGGCGATGTGATATTGCAGGCCGAACAATAGCTCGATCAGCTTGCCGGCACCCACCATCTGGGCGATCAGGTAGAGCGCCACCACCACCAGGGATCCGCTGGCAGACAAGGTGCGCACCGAGGTCTGTTTGAGGCGATAGGAGGCCACGTCGGCGAAGGTGTACTTGCCGAGGTTGCGCAGCCGCTCTGCGATCAGGAACAAGATGATGGGCCAGCCCACCAAAAAGCCGATGGAATAAATCAGGCCGTCGTAGCCCGAGGTATAGACCAGGGCGGAGATGCCAAGGAAGGAGGCGGCAGACATGTAGTCACCGGCGATGGCCAGGCCATTCTGGAAGCCGGTGATGCGCCCGCCGGCGGCATAGTAGTCGGAGGCCGAGCGGTTGCGCTTGGAGGCCCAGTAGGTGATGAACAGGGTGGCGGCCACGAAGGCCACGAACATGACGATGGCCGGCACGTTCAAGGGCTGGCGTTGCACCTCGCCGGTCAGCGCATCGGCCGCCAGCAGGGGAGTGGACATCAGGCTGCCGAGCAGCAGCAGAGACTTGCCTTTCATGATTGGGCTCCCTTGAGGATCTTGTTGTTCAGCTCGTCAAACTCGCCGTTGGCGCGATACACATAGATGCCGGTCAGCACGAAGGAGGAGAGGATCAGCCCCACACCGACGGGAATGCCACGGGTGATGGCGGAGCCTTCGCTCAGCGGCGTGCCGAGCCAGCCGGGGGCGAAGGCGATGAGCAGGATAAACGCCAGGTAGAGCCCCAGCATCAGGATGGAGAGGGTCCAGGCGAAGCGTTGGCGTTTGCTGACCAACTCCTGGAAGACAGGATCTTGCTGGATCCTCAGATAACGTTGCTGTTCCATTGCATTTCTCCATGACATGAATGTCGGCTGTGAATGAAGGATGTCTCTACCGAGCAGGACGCCCGCTCATGTAATGGAAATGTGAATTAAATGTTATTGATCGGCAATTAGACTTTGGGATAAGCCAGGGGGCCACCCAAGCGCAGACGCAGGAAAATGAGGGCGGCGGTGATGGCATCCGCCAGGGCGTCGTGGGCGGGCAGGGCAGGCAGCCCCAGATGGCTGCTGATGGCGGCCAGGTGCAGATTGATGACCGCACCCGGGTAGCGCCGATAGAGGTGATCGTGATAGAGCCGGCTCACCTCTATCCCCCGTTGCGGCAACTGCAGCCCCCACTGTTTCTGGCAGGCGAGGTTGAGGATGCGCAGGTCATAGGCGATGTGGTAGCCCACCAGTTCACGTGGGCCGATGAAGGCCAACAGCTGGCGCAGCGCGGCCTCCAGCGCCATGCCCTGCTGCAAATCTTGATGGCGCAGGCCGTGAATCGCCACCGATTGTTCGCTCAGGCTGGCGGGCGCCTGCACCCGCAGGGAGAGTGCCTCGCCGGTGAGCAGCCTGTTACCCTGGATACGCACCGCGCCGATGGCGACGATTTCCGCCTGCGCGGGATCCAGGCTGGTGGTCTCGAGATCGAGGGCTACCCACTCCTCCTTTGGGGGCGTAGCAAAGAGCGGGGCGAACTCCCCGTGACGAAAAGCCCGGCCAATCCAACGGCGTCGGCAGCGATTCCACATGTTATTGCCTCAGACGAAAGTGCAAGCCGAGCCACTGCTGGAATTTCTTCACCTGATGCAGGGCATGGCGCAGCAGATCCCGCTCGCCGTGACTGAGTGTCGCCACTCGCACCCGATCGTCGCCCTCCTTGAGTTGGCTGCGCAGGCGCAAGCGCACGAAGAGCCTAAACGCCTCCGCCAGATTGGCGCCGTAATCGCTGCTGAGCCGGCCCGCAGATACCAGCGCCTCGATGCGACCCAGGGTGGAGGTCTCCAGGATCTTGGCCTCCAGCGCCAGCAGGCGGATGCCGTGTACCAGCGCAAACAGGCCACCGCGCTTGAGATCCAGCCCCTCGGGCTCCTGGGCCAGCCGGCCAAACAGGGTGAGGGGGGTGTGAAAGGCGACCGCGGCGCGGGCCATCTCCGCCAGCAGATCGGGCCGATCGGCGAGCTGCTCCCTTAGCCTGTGGGCGATGGGGGGCAGCAGGCTGCGATCACCGGCGATGGGCTGGGCATCGGCCAAGGTGGCGAGCCAGAGCAAGTCGGCTTCGCTGGCCTCGAGGCAGGCCCGTTCTATTGCTTGCTGCCATTGCGTTGCTTCTTTCACCCAGGCGGGATTGTTGACCATCACCCGGCCCGGACAGGGGGGATAACCGAGCCGCTCCAGCAGGGCGCCGAAGGCGGCAAGGTCTGCCTGCTGGCTTGGCCACTGCAGGCTGGCGGGCAGGATCAGGGCGTTGTCCTGATCGGTCTTGAGGATTTGCTCGCTACGACCCTCCGATCCCAGCATCAGCAGGCACACCTTATCCTGCACCTCGGGGGGGATCACCAGGGCGAAGGCCTTGGCGATCAGCTGCTCGTTGAGGGTGGCGATGAGTCTCATCAGGAAGGCGGTGTGGATCCCCTGGGCAAATAGCGAGCGGGTCAGCTGTTGTTGTTCCCGGGCGACGGCCTCCAGGGCGGCCTGGCTGTCTGCCCGGGCGATGCGCAGGGTCAGTACATGGGAGTGGGTTGAGAAGAGCCCCAGCACCTGGGTCAGGTGCAGTATCCCTGCAACCTCCTGCCCCTGCCAGATGACCAGCCGCTTGATGCGGTGGCGGGTCATCAGCAGCAGGGCGTCGAACAAATAGCTGCCTTGCGCTAGGCCGATCAGCGACGCCGGAGTCAGTACCACCAGCGGCGCCGTCAGAGGCAGTCCCTTGAGAGTCAGGGCATGGAGCAGGGTCTTGCGGGTTGCCAGGCTCAGACTGCCGTCGGCGGCGGGATAGAGCAGACAATCGCTGCTCTGGCTGGCCATGGCTTCGGTCGCGGCCAGCAGGCTGAGTCGGCTCTCGACGAGGAGCGGTGGCTGCAGGTGGCAGGGCTCAATCCGGGTCAGGATGAATTCCGCCAGATTCTGCTGGCCGAGTTGGCTGCGCCGATCCTGCTCGCGCTGGCGTTCCGTCAGGGTGGCGGTGAAGTAGTGGGCAAAATCGGGGTTGTCGGTGCATAGCACCTGAAACACGGCGCGGGGAATGAGCTGGCAGAGGCAGTCCTCCAGGGCGCTGAAGCCATGGCGGCAGTGGCCATCGAACTGGGCGCGCACGTCGAACAGATCCCCCTCGCCATAATCCCCGAATGACTGGTGGGTGCTCGACTCCTCCACCGCCCCCTTGATGACGAGATAGAGCCCAGGCGGGGCTTCACCGGGGTTCAGTACCGTCTGGCCCGCCCGAAAGTAACAGATGCTGAGGCTCTGTCCGAGCCGCTGGCGCGCCGCTTCCCCGAGGCAGTCAAACGGCGGGCGGCTGAAGTTGAACAAGATGGTCATGGCGGGTCTCGGCCGGGGGCGTGAGGCCAGTCTGACAAAGCGGCCGGAGCGGGGCCAGCCGACTTTAGTCGCACGGAGGCTCTCGCCTCCCTGTACCCGTCGGTAACACTCTGATAATTTGGTGGTATGACCAGTATCGACTAAGGAGAGGGCAGGGGACATGGATAAACCAAGGGTCAAATGGGAGATCCGGGACGGCATCGCCGAGGTGATGCTGAGCCGGCCAGACAAGCTCAATGCGTTGGACTTGCCCATGTTCAGGGCCCTGGATCAGACGCTGCAGAGTCTGCGGCAGATGCCCGGGCTGAGGGCCGTGATCCTGCACGGAGAGGGGCGCGGCTTCTGCGCCGGGCTGGATGTGAAGGCCATGCTCAAGCAGCCGCTGGCCGCGCTGGATATCTTGAAGCGCGAGGCGGACGAGGCGACCAATCTGGCCCAGCGGGTGGCCTATGGCTGGCGTCAGCTGTCGGTGCCGGTGATCGTCGTCACCCAGGGGGTCTGTTTCGGTGGCGGCCTGCAGATTGCATTGGGCGCCGATTTTCGCTTCAGCACGCCGGATTGCCGCTTCTCGGTGATGGAGATCAAGTGGGGCATCATCCCGGACATGAGCGGCAGCGTCACCCTGCGCAACCTCATGGGCGTCGATACTGCCATGGAGCTTGCCATGAGCGGACGCGAGTTGCTGGCCCCCGAGGCCAAGGCGCTGGGGCTGGTGAGCCGGGTCTGCGAGGATCCCCTGGCCGAGGCCCGTGCTTTCGCCAATAGCCTGCTGGGTAAATCACCGGATGCACTGGCGGGGATCAAACACCTTTACCGTCAGGCTTGGGCGCACAGTGACGAGACGATGCTCAACGAAGAGACCCGTTTGCAGAGGCAGATCCTGGGACGCCCCAATCAGTGGCGGGCCACCCTCAACGGGCTGTTTGGCTGGCGACTGCGCTTTGGGCCACGCCGTGACCGGCACTGAGCCGAGCCCACGCCGGGCAGCAGACAACATGAAAAATGGCAGCCGAGGCTGCCATTTTGATGAGTGAATATCGGGCTTACTTGCTAGCACCTGGCTCGCGGTCTGGCTCGAATTCGTGGCCGTTATGTTCCTGCTCCAGATTGTGCTCGGAGCGGCGACCCGTCCAGTAGTCGGCGTTCTTGATGCCAAGCTTCTCGGGGTGGAAGACGGGGTCGACTCCCTGAGCCTTCTGGCTTTCGTAATCCTTCAGGCAGATGAAGGCGGTTTTTTGCATCAGCAGGATGGCGATGATGTTCAACCAGGCCATCAGACCGACGCCAATATCACCTAGTCCCCAGGCCAAGTCGGCGGTCTTGACGGTGCCGTACACGGTGGCGGCCATCAAGCCAATCTTCAGCACGAAGGTCAACCAGGGGCGATTGATCTTGCGGTTGATGAAGGCAATGTTGGTCTCGGCGATGTAGTAGTAGGCGACGATGGTGGTGAAGGCGAAGAAGAAGAGCGCGATGGCGACGAAGATGTTGCCAAAGCCGGGCATCATGCTCTCCATGGCGGTCTGCACATAGCCAGGGCCTGCGGCGATGCCGGCGATGCCGGTATAGAGGGCGGCGCCGTCCGGACCCTGTACGTTATAAAGCCCAGTAATAAGCAGCATGAAACCGGTGGCGGAGCAGACAAACAGGGTATCGATGTAGACGGAGAACGCCTGGACCAGACCCTGTTTGGCCGGGTGGCTCACGGCCGCTGCGGACGAAGCATGGGGGCCAGTACCCTGACCGGCTTCGTTGGAATAGATACCGCGCTTGACCCCCCACATGATGGCCAGACCCAGAATGGCACCGAAACCGGCATCCAGACCGAAGGCGCTCTTCCAGATAAGCAGGATGACACCTGGCAGTTGGCCGATATTGAGGGCGATGATGACGCAGGCCACAATGATGTAGCCCAGTGCCATGAAGGGCACCACCGTCGAGGCAAAGTGGGCGATGCGCTTGACGCCACCGAAGATGATGAAGCCCAGCAGCAGCGCCAGACCGGCGGCGGTGACGTTGGGGTCAATATCAAAGGCGGTCTGCAGGCTGGAGCCGATGGAGTTCGCTTGCACCCCAGGCAGCAACACGCCGCAGGCGAAGATGGTGGCGATGGCGAAGGTCCAGGCATACCAGCTCATCCCCAGACCCTTCTCGATATAGAAGGCGGGACCACCACGGAATTCACCGTTGATCTTCTCTTTATAAACCTGACCCAGGGTGGACTCCACAAAGGCGGAGCTGGCGCCCAGGAAGGCCACCATCCACATCCAGAACAGGGCGCCGGGGCCACCGAAGGTGATGGCGGTGGCCACCCCTGCGATGTTACCTGTCCCGACTCGGCCTGCCAGGGTCATGGTCAGCGCCTGGAAGGAGGAGACACCGGCATCGGTCGCCTTGCCATCCATCATCAACCGCACCATCTCTTTGATATGGCGCAGTTGCAGGAAGCGGGTGCGGCAGGAGAAATAGAAACCTACCCCGAGGCACAGATAGATGAGCGCAGGGCTCCAAATCACACCATTGATGGCATTGACGATCTCGTTCATGTACAACAACTCCTTTGTTGTGAGACTTCCGGCGGGCTTTTGCCCACTCGATCTTTGTTATTCAGTCATTTCTGCTGTCGGCATAGGCCGAGGCGTTTAACATATCGACTTGCTTCGGCGCTTCCCAGTGAAATTTGCGTTAATGTTGCCAATTTGTGAACTCGATATGGTGGCGCGCTTTTCACGGCTTGATTAACGGGATGAAACGGCGTTATTTTCTCCTGAAACAGTGCCTTGGCAGTGATATAGCAATTTTGAGGCCAATCATGAACGAGCAGATGGAAGATATCGGTCCCGGTGAGGGCATACGCCTGGCAGGGGTCGCCGATGCGGAGGTGATGGCGAGGCTCTTTGTCCAGCTCGGCTATGGGGATGAACCCGGCAGGCTGGTGGCGGATCTGCTGGCGATGGAGCCCGGACGACAGGTGCTGGTGAGTGAAAACCTGCACGGCGTGACGGGGGTGCTGGTGCTGCATCTGTTGCGGCCTCTGCATCTGGCGCCAGGCTGGGCATTGATCTCGGCGCTGGTGGTCGATGAAGAGGCTCGCGGTCAGGGCTGGGGGGCCGCCTTGCTGGCGGCCGCCGAACAAATGGCTCGGGAGGCCGGCTGTGGCCAGATTGAACTCTCCAGCAGCCCGCACCGTGAGCGGGCCCATCACTTCTATCAGCAGCAGGGTTATCGGGAAAAGCCAACGCGCTTCGTCAAATCCCTGCTATCACAATGACATCCCAATGGTCGAGGTATTGAGTGGCGAGCGTGTGGTCAGCTATCAGGGCAAGTCGCTTGCTCTGCACCCTGTTGGGTGCACCGAGTCAGTGCAAGGCCGTCGCAGATGCCCAATCACCGGGCAGACCCATGGAGGAGGAGTGGCAGGGGTTGTTTGCTGCCATCCCTATTCTCCATGGCTTGAGTGAGGCCCAGCAGGCTCAGTTGGTGACTCTGGCGCGCCGCCTGCTCGAGCGCAAGAGCTGGACCCTGCTCGGTGTCGAGCTGAGTGAGCGTCAACGGCGTGCCCTGGCACTGCAAGGTGCCTTGCCCATTCTGGCGCTCAGTCTCGACTGGTATCGGGGCTTTCATGAGATCATCATCATTCCCGAGCCCGTCGCTCGCCGTCAGCAGGTGCAGGACGAGTTCGGTCTGGTGAGCGAGTGGGAGGAGGAGAATGCCGGCGAGGCCTGGCCACAGGGGCCGCTGGTGCTGGCCTGGAGCGAGCTGCAGCAGGACGGTGATTGGGATGGCTATAACCTCATCATCCACGAGCTTGCCCACAAGCTCGACATGCTGGGGGGAGAGGCCGACGGCGCGCCCCCTTTGCCAGCGGGTTTGACAGGATCTGAGTGGGCCGTCACCTGCCAGCAGGCATTCGACCAGCTTCAGGGCCAGTGCGAGCGGGGGGAGACGACATTGATAGACTCTTATGCTGCCAGTCATCCGGCCGAGTTTTTTGCCGTGTGCAGCGAGCTCTTCTTCAGCCAACCCCGGCAGCTGCATCACGCCTTCCCGGCGGTGTATGGCTTGTTCACCCGCTTCTATGGCCAGGAGCCCCTGCAACGGCAGCCGGAGGCTGACGAGGGGGAGCGGGATTCGCCGTCACCTTAGTCCGCGTACAAGAGAAGCGGACTGCGCAGAGGCGTGCGGTTGGCAAGCGACAGATAGCAAGAAGGCACCCCTGGGGGTGCCTTCTGTGTTTCATCGCCGGCGAGGGTCAACCTGAGGCTGGCCCTTGCCTGCGGGCGTTTAGGCGGCGGCTTTAAGCTGCACGGTGGCGGCTTTCTTGTGATCGCCAATCGGCAATACGGTGCGACCGAACTGCTCATTGATCACGGTCGCCATGGCCAGGTAGATGGCGCTGGCACCGCAGATGATGCCTTCGAAACCGGCGATGTGACCGATCAGTGCGCTACCGGTGAAGTTGTGGGCAGCCAGCAGGAAGAACAGCACGGTCAGGGAGGCGAACACGAACTGTTTGGCGCGCGGGTAGTTGACTGTCCCGACCATCATGAAGAGGGTGAACATGCCCCACATCAGCAGGTACCAACCCATGAAGGCGGCGGGGGTGGCTTCGGCCAGGCCCATCGCCGGCAGGACCATCAGCAGTACCAGGCTCCACCAGAAGGTGCCGTAGGAGATGAAGGCGGTGACGCCGAATGTATTGCCACGCTTGTATTCCATGATACCGGCGATGATCTGGGCCAGACCGCCATAGCACAGGCCCATGGCCAGGATCATGGCGCTGATGGGGAAGAAACCCGCATTGTGGATGTTCAGCAGGACAGTGGTCATGCCGAAGCCCATCAGACCGAGGGGGGCAGGGTTGGCCAGTTTTTCGCTCACGCTCACGTGGTGTTCTCCAAAAATGTGTGGGGGTTGTTCAAAGGACGCGGGATTTTAGGCAGGGCTCCACGCCCTCGCAAGGGGAAAGGGCAGTTAAATAGTAAAAAAACTACAACTCAGACCAGCGCAGGGTTCAATCGTGGCTAATCAGTGGTTAATTGGTAAATAAAAGGTAGGGAACAGGTTGTTTTTTTGTGTTTATTACCAGATTGGATGCCATCAGGTCTGACCTGATCTGGTCTGGTCGGTCGGGGGAGGGGGCCGTTGGGCGTCGCTATCTCTCTGCGCCGTTGATGTGATGCCAAGTGCAGCATCCGCAGCGCATCCCTCGCCGCCACAAGGAGGCCACTCTCTTCATCAACTGTTGATGAGATGCCAGGTACGGTGTCCGCCGCAGGTATCGCTAGCCTCGGCAGGTGAGGGCACCAGGTGGGGTCGTCTCTCTCGAGATACGGGATCTCATTCCGACAACCGGCGAGGCAGGGCAACTGGGGCTGCCGGGATCATTGACTGGTCCGGGGCCGTCAGGATTGTCTCCACACGAGCCGACAAAGAGATGGTTGCATTTCAAACGAATATGCCATCAAACCAGAGTTTGATGACCATGTTTGAAACACAGTGTGACAGAGCCCTGGTTCAATCGGCTTAGCAGCAGTTCGGGGCGGTTCGGCGTCGGGCACCTCCCGTGTGAAGCCAACTTGAACGGGGCTCATGCCCGCGCATTGGCAGGCTCAGAGATGGGATGGCAGTGACGAACCGGGTGCTGCAGCTGGCGATAACGGGGGTTATTCAGCCCCCATTGAAGGGAGTGTGAGCCTCTGTCGCAGGCGGTGCTCACGCTGGCCATCAGCGCGGCCTCGCTCAGAGACGGCCTGACACCCATCCCGGAGAAGGGGCTGTTCGGGAGAGGAGGACCCCGTGCGGAGGCGTCGCCGGGGATGCCGCGCAAGTCGCTCCTGCACGCTGGTTGCCGGCATCACAGGGTGAAGGGCAGAGACAGAGGAGCCATCCCCAATGCGTTTGCCCAGCCGGGGGGGCAGCTCACTCATCCAGGGTGAGCACCACCCTGGCGGTCTTGTCGGTCTCCTTGACCTGGCTGTCGAGCACGAACAGGCGATCCGGGGTAATGGCTTGTGTCTCGACCAGATAGCTCTTGGTGTTGCGGGCCCGGGCCATGGCAAGGTTGCGCAGTGACTTGGCGGTGATGAGCTGCTGATCCCGCAGCAAGATAACCGCCTGATCCCGCAGCGCCATGCTGGTGAGCGCCAGGCCGAGCCGGTCCGCCAGGGCCGCGACATCCTCCTTGAAGCGATCCTGATAGGCCTGGGCCAGGGCGGTCTGCATGGCCTCATCTTGGCCAAGTCGGGTCAGGTCAACCGGGCTGCCGGTGATCCTGGCCAGTACCCGCTCCAGCTTCTGGCGTTGCAGCAGGGGGCGCTCCTCATTGAAATTCACCTTGCCGCGGATATTCATGCTGAGCTGGGGTCTGGCCTTGAGCGCCTCGGCGAGCTTGGCCAGCTTGCTCTGCTGGCTCTGTGTCAGCTCATACTCGCCGGGCGCAAAGGAGAGTTCATCGAGATCTTTCGTCCCTCCCGCGAGGGAGGCAAGCAGGGAGAAGGGGGAGGTGATGGCCTTGCGCAGCGTGTTGCCCAGCACATTCCAGAAGATGCTCCCCAGGCTGAAATCAGGCTGATCCAGGTTGCCCTTCACCTTGAGGTTGAGCCTGATGACGCCATTGGCATCGCTGAGCAGGGCCACAGCCAGTCCCAGCGGCAGATCCTTGGCCTTGTCACTGGCTATCTTCTCGCCCAGTTGCAGCTTCTTGATGATGATGTCGTTGTCGCCCTCCAGGCGGTTACCGACCAGGCGATAGTTGAGCTTCATGGTGAGCTGCCCCTTGTCGATGGCATAGCCCGCATAGGTGCCGGAATAGGGGCTGAAGCTGGTCATCTCCAGATTGTTGAAGGCGACGGCCAAGTCCAGCTCGGGCTCATCGATGAGTAGGTTGGCGCCGCCCCTGATGGTCACGGGGGCATATTTGTCGACCTTGCCGTTGAAGGCGATGTCGGATCGTTGGTTGGGAATATTGGTGATGTGGCGGCTCTGACCGTTCAGATCGGCAATATCGGCATTGAACTCCTGGCTCAGGCTGCGATCGGCAAAGCGCAGATTGCCCTGCTGGACACGGATCTGATCGATGACCAAGCGAGGCTCCGGGCCTGCATGGGTAGTCGCTGAGCCCTTGCCAGCCGCAGGGGTAGGCAAGATCAGCTGCTGAACATTGGTGGTGCCATCCTCGTTGATCTCGATGCGGGCAAAGGGTTGGCGCAGCAAGATGTCATCTATCTTCACCTGCTGGCTTAATCCCTCATAGTGGAGCCCGGTCAGCTCGAGTCGGGCTATCTGCAGCAAGCGCTGGTTGTCGGCGCGACTCAACACATTGAGTCCATCAATGTCGAGCCCGCCGCCAAGGTCAAACTTGGTGAGGTCACCCTTGTCATTGGTGGCGAGGGCGAGCTTGAGCCGGCTCGACAGCACTCCCTCTTGTACCTTGACGCGGGCGCGCTCCTGCAGATAGGGCTGGGCCCAGCTCAGTGGCAATCCTTGCTGCTTGATCTCCCCCTCCAGGGCGAAGGGCATGGGGGTCAGTTTGCCCTCGAAGGCGATCTGAGTCTGCTGGTTGAGGCTGCTCTTCAGGGTGAGGGGGCTTGCCTTGCCCAGGCGGTTATCGAGCCCGCTCAGGGTCAGTTCGAGGCTCGTCAGCTCGCGGGTCAGCGGCTTGCCGCTGCTCGATTCGAGCAGGTTGAGACTGCCTTTGTGCAGCGCAATCTGGCCGAGCTGCCAGCGCCAGGGAGCGCTCTGTGGCTTGGCGGCCTTGCCCCCCTTGGTGGTGGCGGGCTTGGGCTTCGTCTGTGCAAGCCGGGGCGCCAATATCTTGCTCAAGTCCAGGTTGTGCTGAGCATCCAGGGCGGCGCGCAGCACAGGTTGCTGCAGGTTAAGGGTGCCAATTTTCAGCAGTTGCTGCCGGCTATCCAGATTGATATCACTCAGCGCCAGTTGCGTGAAGCGGGCAAACTCTGCCCCCTTGGGGTATGTCAGTTGCCACCCATCCAGGGTCAACTTGCCCTTGCTCAGTTGCCAATCCAGTCCCTGCTTGCCCGGGGTCAGGCGATAGCTGGCCCGGGCGCTGGCCTGACCCTTGTTCAAATCCAGCGTCAGATAGGGGGCCCAGAGCGGGGCAAAAGCCTTGAGGGGCAGCTTGGCCAGGCTGAGAGTGCCCTGGCTGGCGCCACTCAAATTGAAACTGCCCTCGGCCTTTAGCGGACTCTTGCCGAGATTGGCGGCCAGGGTGTAGAGCGTGTTCTGATCGGGAAGCGAGCGGAGATGGGTCAGGGTGAGCGTCAGCTCCGTCAGGGTTTGGGGCGGCAACCAGCCATCGGCCTGTGCGGGACGGCTGTCCCGATAAGTCAGGCTGCCCTGCTGCAGCGTCAGCCTGGCTATCTCGAACAAGGGGGGAGAACCGGGTATCTCACTGGCGGCCCTGGGGGAGGGGGCAAGCAACTGGCTCAGGGCATCGGTCAAATTGAAGCGGGGCGTGCCTGGCTGTTTGGGGTCGGAGGCCAGCCGCTGCAACGCCAGTTTGGGGGCGAGCAGGGTCGCCTCGGTGAGTACCAGGCCCTTTTGGTGCCAACTAGCCTTGAAATCGGGTCTGAGGCTGAGCTCGGCCAGGCTGAGCAGGGGCTTGCCGTTCTCATCGGTGAGGGCGCTGGGGCCCAGGGTCAATGAGGGTTGTTGCAGATTGACCTGGATCTTGCCCAGGGTGAGGTTGAGGCCATACTCCTGTTTCAACCAGCCGGGCAGATAGCGCACCGTCAGGGCGGGGGCTTGCCACAGCAATATGATGACTCCGATGAAGAGCAGCAGTAGCAGGCCGGCGATGAGCGACAGCACAAGGCGGCGGGAAGGCAGAGCCATCGAATTCTCCTGAAGGGGCGAGACGCGCTAGCTATAACATGCCCTTGGGGCTAAGGGCCATAGGCAGTGTCAATCGCCTCCTACTGCTCTTCACTTCGGGGCAGGGGATCGCAGGCAGGCCGGTCCAACGTCCGTTTGGTCCAGGCCTGCAATTACCCGCCTCTTATTGCGTATCAGCCCAGCTGGCCCAATCCCCCTGATCACCGAGATTATCGAGGGCCCCGGCGCAGCGTCGCTCGGCGGTTTCCAGCTCGGCCAGCACCATCTGGATGTCTTCTTGCTGTTGGCGCAGCGCCTCGCGCTTGGACTCGATGAGCTGAACCATGGAGAGCAACTGGGTGCGGCTGGATCTGTCGGTGTCATACATGTCAAAGAGTTCGCGGATCTCGGCCAGGCTAAAGCCGAGGCGCTTGCCGCGCAGGGTCAGCTTGAGGCGGATCTTGTCCTTGTGGCTGTAGATGCGATTCTGGCCCTCCCGGGTCGGGGAGATGAGCCCCTCATCTTCGTAGTAGCGAATGGTGCGGGCCGTGATGTCAAACTCCTGCGCCAGTTCCGAGATGCTGTAGGTGACCTCCTTGCCGGCGTGATTATCTGACATGGCAGCCCCCCTGGTGGTTGTCCATCTCTCGCCGGGCGGCGAGGGCGCGACCGACCCGGGAGGCGTTGGGTCGGCCAAGCAGCTCGCTCACCCATTGGCCGGTGGCGGCGAGGCTATCGAGATCCACCCCGGTCTGCATGCCCAGCCCTCGCAACAGATAGACCACCTCTTCACTGGCCAGATTACCGGATGCCCCCGGTGCATAAGGGCAGCCGCCGAGCCCGGCCACCGAGCTGTCGATGGTGCGAATGCCACGCTCCAGGGCTGGCATCAAATTGGCCAGGGCCTGACCATAGGTATCGTGAAAGTGCACAGCCAGGCGCCCGGCGGGGATCTCCCGCAGCACGGCGTCGAGCATGGGCACCACAGTGCCAGGGGTGCCGACCCCAGTGGTGTCCCCGAGGGATATTTCGTGGCAGCCCAGATCCAGCAGCCGTTCGGCCATGGCCGCCACCCGCTTGGGACGGGTCGGGCCATCGAAGGGGCAGGCGATGACGGTGGAGAGATAACCGCGCACCCGGATGCCCAGACGGCGCGCCTCCTGCACCAGAGGGGCGAAGCGCACCAGGGACTCCTCCACGCTGATGCCGATGTTGGCCCGGGTGAAGCCATCAGTGCAGGCGGTGAACAGGCCAATCTCATCGACCCGAGCGTTGATGGCCCCCTGCAGCCCTTGCAGGTTGGGCACCAGGGCGCCATATCGAACCGGCGCTCTGCCCGGCATGGCGCCCCGGGGCAGGGCGGCCAGCAGGGCGGCGGAGTCTGCCATCTGGGGCACCCGTTTCGGGGAGACAAAGGCGCCGACCTCGATGCGCTGCAAGCCGCTCTCGCCGAGTCGCCGGATCAGCGCCAGCTTCTGGGGCAGCGTGAGCTGGACCACTTCGTTTTGCAGGCCATCCCTTGGCCCCATCTCGACCAGGCTGACCCTGTCATCCTGCTCCATTATCTGCGTCATGCTGATCCCCTCTATGACTCTGGTTGCGGCCAACCACTATGTGGTGGCAAGAAGGCTGCTGTGAGCCCTGTCATGGCTAGCTGGCGGCCTCTGTACTCTCCAAAAAGCGCACCAGGGGAGCCCCCTGGCTGACCTGATCCCCCTCGCGGCAGAGCAGTTCGGCGATGACGCCATCTTGCTGGGCGCGCAGCTGGTGCTCCATCTTCATCGCCTCCAGCACCAGCAGTGGCTGGCCCCGGCTCACGGCTTGACCGGCCTCTATCAGCAGGGCGACCACCAGGCCATGCATGGGGGCCAGGGTGACGGACCTGCCGCTCGCCTCATCCCCGTGGTGATCCTGTTGCGCCAGCTCCTGGGCCGGGCCGAAGGGGATCTGTTGTCCCGCCAGGGTCAGCACGAAACCTGGTTGGCGTTGATCCCCCTGGCGCAAGGTTCGGACAGGGTAGCGCTGCCAGCGCCCCTGCCACTGCAGGCGAATATGATCCTCGGCCATGACGTAGGGGATCGACTGGCCCTGCCAGCTCAGTTTTCCCTCGGATGAGTGCAGGGTGAGTTGATGGCGTTGCCCAGCCAGGGTCACGGCTGCCGTCCAGGTCTGGTGTCGTCCGAGCCGAAATCCGGTCGCCTTGTGCCAGGGATCACTGCTGGCGGCACTATGGGCGAGCCAGAGGGTGGCCAGGGGCCCCGCGAGCTCGGGCAGAGGTTGAGGATCGGTGGGGAGTGGCCACTGGGTATGGTGGCGCATTCCCAGCACGTCCGGCTCCTGGCACAGGCGTGCCAGCAAGGCGCCGTTGTGAGTCAGCGGGCCTATCTCCAGGGCCGTGAGGGCCTCGCTCAATCTGGCCAGGGCCTGGGCGCGGTGCTCGCCATGGGCGACCAGCTTGGCGATCATGGGGTCGTAATAAGGGCTCACGGCGTCACCCGCGGCCACCCCGGTATCGATGCGCACTCCTGTCGGCCAGTGCAGCCAGTGGATGGGGCCGCTCGCTGGCAGGAAACCGGCGGCCACATCCTCGGCGTAGAGGCGTGCCTCTACCGCGTGGCCGCGCAACTGAACCTGATGTTGGCTCAGGGGCAGCGGGCGTCCTTCGGCGACGGCGAGCTGCCAGGCCACCAGATCCAGACCCGTGACCGCTTCGGTCACAGGGTGTTCAACCTGCAGGCGGGTATTCATCTCCATGAAATAGAAGGCGCCCTCGCAGAGCAGGAACTCTATGGTGCCAGCCCCGCGATAGTCGATGGCCATGGCGGCGGCCACCGCGGCGTCGCTCATGGCGCGGCGCAGCTCGGGGGCGATATCCGGGGCTGGCGCCTCCTCGATCACCTTCTGATGACGGCGCTGCAGCGAGCAGTCCCTGTCCCCGAGGGAGAGGGTGTAGCCGCTGTTGTCGGCAAACACCTGCACCTCGACGTGCCTTGCCCCGGCCAGGTAGCGTTCGAGCAGCACATTGTCATCGCCAAAGGCCGCCAGGGCTTCCCGCTTGACCGCCCCCAAGGCGTCATCGAAATCGGCCAGCGCCTCGACCCGGCGCATCCCCTTGCCACCGCCGCCGCTGGCGGCCTTGATGAGCAGGGGAAAGCCGATGCTCTGGGCATGGGCTCTGAGGGCGAGCAGGCTCTGATCTGCGCCGTGATAGCCGGGCAGCACCGGCACCCCCGCCGCTTCCATCAGCGCTTTGGCGCCGGATTTGTCCCCCATGGCGAGGATGGCGGCCGCCGAGGGGCCGATGAAGCGGATCCCGGCCTCCTCGCAGGCAAGGGCGAAATCGCTGCTCTCAGAGAGAAAACCATAGCCGGGGTGGATGGCGTCGGCCCCAGCCTGCTTGGCGATGGCGAGCACCTTGGCACCGTCGAGGTAGCTCTCCCGCGCAGGTGCCGGCCCCAGATACCAGGCCTCGTCGGCTTCACGCACGGGCATGGCCTGGTGGTCGGCATCCGAGTAGAGGGCGATGGTGTGAATGCCGAGGCGGCGCGCGGTCTTGATGATACGCACCGCTATTTCGCCACGATTGGCGATCAGCAGTCGTTTGATGGGGACTATCTCTGTCATGGCATCTGCTCCGGGGATGAGACGGCGACGGTGAAAAGCGGCAGTAGGCGCACCCCGGTTTTTTCGCCACGATTGGCGATCATCTGCCATTTGATAGGGACTAGCTCAGTCATGGTTTCTCCTTGCATTCGGGACGCCAGGCGGGCGGGCGCTTGTCAAAGAAAGCCTGCATCCCCTCCTGGGCCTCGGCGCCGACCCGCACCCGGGCAATGGTATCCACGGTCAGCGCCTGGTGTTGACTGGCGGGCAGATGGGCGAGCTTATCGAGCAGTGCCTTGGTGTCGGCCATGGCCGCCGGGCCGTTCTGGCACAGCGTTCGGGCCAGGGCACGGCCCTCTTCCAGCAAGGCGTCGGGGCTGAACCGCTGATGAATCACGTTGAGCCGACAGGCGGTGATGGCATCGAAGGGTTCGGCACTGAGCATGTAGCACCGTGCCTGGCGCTGCCCCAGGGTGCGCACCACATAGGGGCTTATCACCGCTGGCACCAATCCCAGACCCACTTCGGAGAGGCAGAAGCGGGCATCGTCGCTGGCCAAGGCGATGTCGCAGGCACAGATGAGACCAAGTGCCCCCCCATAGGCGGCGCCCTGCACCAGGGCCAGGGTGGGGAAGGGCAGCTCGTCCAGGGTTTGCATCAGCAGGGCGAGCTGGCGGGCATCCTCCCTGTTGTGTTCAACATCGGCATGAGAGAGATCCCGCATCCAGTCGAGATCGGCGCCGGCGCAAAAGTGTTTGCCCTCGGCGCGCAGCAGCAGCGCCCGGGGACTGTGCTCAGTGCGGTCAGCCAGCTCGCGCAAGGCGCCAAGCAGCCCCTGGATCAGCGCCTTGTCAAAGGCGTTATGGCGTGCCGGGCGGCAGAGCACCAGCTCAGCCAAGGGGCCAGTCTGCTCCAGGCGAAATCCGGCATCCGGGGCGGCCCTGTTGTCGGGGGCGGCAGGGGATGACCTCATGTCTGCTTTCATACGGGCTCCTTACATCCGGAAGATGCCATATTGCTCGGGGGTCACTCGGGCGCGGGCCAGGGCATCCTGACAGGCGGCCAGGGCCAGTGCGAGTACGGTGCGGCTCTGGGCCGGGTCGATGACCCCATCGTCCCAGAGCCGGGCACTGGCGTAGTAGGGGTGACCCTGGCGTTCATACTGGTCGAGCACAGGGGTGCGGATAGCCTGCGCCTCCTGCTCGTCGAGGGGCTTTCCCGCTGCGGCGAGCTTGTCGCGGCGCACCTGCACCAAGACGCCAGCCGCCTGTTCGCCCCCCATGACGGAGATGCGGCTGTTGGGCCAGCTGAACAGGAAGTCGGGGTC
This sequence comes from Aeromonas sp. BIGb0405, assembly GCF_024807335.1. Classification (NCBI taxonomy): domain Bacteria; kingdom Pseudomonadati; phylum Pseudomonadota; class Gammaproteobacteria; order Aeromonadales; family Aeromonadaceae; genus Aeromonas; species Aeromonas sp. BIGb0405. The sequence continues at coordinate 168,086 of NZ_JANUEP010000003.1, forward strand.
AAAGGCGCGGCCACACATGCCGTAGTTGCCGGCGCCAAAGCTGCCCCCGGTGATCAGGGTGAGCTTGGGCACCCGGCTGCAAGCAACGGCAGTAACTAGCTTGGCACCGTGTTTGGCGATCCCTTCTCGCTCGGCCTGGCTGCCCACCATGAAGCCGGTGATGTTCTGCAGAAACAGCAACGGGATGGCGCGTCTGTTGCAGAGCTGGATGAAGTGGGCGCCCTTCTGGGCGCTGTCGCTGTGCAGCACACCGTTGTTGGCGAGGATCCCGACGGCCATGCCCTGGATGCGGGAGAACCCGGTGACGAGCGTGGTGCCGTACAGCGCCTTGAACTCGTCAAAGTCCGAGCCATCGACCAGGCGAGCGATGATCTCCCTCGCCTCCACCGGCCGCTTCAGACTGGTACCGACCAGACCATAGAGCTCCTCGATGGGATAGACAGGCTCCCGATAGAGGGGGCGGTTGGCTGGCTGGTCGCCCCCCAGGTTGCTGACCAGGGTGCGGGCCAGTTGCAAGGCATGGTCGTCATCTCTGGCCAGGTGATCGGCAACGCCAGAGTGGGCGCAGTGGACCAGGGCCCCCCCCAACGCTTCGGCGCTGATCTCCTCGCCAGTGGCGGCTTTGACCAGGGGGGGGCCGGCCAGGAAAATGGTGGCCTGCTGCTTGACCATGATGGACTCGTCCGCCATGGCGGGCACATAGGCGCCGCCTGCGGTACAGAGCCCCATCACCACGGCGAGCTGGGGGATGCCCTGGCCCGAGAGGCGAGCCTGGTTGTAGAAGATGCGACCGAAATGATCCCGGTCGGGAAACACCTCGTCCTGCATCGGCAAGAAGGCGCCGCCAGAGTCCACCAGGTAGAGGCAAGGGAGGCGCAGCCGCTCGGCGATGGCCTGGGCGCGCAGGTGTTTCTTCACCGTGAGGGGGTAATAGGTGCCGCCCTTGACGGTGGCGTCGTTGACCACCAGCAGGCAGAGCCTGCCGTTGATGCGACCAAGCCCGGTGATGATACCGGCGGCGGGGACGGCTTCGTCATAGACCCCCCAGGCCGCCAGGGCGGAGAGCTCGAGGAAAGGGGAGCCGGGGTCGAGCAGCCGGTCGATGCGCTCGCGGGGCAGCAACTTGCCACGCCCGGTGTGGCGGGCCTGATTGACGGCGCCGCCCCCCAGGGTTATCTCCTCCAGCCGATCGTGCAGATCCTCGACCAGGGCCTGCATGGCGGCCCTGTTGGCCTCATAGTCGGGGCTATGGGTGTCGAGCTGGGAGTGGATCTGGCTCATGCGGGCTCCCCTAAAAAGGTGTAAGGGAAAAGGTCTGCCCGGTGAGTCACAGAGCGGTCGGCGCTATGGCGTGCTAGCTGGGCGTGCAACGGCTTCATGCAGACTCTCCCATCAGCTCGCGGCCGATGAGCCAGCGGCGGATCTCCGAGGTGCCGGCACCTATCTCGTACAGCTTGGCGTCCCGCAGCAGGCGCCCGGTCGGGTATTCGTTGATGTAGCCATTGCCGCCGAGCAGCTGGATGGCATCCAGTGCCATCTGGGTGGCATTTTCCGCGGCAAGCAAGATGGCGGCGGCGCAATCCTTGCGGCTGGTCTGCCCTTGATCGCAGGCGTTGGCCACCGAGTAGACCAGGGCCCGGCTGCTGGCCAGGCGGGTGTACATGTCGGCCAGTTTGCCCTGCACCAGCTGGAATTCACCGATGGCCTGGCCGAACTGCTTGCGCTCGCGCACATAGGGCAACGCCACGTCCATGCAGGCCTGCATGATGCCAAGGGGACCCGCCGCCAGCACCACCCGCTCATAATCGAGACCGCTCATCAGCACCTTGATGCCCCCGTGCAGCGGGCCGAGCAGGTTCTCTTTGGGAACATTGCAGTTGTCGAACACCAGCTCGCAGGTACTGGAGCCCCGCATGCCCAGCTTGTCGAGCTTCTGGGCCGTGCGAAATCCCGGGGTGCCCGCCTCGACGATGAAGGCGGATATCCCCTTGGCCCCCGCCTTGGCATCCGTCTTGGCATAGATGACGAAGGTCTCGGCATCGGGGCCATTGGTGATCCACATCTTGTTGCCGTTCAGCACGAAGTGATTGTCCCTCGCCTCGGCCAGCAAGCGCATGCTCACCACATCGGATCCGGCACCAGGCTCGCTCATGGCCAGGGCGCCCACCTTGGCGCCGCTGACCAGATCAGGCAGGTAACGCGCCTTCTGATCGGGGGTGCCGTGGCGGTGGATCTGGTTGATGCACAGGTTGGAGTGGGCACCATAGGAGAGCCCGACCGAGGCGCTGGCCCGGCTCACCTGCTCCATCACCAGCACGTGAGCCAGGTAGCCCAGGCCCACGCCGCCATACTCCTCGCCGACAGTGATGCCATGCAGGCCGAGACTTCCCATCAATGGCCAGAGATCCCGGGGAAAGAGGTTGCTGCTGTCTATCTCGGCGGCGCGCGGCGCTATCACTTGTCGACAGAAAGCGCCGACCTGGTCGGTCAGGGCCAGCAGGGTCTCATCCATCAATGGGGGCATAGCTGTCTCCTTGTCATCACGAGGGTGGAGTGGGTCTGAGTGCGGGGACGGCAGGCAATAATGGGCACCTTGCTGTCGTCCTGACTGGTCAGTCCATCTCCAGAGTTAGTTTACGTTAGCGTAAACGTAAATCAATTGTTAGTCTAAGGTAAAATCCCTTGTGGTGAGGGAGCTGGCCGCGCTGCCGCCCGCTCAATCCTGTGCAATCCAGTCGTCTGACCAGACTCAAAGGAGTTAAGAACATGACCAGCCATGCCACCCTGTACGGGGATCTGCCGCTCTACATCAACGGCGGGCCCCATGCCTCGACGACGGAGCAGTGGATAGAGGTGACCAATCCGGCGGATCAGAGTCTGCTGGCCCGCGCCCCCAGGGCCACGGCAGAGGAGGTTGAGCTGGCGGTGCGCAGCGCCCAGCAAGCCTATCTGCTGTGGCGGGATGTGCCTGCGCCGGAGCGGGCCAGGGTCATGTTCAACTATCAGCATCTGCTTAAAGTCCATCATGACGAGCTGGCCACCCTGCTGGCTCAGGAGACGGGCAAGAACTTTGCCGATGCCAAGGGGGATGTGTGGCGCGGTATCGAAGTGGTTGAACAAGCCTGCGGCATCGCCAGCCAGACCATGGGCGAGACCATGGGCAATGTGGCGCGGCGGGTCGATGGGCACTCCTGGGTGCAACCGCTGGGGGTCTGCGTCGGTATCACCCCATTCAACTTCCCGGCCATGATCCCGCTGTGGATGTTTCCCCTGGCCATCGCCTGCGGCAATGGCTTCGTGCTCAAGCCCTCCGAACAGGATCCGCTCACCCCCATGCGGCTGGCCGAGCTGTTCACCGAGGCGGGGGCCCCGGCGGGCATCCTCAGCGTGGTGCACGGCGGTGCCGAGCAGGTGGATGCGCTCTTGACCCACCCGGACGTGAAGGCAGTCAGCTTCGTCGGCTCGGCCCGGGTCGGGGCTCATGTCTATCGCACCGCGACCGAACAGCTCAAACGCGCCCAATGCTTTGTCGGCGCCAAGAATCACATGGTGATCATGCCCGATGCCAACAAGGGGCAGGTGCTGAGCAACCTGGTGGGGGCCGGGGTCGGCGCCGCCGGTCAGCGCTGCATGGCCATCAGCGTGGCGGTGTTCGTCGGCAGTGCCCGCGACTGGATCCCGGAACTTGCCGAGGCATTCGCCGCCGTGCGCCCCGGGGTGTGGGACGATCCGCAAGCCGCCTATGGCCCTCTTATCAGCCCGGAGGCCAGGGTGCGGGTGGAGAATCTGATTGAAGCGGGCAAGCAGGAAGGGGCCGAGTGTCTGCTCGATGGCACCCTGTGCGAGGTGGCGGGTTACCCGGTCGGCAATTGGGTGGGCCCCACACTGTTTCGCGGCGTGACGGCGCAGATGGGACTCTATCGGGAGGAGATCTTCGGCCCTGTGCTCTGCTGCATGGAGGTCGACAGCCTGGCTGAGGCGCTCGCCCTCATCAATCGCAACCCCTATGGCAATGGCACCTCCATCTTCACCGGTTGCGGCGCCGCGGCCCGTACCTTTCGCCACGAGGTGGCGGTGGGCCAGGTGGGCATCAATGTGCCCATCCCGGTGCCGCTGCCGTTCTTCTCCTTCACCGGTTGGCGCGGCTCTTTCTATGGGGACTTGCACGCCTACGGCAAACAGGCGGTGCGCTTCTATACCGAGACCAAGACGGTGACCGAGCGCTGGTTTGACGAAGACATTCCCACTGGCCCCAACATGACCATCAGCCTGCGTTGAGTGAGGACTCTTGCCCATGAATTTCAATCTGACCGAGGATCAGCAGGCTTACTGCGATGCCGCCACCGCCTTCGCCAACGAGGCGTTCAAGCCCAATGCCGCCCGCTGGGACAGGGATCATGAGTTTCCCATCCAGACCATCAAACAGGCGGCCGAGCTCGGCTTTTGCGGCCTCTATACCCAGGAGCCATATGGCGGCCTGGGGCTGCCCCGGCTCGACGCCAGCCTCATCTTCGAGCGCCTCGCCATGGGCTGCACCTCCACCACCGCCTATCTCACCATCCATAACATGGTGAGCTGGATGCTGGGGCGCTGGCTGCCCGCCGAGGTTGCCGGGGAGTGGGTGCCACGTCTGGTCAGTGGCGAGTTGCTCGGCTCCTATTGCCTCACCGAACCTGGGGCGGGCTCGGACGCCGCCGCCCTCAAGAGCCGCGCCCTGCGCGACGGCGATGATTACCTCATCGAGGGGAGCAAGGTGTTTATCTCCGGGGCAGGCAGCACCGATGTGCTGGTGGTGATGGCCCGCACCGGCGGCGAGGGGGCGGGGGGGATCTCCGCCTTCATGGTGCCGGCAAACAGCGAGGGCATCGTCTACGGCAAGGCCGAAGAGAAGCTGGGCTGGCACAGTCAACCGACCCGGGAAGTGGCCTTTAACGGGGTGCGCATTCCCGCCAACTATCGGCTGGGGGAAGAGGGGGAGGGGTTCAAGTTTGCCATGCAGGCCCTGGATGGCGGTCGCATCAACATCGCCAGCTGCTCCCTGGGCACGGCCCAGCAGGCCCTGGATGATGCCCTGGCCTATGTGACCGAGCGTCAGCAATTTGGCCGCCCCATCGGCGAGTTTCAGAGCGTGCAGTTTCGTCTGGCCGACATGGCGACCGAACTGGCCGCCGCCCGGCTGCTGGTGCGTCAGGCGGCGGCCAAGCTCGACGAGAACAGCCCGGACAAGAGCGCCTGGTGCGCCATGGCCAAGCGCTTCGCCACCGACATCGGTTATCAGATCTGCGATGAGGCCCTGCAACTCTTTGGCGGCTATGGTTATATCCGCGAATATCCCCTCGAACGCTATCTGCGCGATACCCGGGTACATCGCATCCTGGAGGGAACCAACGAGGTGATGCGACTCATCATCGCCCGTCGCCTGCTGGCCACTCCCTCACTGAATCTGCTATAGGGGCGATGCCATGACGTTGCCCGCACACAAGGATGATCCCATGACAAGGATACGGCTCGAATACCATGGCCACGTGGCCTACATCACCCTGGACAACCCACCGGCCAATACCTGGACCCTGGCCAGCCTGCGCGCCTTCGTGCAGATGATGGCCGAGCTCGACGGCAAACCCGAGATAGTGGCCCTGGTTATCCGCGGGGCCGGTGACAGGTTCTTCTGCGCCGGCGCCGATCTCAAGATGTTTGCCGACGGTGACAGCCTGCATGCCGCGCAGGTGGCCGAGGCCTTTGGCGAAGCGTTCGAGGCCCTGGCTCGCTTTCACGGGGTCAGCATCGCCGCCATCACGGGGTTTGCCATGGGGGGCGGGCTGGAAGTGGCGTTGGCCTGCGATATTCGCATCGCCGAGCAGCAAGCCATCATGGGGCTGCCTGAGGCGTCGGTGGGACTCTTGCCCTGCGCAGGCGGCACCCAGCGCCTGACCGAACTGGTGGGGCCGGGTTGGGCCAAGCGCCTCATTTTGTGCGCCGAGAAGGTCGATGCCACCCTGGCCTACGAGATAGGCCTGGTGGAAGAGGTGGTCAAGGTGGGTTGCGCCTGGGAGGCCGCCAGGCAGATGGCAAGCCATGCCGAGCGCCAAAGTCCCGCCGCCCTGCGCGCCTGCAAACGGCTCATCAACGAGGGGCGTCGCCGTCCTCGTGATGAAGCGCTGCCCATGGAGCGCGCCCTCTTCCTCGACCTTTTTCAGGATGCGAATCAGCAAGAGGGGGTGGCGGCCTTTCTGGAGAAGCGGGCGCCGCGTTGGCACTACGGTCGAAGTGATGACATCCAGGGTCATGGCCAGCACGAGCCAGGCAAACAGACGCAGTGATGGCCGCAAGCAAGCCAACCAGAGCCGCTTTGAGTGAGGAGCACGAGATGAGTGATGGGGTAAAGGTCGCGTTACTGCCGACCCGGGATGGCCAACGGTTGGGGGTGCTGACCCTGGACAGTCCGGCGTCCCTCAATGCCTTGAGCCTGCCGATGATCCAGGCCTTGGCACAGCAGTTAGCTGACTGGCAAGACGATGACACTGTGTGTGGCGTGCTGCTGGAGGGGGCCGGGGAGAAGGCATTCTGTGCCGGGGGGGATATTCGCGCCTTCTATCATGAGCGCCAGCGCATGACAGACCCTGAGCTGGCGGATTATGCCTGCGCTTTCTTCGAGCAGGAGTACCGGCTCGATCTGCTGATCCATCACTACCCCAAACCGCTGATCTGCGTCGCAGATGGCATCTGCATGGGGGGCGGCATGGGGCTGTTTGTCGGGGCCCGTTTTCGGCTGGTGACGGAGTGTAGCCTGCTGGCCATGCCGGAGGTGAGCATAGGCCTCTATCCGGATGTGGGGGCCAGCTGGTTCTTGAGCCGGTTGCCGGGCCGCGTCGGGCTCTGGCTCGGCCTGACCGGGGCCCGTATCAATGGTGCCGACGCCCTGGGGCTGGGGCTGGCCGATGGGGCGCTGAGCAGAGCCGCTCGCCCTCAGCTGATCGAGGCATTGCTGCGGCTCGACTGGCGGCAGCCGGCAGAGGAGCTCGATGACAGCCTGGCGTTGATGCTGGCGGCGTTGGGGGCGGCAGCACCCCTGCCCGAGCCGCTGTTGCTGCCTCATCTCGCACAGATTGAATCCCTCTTGCTGGGCCGCAGTCTGGTGCGGGTGCTCGATCGGCTATTCGACGCCCCTTTGACAGGGTCGCTGGCACAGCAACGGGACAGTTGTCGCAGCGGCAGCCCCTTGAGCCGCGGCTTGCTGTGGCGCCAATACTGGCAGGGGCGTCAGCAATCACTGGCGGGATCCTTCGCCAATGAGCTGACCCTGTCGGTGAATTGCGTCCTCAAGGGAGACTTTATCGAAGGGGTCAGGGCGCTGCTCATCGACAAGGACAAGCAGCCTCGCTGGCAAGACGCCGAACAGACCGCTATCGCGGAATTCTATCGCTGGCCCGCCTGCGCGGGGGCGAGCAATCCCCTCTGGCGCGAGCTCAAGGGACAAGCGACTCATGGAGACAGCAGCATATGACGACAGGGGTAGGTTTTATCGGCCTTGGCAACATGGGCGGCCCCATGGCCGCCAACCTGGCCAAGGCGGGGCTGCGGGTACAGGTGTTCGATCTGCTGCCCGATCATCTGATTGCGGCCAAGCAGGCGGGCTGTCACTGCGCCGCCAGTGCCGCCGAGGCGGCAGCCGGCTGCGAGCTGGTGATCAGCATGTTGCCTGCCGGGGAGCACGTGATGGGGCTCTGGCTCGGTGACGGGGGAGGCAATCCTGGCCTGCTCCAGGCCCTGGCCCCCAATACCCTTATCATCGACTGCTCCACCATCGATGTCGCCTCGGCCCGCGCCGTGGGGGGGGCAGCCCGCTTGCTGGACCATCGCTTCATCGATGCCCCCGTTTCAGGCGGGGTCGTGGGGGCGGCGGCGGGTACCCTCACCTTTATCGTCGGTGGCGAGGCGGCGGATTTTGAATCCGCCCGCCCTGTGCTTGGGTTGATGGGGCAGAACCTGTTTCATGCCGGTCCCCTTGGCGCGGGTCAAATCGCCAAGATGTGCAACAACATGCTGCTTGCCATCCACATGGCGGGTACCGCCGAGGCGTTGGCACTGGGGGTCAAGGAGGGGCTGGATGCCGCCGTGCTCTCCGGCATCATGGCCAAGAGCTCGGGCAATAACTGGAGCCTGGAGCGCTACAACCCCTGGCCCGGGGTGATGGAGAGTGCCCCGGCGTCCCGCGGTTACAGCGGCGGCTTCATGACCCGGCTCATGGTCAAGGATCTGGGACTGGCCATGGGATTGGCCGAACATGCCCACAGCGCCGTGCCCATGGGGGCGCTGGCGCGTAACTTGTTCAATCTGCACGCCAGTCGAGGGGAGGGGGATCGCGATTTTTCCAGCATCCTCAACCTCTATCGGGAACCCGATTGAGACGACTTCCCCAAGGAGCGGGCCGCACTGGGCCCCTCCACTGAGATAACGAGGAGCCTTGATGGATCTGAATAATAAATTGATTGCCGTGACAGGGGCGGGACGGGGCCTCGGCAGGGCCATTGCGCTGGCCCTGGCCGAACAAGGGGCCAGACTGGCACTCATCGATGTCAATCGAGCGGATCTGGAGATCACCGAGGCCGAGTTGCAGAGCCGGGGTGGCCGCTGTTCACTCCATGTCTGCAACGTGGCCGATGAGGGCGAGGTGGAGGCAAGCTTCGCCGCCATCCATGACCTGGGGCCCCTTGCTGGCCTTATCAACTGCGCCGGGATCTTGCGCGATGGTCTGCTCATCAAGATGAAAGAGGGGGTGCTGACCGACAAACTCTCCCTGGCCCAGTGGCAGGCGGTGATTGATGTCAATCTGACCGGCACCTTCCTGTGTGGCCGCGAGGGGGCCGCCCTGATGGCGCGCCATGGCCTGGGTGGCGTCATCATCAACATCTCCTCCATTGCCAGGGTCGGCAACATGGGACAGAGCAACTATGCCGCCAGCAAGGCGGGGGTGGCCGCCCTGGTGGTCACTTGGGCGCGGGAGCTGTCGCGCCATGGCATCCGGGTGATGGGCATCGCCCCCGGGGTCTTCGCTACCGAGATGACGGCGGCGATGAAGCCCGAGGCGATGGATCGCATGCTGCACGCCATCCCCGCCGCGTGCCTGGGGGAGGCGCACCAGCTCGCCGATGCGGTGCGCTTCATCCTTGGCAATGATTACCTGTCCGGGCGCATGATAGATCTCGATGGTGGCCTGCGCTTGTAGCGGGGCAGCGTCATCAAACCAGCGAGCGCGGGGCGAAGGCCCCGCCTTGTGGTCTGCTTTGTGGCCCGCACCGCGAGCGAGATGCGGCTCTTCCCCCAGATGCACCATGACGACCCTGGCTTGCGTGCTTATGCAAGGCACCAGGATCCGGGGTCAGATCATGGTATTCCCTGAAAGTGGCGACAATCCGGCAGAGTTTGAGCCAGCTCACAGGCCGTGCCCGTGACTTCTGTAAAATTGCGCCCGGTCAAGGCGGCCAACGATTGATATGGCGAAGGATTGCGAGCCGTATAGTCATGCAATATAGTTGCCGCCTTTTTCAGGGGGCAGGGACAGTCGCTCCATCATGATGCGAGTCGAATTGAGCAGGGACTCTCAACCGCCGCCAAGACAAGCAACAGGATAGAGATGGACAAGAAACTCGGGCTGGGTGCCCTCATCTCACTGGTGATTGGCTCCATGATCGGAGCCGGTGTGTTCAGTTTGCCGCAAAATATCGCCGCCCATGCCAGCGCCGGAGCCGTGGCCCTGGGCTGGACCATCACCGGACTTGGCATGATCTGCCTGGCCCTGGTCTATCAGAGCCTCTCCCTGCGCCGCCCGGATCTCGATGGCGGCATCTTCAGTTATGCCAAGGCCGGATTTGGCGATTTTATCGGCTTCAATGCCGCCTGGGGCTACTGGATCTGCCAGCTGCTGGCCAACGTCTCCTACGCCGTCGTGGTGTTCAGCGCCCTGAGCTATTTCTTCGATACCCCGGACAATGTCATCTTCGGCAATGGCAATACCCCCACCGCCATCCTGCTGGCGTCCCTGCTCATCTGGTCGGTGCATGCGCTGGTGCTGCGCGGGGTGCAGGTGGCGGCCCTGGTCAACATAGTGACCACCATCGCCAAGATGGTGCCCCTCATCGTGTTCTGCGTCGCGGTGCTGCTCGCCTTCAATCTGGACACCTTCACCCTGGACTTCTGGGGCCAGGGCAATGGTGAGCTGGGATCCGTGATGGATCAGGTGAAATCCACCATGAAGGTGACCCTCTGGGTCTTCATCGGTATCGAGGGGGCCGTGGTGGTCTCGGCCCGGGCCCGCCAGCGCAAGGACGTGGGCAGCGCTACTGTGCTGGCCCTGCTCGGCGCCCTGACGCTGTACGTGATGGTGACGCTCTTTTCCCTGGGAGTCATGAGCCAGCCTGAGTTGGCGGCCCTGAAGAATCCCTCCACCGCCATGATACTGGAGGCCGTGGTCGGGCCCTGGGGGGCCTGGCTCATCAATATCGGCCTGGTCATCTCGGTGATGGGGGCCCTGCTCAGCTGGACAGTGCTGGCCGCCGAGGTGCCTTTCATCGCCGGCAAGACGGGGGTGTTCCCGGCCTGGTTTGCCCGGGAGAACAAGCGGGGATCTCCCAGCGTCTCCCTCTGGTGCTCCACCTGCCTGGTGCAGGCCTTCCTCATCATCATCTATTTCCAGAACAGCACCTATCTGGCGCTGGTCAACATCACCACGGCGGCGGCCCTGGTGCCTTATGTCTTCTCGGGGGCCTATGGCCTCAAACTAGCCCTGAGTGGCCAGACCTATGAGGGGCAGCCATATCAGCGCAAGCGGGATCTGTTGTTGGCCCTGGTGGCGACCCTCTATGGCTGCTGGCTGGTCTATGCCGCCGGGGTGGAGTACCTGCTGCTGGTGGCCCTGCTCTATAGCCCGGGCATCTTCATCTACTGGAAAGCGCGCCAACATCACGGCCTGCGTGGTCTCAACCGACTGGAGCAGGGGATGACGGTGGCCCTGCTCGGCTTCGCGGTGCTAGCGTTTTACAAGGTGATGGACGGTACCATTCCCCTGAGTTAATCGGCACAATAGCGAGGTGGCCCATGGGCCACCTCTTTTTTTGCCGATGATGATCGAGCCAGCAGGGTCAGCAGACTCGTGCCAAGGGCTTCTGATAAGGATGCAAGATGCTGTTTCTGGGTTATCTGTTGCTGGGGGCCTTCGCAGGTGTGTTGGGTGGATTGTTCGGCATAGGGGGCGGTCTCATCATAGTACCCGTGCTGGTGGTCAGTTTTCATGCCCAGGGCATAGCCCCCGAAATAGTGACTCACCTGGCCCTTGGTACCTCCATGCTCACCATGATCTTCACCGGACTCAGCTCGCTGCGGGTGCACTATGCCAAGGGCGTGGTGGACTGGTCTCTCATTCGCCGCCTGGCGGGGGGCATGATGGTCGGTGCCTGGCTAGGCGGCCTGACGGTGAATCTGCTCAGCGCCACAACCCTCAACATCATCATCGGTTGTTTCGCTTGGATCATGGCCCTGCAGATGGGGCTGAACCTGAAACCCAAGGCAGAACGCCATCTGCCCGGCCCCCTTGGCACCGGGATCGCGGGGACCTGTATCGGCTGGCTCTCCGCCATGTTCGGTATCGGCGGTGGCTCCTTGACCGTGCCCTACCTCACCTGGAACAGCGTGCCCATGAAGCAGGCGGTGGCCGTCTCGGTGGCGGGCAGCATCCCTATCGCCCTGGCGGGCAGCCTGAGTTACCTCTATACCGGTTGGGGTCATAGCCAGTTACCCGAGTGGAGCCTGGGCTACATCTATCTGCCTGCCTGGTTAGGCATAGTGTTGACCAGTACCCAGTTCGCCCGACTCGGCGCCCGTCTGGCTCACCGTTTGTCTCCCCAGCGACTGCGTATGGGATTTGCCCTGCTGCTGCTGTGCGTCGGCGCCAAATTCATGATTTTTAGCTAGATTGCCGACTCTTTGTGCGGGTTGCCGAAAAAGCAGGCAAACGCACCCTGGCAGGGCAGAAAGCCGTTGCAATGACCCTCTGCTTTGGTAGACTCAGCGCCGGTGGTCCCATTGGTCCTCTCGCATTGATAACCCGTCGACCTGGTCAGATCCGGAAGGAAGCAGCCAAGGTGGGGGACTCGAGTGCCGGGATGTGGCTGGTGGGGCCACCACCTGTTTCTGCAATTCAATAAGTTACCTTCCAATTCCCCTTCAGACCTCTTGGTAATCCACTTTGTGTTGATGACTGATCGCATCTGCAATGCGTTTCTGGCTCAGTTCCCGATACATCAGTCCCTAAGACATTTGCGACTCTCGGAAGATCGGCACGCCTGCTGTCGTTGCCGACGGACATCCATAAACCGCTCGGCACACGGGATAGGCTGGCAGCTCATAACAAACTCGCCCAGTTATTTGTCTGTGCGCGTGCTCGCGTAAAACCCAGCAATCATCTCTGCCATGGTTCCAGCCTTCGTCCCCTATGATGGGAGCGTTTGGATTGTTGTGAGCAAGCGGCCGATCCTCTCTGGTATCTGCCGGTTCGGTGACATGTGTATCCCAGCCCAAGCAACTATGCAGGAGTAACAAGGGCGAACGAGCGTTTTTGAACACCAGTGGTCAGTTCAGCAACAGCAGAAAGCAGGCTTGCTCAGATGACAGCCCGCCGCGCGTACTCGATGAATGCCTTCAACTTGGACGGTTGATCATGCCGACTGGGGTAGTACAGAGAGAAGCCTGGAAAGGTCGGCGAGAACGGTGCAAGGACTCGCGTCAGGCGCTTTGCCTTGATGTGTGGCAGGGCCAGCTGCTCAAAGGTGTAGGCGATCCCGACGCCTTCCAGTGCCGCCTCCGTACTGAACAGGGTGTCCGTAATGGTCAGGTTGCCCTTGACCTCGTACTCGACGATTTCCTCATTCACCTTGAACTCCCATTTGTGGATCGCGCCTGTTCCGGCGAAGCGGAAGCGGATGCAGTTGTGCTGCACGAGGTCGTCCGGATGGCTGGGCGCGGGGAAGCGCGCGAGATAATCAGGGGAGGCGACGATGGCGACTGTGATGGGGCCGCCAAGGGGAAGGGCGACCATGTCCTTGTGCAGATCTTCTCCCATGCGAATGCCCGCATCGAAACCCCGCTCGACGATGTCGACGAAGCCTTCGTCATTGGTCAGTTCAAGTTTCACGTTCGGATGCTCACGAAGGAAACCTGCCAACAGCGGTTGCAACACCATTGAGGTCGAAATGCGTGCGGCATTGATGCGTAATGTGCCGGTGGGCCCACCTTGCAGGACGTTCAGCTCTTCACCCGCCACAATGACCTGACCGAGTGCCGGGCCGATGCGGGCAAGATAGTCCTCCCCAGCCTCCGTCAGGCTCACGCTGCGGGTCGTGCGATTGAGCAGGCGTACGCCGAGACGCGCTTCCAGCTGCCTGATCGCCTGGCTTAGCGCGGAAGGCGATACCTCCAGTTCGGCAGACGCGGCAGTGAAGCCGCGATGCTCCGCGACTTTCCAAAAGGCCATCAGGCCGTCGAGTTGATTGAGTTTCATATCTTGAAGCATAGCTTCATATGGTGTGCAGGATTAAGCTATTTTTCTGCGCTAATGCGGCGCCTATAGTTGCCTTCACCGTGAAGGAGGCACCCATGAAAACCAATCCGCAAGATTGCCATGCCCTCGGGCCTCTTTCCCTCAGGTGTCGTGACGCCCTGGTCAGCGTGATGGACCCCACGACGCCGAAACCAACAGGCAAGTGAGAAGGCGCATCAGACCATTGATTATTGAGGAAAAGAAGACGATGAAAAACGTATTGATCATCAACGCACATCAGTTTTTTGAAGGCATCTCCGGCGGCAAACTGAACAGCACCCTGGCAGGTGTCATCAAGCAAGAGATGGCAGCGCGCGGCTATGCGGTGAAGGAGACATACATAGAGCAGGGCTACGACGTTCAGGGCGAGGTCGACAAGCATCTGTGGGCAGACATCATCATCCTGCAATCGCCGGTCTTCTGGTTCGGCATGCCGTGGATCTACAAGAAGTATGTCGATGAGGTATTTACCGCGGGCATGTTCCAGCAGTGTTTTCTGTCGGGTGATGGCAGGACGCGCGAGGATCCGCGCAAGCAATATGGCTCTGGCGGCAAGATGCATGGCAAGCAGTACATGCTGTCGCTGACCTGGAATGCACCGAGGGCGGCATTTGGCGATGCTGGGCAGATGTTGTTCGAGGGCAAAACGGTGGATGACGTCTTCGTCAGCAACACGGCCAACTACAGGTTCTGTGGCGTAGAGGTGTTGCCCTCCTTCTCGTGCTTCGATGTGATGAAGCAGCCGGATGTTGCAGGCGCTATTGAAGAATTGCGTGGCCATCTGGATGCCATCTTTGATCCCGTGGCGAGCCCCCAGCCTCAGGTGGAGAGCAAGATGGACGAGGCACTCACATCCCCTTGACGACGTCGGATGCTGGTCGACAACGAGGTGACGGTGACCGCTCAGTTGCTGGGCGTTCACCGTCTGCCTTGGCCTATGATATGTGCGATGAGCTGTCGCCACCAGTGACCACCATACTGGCCAACCCGCCAACCCGCCAACCCGCCAACCCGCCAACCCGCCAACCGCCTGCCACCCGGCGCATGCGTCAAGGATCTCGAAGGGGCAAAAGGCGTCTCTTGGCCGACTACGAGGTTGTCATTGGCGTCGAAGAAAAGCCGGGTTAGTCAATCAGACTCCTTTGGCTGATGCTGGAAACATCCTGGGGCACCCTTGCGTCACCATAAGCCCGCCTATCTCTCGTGGAGGGCTCTTCGTCAGTCAGCCGTCGCCTGGTACTCCTGTCTCTGTGGCAGCTCGATCACCTGCTTATCGCTCCTTATCCGGGGATTGCATCCCCGACTCCCCGAGCATGGGCAAGGCGCAGCTCCTCGGCGCCGAGCACGAACTCCGGGCTGTCGGTGAGACGCTCGACCGCCAGATCGATGAAGCGGCGTACCCGGGCGGGCTGGGCCGCGCGGCTGCCGTAGTAGAGAAACAGGCTGTACATGTCTGTCATGTGGTCGAGCAGCAGGGGAACCAGGCGACCGGCCCGGATGTGCGCCGCCGCCGTCGGCCCGGCAATTTGGCCTATCACTTCTCCCGCCAGCACGGCGCCCAGCTCTACCGTCTCATCATTGGTCGATATTGCCGGACGAACGAGATGATCCTGCACGCTCTCCCCAAGCTTCACATGCCAGGGAATAAGGTGGCCGGTGCCGGCATGACGAAACACGCTGCAGCGGTGCACGCCCAGATCGTGCAGCGTGTGCGGCACCCCATGTTTGCGCAGATAGGTGGGGGAGGCGCAGATGATGAGCTGCAAGGGAAACAGGCGGCGTGCGATCAGCCCATCCTGTGGCGAAAGGCCGATCCTAAGGCCCACATCGACGCGCTCCTCCACCCAGTTGCCGATGCGGTCATCGAGCTGCACATCCGGCTGGACCTCGGGGTAGAGCCGGCAGTACTCGTCCAGCACTGGGCCGATGATCATCTGCGCGACCGAGCGTGGCCCCACGATCCGCAGCGGGCCGGCGAATGCTTCCCGGGTCTGCCTCGCGGCTGACAGCGCCTGTTGCAGGCCGAGCAGGGCGGGTTGGGCTGCCTCCAGAAAACGCTGGCCCTCTTCGGTCAACGACATGCTGCGGGTGGTGCGATGAAACAGCCGCACCCCGAGATAGGTCTCCAGTTGCCTCAGTGCCTTGCTGGCGGCCTGAGGGGAGATCTGCTGGGCCTCGGCGGCCTTGCTGAGGCTGCCCAGTTCCACCGTGCGCACGAAGGTGGTGATGGATCTCAATTCGCTGATCATGGTCTTGCTCGTCGATTTACATCATTTAGTTGTAACTGATTCATCCATTTGCCGTCTAGTTCGATGTTTGTTGCCCATTTATAGTTCAGCTCATCGACATGCCACCCGGCATGCACCCAGATAGCGAGACAGGCAAGATGGACAATTTCAGCTTTTACAACCCGACCCGGATCGAGTTCGGCACCGGCAAGGAGCGCCTCATCGGCGAGATCCTGGCCCAGCACGGCATCAAGAAGGTGCTGCTGGCCTATGGCAGCGAGCGGATCAAGGGTGATGGCCTCTTCGCCACCGTGAGCGCCAGTCTGAACGAGCAGGGGATCCCGTTCGTGGCGTGCGGCGGCATCGTCAGCAACCCGCTCATCTCCAAGGTACGTGATGCCATCGCCCTGGCGCGGGAGCAGGGGGTCGACGCCATCCTGAGCGTCGGCGGCGGCTCCGTGCTCGACAGCGCCAAGGCCATTGCCGCAGGGGCCTTATATCAAGAGGATGTCTGGGATCTGTTCGTCGGCAAGGGGCAGATAGAGGCGGCGCTGCCGGTGTTTGCCATCCTGACCCTGGCTGCCACCGGCAGCGAGATGAACAGCGGCGCCGTGGTGACCAACGATGACACCAAAGAGAAGTTTGCCATCAACTCGGTGCACACCTTCCCGAAAGTCTCCATCGTCAATCCGGCGCTGATGCAGACGGTCTCTCGCGACTATCTGGTCTACTCGGCGGCGGACATCATAGCCCACTCCATCGAGGGCTACTTCACCGCCAAGGTGCAGCCGAAAATTCAGTCCCGCCTGGTGGAGTCCGTCATCGCCACCGTGCTGGAGACCACCGAGCAGTTGCTGGCGGATCCCGCCGACTACAACGCCCGCGCCGAGTTCGCCTGGGCTGCGACCCTGGCATTGAATGGTCTGACCTATGCAGGGACGTCGGGTTTTGGTTACCCCAACCACATGATCGAACACGCGCTCTCCGCCCTGTTCAATGTGCCCCATGGCGCCGGCCTGTCGGTGGTGATGCCCGCCTGGATGAAGTGGTTCCAGGGCCAGAATCCGGCTCAGTTCGAGCGCTTCGCCCAGCAGCTGTTTGGCTTGAACACCGCCGAGGAAGGCATTGCCGCCCTTGAAAAATGGTTCGACAAGATAGGCACGCCGACCCGCCTCTCCCAGCTCGGCATCACGGAGGCGGACCTGCCTGCCATCCTGGAGAACCTCAAGGGCAACGCCCGCTGGTTTGGCCTGGCCGAAACCTACACCCAGGACGTGCTGGCCACCATCCTTCGCAATGCCATGTGAGTGGCGGTGCCTCCCGGTCCTGCGTCAGGACTGAACCGCGCGTCGCCAGCCATCACACCATGGCGCTCTCCAAGGAGAGCGCCTTTCAGGAAAAAGGATCCATCATGCAAACACGTACTTTGGGTAACAGCGGGCTGGCAGTGTCGGCCATCGGTCTGGGCTGCATGGGGCTGAGCTTTGGCTATGGCCCGGCCACGGACAAGGGGCAGGCCATCGCCCTGATCCGCCGTGCCCATGAACTGGGGGTGACCTTCTTCGATACCGCCGAGGCCTATGGCCCTGGCGATAACGAGTTGCTGCTGGGGGAGGCACTGACCCCGTTCCGGGACAAGGTGGTGATCGCCACCAAGTTCGGTTTCAAGCACGGCAAGACATCGGAGGGGCTGGACAGCCGCCCGGCCACCATCCGCGCCGTGGCGGAGGCGTCGCTGCGCCGCCTCAACACCGATGTGATCGATCTCTTCTACCAGCACCGCGTCGATCCCGATGTCCCCATGGAAGAGGTGGCTGGCACAGTGCGAGACCTTATCCAGGAGGGCAAGGTACGCCACTTCGGTCTGTCCGAGGCCGGTGTCGACTCCATTCGTCGCGCCCACGCCGTGCAGCCGGTGGCGGCGCTGCAGAGCGAATACTCCCTCTGGTGGCGCGAGCCGGAGCAGGCCATCCTGCCGCTGCTGGAGGAGCTGGGCATCGGCTTTGTGCCGTTCAGCCCCCTCGGCAAGGGCTTCCTGACCGGGACCATCAAAGCCGATACCCGATTCGATGACGCGGATTTTCGCAACATAGTTCCACGTTTTGCCGAGGCGGCGCGTCAGGCCAACCAGCATCTGGTCGAGGTATTGAGCGACCTTGCGGCCAGCAAGGGGGTGACGTCTGCCCAGATTGCGATCGCCTGGCTACTGGCACAAAAGCCCTGGATTGCCCCCATTCCCGGCACCACCAAGCTGCATCGGCTCGAGGAGAACCTGGGCGCAGCTCGGGTGGCACTGAGCGCCACCGATCTGGGAGACATCCAGCGTGCCCTGGTCGGGATCAAGGTGGAGGGGGATCGCTATCCGTCACACCTGCAGCACAACGTGGGTCGCTAAGGTCGGATCGTCAACAGGAGTCTCATGAATGCAGAACCCTTCTGTACTCTCTCGCGCCGTTCCAAGGGGCCGGCGTTCTCTCTGGTTGCTAACAGGAGCCGTGATGGCAGGCATCTTTTCCTATGTATTGAAACCGGGCCTGCCCGCGCACCCTGACTCTTCCCAGTATCAGGCGGGTCAATTCAGCAATGTCGTGGCACTGCCGCAGCGCAGCACCTGGGAAGGGGTACGGCTCTGGTGGGATTTTCTGTTCGCCAAGCCTGATGGCACTGTGCCGGATCGCGCCATCCCGGTGCAAGCCATGAGCCGTGAAGGGCTGATAGCCGCCCCGGACAACAGTGTGTGGCGCCTCGGCCACTCCAGTCTGCTGCTCAAATTGCAGGGCAAGTTCTGGCTGACGGATCCCGTGTTCAGCGAGCGCGCCTCGCCGGTGCAATGGTTTGGCCCCAAGCGCTGGCACGCAGCGCCCATCACCCTGGATGCGCTGCCCCCCATAGAGGCGGTGATCCTCTCCCATGATCACTACGACCACCTCGACCATGACGCCATCCTGGCGCTGCAGGATAAGGTCAGCCACTTCATCACGCCGCTCGGCGTGGGGGCGCGCCTGGTTGCCTGGGGTGTCCCCCGGCACAAGGTCAGGGAGCTGGATTGGTGGCAGAAGGCCCGGGTCAGCGGCATTGAGTTTATCGCTACCCCGGCCCAGCACTTCTCCGGCCGTGGCCTTGGGGATGGCAATCAGACCCTGTGGGCCTCCTGGGTCATTCGTGGGGAGGGAGCCACTCTCTTCTTCAGCGGTGACAGCGGTTACTTCGATGGCTTCAAGGAGATCGGCAAGCGTTTCGGCCCGTTCGACGTGACCTTCCTCGAGACCGGGGCCTACGACAAGCGCTGGGAGTACGTGCACATGTTGCCGGCGCAGACGGCGCAGGCGTTTCACGATTTGCGCGGGCAGTGGCTCTATCCGATCCACAACGGCACCTTCGATCTGGCCATGCATGGGTGGGATGACCCGCTCGAGCAGATTGTCCATCTGGCCGCCGAGCAGCAGATCCCATTGACCACCCCGATGATGGGCGAGCCCCTGAACGTGCTGGCCCCCCATGAGGGCAGCGCCTGGTGGCGCGAGTGACACATTTTTAAAACGCAGGAGTCGACAATGAACCCAATATCCGCAACCACGCTCGCCCAGGCCGAGGCAAAAGACCAGACGATACAGGTATTTTCCCCGGGACTGGTGCCTGCAACCCAGGGTGCCAGCGAGTTCTTCGTCGGGGATGTCTATGTGGATCAGCTATATCAGGGCACGGCGCCCGCCGCCATCTCTGGCGGCCTGGTCAGCTTCACGCCGGGGGCGCGCACCGCCTGGCATACCCATCCTTTGGGCCAGACCCTCTACGTGGTCAGCGGGGTAGGGCGGGTGCAGATGGCAGCAGGTCCTGTCCAGGGGATCCGGCCAGGGGATCTGGTCTGGATCCCGGCTGGCGTGAAGCATTGGCATGGTGCGGCACCTGATACTCCCATGACCCACCTGGCGCTGGCTGAACGGCAGGATGGCCAGGTGGTGACTTGGCTTGCGCAGGTGAGCGAGGGTGATTATCGCGCCTCCGTCGCCGGGGGCCGGAATTGAGCATGCGGGGGAATAACAGTCAGCCCGATCCCCAATCAGTGCACCTTGGTACCGCCCCTTAGCGTGATCAAGCGCTTCTTGATCACCCATGATCTGGCGGGTAAGCGGCTGGTTCCTTTCATCACCCACGGTGGCTATGGCATCGGGGATAGCGAGGCGGTACTCGCCAGACTGGCGTCAGGTGCCCGGCGAGATGCACCACTGATCATGGAGTGCGATCAGGAGAGGCGAACGACCGAGACAGTAGCCCGGTGGCTGGAGGCCAGAGGGACTTGATCTCATCTTTGGGCGAGGCAGACAGGTCATCGTCGTGATGGCGACAGGTGACGTTCATTACGTAAACAGGATTGATGCTTGATGCCAAACAAGGAAACACAACCATGAAGATACTCAGTAAATCATTGCTTTTTTGCATGCTGGCAGGGGTGCTTGTGGCCCCCGCTCATGCCGATCCCCTGGTTATTCAGGAGCAAGGCAGCTTTGCTGCGGGGGGCGCCGTCGTCACCGCACCCGGCACCTTCGACCCCAAGAAACCACTGGAGCCTGCCGGTCAGACGTACCATGGGGATCATTCCAGCGTCTTCTATCAGATCCCGTCCAACCCGCACAAATATCCGATCGTCATGCTTCACGGCGCGGGTCAGTCTTCCCGTACCTGGCAGACCACGCCGGATGGCCGGGAAGGTTTCCAGACCCTCTTCCTGCGCCGGGGGTTTGCGACCTATCTGGTCGATCAACCCCGCAGAGGCAGCGCGGGTCGCAGCATGGTGGAGGGGACAGTGGCCCCCAAGCCGGATGAGCAGTTGTGGTTCAATCAGTTCCGCCTCGGCGTCTGGCCGGATTATTTCAAAGAGGTCCAGTTCTCGCAGGATCAAGCGGTGCTGAACCAGTATTTCCGCCAGATGACACCCAACACCGGGCCCTTTGATGTCAACGTCATCGCCGATGCCATGGCGGCTGTGGTGGACAAGAGTGGTCCGGCCATACTGTTCACCCACTCTCAGGGGGGCGGACCTGGCTGGCATACCGCCATAAAAAGCAACAAGGTGAAGGCCATAGTCGCGTTCGAACCAGGCAGTGGCTTCCTCTTCCCTGAGCAGGCGTTGCCAGCCCCCATGCCGAGTGCGTTCGATACCCTGAAGGGGGAGCCGGTGACAATGGCGCAGTTCATGAGCCTGACCAAGATCCCGGTGCTGATCCTGTATGGCGACAACATCCCAGACAAACCGACTGCCATGCCCGCCCAGGACAGCTGGCGAGTACGGCTGGCGATGGCCCGCCAGTGGCGGGATCTGGTCAACCAGCACGGAGGGGATGTCACCGTCGTCCATCTGCCCGAGATCGGCATCAAGGGCAACACCCACTTCCCCTTCTCCGATCTGAACAATATGCAGATTGCCGATCTGGTCAGCCAGTTCCTGAAAGAGAAGGGTCTGCAATAACCAGGGATAACGGCAGGGTGCCTGATATGCACAATTAAGGTGGTCAGCGCACCCTGGCAACGAATTGATCCCTGGAGACCCTTGGCTGCGTCATGCCAGTCACACCACAGCGAAAGGAAAATGAGATGAACACAGTCAGACTCAATAACGGTATAGAGATACCCCTGCTGGGCTTTGGGGTCTTTCAGATGACAGACGCGGCAGAGTGCGAGCGTGCCGTCATCGAGGCCATCGACAGCGGCTATCGGCTGATCGATACCGCCGCCTCCTATCAGAATGAGACCCAGGTCGGGAACGGGATCAGGCAGAGCGGCATCGTGCGCAACGAGCTCTTTGTCACCACCAAGCTCTGGCTGCAAGACGCCAGCTATGAGGGAGCCAAGGCGCAGTTCGAGCGCTCCTTGAATCGCCTGCAGCTCGATCATGTGGATCTCTATCTCATCCATCAGCCCTACGGGAATGTCCACGGCGCCTGGCGGGCGATGGAGGAGTTGCAGCAAGCCGGCAAGATCCGGGCAATCGGCGTCAGCAATTTCCAGCCGGATCGGCTGGCGGATCTCATGGCGTTCAACAAGGTGGTGCCTGCCGTCAACCAGATAGAGGTGAACCCCTTCAATCAGCAGTTGCATGCCGCGCCCTGGATGCAGAGTCGGCAGATACAGCCACAGGCGTGGGCTCCCTTCGCAGAGGGCAGAAATGGTCTGTTCCAGCACCCGGTGCTGACCGCCATCGGCGCGAAGCGGGGAAGGAGCGTGGGACAAGTCGCGCTGCGCTGGATCTTCCAGCGTGGCATAGCGTCGCTGGCCAAATCGGTGCGAAAGGAGAGGATGAAGGAGAACCTCGATATCCTCGACTTCGAGCTCAGTCAGGAAGAGATGGTGCAGATAGCCGCGCTGGATACGGCGACCAGCGCCTTCTTCTCTCACCGCGACCCCGCCATGGTTGAGTGGCTGACCCGGCGCAAGCTCGACGTCTGACAAGGGCAATCAGCAATGGCGTCGGGAGATGACAGACGGTTGGTGGCGCGGTTCGCCGCCAACTGGAGTCTGGTGCCTGAACATCAGGACAACCGCCCAGATCAGAAGCGCAAGACGGCTAACAGTGCTCGTCTGATCCAAATCTATCACTCACTGATTGCTCTATCGGCTTCGTGCGGGAGAGGGCAGCAGGCTTTGTTCTCTGAATGACCTCACCGACCAGTCGGTTACAGCCATCTCCGGGGTCAGTGGTGCCATGAGGGCCACCGGGAGACAACCCATTATGAATGAGGGCTTTAGCCCAAGAGAGTCCGCGAGGAGGGGGCGGTGTTCTCCACAATTTCAATGGGAAGTACCCTGCACACTCTCTGCATGTACTCCTCGGCTTCGTGTCTGGTGGTGAAGCCTTGAGCTATCCCGGCATCATTCACGACACGGTGTTCGCCTAGCGACGACACCACGGTCGGATACCAGAGGATGTCACTGTGGTTCAGGTTGCAGTAAAGTAGAAGGCCCCCTTCGTTGCCAAATATCTTCACCACTGACTCTCTAATCGTCGTTAAACCCTGCCCGAGCACTGCCTGGAAAGGTGCGAGATTTGTCATGATGTTCCCCTGATTAAGTCATGGTAATTAAACAACGGTAAATTACCCGGGATTGGCTGAATGGCAGCTTGCTACAAAACACGAAAGTGTATGAAAAACCTGCACAGCTCAGGATGGCGGCCGTGTGAGTGTGCCGTGCGTTTTCCATTGGCTGTGAATGTGTCGGCACGCTAGCGTCCCTTCCGGCACTTCTTGGTGCAAAGCGTTGATTATATTGTCAACTTTAGATAAGGGAGGGCGACTCAAGGGGCGATTCTTGTGGCGGGAGGGGCCCCTGTTTCTACAAATCAATCAGTGGCGGCCGATATTCCCTTACAGAGCGCTTGGTCATCCATGGGATGGTTCAGGGCTCTTTCAAGTGATTCACTGGCTCTGTTCGCAAGGCATCTGGTTCGTCGAATGGGGTGGCAGCGCCAGCAACCCGTTCATCGCCAAGGTCCGTGATGCCATCACGGTGACGCTGCCGCTGTTTGCCATTCTGACCCTGGCCAAACAGTGGGTGAGGCCAATTATCGCGTGGCCGTCGCCTGGGTGATACAGGGCTGCCCCAGCTTGCCTCGCGGCAGGCGATCCACGGGAAATAGTGATGTTCATACTCCATTTTCGATAACCCCTCGCTGAGCCAGTACGACGATATATCTGAACGACATGCCCCGGGAGCGCACATCAATTATTCCGTCATGATGATTGTGATGAATTGCGAACAATACATGACATTTTAATGACACATTATTTTTGCTGGTTAATTGGTCGCCTGATAATACCTGTCAGATCTGACAGGTATTATAAAAAACTGTCGCTATCTACCCAGTTAATGAGTGCATACTAAATGACGATCTGCTTAAGGAGTTTGTTTTATTTTTTTTAGTTAATTCAGCACTTTATGGTTTGTTGTTGGTATTTTTGAAAAAGAGTTTTTATGAGGTGGAGCGTCAACTGTTATTTTTGACAGGTTGCCACCGGGCTATATCGAGACCAACCTAGTGCACCTAAGTGGATCCAAGATGGTACTTATAGCATGGGAAAGGGAATCGACGGCGCCACAGTAGCGCCCAAAGAACGTATCAATATCAAATATGTCCCGGCAACCGGTGGTCAGCAGGCGGAAATAGAACTTCCGTTGACCATGATGGTGGTTGGGAATATGAAGGGACGGACTGAAGACACGCCCATTGAAGAGCGTCAGACCGTTTCCATCGATAAGAACAACTTCTCTTCTGTCATGAAGGAATCCGGTCTGGAGTTGAAATTCTCCGTGGCCAATCGTCTGGAAGAAGACAGCCAGGATGAACTGCCTGTCACCATCCAGATCCAGTCTCTGGAAGACTTCACCCCGGATCGCGTTGCTCAGCAAGTGCCCGAACTGCGCAAGTTGCTGGAGTTGCGAGAAGCCCTGGTGGCCCTCAAGGGACCGCTCGGCAATATCCCGGCGTTCCGCAACCGCCTGCAGGATCTGCTGTCCAGCGACGAAGCCCGTGAGCAACTGCTCAAGGAACTGGATGTGATTAAGCCTGCCGAGTAACGCGGCGGAACTGATTGACGAGAAGGGAAATAGACATGTCTTTGGTCGAAGAACAGGTACAGGCAGGGGCCAGCAGCGCCTCTGGGTCCTTGCTGGACGAAATCATGGCGCAGGCCCGCATCAGCCCGGTTGATGAAGGTTATAGCGTTGCGAAACAAGGGGTTGCCGCTCTCATTGCCAATATCTTGGACAATGGTTCAACGGCAGAACCCGTCAACAAGGCACTGGTTGACAGCATGATTGTCGAACTCGACAAGAAGCTGAGCAAACAGATGGATGTCATCTTGCACGCCGGTGAACTGCAGGAGCTGGAGTCCTCCTGGCGCTCCCTGAAGCTCTTGGTCGATCGCACCGATTTTCGTGAAAACATCAAGATCCAACTGCTCCATGCTACCAAGGAAGAGCTGCTGGAAGATTTTGAATTTTCACCAGAAATCACCCAGTCTGGCCTCTACAAGCATGTCTATTCGACGGGCTATGGCCAGTTCGGTGGCCAGCCGATCGGTGCCGTGATCGGCGACTACGCCTTCACCCACAGCTCCCCCGATATCAAGCTGATGCAGTATGTCAGTGCGGTCGGCGCCATGGCGCACGCACCTTTCATCTCCTCGGTCGCCCCCGCCTTCTTCGGGGTGGACAGCTTCACCGATCTGCCGTCGATCAAGGACATGAAGTCGGTATTCGAAGGGCCTTCCTACACCAAGTGGCGCTCGCTGCGTGAATCCGAGGATGCACGCTATCTGGGCCTGACCGCCCCGCGTTTCCTGGCGCGTCTGCCTTACGACCCGACTGAAAACCCCATCAAGGGCTTCAATTATCAAGAAGACATCAGCTCGGATCATGACCATTACCTCTGGGGCAATACCGCCTATCTGATGGGCTCTTCCCTGACCGACAGCTTCGCCAAGTACCGCTGGTGCCCAAACATCATCGGTCCCCAGAGCGGTGGCGCCATCCATGACCTGCCCGTGCATGTCTACGAGGCCATGGGTCAGTTGCAGGCCAAGATCCCGACCGAAGTGCTGATCACCGATCGCCGTGAGTATGAGCTGGCCGAGGAGGGTTTCATCACCCTGACCATGCGCAAAGACAGCGACAATGCGGCCTTCTTCTCTGCCAACTCGGTGCAAAAGCCCAAGGTGTTCCCGAACACCAAAGAGGGCAAGGAAGCGGAGACCAACTACAAGTTGGGTACCCAGCTGCCCTACATGTTCATCATCAACCGCCTGGCCCACTACATCAAAGTGCTGCAGCGCGAGCAGATCGGTTCCTGGAAAGAGCGTCAGGATCTGGAACGTGAACTCAATGGCTGGATCAAGCAGTACGTGGCGGATCAGGAAAACCCGCCGGCAGACGTGCGTAGCCGCCGTCCGCTGCGTGCCGCCCAGATCAAGGTGCTGGACGTGGAAGGGGAGCCGGGTTGGTATCAGGTTGCCATGTCGGTGCGTCCGCACTTCAAGTACATGGGTGCCAGCTTCGAGCTCTCTCTGGTAGGGCGCCTGGACAAGGAATAATGACCCATGCCGTATCTCTCTTCCTGGGATAGAGGAAATGCGGCCAGTCTGTTCGATCGTATACGGGGGGAGGGGCTTGCAACTCCCCCCGCTTCGGATGTTGAGCAATTGATAGGCTCGGTGAAACGCCAGCTCGATCAGGTGCTCAACACCCGTCCCGGCAGTTGTGCCAGTTCCCCGGAACTGGGTGTCATCGACTTGAACGATGCGACCCAGGGTCAGGCGGACATCAAGGGGCGGGTCCGGGAAGCGATCCGGCAGTGCATCCGACGCTATGAGCCGAGGATCACCCATGTGGAGGTCAGGACACCCGACTATCAGGACAATCCGTTGGAGATGTCTTTTCAGGTGACCGCCCACATACGACTGGAAAATCTGGAGCAGATTGCCTCGTTCAATGTCCACATGGACAACCACCGTCACTACCGCATGGTCTGATCAATGCCGCTGGAACACTACTTCAGGGATGAACTCGCTTTTTTGCGCCTGCAAGGTCGCGAATTTGCCGATGCCCATCCCGAACTGACCCGATTTCTGTCGGAACAAAATACCGATCCCGACGTCGAGCGCCTGCTGGAAGGCTTTGCCTTCCTGACGGGCAATCTGAGGGCCAAGATCGAAGATGAGTTCCCCGAGCTGACCCATGGCCTGCTCGGCATGCTCTGGCCAAACTACCTGCGTCCCGTGCCCAGCATGACCATGATGCAGTTTTCCGTGATCCCGGGCTCCATTGCCCAACCCGCCCTGGTCAGCCAGGGTTGCCTGCTCGATAGCCGCCCCCAGGATGGGGTGAGCTGCCATTTCAAGACCTGCCGGGATGCCTGGATCTACCCCGCCGACATCGCGCGAATAGATGCCCAGAGCGGCACGGATCTCTCCACCATCAGCCTGGACATTTCACTCCATGGCCCGCTGCCCCTGAGCGACCTGCAACTGGACAAGTTGCGGCTCTATCTGGGGGGGGATGGTTACACCGCCTATGAGCTCTATTTCTGGCTTTCGCACCAGCTCTCCCATATCGAGCTGGAAGTCGAGGGCAAGCGCTTTCGCCAGGATGCCAAAGCCCTGCGCAGCGTCGGTTTTGAGCGTGATGATGCGCTGCTGCCTTACCCGAACAACGTCTATTCCGGCTACCGGATCTTGCAGGAGTTCTTCTGCTTCCCGCAAAGCTTCCTGTTTTTCGAGCTCTCCGGTGGCGACTGGCCGCGCCAGCCCTTGCCGGTCAGCGCGTTCAAGATCCACTTCTGCTTCACCAGACCGCTGCCAGCGGATCTGAAGATCCGGCCCGACTCCTTCATGCTCAACTGCGTGCCGGCCATCAACCTGTTCCAGCACGACAGCGAGCCCATCAACCTCAATGGCCGCCAGACCGAATATCCCCTCAAGGCCAGCTATCGCCACAGCGACAGCTTCGAGATCTTCTCGGTGGACAAGGTGGAAGGCTGGGCCGAGGGCAATCTGGGCCGTGCCCGGGGCGCGCCGCGACTCTATCAGCCTTTTGAGAGTTTCCAGCATCAGATTGAGCGGGCCAAGGGCCGCCTGGCGCTCTACTACCGGGTGCGGGTCAAGGAGTCGGTGGCCGGGGAGGGCTTTGAGCATCAACTCTCCTTCGTGCGTGGCGACGAGACCAGCATGGTGCAGCTCGATGAGTCCATCTCTGTGACCCTGACCTGTACCAACAGAGGCAAGGCGGCGCGGCTCAAGGTCGGGGATATCTGCGTGCCGACCGGCAGCTCCCCCTCCTTTGCCACCTTCAGGAATCTGATGCGGCCAACCCGGCCCCTGCATCCGGCTCTGGATGGCAGCCTGCACTGGACCCTCATCTCCAACCTGTCCCTCAACTACGTCTCTTTGCTGCGCCGGGATGCCCTGGTGCAGGTGTTGCGTACCTACGATTTTCCCGCGCTGCAAGACAAGCAGGCGGAGCAGGCATCGCGCAAGCGACTGGCCGGCATCGAGGAGATAACCACCAGTCCGGTCGATCGTCTGGTCAAGGGCATGCCGGTGCGAGGACTCAAGTCGGTGCTCTCCATTCGTCAATCTGCCTTTGGCAGCGAGGGCGAGCTCTATCTGTTCAGCACTGTGCTGGCACATTTCCTCTCGCTCTACGCCAGCGTGAACGCCTTCCACCTGCTCGAGGTGGTCAATTTGGACAACAAGGAGTGCTACAAGTGGCCGGTACAGATAGGTCAGCACTCCCTGATGTGAGGCCCGCCCAGGAGGCGGCTCGCTACAATTTCTTCCAGCTGGTGGAGCTCTTGCGCCAGCAGGATGGCCTGGATCAGGAGAGCGGACTCGATTACCTGCCCGAGCGGGAGCGGATCCGCTTCAAGTCGTCTGCTTCGCTGGGTTTTCCGACCAGCGATGTGCTGACGGTGGATCGCGATGACGAGGGGCGTCACCACCTGGAAGTCGCCTTCCTCGGCCTGCACGGCAGCCAGTCCCCCATGCCCGGTTACTACCTGGACTCCCTGGCCTGGGAGTATGCCCAAGGGGAGCAAAAGCTCGGCCTGTTCCTGGACTTCTTCCACCACCGGCTGTTGACCCTGCTCCATCGCATCTGGCGCAAGTATCGCTACCACGTGCGCTTTCAAAACGATGGTGAGGATGGCTTCTCCCGGCTGATGTTTGCCCTGGTGGGACTGGGCAACGACGAGCTGTGCCACAGCCTGCCGGTCAACCGCGCCAAGATGCTCTCCTACGCCGGAATGCTGGCCAGCCCCAGTCGCTCCCCCGAGGTGGTGGCGGGTCTGGTGGCCCACTGTTTCGACCTGCTCGATGTCGAAGTGGTTGCCTGGCAGCCACGCCGGGTTGCCATTCACGGCGAACAGCAGAACCGGCTCGGTCGTGCCAATGCCTCCCTGGGCAGCGATCTGGTCATAGGCGCGGGCGTCAAGGATTGTGCAGGTAAATTTTTGTTGAAAATAAATAACTTAACTCATGAAGAGTTTCTCACCTTTCTTCCGAACGGCGAGCATTTCCAACCCCTGGTGACCTTCGTCTCCTTCATCTTGCGCGATCAGCTTGCCTGGGATCTGCGGTTGGGCTTCGCCCCGGCCCAGGCCCACGGCATGCAGCTCGGCGAGGAGCAGAGCGGTCGGCTGGGATGGAGCAGTTTTCTCGGCCAGCCGCCGGAAGATCCCTACGTGACCATCTGTGTGCAGGAGTGAAAGTGGAGACCATAAATCAACAGCTGTCCCTGGTGGTGCTCAACAGCGAGCAGCTCGATGGCAATCACAGGGTGCAATACAGCTTTGACGAGCTGGGTGGCACCCTGGGCGCGTCCGAGCAGGATGACTGGCAACTGCGGGACCGGCTCGGTGTCGTCATGCCGGGTCATGCCCGAATCGAGCAGCACGATGGCCGCTTCTGCCTGTGCGATCTGAGCGGCCAGACCTATATCAATGGGGCCAGTTCGCCCATAGGGCGGGCTCGCAAGGTTCACCTGGAGCAAGGGGATGAGCTGGTGGTGGGGCCGTTTCGCCTCAAGGCTTATCTCGGTGCCGTCCGCGTCGAGCCGGACTTGCATCAGGTGCTGCATAACCGGCCATCCGAGCAGCTCGACGACTGGTTGAACGGGGACGCCACTCCGGCCTCCCAGGCCGATGCCGGTCCCCAGGATCTGGCGCTCGACCCCCTGGCTGCCCTGCAACAGGAGCGCCAGCAGAGCCCGCTCATCGACAGCCGCCCCTCGCCGCGGCAGGGCATTGCCGCCCTGTTTGCCGAGGCGGATGCCAGCGCCCCCAAGCATTGGACCGACCGGGTCCCCCCCACTTTTACTTCCGCCGTTAGCGAGGACACCATGAGTCAGGAATATCTCGACATCCCCACCATCGAAGGGGCCGGGCATGATTATCAGGATCTGCACAACGAGGCGAGCCATGTGGCGCTCACTCCGCTGATGCGTGGCCTTGGCCAATCCTTGCGCGCCGCAGACAGCATGCAGGCTCACGACATGCTCGAGGAGATGGGCAGAACCTTGCGGGCGCTGGTCGAGGGGCTCCTGCTGTTGCAGGCGGATCAGACCGCCCTGACCGACAAGCATCTGCGGCCCATCGAAGATAACCCCCTGCGTCTGGGACTGGGTTATGACGACACCCTGGCGCTCCTGTTCGCCGAACAGCAGAGCCCGGTCCATCTGGCCGCCCCTGCGGCGGTTGCCGAGAGCCTGCGCAATATCCGGGTCCACCACGTGGCCAACCAGACCGCCATCAAGGCGGCGCTGGACAGCATACTGCACGCCTTCTCCCCCGCGGCACTGCGCTCGCGTTTCGAGCACTATCGCCGTACCCGCAAACCCGACGACATGAGCGAGGAGGCCTGGAGCTGGATCATGTATCAGCACTACTACCAGGAGCTCACCTCATCTCGTCAGCAGGGCTTCGACAAGCTGTTCCATCAGGTATATGCCCAGGCCTATGACAAGGCCCTGCGCGAGCAACAAGGACTTATCTGATGCGCTCAGTGCTCTGCCTGCTGTTGCTGCTCGGGCTGTCCGCTTGCACCACCATGGGCAAGATGGCTGACGTGGCCATGGATCCGGATATCCAGGTCGGCAGTCATGACGATCAGCCTTCTACCTTGGGGCTCAGCCTGCTGGCCGAGCCCGATGTCAATCCGAACGAGGGGGGAGAGGCTGCGCCGATCGAGTTCCAGATAGTGCTGCTGGCCGAAGACTCCAAGCTGCTGGCCACCGATTATGACCAGGTGACGGCGGATCCGGAGAAGGCGCTGGGCAAGAACTACCTGGATCATCAGGACTACACCCTGCTGCCGAACCAGTTCAAATATCTGCCGCCTATCGAGCTTGACGAGAAGACCCGCTACATCGGCGTCATTGCCCGTTATGCCGACCCGAACAGCGCCGAATGGCGCAAGGTCATCAAGGTGCGCAGCAAGGGGCGGGCTTATCAGTTGCTGGTTCACCTGCGACTCGATGAAGTCGAAATACAGAAAGAAGAAGAATAACTATGTCCAGTCGAAATCGGGTTATCTGGCGTGAGGGTTTGTTCATCAAACCCCAGCATTTTCAACAACAACAGCGTCACGGGGATTACAGCCTCCAGGCCAGGCTGAGCGCGCTCAGCGACTACTTCTTCGGCCTGCAATCCTTGAGCATCAATGAGGATTATCTGGGCTTTGGTCGCATCGCCCTGGTCGGTGCCAGCGGCATCTTGCCCGATGGCACAGTGTTCAATATCCCGAACGATGATCTGTTGCCGCCCCCCCTCGAGATCCTCGATGCCTCCTTGGCCAACCAGAAGGTCTATCTGGCGCTGCCGTTGTCGGTGAGCGGGGTCAACGAGGTGAGTGACCCCGAGCAGGGGATCGCCACCCGGTTGCAGGCCCAGCGCCATGATGTGCGGGATCTGCACAGCGAAGGGGGGGACGTGGTCTCCCTGGAGATTGGCAAGGTGAGCCTGCGGCTCATGCTCGAACGGGAAGATCGCAGCGCCTACGCCTCGCTCGCCATCGCCCGCATCCTGGACAAGCGCCCGGATGGCAGCCTGGTGCTGGACAGCAACTTCATGCCGTGCAGCATCAGCGTCTCCGCCATCCCCAGCCTCAAGCGCTTCCTGGGCGAGATAGCGGGCCTGGTGGGGGAGCGGGCTCGCAGCCTCTCCCAGCGTATCGCCGCCCCCGGTCAGCAAGGGGTGGCCGATGTGGCCGAGTTCATGATGCTGCAACTGCTCAACCGCGCCCAGCCCCAGCTCACCCATCTGGCCCGGCTTGGCACCCTGCACCCCGAACGGCTGTTCGAGGCACTGGTACAGCTGTGTGGCGAGTTGATGACCTTCACCGATGAGTCCCGTCTGCCGCCCCTGTTTGGTGCCTATCGTCACGACGATCAGCAACAGAGCTTCGAGCCGGTGATCCTGGCCTTGCGTCAGGCGCTCAGCACTGTGCTGTCGCCGCGCGCCGTCTCCATTCAGCTGCACAAGCATCAATACGGGGTCATGGTGGCCATGGTGGGCGAGAGCGAACTCATGGCCAGTGCCGATTTCGTGCTGGCGGTGCGGGCCCGCATGCCCCAGGAGCAGCTGCGCAAGCAGTTGCTGCAACAGATCAAGGTGGCATCGAGCGAGAAGATCCGCGAACTCATCAGCTTGCAACTGCCGGGGATCCCGCTGCTGCCACTGCCGGTGGCGCCGCGCCAGCTGCCTTATCACGCCGGTTACAGCTACTTCCAGCTCGACCGGCAGAGCCCGGCCTGGCAGATGCTGATCAAGGGCAACACCATCGGCTTCCACATCGCAGGGGATTTCCCGGAGCTCGACATGCAGCTCTGGGCCATCCGCAGCCAATGAGCCCCCGAAGGGAGGAGTATCACAGATGACCATGGACATCATTCACAGCGACCAGATGCAGGACCTGCTGTTCGACCATGCCGAGCAGCTGGACATGGACTCGGATTACTGGTTCCGCCTGCGGGGCCAGAGCATCAACCCCATGATAGATGCGGTGACCCCGCTGCTGGGCTTGGTGCAGCGGGTGCGTCAACTGACCCGCCATGATCGGGTGCCAGAGCTCTATCAACGGGTGGTCACCGAAGTGCAGGCCATCGAGCAGGAGCTGACGGCCCATGGCTATGAGCACGGGGTGGTCTTGTCGTTTCGCTACATCCTCTGCACCTTCATCGATGAGGCCGTCATGGGCCGCGACTGGGGCAGTCAGAGCGAGTGGTCGGAACACTCACTGCTGACCCGCTTCCATAACGAGACCTGGGGCGGCGAGAAGGTGTTCGTGCTGCTCGCTCGTCTGCAAGAGGATCCGGTGCGCTATCGCGACATCCTGGAGTTCATCTACCTGTGCCTCTGCCTGGGGTTTGAAGGGCGCTACAAGGTGATGACCCAGGGCAAGGGCGAGTTCGAGCGGGTGGTGAGCCAGCTCCATCGCCAGCTCAAGGGCGAGGCACAGACCGAGGCGCCCCGGGTCTTTCACCTGGATCTGGGCCAGCAGGCATCCCGTTATCAGTTACCCCGCCAATGGTCCCTGCGCACTCTCTGCATCGGCAGCGCCCTGGTATTGGCCCTCATCTTCGGTCTCTACCATCACCAACTCGATAACCAGACCCAGGACGTGCTGCGTCAACTGGGCGAATTATTAAAATAAATACTAAGGAGAGCACGCCTTGATCCGTATAGAACTGCCAGTACTGGTGGAAAGACTCAACCCCATCTGTCGCCACATGTTGGAAGAGGCTGCCGCCTTGTGCGTCAGCCAGCAAGGCAGCGAGATCCGTATCGAGCATCTGCTGCTCAAGATGCTGGAGACGCCCCTGTGCGATGTACGCCAAATTCTCAAGCGGGCCGAGGTACCGGTCGATGAGCTGACGGGACTGCTGCAACCCCGGGCGGGGGATGCCAGTACCGATCCGGGCTACCCCTCCTTCTCACCGCTGCTGGTCGAGTGGCTGCAAGACAGCTGGCTGCTGGCCTCCGCCGAGTTTGGCCATGCCCGCTTGCGCAGCGGCGTCTTGTTGCTGGTGCTCCTGATGACCCCCCAGCGTTATCTCAGCGCCGGTATCAGCCGTCTGCTGGCCCAGGTCAACCGCGAACTGCTGCGCCAGCAGTTCGATGAGTGGGTGAAAGAGTCTGCCGAAACTCAGGTCAGCGTCAACGCCAGCGGCGCCGCGACCCAGGGCGCCCTGCCTGCCGATGCCAGTCTGCTGGCCCGCTTCACCCAGAATGTGACCGAACAGGCCCGCCAGAACCGCCTGGATCCGGTATTGTGCCGGGATCACGAGATCGATCTGATGATCGACATCCTCTCCCGCCGACGCAAGAACAACCCCATCGTCGTGGGGGAGGCCGGGGTCGGCAAGAGCGCCCTCATCGAAGGACTGGCGCTGCGTATCATCGCGGGTCAGGTGCCGGAAAAATTGCGGGGGGTCGAGCTGCTCAGTCTGGATCTTGGCGCCATGCAGGCCGGGGCCTCGGTCAAGGGGGAGTTCGAGAAGCGCTTCAAGGGGGTGATGCAGGAGGTCAAGGAGTCGACGCGTCCCATCATCTTGTTCATCGACGAGGCGCACACCCTGATAGGGGCTGGCAACCAGGCCGGTGGTCTGGATGTCTCCAACTTGATCAAACCGGCCCTGGCCCGGGGTGAGCTGCGCACCATAGCCGCCACCACCTGGAGCGAATACAAGAAGTACGTGGAGAAAGACGCGGCCCTGTCGCGCCGTTTCCAGCTGGTGAAGGTGGGCGAGCCCTCGGCCTCGGAGGCGACCGTGATCCTGCGCGGCCTGCGCAGCATCTACGAGCAAGCCCATGGGGTGCTGATCGACGAGGAGGCGCTGCAGGCTGCGGCCCAGCTCTCCGCCCGCTATATCTCGGGTCGCCAGTTGCCGGACAAGGCCATCGACGTGCTCGATACCGCCTGTGCCCGGGTGGCCATCAACCTGACCACGCCGCCGCGCGCCGTCAGTCACCTGCAAAACGCGCTGCGCCAGCGGGAGCTGGAAATTCGCCAACTCGAGCGCCAGGCCATGATTGGCCTGGGCGACAACGCCGAGCGCCTGGCCGAGCTGCACGAGGCACAGCAAGCCTGCACCCTGGCTCTGGGCGAGCAGGAGGCGCACTGGCAGCAGCAGCAGAGCCTGGTGCACGAGATAGTGGCGCTGCGCGCCGCGCTGCTCGATGGCCAGCATGACCAAACTCAGGCGGAGCAGCCCCAGGCTGAGGTGGATCTGGCCGACGCCGCCATGGATCCCCAGCTCGCCATCGCCCGTCTGACCCAGCTCGATGCCGAACTCACCGCCCTGCAACAGGGGGCCGTGCTGGTCTCTGCCCACGTGGACAAGGGCCAGATAGCGGCGGTGATCGCCGAGTGGACCGGGGTGCCCCTCAACCGTATCTCCCAGGGGGAACTGGATGTGGTGACCCGTCTGCCGGAGTTTTTGGGCAACACCATCAAGGGGCAGGGGGTTGCGGTTGCGCACCTGCACAAGCATCTGCTCACCGCCCGCGCCGACTTGCGCAGGCCGGGTCGCCCCCTGGGCGCCTTCCTGCTGGTGGGGCCAAGCGGCGTCGGCAAGACCGAAACCGTGCTGCAGATTGCCGAGCTGATGTTTGGCGGTCGTCAGTATCTCACCACCATCAACATGTCCGAGTACCAGGAGAAGCACACGGTTTCTCGCCTCATCGGCTCGCCTCCCGGCTATGTCGGCTTTGGCGAGGGGGGCGTGCTGACCGAAGCCATTCGTCAGAAACCCTACTCAGTGGTGCTGCTCGACGAGGTGGAGAAAGCCCATCCGGACGTGCTCAACCTCTTCTATCAGGGCTTTGACAAGGGCGAACTGGCCGACGGCGAGGGACGAGTCATCGACTGCAAGAACGTGGTGTTCTTCCTCACCTCCAACCTGGGCTTCCAGACCATAGTGGACCATGCCGAGCAGCCCAATGCCCTGCTCGACGCCCTCTATCCGGAACTGGCCGCCTTCTTCAAGCCCGCCCTGCTGGCGCGCATGGAGGTGATCCCCTATCTGCCGCTCGGTCACGACACCCTGGTCGAGATAGTGCAGGGCAAGCTGGCGCGACTGGTTAGCCTGCTCAAGGAGCGGTTCGGTGCCGAGGTGGTACTCGAGCCCGAGGTGGCCGAGGAGATTCTGCGCCGGGCCAATCGCAGCGAGAACGGGGCCCGCATGCTCGAATCCGTCATCGACGGGGCCCTGCTGCCGCCGGTCTCTTTGCAACTGCTGCAACGCCTTGGGGCGGGTCAGGCCATCAATCGCGTCAGCTTCCGGGTCGAGTCGGGTGAGTTCATCGCCGAGGTCGAGGGCTAAGCCATGTTACAAGCCCTCGAGTTTGCCCTGGCCCTGACCCGCGCCCGTGATGAGCAGAGTCTGTGTGACTGGTGGCTGGCCGAATTGGCGACCCGCTACCAGGCCAGCGGCATGCTGCTGGCCATGCTGGATGTCAGTGGTCGCGAGCTGCACTGCCAGGGACGGGTGCAAGGGCAGCCGGTCACCATGGTGCTGGGAGCGGATGATTTCGCCCATCCCCTCGCTTATGTACTGCACAAGGCGCAGTCGCGCACCTGGGATTCCCTCTATGGCGGTGCGCGCATCGAGCATAAAGGGTTTCGCCAACTGTTGACCACCCTTGGCCAAGGCACAGGGCTGCACGCCATGCCGCTGGTTGACAGCCAAGGCAAGCCGTTCGCCGTGCTGGCCCTGCTCGATGAGGGAACCCGGCTGCAAGCCTGGAGCGTGGAGCCTTGCCTCACGGCCCTGGCGCAACTGTTTTGCAATCAACTGACCCTCATTCGCGAGCTGGGCCGCAGCCGTCGGGATCAATCGGTGCTACGTGACTCCCTGCGCTTGATCAAGGGGGAGGGGCAGCGTCAGCGCCAGCATGAACAGCTGCTCGATGAGCGGCTGGTCGGCCAGTCTGCCGCAATCCGCGGCCTGCGCCAGCAGATCCATCAGGGGGGCCAGCACAGGCTGACTGTGCTCATTCAGGGGGAGACGGGCAGCGGCAAGGAGGTGGTCGCTCGCCTGGTGCACCAGTGCTCGGATCGCGCCGACAAGCCCTTCGTGGCCATCAACTGTGGCGCCATCCCGGAAAACCTGATTGAGAGCGAACTGTTTGGCTACCTGAAAGGCGCCTTCTCCGGGGCCCAGCACAACAAGGCGGGCCTGGTGGCTCAGGCCCATGGCGGCACCCTGTTTCTGGACGAAGTGGGCGACATGCCCCCCGCCATGCAGGTCAAGCTGCTGCGGGTGCTGGAAACCCACAGTTACCGACCCCTGGGGGGGGAGAAGGAGTGTCACTCCGATTTTCGCCTCATCGCCGCCACCCATCAGCCCCTTGAGCGTCGGGTGGAGGAGGGGACGTTTCGCAGCGATCTCTACCACAGGCTCTGTCAGTGTCTGCTGCACATAGCACCTCTGCGCGAGCGCAGTGAAGATATCGCCCCCCTCACTCAGCACTTCCTGGCCCAGTTTGGCGCCGCCGAGGGCAAGGTGCTGGGCAAATTGCAGGGCAGCTTCCTGCGCCAGCTACAGGGTTACGACTTCCCGGGCAATGTGCGCGAGCTGCGCAACCTGCTGGAAGTCGCCTGTGCCCACACCCTGGCCGGTGAGGAGATTGGCCTGGAGGCGCTGCCTCCCGAGCTGCAAAACCGGGTGTGCGCCAGCTTGCCGGGCCTGCTCGATGACTACAACCACATCCGGGACTTGCGCATGGCCATGCAGAAATACGAGGCCTCGGTGATCGAAGCCAGGCTGCGCCACTACCAGGGCAATCGCCTGCTGGTGGCCCAGAGCCTCAATATTCCCAAGCGCACCCTGGATCACAAATGCCAGAAGCTGGAGGTGAACTGATGCCTCTTAACCCGCTGGAGGTGAACTGATGTCCCTTAGCCTGATCCCCTTGCTGCTCGCTGTCACGACTCAGGGCGATGCGCTCGCGCCTCAACTGCAACAGTGCCGTGCCGAAGCGTCTCCGCTAGTGCGCTTGGCCTGCTACGACGCCATCGGCAGCGGGGCCGTCGCCCTGGCCGAACCCGCCCGTCAGTCCGAACTCTGGCAAGCCATCTGGCGCCAGGAGCAGGGTAGAACGGCTCAAAGCGAGCCCTTCTTGCTCGGCCAGGATGCTGAAACGGACGCTGAGCAGGCCAGTCTGTTGCTGACTCGACCCGCCTTGCGTGGCGCCACCCTGGCCATCAGTTGCAGCAACAGCATCACCAGCTTGCGACTGCGTCTGGATGAACCCTGGGTGGGGAACCGCGTCGAGACCCGACTCGATGACGCGCTTCGCCAGGGCAACTGGTTCGTGCGCGAGCAGGGCATGCTGCTGGAGTATGGCCGCGGCCTGCCCGCCATCGATGAGCTCAAGGGCTGGGTTGGCCATCGCCAGCTCACCCTGACGGCGCCCAAGGGGGTGATGTTGCAGTTTGACCTGACGGGTCTGGGCAAGGCCTTGTCGCCCTTGCGTCAGCAGTGTCGCTGGTAGGGGGGCGCATGAGTCACATTCACCCCTGGTGCCAACGCCTGTTGACCGCGATCCCTGAGGAACGCAGCCGCGAGCCGGTGCCCCCCGACAATGGCAAGTGGGACTATGTGGAGACCGAACTGGTCAAGCTGGGCTCCCTGGCCCACAGCCAGGTGGATCTCGATGCGGTCGCCGAGTCCTGCCTGCAACTGTTTGAGTTGCATACCAAAGACATGCGGGTATTGGCTCAGCTGCTGCGCTGCCTGCAACAGCCGGCCAAGCTGGCGCCCTTCGCGACGGCCCTCGATCTACTGGAGGCCTGGCTGGGTGCCTACTGGTTGACGGCCTGGCCGCACAATCTTGCGCAGAAGCAGCGCTTGATGACTCAGATAGTGAAGCGCTTCGAGGCGGCGGCTGAGCGTAGCTGCGAGTCGGCCAGTGCCGCTGAGTTGAGCCAGCTGCTTGGCCGCTGGGACAGGCTCTCCTCCCGCTGGCTTGCCCTGTGCCCCGACAAGGAAGAGACCCTGGCCAGTCTGGGCAGCGCCCTGCGCCGGGCCCAGAGCCAGCAAGCGGCCCAGCAGCAGGCCGAGGGTGGCCAGCGTGCCCAGACGGCCCCATCGGGAGCGAGCAGCGCGACCGCGATGGGGCTGACGGCCACGCCATCTCCTGCTGCGCCTCTGGAGATAGACAGCAGCAATGACAGGGCCTGGCGCCAGACCCAGCTCAAGGTGGCCGAACTGCTGATCGAGCGCCAGAGCGAGGCGGCGGTGGGATATCGGCTACGCCGCCACGCCATCTGGTCCGGGATAGCGACGCCGCCGCTGGCGGGGGCCAATGGCAAGACCCAGTTAGCGCCGGTTTCCGCCGACATGGTGGATGAGTACCGCGCCGCCATGGGCCAGCCGACCCAGGCGCTCTGGCAGAAGGTGGAGCAGAGCCTGACGTTGGCGCCGTACTGGCTGGAGGGTCACCAACTCTCCTTCGAGCTGGCCAGGGCCCTGGGCTTCAACGAGGCCGCCCAGGGGATCCGGGAGGAGGCCCAGGCCTTTCTCGCGCGTCTGCCCGGGCTCAAGGCCCTGAGCTTTAGCGATGGGACCCCTTTTCTACCAGCAGTTTGCGCGAGCTGGTTGCAGCAGGCGCGGGCCGGTGAAGGGGGGGCAGAGCTGGGATCCCTGGCGCAGCTCGATCTGGACGAGGGCGGATTGGCTCTGGCCCTGCAGCGGCTCGAGGAGCAGATGCAGGGGCTCAGCGAGCCCCGCTCGCGCTTCTATGCCGAACTGGTCCAGGCCGATCTGCTGGCGCAGGCCGGCATGGGGAGCCTGGCACGGCAACATTATCAGCATCTGTGGCAAACCACGGTCCGGCTGGGTCTGGCCCAGTGGGAGCCAAGCCTGGTCAATCGCCTGGAACAGCACGCGACCCCTGGGTCGAAATGAGTCATCGAGTCGGAGTTGAATCACAATCCTATGTTCAAGACCCTATTTAGTTTTTTACGGCAACAGCTGCCCAAGCTGAAACCCTCCTGGACCCTGTTGGGGGGACTGGTGTGGGTCGTCGTGCTGATCCTGGCCTGGTGGCTCGGCCCGCGTCTGACCCTGGGGGAGAGCCAGCCGCTGGCCTCCGTCTGGGCTCGGGTGGTATTCACGATGATCTGGCTCTGGCTGGCGCTGGGGATCCTCGCCTGGCGCCTCTATCAGGGGCTCAAGGCCGATCGCCTGGATCGCGAGAAAGAGGTGGTGCTGGAGCAGGATCCGACCCAAGCCTTGGTGGACAGTCAGCAGCGTTTCCTCGACCGCTGGCTGGGCGCCTTGCGTCAGCACCTCGGCAAGCAGGCGCTCTATGCCATGCCCTGGTATCTGGTGCTGGGCCTGCCTGGCAGCGGCAAGAGCAGCCTGATCCACAGGGCCAACCCGGCCAACAAGCTCAACCCCAGGCTAGACAACGAGCTGCGCGATGACGCCCAGGGCCAGCAGATCGACTGCTGGCTCGGTGAGCAGGCGGTGATGCTGGATCCCGATGGCCAGCTGTTTGCCCAGCCGGGCGCGGATGAGATGAACTCGCCGGCGCAACGGCGCTGGCATCACCTGCTTGGCTGGTTGCGGGACAATCGGGGTCGCCAGCCCCTCAACGGCCTGGTGCTGACGGTGGATCTCGCCTGGCTGTCTCAGGCCAGCGTCTCCGAGCGCAAGGCCTATGCCCAGCTGATGCGGGCGCGCTTGCAGGAGCTGGTGGGCACCCTCAATACCCGTTTGCCGCTCTATGTGGCCTTCACCAAGCTGGATCTGCTGCACGGCTTCGATGCGGTGTACGAGGCGCTGGATAAAGAGGCCCGCGAGGCGGTGCTCGGGGTCACTTTCGAACCCGGCACCAGCCAGGGCAAGCAGTGGTTGCAGGATCTGGAACTGTTCTGGGATCAGTGGCTGGTCAATCTCAATGACAACCTGCCGGAGATGTTGCTGGCCGGGCGCGGCGACAAGCAGCGCAATGCGCTGTTCGCCTTCGTGCGCCAACTGGCGGGGCTCAAGGATTATGTGACCGCGCTGCTGGGCGAAACCCTGGCCCCCCTGGAAGAGGGCAAACCCATCATGGTGCGCGGCGTCTATGTCAGCTCCGTTTACCAGCAAGGGGTGCCGTTTGATGCGTTCGCTCAGGCATCGGCCCGCCGTTATCAGCTGCCAGACCCCATTTACTCCTCGTTGCGCGGGGAGTCGACCACCTATTTCGTGCGCAATCTGTTCGCCGCCATCATCTTCCCCGAGGCCCATCTGGCCGGGGAGAATCGCCTGCATACCCTCTATCGCCGCCGTCGCATGGCGGTGGGCATCGGCGCCATCGCCCTGGTGTGCGCCGGGTTGGTTGGTGGCTGGCACTACTACTACCGAGTCAACGAGGCGGCGGGGCAGGTCGTATTGGCCAAGGCTCAGGACTTCATGCAGACCCGGGATCTGAGCGGTCAGGATGCCCTGGGCTTCAACCAGTTGCCCCGCCTCAATCTTATTCGCGAGGCGACCCTGTCGTTTGGCAACTATCGGGAGCGATCCCCGGTGCTGGCGGATTTGGGGCTCTATCAGGGGGACGAGATAGGCCCCTATGTGGAGGGCTCCTATCTGCAACTGCTGCGGCTGCGCTTCCTGCCGGCCCTGATGCAGGGACTGGAAGAGGATCTCGAGCAGGCCCCGGCCGGTAGCGAGGAAAAATTCGCGATATTGCGGGTGATGCGCATGCTCGATGATGCCTCCGGCCGTGACAAGCCTCAGGTCGAGCAGTTTATGGGCAGCCGCTGGCAGCAAGCCTTCCCGGGTCAGGGAGTGGCGCAGGATCAGTTGATGGGTCACCTGGATTACGCCCTGGACCATACCGACTGGTATGGCAGCCGTGTGCAGAAGGATCAGGCGGCCATCACGGCCTTCGCCCCTTTCCAGCAGAGCGTCTATGGCGCCCAGCGTGAGCTTGGCAAGCTGCCGCTCTATCAGCGGGTTTACCAGAATCTGGTGCTCAAGGCCGACGAAACCCTGGCGCCGGATCTCAATATCCGCGACGAGGTGGGGCCGACCTTCGACAGCGTCTTCGTGCTGCGGGACGAGAAGCGGGGCCTGGTGCCACGGCTGCTCACCTATCCGGGGTTCAGCACCTTCTTCCTCAAGCAGGATACCGCGCTCATCGACTTGACCGCGACCGATGCCTGGGTGTTGGGTCAGCGCAAGAACACCCGGTTGAGCGAGGCGGATCGGCGGGAGATCACCCGTCAGGTCAACGATCGCTATGTCACCAACTATGTGGGCCAGTGGCAGAACCTGCTGACCAACCTGGATGTGCAACCCCTGCAAAACCCGCAGCAGGCCCTGGATGTGCTGGCGGCCATCACGGGCAACGATCAGCCGTTCCAGCGGGTCATCTCGACCCTGGACGACAACACCCGCATCCGCCAGCTGTCGGACAAGGAAGGGGATCCCACCCAGGCCATCTCGGCCCGGATAGGTCGCCCCTTCCTGGCCACCAACGCCGTGCTGAGCGGGCGCGGTGAGCAGGGGCCGCTCATCTCTGAGGTGACCCAGAAGCTGACCGATTTGCAGCACTACCTCGAGCTCATCGTCAACGCCACGGACCCGGGCCAAGCGGCGCTGAAAGCGGTGCAGATGCGATTGACCAACAAGTATGCGGATCCGGTGTTTGCCCTGCAGCAATACGCCACTGGCCTGCCGATGCCCCTGGATCGCTGGGTGAGCCAGCTGGCCGAGGAGAGTTCCCGCCTGGTGGTGGACCTGGCCATGTCCTCCCTCAATCAGGAGTGGCAAGACCGGGTGGTGACCCCCTTCAACACCGAGCTGGCGGGGCGTTATCCCTTCAATCCGGTGTCGGCCAAGGATGCTCCGCTCTCCGAGATGGAGCGCTTCTTCGCGCCGGGCGGCACCCTGGACAGCTTCTATCAGAGCAACCTCAAGCCCATGGTGGAGAGCGGTCTGATGGATGGCGATTACGGCTCGCCAGTGCAGGCCGAGTTGCTCAAGCAGCTCGAGCGGGCGGCACGGATCCGTCAGACCTTCTTCACCCCCAAGGGCAATCTGGAGGTGCAGTTCGTGCTCGAACCCATCGAGCTGACCGCCAACAAGCGGCGCAGCGTGCTGAACCTGGACGGCCAGTTGCTGGAATATGCCCATGGTCGGCGCAGCAAGGTGCCCTTGGTGTGGCCAAACACCATGCGGGACGGGGCCGAGAGCAAGATAACCCTGGTGCCTGCCGCCCGGGACAGATCGCCGCGCAGTGAAGGCTTCGTCGGGCCCTGGGCCATGTTCCGGCTGATGGACAAGGGGGAGCTGACTCAGGTCAAGGAGGCCGCCTTCGACGTGCGCTTCCCGGTGGATCAGGGCGCCATGACCTACAGGGTCTATACGGATGCGTCTCACAATCCCTTTGCCGGGGGCCTGTTCAGCCAGTTCAGTCTGCCTGAATCCCTTTATTGATAGCTAATGGCGAGACACCGGGGCGAGTCCCCGGTGTGCTCCCAGCGAGTGGAATATTGATATGCAAGACGCACAACAGGCACTCAAAATAGGCTCGGATCCCCGCATGCTGCCCGAATACGAGGCGCTGCGCAGCGAAATCAACAAGTTGAGTCATGCCTCTCGTCCCGAGGTGGATTGGGCCCGGATCCATCAGCTGGCGAGCCAGATCTTCGAACGGCACGGGGTGGATCTGCAGACGGCCATCTATTTCGTGTTGGCACGCTCGCGCCTGCAGGGCCTCAAGGGGTTCGCCGAGGGGTGCGAGTTCATGGCCAACCTGATCGTCAGCCAGTGGCAGAGCGTCTGGCCGCCGGTGCATCAGGAGCGGGCCCGGGTCGAGATGCTGGACTGGTTCATCGCTCGTGTCAGCCCCATCATCCGTGAATACCAGATAAGCCATGACGACAAGCGGCTAGTCTATCGCTGCGAGCGGGCCTTGCAGCTCATCAGCGAGAAGCTGCACCACAGCGGGCTCAGCCGCATTCCCAGGGTCGAGAATCTGGTGCACTTCATCGAGGGTTATACCCATCTGTTCGATGAGGCAGAAGTCGTGATTGTCGCGGATGAAGCGGGACTGAGCGACGATCTGCAGATCCCGCCCATGGTGTTCTTCCACGGCGAGCAGGGCGCCCAGGTCGCCGCCGGGTCCGAGAGCGCCTCTGGAAACACCGCGAGCAGCCCGGTTCAGGGCAGCATACTGGTGGGACGAGAACCCGGCACCCTCAGACCGACAGTGCTGAAAATCGAAGCCAAGCACAAGCGACGTCCGGCCTGGCAGTGGTTCGGTCTCGGGGTGCTCTGCTGTGCGCTGCCCGTGCTGGCAGGGTGGGGTTGGCAGCTGAGTCAGCAGCCGGCCAGCGTGCAACAGCAGGTGGAGCAGGCCAAGCGCAGTGCCATGATTGCCCGCCTGCAACTGCCCGCCCAACCCATGCCCAAGGGGCTGGATCGGGACGATATTCGCCAAGCGCGCATCCTGCTTGGCGAGCAGTCCCTTCAGGATCTGGCGCCCACCTTGATCGGTGATTACCAGCGTCGGCTCGCCCAGCTGGAGCAAGTCTCGCCCCTCTACTGGTATGGCTTTGGTGACGAGCTC
Organism: Aeromonas sp. BIGb0405; assembly: GCF_024807335.1. Taxonomy (NCBI): domain Bacteria; kingdom Pseudomonadati; phylum Pseudomonadota; class Gammaproteobacteria; order Aeromonadales; family Aeromonadaceae; genus Aeromonas; species Aeromonas sp. BIGb0405. Next base: position 212,022 of record NZ_JANUEP010000003.1, read on the forward strand.
ACGAACTCCATGCAGCGCCTCTACCCGGAGACGGCCCAGGTGCAGGCCATGACCCGCCAGTGGCAGGATGCCCTGCTGCGTCAGCGTGGCAATGCCGCACAGACTGGATCCGCTTATCTGGGGGTCAGGGAGGGGATCGATGGTCTGCTCGGCACCCTGCTCGAGCTGGAGCGTCAGCGCAAATCGGTCACCATCTCCTACCTCAAGTCCCGCCTCTACGAGATCCAGAAAGATCTGCTGGTGGAGGTGCCATTGGACGCGAGGTTGAGCGAGATGGAGACGCGGGGAGGGCAGGTGCCTCCGGCTCAGCTCAAGAGCATGGAGGATGAGCTCAAGTCGCTGACGGTACGCCTCTATCAGCTACAGCAGTTGGCCGAGCGCCAGAACGATGGCGTCCAGCCACCCGGTTGAATATCAGGCGGTGCCGGACGCTGTCTGGTGCCGCCATGCAAGGAGAATCATATGTGCCCTACCATTGCCCTGCTCGGAGATCTCGGTACCGATCATGATGGCTTCGTACCATCGCCCATCATCGCGGCCAGTCCCAATGTGCTGCTCGACGGCAAACCGGTCGCGCGTCAGGGGGATCCCCTGGCGTCCCATGACAAACCCAATAATCCCCCCCATCCGCGCAGCATCGCGGGCGGGGTCGGTTCTGTACTGGTCAACGGCAAGCCCATTGCCGTGACCGGCACAGAGATAGGCTGTGGTGGCGTCGTCATCGGCACCGGCAGCGGCTTGGCAGGATAAGGAGCCCCCCATGGCAGACAGCACAGGACTTCAGTTCACCATCAAGGTAGGGGCCTTGCCCGAATCCACCTTCGCCCTGGTCGAGTTCAACCTCGATGAGCAGCTGAGTCGCCCCTTCAGCCTGCGGCTCGATCTCGCCAGCCATCAGGCCGATCTCCCCTTCGCCGACCTGCTCGACCAGCCCTGCGAGCTGCTGGTCTGGTACAACGGCGAATTGCAGCGCCGGGTCAGCGGTGTGGTCAGCGACGCGGCCCAGGGGGACAGCGGCTTTCGCCGCACCCGCTACCAGCTGGCGGTCAAACCGGCCCTGTGGCGCCTGGGTCTTCGCCGCAACGCCCGCATCTTCCAGGCGCAAAAACCCGATGAAATCATCAGCATCTTGCTGCAGGAGGCGGGCATCACCGACTACGCCTTCGCCCTGAAAAACGACCATGGCCAGCGGGAATATTGCGTCCAGTACCGGGAATCCGACCTCGACTTCGTCGACCGCCTCGCCGCCGAGGAGGGCATCTTCTACTTCCACGAGTTCGAGCAGGGCAAGCACCGCATCGTCTTCGCCGATGATGCCGCCGCCCTTGTGGCGGGCCCCGAGCTGTTCTTCAATCTCGGCAACCGCTCCCTGGAGCAGGGCCCCTATGTGCGCCAGTTCCACTACCGCGAATCGGTGCGCACCAGCGATGTGGAGCTCAAGGACTACCATTTCCAGACCCCGGCCTATGGCCTCTCCCATCAGGCGGTGGGCAGCGCCCTCGACCATCAACGGGATGCCTATCAGCACTTCGATTACCCGGGCCGCTTCAAGGCCGACCCCAGCGGCAAGGCGTTCAGCCAGTACCGGCTCGATGCCCTGCGCAATGACGCCGCCATCAGCACGGGCCAATCCAACTGCGCCGCCCTGCAGCCGGGCCAGCGTTTTACCTTGAGCGAGCACCCCAACGCGGCCCTCAACGACGACTGGCAACTGGTCAGCATCCAGCACACCGGCAAACAGCCCCAGGCCCTGGAAGAGGAGGGCGGCAGCGAGCCCACCGTCTATTACAACCAGTTTGCCGTGGTGCGCGCCAAGCAGAGCTGGCGCCCCCAGATCCCCCCCAAGCCCATGGTCGATGGCCCGCAAATCGCCTTCGTGGTGGGCCCGGAAGGCGAGGAGATTTACTGCGACCAGCATGGCCGGGTGAAATTGCAGTTCCCCTGGGACAGATACGGCGCGAGCAACGATCAGAGCTCCTGCTGGGTGCGGGTCAGCCAGGGCTGGGCCGGTGGCCAGTACGGCATGATGGCCATCCCGCGCATCGGCCACGAAGTCATCGTCAGCTTTTTGGAAGGGGACCCGGATCAGCCCATCGTCACCGGCCGCACCTTCCACGCCACCAACCGGCCCCCCTACGAGCTGCCTGCCCACAAGACCCGCACCGTGCTGCGCACCGAGACCCATCAGGGCGAAGGCTTCAACGAGCTGCGCTTCGAAGATCAGGCCGGGCAGGAGGAGATCTACATTCACGGTCAGAAAGACCTCAATGTGCTGATTGAGAACGATGCGGCCTGGCACATCAAACACGATCAGCACAGCGACATCGACCATGAGCGGGTGACCCGCATCAAGGTCAATGACCATCTCACTGTGAATGGCGAGAAGCGCGACCACATCAAGGGCGATCTGTCGCTCAGCGTGGATGGCTCCCTGCACCAGAAGCTGGGGCAATCCCTGCTGGTCGAGGCGGGCTCCGAGGTCCACCACAAGGCGGGCATGAAGATAGTGCTGGAGGCGGGCGCCGAGCTGACGCTCAAAGTGGGTGGCAGCTTCGTCAAAATCGATCCGAGCGGCGTGACCCTCAGCGGCGGCAGCATCAAGCTGAACTCCGGTGGCAGCCCAGGCAATGGCTCCGGTTGGGCGGGCAAGATGCCGACCCTGCCTGGTGAGGTGGAAGTGGTGGCGCCCCCTGCACCCATGGATCCCGTTCGTCAGATTGCGACGCTCAAATCGGCCGAGCCCGTCTGCGAGATCTGTGAGCAATTGGCGGCCAAGGAGGGAGGTGCCTGATGCAATCCTGCCTTACCCAGACTCGGCCGGATATACAGTTATCTGACTCAGAACGGCTCTATTTGCTGCTCGATGGCGGCCAGATAGCCGCCCTTGAGCAAAGCCTGTTCGAGGTAGAGGGTTCACCTGACTACCAGCCGCTCTACCTCTATCATCCCTGGGACAGCCTGAGGGAGGCGAGTCCCTGTCTGGTCAGTGCCAGTGCGGCCCTGTTAGAGTGGTTTATGGAAAAGCGTGAACCATCATGGGGTTACCTGTTATCTTCCCCCCTTTCATTGCTGCCGTTGGCCGAGAGTCTGCGCACGCTCATCGAGGCCGAGAGCCCCTACGGCAGCCGGGTACTGCTCAAGCTGGCCATGCCGGAGACGGCGTGGCGGCTGTTTGATGGCGACGACGGCTGGCTATGGCAGGGGGTGAGTCAGGTCTGGATCCCGATCAGAGCCGGGTGGCAACACAAACAGGTGCCATCGCCGCTGTCGCCCAGACAAGGGGATCGCCTGCGACTGACCGATGAACAGTGGACGCGCTTGGGGGAAGTGAGCTGGCAGCACACCCTGGACGCCATCTCGCGCCACATGGCCACATGGTTTCCCGCGCGTTTGGCCGAGCAGCTTGATGCTTCCCAGTGGGTCGCCCAGTGGGCCCAGTGGGGTTATGACAAGGGGTTTCAGAGTGAGCGGGATCTGCTGCTGATGTTCAACGTGCTGGGTTATCTGGGCCTGGGGGCTATGCAGGCCCCCGATGTTGCGTCAGCCCAGCCTGGCGAGGATGAGCATGCCGATATCCGGCAGTTGATCTTGTCCACTTCCAGTCAGACCCCCTCCCAGCGAATTGAACGGGCCGCCGAACTGGCCCAGACCCGCGTGCAGAACAAGAAGGAGAGAGTGGCATGAGCACCCCCAATCAGGCTGCCCAGTGCGCAAGTCCGAGCGATGGTAAGAACCCAAACGGGGCTTGTCCGTTCAAGAACAAAGAGATAGCCATAGTACCGGTGCGCTATGCCCTGGATGAGGTGTTTGAGACAGGTGCCAAGCAACCCCATCCGCTGCCAGCAAAGGAGTTCAAGGGCCCTCTGACGCTCAAGGGCAGTGCCTACACCCTGCGCCAATTGCGTGATGGCTGGCTCTATGTCTATGACGAGACGGCCAAGGTGCTTGATGAGTACGAGATCAAGGGGGCGCAATTTATCAGCGCCAGCAAGGGGAGCAAGGGACACCTGCTCTACCCGGCGACGCACAAATTATCGATGATGTTTGCCCATCAGCCTTGGACTGACCGACTCAAGGTGGCCTATGGCGAACAGCGCTCTTTGCGTAGTAAAGGGATGCGCAGTTTCTCTTTGTTGCCTCTGGCTAGCAAGTTGGGAGGCATGCACGCCGGGCTCTTGAGCCTGCTTGAGAGCCATGTGGCAGATATGGCGCAGGCCAATCAAGGCTTCCCCTTGAGTTGTGCGCCCCTCAACGCCCCGGCTGAAGCTAAGCCAGGTCTGCTCTGGTGTGACAAGGCCGCCCAGGCTGCGAGTGCTTATCAGGCGGGGATATCTGATCCCCAGAGCGCCCTGATGGTGGTGCTGGATGATCCCATCTCTGACATGCACGATCTGACGCTGCGCCTGAGTGATACCTGGGCCAGGCAGGAGGCGCCGTTCAAAACCGATAGCGATCGCCATCGCTGGAGCATGGCGGGGATCACCGAGATGCTGGCCCTGCCCCCCTTGAGCGAAGCCGAGTTGCCCGCCGCCGCGCGGGGCAATCGTCTGGCGAGCTTTCGCTTCAAGCGGAAGGTGCAGGGCTATCTGGCGGCGCGCCACGCCTTCAATGAGAAGGTGATGAATGGCTCGGGTAACAACTACTCCCTTGCCGAGGAGCAGCGCCTGCAAGCCATGGGCGATGAGTTGGAGCAAGCGGGCTACACGCCGAGCCGGGCGCTGGCCCAATGGTCGGGGGCCCGGCTGACCGATGAGGTCAACTGGACTGGGCTGGAAGCCCTGATAGCCGCGCAGCAGCCGCTGCTGGATGAGTTGCGGGAGCAGTGGCAACTGAGTTTTGCCGATGCCTTGCTGGGGCTGGACGCTGTGGGGAAGGAGCCCCTGCCGCTGGGGATAGATCCCGAGAGCCCCGAGGGGCAGACCTTCTTGCTGAGCGCCAACGGGGAGTGGTTGAACATCTTGGCGATGACTGCGCCGGGGGAGAAGCAGGCCGCAGAACTGCACAAGCTGCTGGGTAAGGGCGCCCTGCCAGCCTTGGTCTATTACGGTTTTTCCGCCCAAACGAAGGAAGACGTCATCAAGGATACCCCTTGGCTCAACATCGGCAACGGCACGGCGCTGGCCAATGCCAGTGCAGGTTGGAGCGCACTGGCGGCGGATGGCCGCCTGCTCGACAGTGCGCTGTTTGCCGGTCTTGGCAAGAGTGCCCAGGCGACCATGGCGGCTCTTAACAAGGCGGTGACCGGGCCTGGCATGCAGGCCTGGGAGAGGCTGACCATGGCGCTGCACCCGGCACTGCTCAAGGGGCAGCAGGGCTCGGCCTGGGTCGCAGCGGCAGCACTGGAGGCGGTTCACACCGGTCAGTCAGCCCGCTTCAACCCGAACTTTGCCAGCGAGTTGCAGCTCTGGGCACTCAAGGTGGGAGATGCGGCAGGCTCCCAAAGCCGCTTGCTCGGTAACACAGGGCAAGCCGTGACGCCCTTGCAGATCCAGCGTCTGCAGGAGATGAGTGAGCAGATCAAGGCGGCGCGCACCCCACGGATATTGCTGCTGGGTGGCGGCAATCAGGAAGCATTCGAAGCCAGAGTGGCCCGCTATCAGGGCGCATTGGCCAAAGGCGGTGCCCAGGGGGCCCGCGCGGCGAGCCAGGTGTGGGGCGACTGGGGCAACTTTGGTGGTGTGGCGGCCCTGGTCAATATGGCCAATCTGGCCTGCGCCCTCAATGGCTTTGAGGAGAACCAGCGCAAGGCGCGCGGGGATGCCAAGGCCCAGTCGGATCAGGCCCGTGCCCTGGCCTATACCGCCGCCTGGACTGGCAGCGCCATCGCCGGGGTCTATCAGGGCAAGGCCTATGGGCAGTTGACCTCACAGGGGGGCTTGCTCAATATGGTGCTTAAGGATGCCATGGCCGATGCTCCCGTACTGGCCAGCCGATTTGCCCTCTCCATGGGGGCCATGGCGGGGCTGGGATTGGTGGCGGCAACATTGGAAGGGTTAGAAACGCTCGAAAAGATGAAAGATGGCACCAATTCGGAAATAGAACAGTTTGCTTACGGTTTAAAGGCTTTAGGGCTGGCTGGCCAGTGGGCCGCTGCTTTTGGTTCCGGCGTTGGCTTGCTAACAGGCGCTAGTATCACAGCTATTTTCGCCCCCTGGATGGTGGTTGCCCTAGCCATCGGTGGTATCGCCTATCTGCTCGCCACCCTGTTGCTGGGTCGTTATGGCCGCATTCCCCTGGAGCGCTGGTTGCTGCAATCGACCTGGGGCAGCGAGCCCAATTTGACTTGGACGCCAGCAATCGAATTGCAGGAGTATGAGCGGCTCACCGCGGCTCCCCAGATAGAGATGACGAACACTGAGCTGGTGATCCGGCTGCCGAATCACATTGACAAGATCAGCCTGAAACTCGGCGCCCGGCGCATGGTGAAGATGTCCTACCCCGATGGCAGCCCGAGGTTGATGCCGCGTGGCGACAAGCCAGAGGCCATTGCATTGGCAAGCAGCAACGGGCAAGGGGGAGAATATCGCGTCCCTCATACCCTGAACCCGCACGATCAGCTCATCGCACTGATCACCTACCCGGCAGACGAGAGCCTGAGCGGCACAGCGCAGCGCTTCGTGGTGCGTGGCGATCTGCGGGCGGGGGTCGTGCTCACCGCAGAGCGTGATGCCAGCCTGCCCATCGAAGGCATAATGATTGGAATAGCACCATGAGTGAACAGCAAACCGACAACCTGTCTCCCCTGCAAGGGGAGGCCTTGCGCAGCTATATCAGCGACAGCTATCGCAAATTGGAAAATGAGCCCGTGCTCTATCAGTGGAACATTAACCATAAGCAACATCATGCAACCTTCATGGGGGTTGCCCAGTTTTTTGTTTTGGGAGCATTAGCAACTTACGCCGCAGGGCAGTCAGATCTTTTATTTTCCACCACGCATCTTATTTACATGTTGGTCGTTATGTTTATCGCAATTAGCGCCCGCTACCTATTTGCTCCAAACCAACTCTATCACTACCACATTACTGCCAAAGGGTTCTTCTATACCCAGCAGGATAATATTCCCGATATCGCCTTTACCATCGCCCGTGGGTTGGGCTGGTTTGGCTGTGGTGTCTGTGTGCTGGCTGCGGGCGTGTTGGGCCCTGCCGCCTTTATTGGCGCCGGTGCCAGTGCCCTGTTGGCATGGAAAATAAAGGATATACAGCCGGTAGAAAAGAAAAATGTATGCCTCTTCGTTAAAAATGAAAAGAAAATGACAATCAGACTATTTGAAAGGAAGAGTGCAATTAAGTTCATTGTCAGTCCTTTATCTCCATATACCTATGCATTTATATACTGCAAGGAGGGAGAAACTGAAAAAGTGATGCAGTTATTATCACCTTATATCGCTGCTTATGACGTTATAAAAGTTAATAGCTGGCGTGAATTTTAGGACGGCTCTCTACATGACTGTCGCGCTCGGTGGTATCGCCTATCTGATCGCCACTATATTGCTGGGCCGTTACGGCCGTATTCCCCTGGAGCGCTGGCTGCGGCAATCGACCTGGGGCAGCGAGCCCAATCTGGAGTGGACGCCAGCAATCGAGTTGCAGGAGTACGAGCGGCTCACCGCGGCTCCCCAGATTGAGATGACGAACACTGAGCTGGTGATCCGGCTGCCGAGCCACATTGACAAGATCAGCCTGAAACTCGGTGCCAGACGCATGGTGAAAATGTCTTACCCCGATGGTAGCCCGAGGTTGATGCCGCGCGGCGACAAACCCGAGGCCATTGCATTGGCAAGCAGCAACGGGCAGAGGGGAGAGTACCGCGTCCCTCACACCCTGAACCGGTACGATCAGCTCATCGCACTGATCACCTACCCGGCAGATGAGAGCCTGAGCGGCACAGCGCAGCGTTTCGTGGTGCGTGGCGATCTGCGGGCGGGGGTCGTGCTCACCGCAGAGCGTGATGCCAGCCTGCCCATCGAAGGCATAATGATTGGAATAGCACCATGAATGAACAGCACACCGATAACTTGTCTCTCCTGCAAGGGGAGGCCTTGCGCAGCTATATCAGCGACAGCTATCGCGAATTGGAAAAGGAGCCTGTGCTCCATCAATGGGACATATCCCATAAAAATCCCCATCGCTGGCTTGTCAGTGGCATAGTATTTTTTATTTTCATTGTTTTGGCCTATGTTACAGGAACAACTGGAGAATATGGTGCTAATACATCCTTGTGGTTCTTTTCTTTATTTGCTGTGTTCGGGGGAGGGTACGTAAGGTTCTTATTATTACCAGATAACATATATAACTATCATCTCACATCTAAAGGTATATGTTATACCCAGCAGGATAGTATTCCCGACATAGCCTTTACCATCGCCCGTGGATTGGGCTGGTTTGGTTGCGGAGTGTGCGTGTTGGCTGCGGGAATGCTGGGCCCTGCCGCCTTTATTGGTGCCGGTGCCAGCGCTCTGCTGGCATGGAAAATCAAAGATATGAAACCCAAACAAATAAAAGATATAGCGTTGTTTTCATCTCGTCATGGTGTGATGAAGGTTTTCAAAGCCAAAGAGTGTATCAACCTTTTTTTCGAAAGATGTACACGGGTTTATCAATATATATTGCCTTCCCGGCGAGTGTGACAAAGTTCTGAAATTGATATGTCCATATTTGGATGCTTATGAGATTGAGGAAGTAAATACTTGGCGGGAGTTTGGTAGTTGAATAGTATGCATCGCCATCACACTGGCCTATGGCTAGCTGCTTCATCTATCTATATTGCCAGCAAGGCGAGGCAGATAAAGTGCTGAATTATATATACCCATATTTACCTAATCATGAAGTGAGAGAGGTTAATAGTTGGCGTGAATTTTAGGCTGGCTATCTCAATGGTGTTGGCGGCCGGCGGTATTGCTTGTCTGGCCGCCACCCTGCTGGGCCGTTATGGTCGCATTCCGTTGGCGTGCTAAACCGTAAAAACGCTGGTCTGCCCACCTAATTTGGCACCGCCGCCCGCCATTTTTCCAAGCGGCGGCCTCAGTATCCCAAGGTTTTCACGAGGACATTATGAAGACGTTTTACATCATTCAGGACAAACGCCAATTGATGGCCATTGAGAAGCAAGATGCCGACGAGCTGGAGGCCGTCTTATCCGACGCCGTGGCACGGGGCCAGCAACTGGTGGCCGACGCCGTTGTGGCCTCCGATGAGGGGGCTGCTGTCAAGGCGGTCAAGATGATGCGGGTGTGGAGCATGTTTATCTGCCTGGTCGGGTTGCTCAATATAGGGTTTATGCTGATGGTCCAGGAGACGCCATTCAACGTGGTGATGATGCTCGCCATCGCGGGGGCGTTCATCTGGGTGGCGAGCAGCTTCAGGCGCACGCAGAGTGACGCGCTCAAGACCTTGCTAAAACATCAGGGCAACCGGACCTGATCCCGATCAGCCCCCGGCCGAGGCCATTGCATTGGCAAGCAGCAAGGGGCAGGGTGGAGAGTACCGCGTGCCTCATACCCTGAACCCGTATGACCAGCTCATCGCACTGATCACCTACCCGGCAGATGAAAGCCTGAGCGGCACAGCGCAACGCTTCGTGGTGCGTGGCGATCTGCGGGCGAGGGTCGTGCTCACCGCAGAGCGTGATGCCAGCCTGCCCATCGAAGGCATAATGATTGGAATAGCACCATGAATGAACAGCACACCGATAACTTGTCTCTCCTGCAAGGGGAGGCCTTGCGCAGTTATATCAGCGACAGCTATCGCGAATTGGAAAAGGAGCCTGTGCTCCATCAGTGGGATATATCCCATAAAGATCCTCATCGCTGGCTTGTCAGTGGCATAGTATTTTTTATTTTCATTGTTTTGGCCTATGTTACAGGAACAACTGGAGAATATGGTGCTAATACATCCTTGTGGTTTTTTTCTTTATTTGCTGTGTTCGGGGGAGGGTATGTAAGGTTCTTATTATTACCAGATAACATATATAACTATCATCTCACATCTAAAGGTATATATTATACCCAGCAGGATAGTATTCCCGATATAGCTTTTACCATCGCCCGTGGATTGGGCTGGTTTGGCTGTGGTGTCTGTGTGTTGGCCGCGGGCATGTTGGGCCCTGCTGCCTTTATTGGTGCCGGTGCCAGCGCTCTGCTGGCATGGAAAATCAAGGATATGCGACCGGTAAAAAAACACCGAGGATGTTTGTTTACACCAAATGGTTATTTGAAGATTTTCAAGAGAAAAGATGCCTTGATAGTCTGCAGTGAACCTTTTGATGCGGGAAACTTTATCTATTTATATTGCCAGCAAGGTGAGGCAGATAAAGTGCTGAATTATATATACCCATATTTACCTAATCATGAAGTGAGAGAGGTTAATAGTTGGCGTGAATTTTAGGTCGGCTCTCTACATGACGTTCGCACTCGGTGGTATAGCCTATCTGGTCGCCACTATATTGCTGGGCCGTTATGGCCGCATTCCCCTGGAGCGCTGGCTGCTGCAATCGAGTAGCAGGAGTATGAGGAGTTCACTGCCTCCCTTGACACTTTGCCATCAGGGAAGAATTATCTGATCAACCCTCTAAGTTAGGAGCATTATTTTTGTACATTTTCCTACCCCTATTAATGATTATCATCAAGATCATGATGTTGCTTTGCTGGTGGTCAGACAATACCCTGCGCCAGAAGGAAAGGGATGAGGCCATTTCTAGATTGAAAGAACAAGGCATGACAGCCGATGTGCTATCTGATACCGATCTGGTTTTGCTGAGAAAGATATATAGGCGACGATTTATCGACGGTACCATCTATCAGCATGAAGGGATCTATAACATTCGCCAGCTGGCGCCTGGATGGCGTCAGCGGTGGCAAGATACCTGTGTTGGTGACCTGAGGGTGGAGTCTATTTATTGGCCAGCGCCCCCTTCCAGCAAGGATGAATCCCATACCGTTGATATCCGAGGAATTATCTATAAAGATGCGCTCTACGCCATCAGTGCCGATGATGCACTCTTTATTCCTGAAGCCAAGAGGTTAGAAAACCTGCCCAGGCAGTGGGTGCCTAGAGAATTTGATGTCGTCTATCTTGAGGGATTGCACTTCATCATGCCGTTATTTTCACTTTTTACTTTCATCGCTTCTTTGTCGAGCAGCATCCCCATGCTGTCAATATTAACCACCTTAATCCTCGGTATGCTCGGTGCTTATTTATGGTTGATCCAAAAGCAGCATCGTCTATTTCTGATCGAGGGGAAATGCTCACTCATGTCTGCCAATAGCGCATTTGGTGAAAGGAAAATCATCAATGAGTGTATGGTCAGCGACCCCGCAAAGAAGTTGCAGCCGGGGGAGCGCTACACATTGCATTGCGTGCGTTCCCACCATGAGGTGTTTCTATCTCCGGAACGACTAAATAACAAGGAGTATGTAGATGGAGCTCAATTCCTACTCTTTGGCTCTCGCCAGTGGAACTGCGCCTTGGCGCTGGTGCTATTTGTTGCACATTTTATTTTTATTCATAACTTATACCACTCGCCAGCGTATCTGATTCATAATGGCTATATAGAATATGTAAGGGAGAAAGTGATTGATAGCGACCATTTCTCCGCATTATACGAGGTGTTGCCAAAAGAGTTTATTCATATAAACAGTGTTTTGGTAGTCAATCATGATTTTGATGATACGTTGTGCCTTCGTGATAAGTCGGAACTGAAAAAAGACGATTTCAAGGATGCCGTACAGCACCTTATAGGCATGGACTACAGTGTAGAATTGGATGAGAAAAAATCTCTCTTCGAGATGTACCCTGAAGCTTATGAGTACCTTATAAATATAAAATCCAGGAATCAGGTTAATTGCCCTATTACAATGACTATGACAGGTGAAAGAATATATGACTTTGATACATCACCTATATATATCATCACATATTTGTCTGAACGAGCGCAAAAAATAAAAATGACAGCCAATGCAATGATTAGCTCTGAACTAGTAAAAAAGAGTATTTCAGGGTATGTTTATGGGAATGAATTACCGGTTAGAAATTCTATTCATGGCTTGGTTGTTAAGAAAGAAATAAAATCTAATGGAAATGTATTTATCACTTTGAATAGGGCGTTTACCCCAACGCAGAAAGAGGAAGTCGAGAGTATTTACTACAAGATATGGGTGAATATAATCCTAGCTGCAATCTATTTATTCACGTTTATCGGCTTCTTGATTGGATGGTTCAAAGAGTCAGGATCATCGCCCAGCATGCCTAATCCAAGCGCTACATAACAGTTTGATAGGAAAACCAATCGTTCAACGAAACTGGTAGATGGCGTCAGTACGCAGCGAAAAGGATCTGGCTCGTTATCAGGCGGGCAAAGGTGATAGAGGTTACAGTGCGGGCGCTGGGATTGGCCTATCTCCCCACAGCAGGAATCGATATCACTATCGAGCGGGTTCTGCCACATCGCCAGCGGCGACATCCCAGCAAAGCCGTCTGATTCAATACCATCTGGTTACTACCCCTCCATAAGATCAAACGCAATAAGCTAAGTGGCGATCCGGGCGGCACTACACTCAATAAAATGGGTGAGGTAGCCACTATGAAAGGGTTATGGATAGTGATGATGTGGGGGCTCTTTATGGGGCCTTGGTCGCAGGTTTGGGGGGCTGACCCCAAGGAGGAGGAAGAGGAGCGTGCTCAGCTGGACTTTAACAGTGCTGAGCTATCAAAGCCCGCCTTGGGGGATCTCGATGCCATGCTGGAACGGGGCCGCATCCGGGTGCTGACCACTTACAACAAGACTGGCTATTTCATCAACAAGGGCGTGCAACGGGGTGTCACCTATGATGGCTTTATGCAGCTTGAGCAGCGCTACAACGGCCAGTTGCGAAAAGAGAAAGCCATCAAGCGTCACCTCAAATTACATATCGTCTTTATTCCGGTCGCGCGGGACAAGTTATTCAGCGATCTGATCGCCGGCAAGGGCGATATCGCCGCCGCCAATCTCACCATCACGGATCAGCGCAAGCAGGGGGTTAATTTCACCGACCCCTTGCTTGAGGATGTGCGTGAACTGCTGGTCTCGGGCCCGGCTTCCCCCAAGGTGGAAGGGGCGGGGGATCTCGGTGGACAGGCCATCTATGTGCGCCCCTCATCGAGTTATTTCGAGAGCCTGCTCAGTGATAACCAGGCGCGCAAGGCCGCCGGGCAGCCGTTGATTGACATTCGTGCCGTACCTGAGACCCTGGAAGATGAAGACTTGATCGAAATGGTCAATGCCGGTCTGCTGCCGTTCATCATCGTGGATGAGCACAAGGCGCGCTTCTGGAAGCAGATTTTTCCCGATATCAACGTTCATGAGCAGCCGGTATTTCGTGAAGGGGGTGTCATCGCCTGGGCGGTACGCAAGGAGAGCACCCAGTTGTTGGCGATGCTCAATAAGCAGATCGCGGCGCTGCGGGGCAAGCAGACTGGATCTCAGCGGCTGGCCCTCTATCTCAAGCAGAATAAGTATGTAAAGAGCGCGGCCGCCGAGGCTGACCGTAAGAAGTTTCTGCAATTGGTCGACCTGTTTCGCCAATACGGAGCACGCTATGAGGTGGACTGGTTGCTCATTGCGGCCCAGGGCTATCAAGAGTCGGGCCTCAACCAGAAGGCGCGTAGTCATGTGGGCGCCATCGGTGTGATGCAGCTGATGCCCGCCACTGGCAAGCAGATGAAGGTGGGGGATATTCGCCAGACTGAGCCCAACGTTCACGGTGGGGTCAAATATATGCGCTGGATGATAGATCACTATTATGCAGACGAGCCCATGACCGATCTGGACAAGGCGCTCTTCTCCTTCGCCTCTTATAATGCGGGGCCGGCCCGGGTGGCGCGCTTGCGAGCAGAAGCCAAGAAGCGGGGCTTGGATCCCAATATCTGGTTCCAGAATGTCGAATATGTGGCGGCAGATAAGATAGGCCCTGAGACGGTGACCTATGTGGGCAACATTTATAAGTACTATATCGCCTACAAGTTGGTGATGGAGCAGATCGAACAAAAAAACCAGGCTGCCGCCGCGTTGGAGCAAGATGCGGGCAAGGCCAGTGGGGCCGCAAATACGCTAACGACCCCGAAAATCATTACAGCTGAGCCTGCACCCGCCACGAAATAACCATCGCTATTACAGAGGCGCCCAAGTCATTGGCTTGGGCGCCTCTGCGTTGCATGGGGTGTACCGGCTGTGCTGGCAATCCATTCTCGCGGCCAGTGGATGTTGTGGCCGGCAGGGTCTGTGTTATCCCCCGGCGTCAGCGGGGGAGTGGCGTCCCCGTGGCAAACAGGCCATTTGATGAGTCCCCTGTGCCGTGATGTTATTTAGCGCGTCGTGGCGATCGACTCAGATAAACATGCCCCCGGAGGCTTCGATGCGCTGGGCATTGATCCAGCGGCAATCGTCCGCGAGCAGGGCGGCGATGACACCACCGATATCGTCAGGACGACCCACCCGGCCGAGCGCCGTCTGGCTGGCAATAAAATCGTTCACATCCCGATTATCGCGCACGACACCCCCACCAAAGTCAGTCTCTATGGCGCCGGGGGCCACCACGTTGACGGCGATGCCCCTCGGCCCTAGCTCCTTGGCCAGATAGTGGCTCAATACCTCAATGCCTCCTTTCATGGCCGCATAGGCGGCATAACCCGGCAGGGCGAACCGAGTCAGACCGGTGGAGAGGTTGACGATGCGCCCTCCATCGCGTAGCAGGGGCAATAGTTGCTGAGTCAGGAAAAACGTGCCCTTGAGGTGGATGTTCATCAGGGTATCGAATTGCTGCTCAGTGGTCTGCTCGAAGGGCGCGTTGATACCTATGCCCGCATTGTTGACCAGGAAATCGAACTGGGTCCGTTGCCACTGGCTTTGCAGCAGCAGCTGCACCTGCTCGGCAAAGGCCGGGAAGCTGGCGCTGTCGGCCACATCCAGCGCCAGCGCATGGGCCTGGACTCCCAGGGTGCGAGCGGCTTCAACCACCAGATCGGCCTCTTCGGCCTGGCTGCGATAGGTGATGATGAGAGAGATCCCCCGGGCTGCCAGGGTCAGGGCCGTGTTGCGGCCAAGGCCTCGGCTAGCGCCCGTGATGAGGGCAATGGGTTGGTACATGATGAACTCCTGAGTTGGTTGGCGGTAGGGAGATGCGGTGTCACGACTGTATTTAATCTTTGAAACTGGATAAAGATGGTCATACTGAATGCAATGTTCCATTTACATAAACAATAGCCGATATGGATCAACTGGATGCCATGGGTATGTTTGTGAGGGTAGCCGAGCTGGAAAGCTTTACCCGCGCCGCCGAACAGCTGGCGGTGCCCAAGGCGACCCTCTCGCTCACCATTCGTCGTCTCGAGGAGCAACTGGGCACCCGATTGCTGCAACGCACCACGCGCAGGGTGCAACTCACCGCGGATGGGCGGCTCTGTTACGAGCGTTGCCTGGATCTGTTGGCGGATGTGGACGAGTTGCGGAGCCTGTTTCAGCCCGCGCAGCGTCTGAGCGGGCGATTGCGGGTCGACATGCCGAGTCGCTTGGCTCGGCTACAGGTGATCCCTCGCTTATCGGCGTTTCTGGCTCAGCACCCGGACTTGACCCTGATGCTGAGCACCACGGACAGGCGGGTCGATCTGGTGCGGGAAGGGTTCGATTGCGTGGTACGGGTCGGGACGTTGGGATCCTCCAGCCTGGTGGCGCGCAGGCTGGGTCAATATCGGCAGATCAACTGCGCCAGTCCCGCCTATCTCGCTCGGCACGGGCTACCGGGGACACTGGCGGATCTGGCTCAACACCAGTTGATCCACTACGGCAGCGATCTTGGCGGTGAGCAGACGGGATTCGAGGTGCTGGGGTCGGATGGCCGGGTCGAACGCCATCCCATGGCGGGCGCCCTGACCGTCAATGACAGCGAGAGCTACCTGGCCGCGGCCCTGGCCGGGCTTGGCATCATACAGTTGCCGGAGCAGGGCGTCGCTGAGCTGCTGGCCAGGGGAGAGCTGGTCGCCCTCTTGCCCGAGTGGCAGGCGCCACCGCTGCCCATTCATGTGCTCTATGGGCATCGCCGCCAACTGGCGCCCAGGGTGCAGGCCTTCATCCAGTGGCTCGAAGGCGTGCTGGGGAATGCCCCGGCGCCAGGGACGGATGGCGCTGAGTGACAAGGGGTTGCGCGGCAGGGAGGAAAACTGACGCGGCAGGAAAATTAGCCGGCGAATTTCACGATGCAATTTTTGCCTGCCGCCTTGGCCTGATAGAGGGCGAGATCGGCGTGGTGCAGCAGGGTATCCCCATCAAGAGTGGGCGCGCTCTCGGCCCAGCCAATGCTGAGGGTGCAATAGAGGGTCTGCTGCTCGGCGACGATGGACATGTTGGCGAGGGTGCTGCGGATCCGCTCCAGCACCGGCAAGGCATCCGCTGGCGATATATCGATCAGTACCAGGGCAAACTCCTCTCCCCCGATCCGCGCCGTGATGTCCTGGCTGCGGCAATGGTTATGGATGATCTGGGCCAGGGTCTGGATCACCCGATCGCCCACCCTGTGACCATGGGTGTCATTGATTGACTTGAAGTTATCTATGTCCAGCATGGCCACGCAATAGGGGCGCGCCTGGCCAGCAAGCCGCGCCAGCTGCGGCATGAAGGCGCGGCGGTTAAGCAGTCCCGACAAGGGATCGTAACTGGCCTCCTTCTCGGCGGTCTGCTTGTCTTGCTCGGTGCGGCGCAACTGGGCCCGCTGCAATGAGACCCCGAAGATGGTCAGCGCCGAGGAGAGCACGAAGGCCATCATCTCGGTGTTGGTCTCCTCCTGGGTCAGATGGATGAAAGGGCCGAGTCCGTGCGCCGTGGCCAGGATCATGAACAGCATGGCGAGGCTGCTAAATATCCCCAGATAAAACCGGCTGACTTCGAAGGCAAGCACGATCAGCAGAGGCGGGAGCAGATAGAACAACCAGCCGGCCTGCAGACCCAGTCCCAGCAGGGCGAACAGCGACAGGCCTACCCCGGGCAGTATGATGTGGCGCAGTTGGGCAATGCGCAGGGCATGCGGTTCCTGCCAGCCGACATAGATCTGGTACATCAACAGGATGCCGAGGATATCGGCAAGGAAGAGCATCTTGACCATGCCGGGCAGCGCGGATCCGGGAATGTAGTGACCCAGCACCAGATTCCATGCGAGCAGCAGGCTGGAGAGCGAGATGGGAACCACGCCAGCCAGCACCACAAACTTGATGAGATCGTTGGCATTATGCACCCCAAGGGGCAGGAAACCTTGTAGCAGGCGCAGGGCAAGTGCCGGGGCCAGGGCATCGATCAGGGCGGCGATAGCGGTATGGGACAGGGAGGGGAGCAGGGCGCCCTCCATCATCATGCCTTTTACGTTCAACATGAAGCTGCCCAAACATATCCAGGGCAGCGCCCTCATCCCCCAGTTCAGCAGCATGATCAAGGCAATCCCGGAGGGGAGCCAGATCAGGGTGATGTTGGCGGGTTGCAGGCTAAATAGCGTCTGCCCCAGCCAGCCCGTGAGGCAATAGCAGAGACAGGCCAGTGCCAGGGCGAACCGAGTCCGCCAGGACGGGGAGAGGGGAGCTAAGCGTATGTTCAATCCGTTGATCGGTTCTTATGATGCCAGTGGCGCTACTATAGCCAATGTCATGCTGTAACTAAATTTAATAAATTCAGATGGTTCACCCCCTGTGAGCCAGATCGCGGCCTCGCGCTCATCAGCGGGTCCCTGTTCAGGCTTGCCGGCCACTGACGATGGGCAAGACAGGGCCCGGTGAGGGGGCATGGGAGCACTCTCAGCCAGCACTCTCAGCCAGCATTATCAGCCAGCACGCTCACTCCCGGTAGCGGCGGGCACGATACTGGCTGGGGGATTGCGCAAAGGCCTCCTTGAAGAAGCGGGTGAAGCTGCTCTGGCTGGCAAAGCCGAGCCGTCCCCCCACCTCTTGCAACTGCAAAGAGGAGTCGAGCAGCAAGCGGCAGGCTTCCTCTCGCCGTACCTGCTCCAGCAGGGCCGAGAAGTGGCACTGCTCCTCGCGCAGATGGCGGTTCAGGGTCCAGCGAGTCACGTTCAGGGTCGTGCAGATCCCGGCCAGCAGGGTGCGGGGATCTGCATCTCCCAACCAGAGCTGGCGCCGGATCAGGGTCAATACCTGCTCGCGATAATGGGAGGGCGGTTGCAACTGCGCCATCTGCTGGGTCAGCTCCCCCAACAACAGCGGCTGCAAGGCGGCATTGTGGCCGCCATAGGGCTGATCGAGCAGGGCGGCGGGGAACGTCAGCTGATAGCCATCCCCCAGGCGCACCTGCCCTGCCAGCCAGGCCGCCAGCTCCCGCCACAGTTTTGGGCGTACCGGGGTGGGCAGCACCAGCTGACCCTGGCCCGGTTGATAGAATTGCACCAGGGCATAGAGATAGCAGAGGTTGACCAGGCTGCTCATGGCGATCACATCCGGGTGATCGGAGTCCGAATAGTAGCTAAGCCGCGCCACGCCATCTTGCTCCTGCAGCGTGATCCGGTCGCACTCGCCGATCAGGGGGCGATAGCGCAGGAAAAATTGCAGGGCCTGACGCAAGGTGGCGGCGTTGCAGCAGAGGCTGGCCAGGGGCAGATAATCGGAGAACAACCCCGTCAAGGAGGGGGGCGACCAGTGATTGGAAAGATCGGCATGGGGCGCGCAGTGGGCCAGCAGCCGGAAGTGGCGCTGGGCATCGATGCGTCCCTGGGGAATATGCAACTCTTCCCGGGCTATCCCGGCAGCAAGGAGGAGCGAGGCGGGATCCCGGCCCTGGGCCTGCCAGCGGGCGAGGCAGTGCAGGGCAATCCGGTTGGAAACACTTTTCACGGCTGAACTCCTTGTCGGCGGTACCTGTTCATCATGGCCCGCCATCATCCCCGGTTGGGGATCCATTGCCGTGATCCCGGCGCAATTTCTCGTCCTGCTTGTGTAACCAAAGGTAACCCTGCAAGGCTTTTCACACTTTTGCAACCTGCTCCCAACCGTCAAGTTCCTGCACCCGGCGGGCAAGTGTGGGCGGCGGCCTTTGCATAGAGTGGCCAGACTCATACACACAAGGAAGGTCACAATAATGAAATACCCTGGTCTCGCCCTGACAATCAGCGCCCTGCTGCTGACGGGCTGTAACGACAATGACTCCTCCCCCAAGCCCAGCCAACCCGAATTGGGCCACCGTACCGCGAGTCTGATTGAACAAGATGGCCTGCAATTCAAGGATCTGGATGGCAGCGGCACCTTGACCCCTTACGAGGATTGGCGTCTGGGCGCCGCCGAGCGCGCCCAGGATCTACTGAGCCGACTGAGCCTGGCTCAGAAGGCCGGCCTGATGATGCATGGCACCCTGGTGCTCGACGACAAGGGGCGGGTCAATCTGAGTGCCATGGACAAGATGCTGCGCATCGATGGGGTCAACACCTACATCACCCGGATGGCCGGGGATCCGGCGGCCATCGCCGAGGACAACAACAAGCTGCAGGCGGTGCTGGAAGGGGTGGGGTTGGGCATTCCCCTGACCATCAGTACGGATCCCCGCAACCACTTCACCCACGATCCCAACGCGACCAGCATCGGTGCTGGTGCCTTCTCCCAGTGGCCGGAGACCCTGGGGCTCGCCGCCATCGGGGATGCGGCACTGGTGCAGCACTTTGGTGACATCGCCCGCCAGGAGTACAGGGCGGTCGGCATCCACGAAGCCCTCTCCCCTCAGGCTGACTTGGCGACCGAGCCACGTTGGGGTCGCATCAATGGCACCTTTGGCGAAAACAACCTGCTCGCCAAGTCACTGGTACGCGCCTACATCGAGGGCTTCCAGCACGGCAGCGAGGGAATAGGCAAAGATAGCGTGATCACCGTCGTCAAGCACTTCGCTGGCGCAGGCCCCCAGAAGGATGGACTGGATGCCCACAACCCCTGGGGCAAGGAGCAGGTCTATCCGGGGGATCAGTTTGCCTATCACCTGGTGCCGTTTGAAGGGGCCTTCGAGGCCAAGGTCGGCGCTGTCATGCCTTACTATGCCAAGCCGGAGGGATTGACCTATGCAGGGCAGCCCATCGAAGAGGTGGGCTTTGGCTTCAACCGCCAGATCCTCACCGACCTGCTGCGCGGCCACTTTGGTTTTGACGGCGTGGTGCTCAGCGACTGGGGCATCGTCAATGACTGCGACACCACCTGCGAGGATGGCCTGACCGCGGAGCAGCTCACCGCAGGGGTGAGTCCCTGGACGGTGCCCTTTGGCATGTCCTGGGGGGTCGAGAACCTGACCAAGGCCGAGCGTTACGCCAAGGCGATTGACGCCGGGGTGGATCAGTTTGGCGGCGTCGAGGATCCCGCGCCCTTGTTGGCGGCGGTGCAGGCGGGGCTGGTGACGGAAGCGGCGCTCTCGACCTCTGCCCTGCGCATTCTGGTGCAAAAGTTCGAGTTGGGACTGTTTGAAAACCCCTATGTCGATGCCCAGGCCGCGGTGGCGCTGGTGGGCAAGGCCGAGTTCCAGGACGCGGCTCAGGCGGCCCAGGCGGCGGCCCACGTGCTGCTGAAAAATGAGGGCAAGATGCTGCCACTCCAGGCACAGGGCAAGCGGGTCTATCTCTATCAGGTCAATGAGGCGGTGGCGACGGCCAACGGCTTCACCGTCGTGACCGATCTGGCCCAGGCCGATCTCGCCATCGCCCGGGTCAACACCCCGAATGAGCAAGATCCGCGCTTCCCCTTTGGCAACATCCACTTCGGTCAGCTTGGCTTTGCCAGTGCGGGCCAGGCGGAGCAGGAGACGGCCCATGAGGGGGTCTACCATGGCAGCGAGGATCTGGCCGCCATCCAGGCCATACAGCAGGCCGGCGTGCCCCTGGTACTCTCCGTCTATCTGGACAGGCCTGCCATCCTGACCGAGGTGGCTCCGGCCGCCCAGGTGCTGTTGGCCAACTTCGGCGCCCTGGATCAGGCCCTGTTTGACGTCATCAGCGGCAAGGCCAAGGCGCGGGGCAAGTTGCCCTTCGAGCTCCCTTCCAACTGGCAGGCGGTATTGAACCAGCACCCGGATGTGGCGAGCGACTCAGTCAATCCGCTCTATCCCTATGGGGCGGGTCTGGCCTATTAAGTCCAGCAACAGAGACCTTCAAGGCGCCTGCGGGCGCCTTTTCTATGGCCGCTATCGACAAAGCCGGTTTGGCGCGGCTGGGCCTCTTGGGCATAATGTCCCCCTATCTCGGAGATGCCATGACATCCACCAACTAGGCCCTGCTGTGCCGGGGCGCACTGGTGTTGCATGATGAGAATCCACAGAACAGAGGAGATTCAATGAAGTATATCGGAGCCCATGTCAGTGCCGCTGGCGGCGTAGAGAACACCATAGCCCGCGCCAAGGCCATCGGGGCCAACGCCTTCGCCCTGTTCACCAAGAATCAGCGTCAGTGGCAGGCCGCCCCCCTGACCGCCAAATCCATCGATGCGTTCAAGCTCGCCTGCGAGCGGGAGGGCTTTGGCCCAACGCAGATCCTGCCCCATGACAGCTACCTCATCAACCTGGGCCACCCGGATCCCGATGCGCTGGCCAAATCCCGTGATGCATTTTTGGATGAGCTCAAACGCTGCGAGCAGCTCGGGCTCTGTTATCTGAACTTCCACCCCGGCAGCCACTTGAAGCAGATACCCGAAGCGGTCAGCCTGAAGCTGGTGAGCGAGTCCATCAACTGGGCGCTGGAACGCAGCCAGGGGGTAACGGCGGTGATCGAGAACACGGCGGGGCAGGGTACCAACCTCGGCTGGTCCTTCGAGCATCTGGCCACCATCATCGAGGGCGTCGAGGACAAGAGCCGGGTCGGCATCTGCTTCGACACCTGCCACGCCTTTGCCGCCGGTTACGATCTGCGCACCCCCGAGGGCTGTGCCCAGGTATTCGGGGACTTTGACCGTCAGGTGGGTTTTCAATATCTCAAGGGGATGCACATCAACGGCGCCAAGAGCAGCTTCGGCAGCCGGGTCGACAGGCACCATAGCCTGCAGCAGGGCAATCTGGGGGAGGCGGTGTTCCATCACATCATGAAGGACGCCCACTTCGACGGTATCCCCTTGATCCTGGAGACCATCGACGAGTCTATCTGGGCTGACGAGATCCGCTGGCTGCGCAGCCTGGCCGCCTGATCCCGAGGCCAGCGGCCTCTGGCGAGTGCTCAAAAACGTCGGCGACGCATCCGAAACAGAGGCCCCAATCCGGGGCCTCTTGTTATGGTGCAATCTTGATGACTGGCGGACAACCGCGAGCGAGGAGGCCTGCTCAGCCTGAGTGCGCGGCCAGATCCTTTAGCAGGCCTTCCACCCGCTGCAAGCGGGTGACTCTGTCCTGGGTCGGTACCTGGAAGCGCAAGCGGGTCGGCCCGTCCATCTTGAACACTCGGGGCTGCTCGGAGAGCAGCTTGACCAGGTAGCCGGGGTTGACCCGGGTATCCTGATTGAAGTCCAGGTAGCCGCCGCGCTCGCTCATCTCCAGACGCTTGATGCCAAGCGCCGCCGCCTGCTGGCGGAAGCTGGCAATGTCGAACAGCGTCTTGGCGGCATCGGGCAGCAGACCGAATCGGTCGATAAGCTCCACCTTCAGCTCGCGCAGCTCAGCCTCATCACTGGCACTGGCTATGCGCTTGTACATGGAGAGCCGCATGTTGACGTCCGGGATATAGCCTTCTGGCAGGAGGGCGGGCAGGCGCAGCTCCACCTCGGTGTGGTCGCTCATCAGCTGCTCGAGGGAGGGCTCCTTGCCACTCTTGAGTGCCTCGACCGCCTGCTCCAGCATCTCCATATAGAGGGTGAAGCCGACCGACTCTATCTGGCCGCTCTGATCGTCTCCCAAGAGCTCGCCCGCGCCACGGATCTCCAGATCATGGGTGGCCAGGGCGAAACCGGCGCCGAGATCTTCCAGGGATGCAATGGCATCGAGCCGCTTGGCTGCATCCTTGGTCATCAGCTTGGGGGGCGGGGTGAGCAGATAGGCATAGGCCTGATGGTGGGAGCGCCCGACCCGGCCCCGCAGCTGGTGCAACTGGGCCAGGCCAAGGTGATCGGCCCTGTCCATGATGATGGTGTTGGCGCTCGGCACGTCTATGCCGGTCTCGATGATGGTGGTGCAGACCAGCAGGTTGAAACGCTGGTGATAAAAGTCCGACATGATCCGTTCGAGATTGCGCTCCGGCATCTGGCCATGGGCGATGCCGATGCGCGCCTCCGGGATGAGCTCGGCAAGATCGTTGGCACACTTGTCGATGCTGGCCACGTCGTTGTGCAGGTAGTAGATCTGGCCGCCCCGTTTGAGCTCACGCAACACCGCCTCGCGGGTGACCGCGGGCTCTTGCTGGCGCACGAAGGTCTTGATGGCGAGCCGCTTGGCAGGGGGGGTCGCGATGATCGACAGATCCCGCATCCCGGCCATGGCCATGTTGAGGGTGCGCGGGATAGGCGTGGCGGTGAGGGTGAGGATATCCACGTCGGCGCGCAGTGCCTTGATCTTCTCTTTTTGACGCACCCCGAATCTGTGCTCCTCATCGACGATCAGCAGCCCCAGATCCTTGAAAGTGAGATCGGAGCCGAGCAGCTTGTGGGTGCCGATGATGATGTCCACCTTGCCATCGGCCAGCTCCTTCAAGACGCTGGTCTGCTCCTTGGCGGAGCGGAAGCGGCTCAGCACCTCGACCCGCACCGGCCAGTTGGCGAAGCGATCCCGGAAGTTGTCATAGTGCTGCTGGGCCAGCAGGGTGGTGGGCACCAGCACGGCCACCTGCTTGCCGCCATGGACCGCCACGAAGGCGGCGCGCATCGCCACTTCCGTCTTGCCAAAGCCCACGTCGCCGCACACCAGCCGGTCCATGCTCTTGGCCTGGCACATGTCGCCGAGCACCGCATTGATGGCATTGAGCTGATCGTCGGTCTCCTCGAACGGGAAACCGGCGGCGAACTGGCGGTAGTTCTCCTTGTCGTGCTTGAAGGCAAAGCCGCTGCGTGCCGCGCGCAGGGCATAGACATCGAGCAGCTCGGCCGCCACGTCGCGCACCTTCTCGGCCGCCTTGCGCCTGGCCTTGACCCAGGCCTCGCCGCCGAGCTTGTGGCTGGGGGGATTGTCGGAGCCGGTGTAACGGCTGATCAGGTGCAAGTTGGTGACGGGGACGAACAGCTTGTCGCCACCGGCGTACTCCAGGGTCAGAAATTCGGTGGGCAGGCCACCGGCGTCCAGGGTCTCCAGGCCCAGGTAGCGGCCGACCCCGTGATCCAGATGCACCACCGGCTGACCCTGGGTCAGCTCGCCGAGGTTGCGGATCACCGCATCGGAGCTGAGGTTTTTGCTCTTGTCTCGCTGGCGCTTGCTGCGGATCTTGCCGCCGAGCAGCTCGCCTTCGGTGATGAAGGCAAGGGGGGCCAGCTTCGGCTCGCGCAGCAAGAAGCCACGCTCGAGGGGCCCGACCAGAATACCCTGCTCGCTGTGGCTTGCGAGAAACGCGGCCAGGCTGGCAAATTCCGGCGGATTGAGACCGATACGGGCCAGCAAGTCGCGCAATACCTCGCGGCGCCCCTCGGTTTCGACCGCAAAGAGGGTTCGCCCCGCAAAGTCTTGCAGGAACTGCTCCAGGGCGAGCAGGGGGCGCTCCTTGCTGTTGTCGAGTTGCAGCTCGGGCAGGGGCTCGACCGGCAGATTGATCTGGCCGGCGCCCTGGGGAGTCGGCTCTTCTTGCAGGCGCACGGCGCCATATTGGCCGAGGGCCTGGAACAGCTGCTCCACCGGCAGATAGAGACGGGCGGGCTCGAGCAGGGGGCGGCTGGTGTCCCAGCGCCGCTCTTCAAAGCGTTGACCTATGTCGTTCCAAAACCCCTGGGCGGCGGGGTAGATGTCGCCGACCGTGATGAGCTGGGTCTGGGCGGGCAGGTAGTCAAACAGGCTGGCGGTCTGCTCGAAGAAGAGCGGCAGATAATATTCGATGCCGGCCGGCCAGCGCCCCTTGCTCACCTCCTGATAGATGGATCCGTCGGCCCGCGACAGCTCGAACAGCTCGCGGAATTGGCCGCGAAACAGCTCGATGGCTCCTTCGTCGGTGGGGAACTCCCGGGCGGGCAACAGGCTGACGCTCTTGACCGGTTCGCTGGAGCGCTGGGTCTCGGGGTCGAAGGGACGGATGGAGTCCACTTCATCATCGAAGAAATCGATGCGATAGGGCGCTGTGCTGCCCATGGGGAAGAGATCGAGCAGGGAGCCGCGGGCGGCAAACTCCCCATGCTCCAGTACCTGCTCCACCGCCACATAACCGGCCTCGGCCAAACGGCCGCGCAGTTGTTGCAAATTGAGGCGCTGACCCGCCTTGACCATCAGGCTGTACTTGTCGAGATAGACCCGGGGAGCACAGCGCAGCATCAGGGTCGAGATAGGGACTATCAGGGCGCCGCGTTGCATCTGCGGTAGCTTGTAGAGGGTCTCGAGCCGCTGGGAGATGATGTCCTGATGGGGAGAGAAGGTGTCGTAGGGCAGGGTCTCCCAGTCCGGGAACAGCAGCACCGGGCAAACTGGTTCGTCGGGTTCGACCTGGCTGAGCAGATAGCGCAGCTCCTGCTCTAGGCGCAGGGCGCTCGGGGTATCGGCGGTCACCAGCAGGGTGGGGCCATCGTTTGACCGGGTGAGTTCGGCGGCCACCAGGGCCAGGGCGCTGCCATGCAGTTGGCCCAAGGTGCTCTTCTGGCCCGCTTTGGCGGGCAGTACGGGTAGGGTTAGGGATCTCATCACTCTGTCTTTAGCCTTGGCCCGTGCGGGCTCGGTGTCTGGTCGACTCGAAAGATGTCACATCGTTCGGGCCACATACTGGCGCGCAGGTTAACGAAGTCGCTCCTGGGCGCGTGCCTTGAGCTGGCGGGACTGGACATGGAGGCTGGCTCGTACCAGCAGTTCGCGATCTTCCTCACGTATGCGGGCGTAGTCGAGGGCGACATGCTGGCCATGCTCGCCGGTCGTGACTTCGCGTACTCTGGCGTAGCAGTAGACGGCGGAGGCCTCGTCACGCAAAAAAATCTTGAGGCGCACCAGCTGCGCCTTGGCGGGCGCCTGGCCATGCCCCTGGGCCGGGTGCAGATAGGTGAGCTGACCCGCGCCAAAGGTGAGGGTGTGGAAGCGCTGCTCGGGGTGATCCTGGGCGGCCAGCACATAGCTCATGATCATGTCGATCTTGTGGGACTGCTGGTTGATGATCTCGACCAGATCCTGCATGGCGTCATTCTGGCTGCGAATGAGCCGGGTGGTCGCCATGTCGATGGAGCTGATGGCGGCGGCGATGCGAAAGGGCTCGGGCAGCTCGGCCTCCAGCGCCTGTTCGCTCGGTAAAAGATAATCATCCGGCAGGAGGATAACATTGACCGGCGTGGCATGGGTGACGCTGAAGAACTGTTCCTGCATGGAGGCTATCCCTTGTTGTCATGGACGGTTTCCCTTTATTATCCGGTATCTTATTTTGTTGGCAACGTGCATATCCTTGAAGACCGGACTTTTTCAGCCCCTTTCGCTGGCCATTGGCCTGCGATATGCAGGGTCACGGCGCAGTAATCGCTTCGTCTCTTTCATCTCTCTGTTTTCCACCTTTGGCATCGCCATCGGGGTCGCGGCCCTGATGGTGGTCATCTCCGTCATGAATGGCTTCGAGGGGCAGCTCAAGGGCCGCATCCTGGGGGTGATCCCCCATGTGGTGCTGACCAGCGAGGCCGGGCGCATCGATGCCGCCCCCGAGGGGCTGCCTGATCTGGCCAAATTGCCCCATGTGGTGGCGGTGGCCCCCATGCTCGATAGCGAGGGCATGCTGCAGAGCCCGGGTCAGCTGACCGGGGTGAGCGTGCAAGGCATCGATCCCGCCCATTGGCCCAAAGATGACATTCTGCACTCCCAGATGCTGGGGGGGCGGCTCGCCTCCCTCAAGGGCGGTGAGTACCAGATTGTCTTGGGTCAGGGGGTAGCGCGTCGCCTCGGCGTCGGTCTGGGGGATGAGGTGCGACTCATCCTGACCGAAGGCACCCGCTTCACGCCCTTTGGCCGGGTACCCGCGCAGCGGCTCTTTACCGTGTCGGGCATCTTTGGCGTCGGCGCCGATGTGGATGACCAGATAGCCCTGATCGCCATTCAGGATGCCCAGCGCCTGCTGCGTCTGCCGAGCAATCAGGTGGGCGGTCTGCGGCTCTGGCTCGATGATCCCTTCGCGGCCGACGCCGTGATCAAGACGCCACTGCCGGACGGTTACCAGTGGCAAGATTGGCGACGGGAGCGTGGCGAGCTGTTCCAGGCGGTGGCCATGGAAAAACGGATGATGGGACTGATGCTGGTGCTCATCATCGCGGTGGCGACCTTCAATATCCTCTCTGCCCTGGTCATGGTGGTCACCGACAAGGAAGGGGAGGTGGCCATCTTGCGTACCATGGGCATGAACGAGTCTGGGATCATCAAGATCTTCATGGTGCTGGGGGCGTCCAGCGGGGTGATTGGTGCCCTGTTCGGTGCCCTGGCGGGCCTTGGCCTCTGCCTGGGCCTCAATCCGTTGCTCAACGGGCTGGGACTCAACCTCTATATGGCGGCGGGGGGCAGTGGCCTGCCCGTCATCGTCGAGCCGATGCAGGTGGTCACCATACTCGGTGGCGCCGTCTTGCTGAGCTTTGCTGCCACCCTGTATCCTGCTGCCCGCGCGGCACGGGTGCGTCCGGCCGAGGCACTGCGTTATGAATAATTCATCTTCTGTATCTACCCCCGATGTGAGTGGAGTCCCTGTTATGAATGAGCCCTTGTTGCAAGAACCCCTGCTGCGTTGCCAGGGGCTCAATCACGTCTATCAAGAGGGGGAGCTGGAGACCCAGGTGCTCAAGGGGATCGATCTCTGCGTCGCCCCCGGCGAGATGCTGGCCGTGGTGGGCAGCTCGGGCTCGGGCAAGACCACCTTGCTGCACCTGATGGGCGCCCTTGACAACCCATCGAGCGGCTCAGTGCAGTTCAAGGGGCAGGATATTCATCACTGGGACAGCCATACCCAGGCGAAATTCCGCAATCAGGAGCTGGGCTTCGTCTACCAGTTCCACCACCTGCTTGCCGAGTTCACGGCCCTGGAGAACGCCGCCATGCCGCTGCTCATCGCCGGTGAATCCGTTGCCACGGCCAGTGACAAGGCGAGCAAGATGCTGGCCCGGGTCGGGCTCTCCCATCGTCTGCATCACAGACCCTCCGAGCTGTCGGGTGGTGAGCGCCAACGGGTGGCCATCGCCCGTGCCCTGGTCAATGAGCCCAGCCTGGTGTTGGCGGATGAGCCGACCGGCAACCTGGATCACGCCAGTGCCACCGCCGTCTATGAGCTCTTGTGCGAGTTGAACCGCGAACTCGGCACCGCCTTTGTGGTGGTGACCCATGATCTCAGCCTGGCGGCCAAGTTGCACCGCCGGGTGGATCTGGTGAACGGTGTCATGGCGGAGGTCGCCTGATGTTCAAGCCGCTGCCCCTGTTTCTGGGCCTGCGCTACAGTCGCTCCCGCCGTCGTAACGGTTTTATTGCCTTTATCTCCGCCTCGTCACTCATCGGCATCGCCCTGGGGGTGATGGCGCTGATCCTGGGGCTCTCGGCCATGAACGGCTTCGAGCGTGAGCTCAAAGACCGGGTACTGGCCGTCATTCCCCATGGGGAGCTGGATGCGGTGGAGACACCGCTGCCCGACTGGCCCAGGCTGCGCGATTATCTGCTGGCTCAGCCCGGCATCGAGGCCGCAGCCCCGGTCATTCGCCTCAACGGCCTGCTCGAACATGGCAGTGCCCTCAAGGGGGTGCAGCTGCGCGCCGTGCTGCCCGAGCTCGAAGCCAATCTCTCCGATGCGGGCAACTTCATGACAGGGCGGGGTTTTCGCGAACTCAAGGCCGGTGAGCGTGGGGTCATCCTCGGCAAGACCATCGCGGACAAGCTGGGGGTCGGCATCGGCGATCAGGTGGCCATCTTGCTGCCCCAGGGCGGCGACGCCGCCGGCATCAAGAACCCGAGGCGCGAAGCGTTGCACGTGGTCGGCCTGCTCGAACTCGGCGGTCAGCTCGACGGCCTGCTCGGCTTCATGCACCTCAATGATGCCCAGGCCATCTCCGGCATGGGCACGAACGTAGAGGGCTTCAGCCTCAAGGTGGATGATGTGCTCAAGGCGCAGTCCATCACGGTGGCGGCGGCCCAGCGTTTCCCCCATCACGTCTATATCCGCAGCTGGATGAACAGCCAGGGCTATCTCTATCAGGACATCCAGATGGTGCGCACCGTCATGTATGTGGTGATGTTGATGGTGGTGGCGGTGGCCTGCTTCAATATCGTCTCCACCCTGGTGATGGCGGTGAACGAGAAGCGCAGCGAGATTGCCATCCTCAAGACCATGGGGGCGAGCCCCGGCCAGATCCGGCTCACCTTCGTCATCCAGGGCATGGTGAACGGGGTGCTGGGGGCGCTGTTGGGGGCGCTGCTGGGTGGCCTGCTGTCGAGCAAGCTGACCCAGATCCTGAGTGCCATCGAGGGAGTGATCGGCCATCGCTTCCTCAACCCCGATATCTATTTCATCGATTTTCTGCCCACCGAGCTGCATTGGCAGGACATGGCCATCGTCACCGGGGCGGCCATCTTGATGAGCCTGTTGGCGACCCTCTATCCGGCCTGGCGGGCGAGCGCTCTGGTGCCGTCCCGGGAGCTGGGGCACTGATCGAACGATACGTGATAAACCGCGTTGCTCACGAATAGCAATGGCGGAAATGAAGAAGGGCCCGGCAGGGCCCTTCTTCTATTTGCAGCGCAGGCGGGTCAGTGACCGCTGAGTTCATCGAGAGGAAGGGAGAAGCTGGGCACGAACACATCGATAAAGTAGCGCATGGCCGGGCTCATGCGCTGCTCAAGCATCTGTTCCAGGCGTTTTCTGGCGGGCTCAAATTCCCGGTTGCCGGCGTTGATCTCCTCCAGGCACTTGGTATAGGCACAGAGGGTATCGGCATCCTTGACCAGCCGACCGAGCGCGCTGTCCTGGGCGGCGGAATCGAGCAGGGGACGAAAATCCTCGACCAGTTCGGGGGGTAAAAGAGCCAGCAGTCTCTGCTCGGCGGCCAGCTCTATCTTCTTGTATTCCTTGGCTATCTGCGGGTTGAAGTACTTGACTGGCGTGGGCAGGTCCCCGGTCAACACCTCGCTGCTGTCGTGATAGAGCGCCATGACGGCGGCGCTGTTGGCATCGAACTGACCGTCGAACAGGCGGTTATGGATGAGCCCCAGCGCATGGGCCACCATGGCGACCTGCAAGCTGTGCTCGGCGATGTTCTCCGGCTGTATGTTGCGCATCAAGGGCCAGCGATATATGAGTTTCATGCGGGAGAGATTGGCAAAGAAGTGGCTGGGCAGCATGGATGACCTCGAGCTATGGCAATAAAAAAGGGCAGACCTTAGTCTGCCCTTTTTTTACCCCGCAGGCATCGCCTGCATGGTGATTCTTCATCAGCGAATATAACGACCGGATTCCGCTTCCTGGTTGGTGACCACCATCTGGCCTATGGGGGCCAGGGCAATCAGTGCCAGCTTCAGATGCTGTATGCCAAAGGGAATGCCGATGATGGTCACGAAGCACGCCAGCGCCGAGGCGATGTGGCCGATGGCGAGCCAGATGCCGATCACCAGGAACCAGATGATGTTGCCAATGAGGCCGAGCGTCCCGGTGCCTATGTCTCCCTGGCCCATCATGCTCTTGCGGCTCACGGCCTGCTTGCCGAAGGGGAAGAAGGTAAAGGTGCCGATCACGAAGCAGGAGCGGCCCCAAGGAATGCCGATGAGCGAGATAAAGCAGATCAATCCCGCCAGCCACCAGGCCAGTCCCATGATGACACCACCGAGCAAGAACCACAGCAGGTTGAACACAACGCGAAAAAAGCCCATCAGTTTGACTCCAAATCCAGATTGGCTGCCACCATAGCTGCGCGGGGCGGGGGACGCAATATGTGAATAGGCGCCTCGCCATACTGAACGGTCAATTAGAGTCGCAGCCTGTGGCGCAGCGGGGGCATTTTCGTTAGATTTATCGAAGAAAAAGTGAGCCAGTGCAAATTCTTCTACCCTTTACCCTTGAAGTTGGCCCCAGCTTGCCCCATATCCACCACAGAATTGCACTCATTGCCGCTTCAGGGGCAGGGATGTGGGGCTCTGCGGCTCGACGTGACCAAAGTGCGCCGCTATAATGTCGCGTCATATTTTCTCATCACAAAGACAGTCGTTGTCTTTATAAACAGGAAGACTCCGGGTCTCGACCCAGGGGCAATAAAGGGTCAGCACACAGTGCTGAGTTGAACGAGGTAAAAGAATGCAAGTTTCTGTAGAGACAACCCAAGGTCTGGAACGCCGTCTTACCATCACTGTACCGGCTGCCGCTGTTGATGCCGCCGTGCGTAAAGAGTTGAATGGCCTGGCCAAGACTCGTCGCATCGACGGTTTCCGTCCTGGCAAGGCTCCGGTAGCCATCATCAAGAAGATGTTCGGTGCCATGGCTCATGCCCGCGTTGCCGATGAGATGATGCAGAACAACTTCATCAAAGCCATCATCGAGAGCAAATTGAGCCCGGCCGGTGCCCCGACCATGGATCCGAAAGAGATCAAGGAAGGCGAAGATTTCGAATTCACCGCCACCTTCGAAGTCTACCCGGAATTCGAAGTTGCCGGTCTGGAAGCCATCAAGGTTGAGAAGCCGGTTGCCTCCGTCAAGGACGCCGACCTGGCCAACATGATCGAGACCCTGCGCAAGCAGCACGCCACCTGGGCTGATGTTGACGCAGCGGCCGCCAGCGGCATGCGTGTCACCATGGACTTCGTCGGTTCCATCGACGGTGAAGAGTTCGACGGTGGCAAGGCTGAAGGCTTCACCCTGGAGCTGGGCGCTGGCCGCATGATCCCGGGCTTCGAAGACGCCATCCTTGGCAAGAAAGCGGGCGACGAGTTCACCATCGAGGTGACTTTCCCGGCTGACTACCACGCTGAAAACCTCAAAGGCAAGGCGGCCAAGTTTGCCTCCAAGCTTAACAAGGTTGAAGAGCAGGTGCTGCCTGAGCTGACTGAAGAGTTCGTCAAGCGTTTCGGTATCGAAAGCGGTTCCGTGGACGACCTGAAAGCCGAAGTGCGTAAAAACATGGAACGCGAACTGACTCAAGCCCTGAAAAACAGCGTGAAAGAGCAAGTGCTGAACGGCCTGGTTGAAGCCAACCAGATCGATCTGCCTAAAGCAGCTGTCGAGCAAGAGATCGATGCCCTGCGTGAGCAGGCACTGAAGCGTTTCGGTGGTTTCCAGGGTGGTCAAGCCCCCGAGCTGCCGGCTGAGCTGTTCCAGGCTCAGGCTGAGCGCCGCGTGCGCGTCGGTCTGCTGCTGGGTGATGTCATCCGCACCAACGAGATCAAGGCTGATGACGCACGCGTTACCGCACTGATCGAGTCCATGGCCACCGCCTACGAAGATCCGAAGGAAGTGATCGAGTACTACCAGAAGAATGAGCAGATGCTGAATGGCGTTCGCAACCTGGCAGTAGAAGATCAAGCCATCGACCTGATCCTCTCCAAGGCGCAAGTGACCGAAAAAGAAGTGGCCTTTGACGACGTGATCAACAAGTCTGGCGCCGCTGCCTAAGAAGATTTGACTTAAGGTCAACACTGTTAAGTATAATGGCTCGTGTGATGTCCACTCGGGCCATTTTATTTTAGGGACAATGCCTTATGTACAAAAACTATAACGACGTGACAGATTCTCCCCGCAATGCCCTGATCCCCATGGTGGTCGAGCAGACTGCCAAGGGCGAGCGTTCGTATGATATCTACTCCCGTCTGCTCAAGGAGCGGGTCATCTTCCTGACCGGTCCGGTTGAAGATCACATGGCCAATCTGGTCGTAGCCCAGCTCTTGTTCCTCGAGTCCGAGAGCCCGGATAAAGACATCTCCATCTATATCAACTCTCCAGGCGGCGCGGTGACGGCAGGCATGTCTATCTATGACACCATGCAGTTCATCAAGCCGGATGTGAGCACCGTCTGTATGGGGCAAGCCTGCTCCATGGGCGCCTTCCTGCTGGCGGGGGGTGCCAAGGGCAAGCGTTTCTGCCTGCCCAATGCCCGGGTGATGATCCATCAACCGCTGGGCGGTTTCCAGGGCCAGGCATCGGACATCCAGATCCATGCCCAGGAGATCCTCAAGATCAAGAATACCCTGAACGAGCGGTTGGCTTTCCACACCGGCCAGGACATGGCGACCATAGAGCGTGACACCGACCGTGACAATTTCATGTCGGCAGAGCAGGCAATGGCCTATGGCCTGGTGGATGGCGTGTTTAACCAGCGCGCCTAAAGCAGGGTACACCGGTCTGTTGTAAACTCAGCAGACTGATCATCCTCTATTGATACAACGAGGTTGCTGAATGACAGAGAAACGCAAGGGTGAAGGTGACAAGCTGCTCTACTGCTCTTTTTGCGGCAAAAGCCAGCATGAAGTGCGCAAGCTGATCGCTGGCCCTTCCGTCTACGTTTGCGATGAGTGCGTCGAGCTGTGCAATGACATCATCCGTGAAGAGATCCGCGAGATCTCTCCCAAGCGTGATGGCGATGCCCTGCCGACCCCTCACGAAATTCGTGCGCACCTGGATGACTATGTCATCGGTCAGGAGTATGCCAAGAAGGTATTGGCGGTCGCCGTCTACAACCACTACAAGCGTCTGCGTAACAGCGGCGATGGCAGTGGTGTCGAACTCGGCAAGTCCAACATCCTGCTGATTGGCCCGACCGGTAGCGGCAAGACCCTGCTGGCCGAGACCCTGGCCCGCCTGCTGGATGTGCCTTTCACCATGGCCGATGCCACCACACTGACCGAAGCCGGTTATGTGGGGGAGGACGTGGAGAACATCATCCAGAAGCTGCTGCAAAAGTGCGACTATGACGTGGAGAAGGCCCAGCGTGGCATCGTCTACATCGACGAGATCGACAAGATCTCCCGCAAGTCGGACAACCCCTCCATCACCCGCGACGTGTCCGGGGAAGGGGTACAGCAGGCCCTGCTCAAGCTGATCGAAGGCACCGTTGCCTCTGTTCCGCCGCAAGGGGGCCGCAAGCATCCGCAGCAGGAGTTCCTGCAGGTTGATACCTCCAAGATCCTCTTCATCTGTGGCGGCGCCTTTGCCGGCCTGGACAAGGTGATCGAGCAGCGCTCCCACAAGGGCGCGGGTATCGGCTTTGGCGCCGAGGTCAAATCCAAGGATGCCAAGGCTTCCTTGAGCGAGACCTTTGCCAAGGTGGAGCCGGAAGATCTGATCAAGTACGGTCTCATCCCCGAGTTCATCGGCCGTCTGCCGGTAGTGGCGACCCTGACCGAACTGGATGAAGCGGCCCTGATCCAGATCCTCAAAGAGCCGAAGAACGCGCTGACCAAACAGTACGCGGCCCTGTTCGATCTGGAAGGGGTGGAACTGGAGTTTCGTGACGATGCCTTGAACGCCATTGCGCGCAAGGCAATGGAGCGTAAAACCGGTGCCCGGGGTCTGCGGTCTATCGTCGAAGCCGTGTTGCTCGATACCATGTATGACTTGCCGTCCCTGGACGGGATCAGCAAGGTGGTGATCGACGAGACGGTGATCAAGGGGGATTCTGCGCCCCTGATGATCTACGAAAATAACGATACCCAGGCGGCTGCATCAGAGTAACAGACTGATTTTTAATCAGATGAAAGGGGCATTTAGCCCCTTTCTTGCTTTTTACGGCCAAGGCGATTGAATCTCATCTTTACGCCCCCATATACTCAGCCAAGCGCTTTGCCAACGGTATAACAAGCCGAGAGGACATATATGAACCTAGAGCGTTCAGAACGCATCAAGATTCCCGTCCTGCCTCTTCGTGACGTGGTGGTTTACCCCCACATGGTCATTCCACTCTTCGTGGGGCGGGAAAAATCCATTCGCTGTCTTGAAGCGGCCATGGAGCAAGACAAGAAAGTCCTGCTCATAGCCCAGAAAGATGCGTCAACCGATGAGCCAACCGTCGAGGAGATCTTCTCGGTCGGGACTGTGGCCAACATATTGCAGATGCTCAAGCTGCCGGACGGTACCGTCAAGGTACTGGTCGAAGGCGGCCAGCGTGCGCGTCTCGAGCAGATGATCGATGATCAGGACTTCTTCGTGGGGGAGGCCGAATACATCGCTTCCACACCTATCGAAGAGCAGGATCAGGAAGTGCTGGTGCGCTCCGCTATCGGTCAGTTCGAAGGCTATATCAAGCTCAACAAGAAGATCCCGCCCGAGGTGCTCACCTCGATCTCGGCGATCGACGATGCGGCGCGCCTGGCCGATACCATGGCTGCCCACATGCCGCTCAAGCTGGAAGACAAGCAGAAGGTGCTGGAAATCGCCTCTGTGTCCGAGCGCATCGAGTTTCTGATGGCCATGATGGAGTCGGAGATTGACCTCTTGCAGGTCGAGAAACGCATCCGCTCCCGGGTCAAGAAGCAGATGGAGAAGAGCCAGCGCGAGTACTATCTGAACGAGCAGATGAAGGCCATCCAGAAAGAGCTGGGTGAGCTGGAAGACTCGCCGGATGAGTTCGAGGCGCTCAGTCGCAAGATTGAAGAGGCGGGGATGCCTGCCGATGCCCATGACAAGGCTCAGGCAGAACTTGCCAAGCTGAGAATGATGTCGCCGATGTCGGCCGAAGCCACCGTAGTGCGCAGTTATGTGGACTGGATGGTGCAGGTGCCCTGGCGTACCCGCTCCAAGGTCAAGAAAGACCTTGGCAAGGCGCAAGAGGTGCTGGATGCGGATCATTATGGCCTGGAGAAGGTCAAGGATCGCATCCTCGAATATCTGGCGGTACAGGCGAGAGTCAACAAGCTCAAGGGTCCCATCCTTTGCCTGGTTGGGCCTCCCGGTGTGGGCAAGACCTCGCTTGGTCAATCCATTGCCAGGGCGACCGGCCGCAAATATGTGCGCATGGCGCTCGGCGGCGTGCGAGACGAGGCCGAGATCCGCGGTCACCGTCGCACCTATATCGGCTCCATGCCCGGCAAGCTCATCCAGAAGATGGCGAAAGTCGGCGTGAAGAACCCGCTGTTCCTGCTCGATGAAATCGACAAGATGAGCTCGGACATGCGCGGTGATCCCGCTTCCGCCTTGCTGGAAGTGCTGGATCCCGAGCAGAACAACAGCTTCAACGATCACTATCTGGAAGTGGATTATGACCTGTCGGACGTGATGTTCGTGGCCACCTCCAACTCCATGAACATCCCGGGTCCCTTGCTGGATCGGATGGAAGTGATCCGTCTGTCCGGTTACACCGAGGACGAGAAGCTCAATATTGCCAAGCAGCATCTGGTGGCCAAGCAGATCCAGCGCAATGGCCTGAAACCGGCGGAGATCACCATAGAGGATTCCGCGCTGGTCGGTGTCATTCGCTACTATACCCGCGAAGCCGGGGTACGTAGCCTGGAGCGCGAGATCTCCAAGATCTGCCGCAAGGCGGTCAAACGCATCCTGCTGGACAAGAGCATCAAGCATATTCTGGTCAATCAGGACAACCTCAAGGAGTACCTGGGGGTGCAGCGTTTCGATTACGGCAAGGCCGCCGATCAGAACCAGATTGGTCAGGTATGTGGTCTGGCATGGACCGAAGTGGGCGGCGATCTGCTCACCATCGAGACCACCAATGTGCCAGGCAAGGGCAAGCTCACTTACACAGGTTCCCTGGGTGATGTGATGCAAGAGTCCATCCAGGCCGCCATGACGGTGGTGCGGGCTCGCGCCGAGAAGTTGCGTATCAACGCCGACTTCCACGAGAAGCGCGACATCCATGTGCACGTACCCGAGGGGGCAACCCCGAAAGATGGTCCGAGCGCCGGTATCGCCATGTGCACGGCGCTGGTTTCCAGCCTGACCGGCAACCCGGTCCGTGCCGACGTGGCCATGACGGGGGAGATCACCCTGCGCGGCGAAGTGTTGCCCATCGGT
Source organism: Aeromonas sp. BIGb0405 (assembly GCF_024807335.1). Lineage (NCBI taxonomy): Bacteria > Pseudomonadati > Pseudomonadota > Gammaproteobacteria > Aeromonadales > Aeromonadaceae > Aeromonas > Aeromonas sp. BIGb0405. The sequence continues at coordinate 249,052 of NZ_JANUEP010000003.1, forward strand.
GGCCTCAAAGAGAAGCTGCTGGCAGCCCATCGCGGTGGCATCAAGCGGGTGCTGATCCCGAAAGATAACGAACGAGACCTGGAAGAGATCCCGGCCAACGTCAAACAAGATCTTGAAATCTATCCGGTTCGCTGGATTGATGAGGTGTTGGAACTGGCGTTGCAGGACAATCCACAGGGTTTCGAACGCGTTTCTGTCGTATAAAAGTTGATGCGCCGCAAACTTGGCGCACGTGCTCGGGGGTTAAGGCTTGCAAGCGCCGGATAACGGCAGTAGCCTTGACCCCCGATCCGGTACTCATGATCAGTCGCAATGCGTGATGTGGCGCGGGTTTGCGCCATATTGTCACTTGCAACTGGCCAGGAGGCTTGCTATAAAACCTCCACTTGTTGTGGCCAGGGAAATCACTGCCGCAGCGATGTTCGATAAAAGGGGAATATAAGAGTGAATAAATCTCAACTGATTGACAAAATTGCAGACGGCGCTGATATCTCCAAAGCCGCCGCTGGCCGTGCGCTGGATGCTTTCATTGATGCCGTAGGCGAAGCCCTGAAAGAGGGTGACCAGGTTGCTCTGGTTGGTTTCGGTACTTTCGCTGTTCGTGAGCGTGCTGCCCGTTCTGGCCGCAACCCGCAAACTGGTGCGACCATCGAGATCGCTGCAGGCAAAGTGCCTGCTTTCAAGGCCGGTAAGGCTCTGAAAGACGCTGTTAACTGAGTCGGTTGCTGATCCTGTCGGCTCCGTCCTTGGTCGCAGACCAGACAAAGTTAGAGGGCTCTCCCTCATACTGATTGACCAAGGCGCATCGCAATCGGTGCGCCTTTTCATTATTCATGCCCATCGAGTTCGGGAGCATAAGTACACACATGATGTTGGACAAACTACGCGAAGGCGCGCAGGGTACGGTCGCCAAGGTAATCCTGGGCCTGATCATCCTCTCCTTCGCCTTGGCCGGGGTAGGCAGCTACCTCAATGGCCCTGCTCGTACCGCACCCGCTATCGTCAACGGGACTGAAATCAGCCAGCAGGCGCTGGAAAATGCCTATCGCAACGAGCGGGCCCGCATGGAATCCCAGATGGGAGAAGCCTTCAACCAGCTGGCCGCCAACCCTGACTACATGAAACAGTTCCGCCGCAGCGTGCTCGATCGCCTGATCGATCAGGCGCTGGTCGATACCAAGGCCCATGAGCTGGGTTTGCGAGTCAGTGACGAACAGATCAAGCAGGCCATTGTCGCCATGCCGGAATTTGCCAAAGAGGGCAAGTTCGATAACGACCTCTATCTGCAACTCATCCGCCGCGCCAACATGACGCCCGAGATGTTCCGCGACTCCCTGCGCCAGGACATGGTACGCCAGCAACTGGTCGGCGCCCTGTTGGGCACTGAATTCGCCCTCAAGAGTGAAGCCGAGCAGCTCGACAAACTCTATAACCAGACCCGGGATCTGCGTCTGGTGCGCCTGGCCGCCGACAAGTATCTGGGCGAGGTCAAGGTGAGCGATGAAGAGGTGGCACAGTTCTACAAGAGCAACAGCACCCGCTTCATGAGCGATGAGAAGGTCAAGGTCGATTATCTGCTGCTCGATGCCGCCAGCTTGAGTAAAGAGATCAAGGTGACCGAGCAGGAAGCCAAGGATTACTACGATCAGCATCAGGACTTGTTCCAGCGTGCCGAGCGTCGCCATGTGGCTCATATCCTGATCCCCCTTGGCAAGGATGAGAAAGCCGCCGAGCAGAAAGCCGCGGGCTTGCTGACCGAGCTCAAGGGCGGGGCCGATTTTGCAGCCCTGGCCAAGGCCAACTCCTCTGACACCTTCTCCGCCAAACAGGGCGGCGAACTGGATTGGTTCGAGAAGGGCGTCATGGATCCGGCCTTCGAGCAAGCCGCCTTCGCCCTGAACAAGGCAGGGGATCTCTCCAACCTGGTCAAGAGCCCGTTTGGCTTCCACATCATCAAGCTGCTGGGCGTGCAAGCCGCACAGACCAAGCCGTTTGAGGATGTGATGAGCGACACCATCGCTCGTCTGCAGGCAGACAAGTCGAAGGAGCAGTTCTTCAATCTGCAGCAGAAGATGGCCGATACCAGCTTCGAGAACCCGGACTCGCTGGACATGACAGCCGATGCCCTGGGTCTCAAGGTGCAGTCGGTTGACTACTTCAGCCAGGCCGATGCCCCGGCGCCGCTCAATGATGGCAAGGCGCTCAATACCGCCTTCTCCGAACAGCTGCGCGAGGAGAACACCAACTCGGACGTGATCGAGCTGGCCGATGGCAAAGCGCTGGTGCTGCATGTGACCGGTCATCAGCCCAAGGCTGCCAAGCCGCTGGCCGAGGTGAAGGATCTGGTCGTTGCTGCCATCACCCACGACAAGGCGAGCGAGATTGCCCGTGGCAAGGCCCAGGGTCTGCTCGAGCAGATCAAGGCCGGGGAAGAGATCAGTGCCAAACTGACGGCGCTGGGTTTGAAGTCTGAAACCCACAAGGGTGTCGCCCGTTTCGCTCAGGATCTGGATCAGAACCTGCTGGCCGATGCCTTCCGTCTGCCCCATCCGACCGACGGCAAGCCGAGTGTGGATCTGGTGACCGAGGCCAATGGTGACCGTGTCATCGTTGCTCTGGACCAGGTCAACGTACCTGCCGAGGCGTCCCAGATGCTGACCATGCTGCAAGGGCAGCTCGGTCAGGGCAAGGCGCAGGCGAGCTACAAGTCTCTGGTCGATGGGCTGCGCAAGTCCGCCAAGATTGAGTACTTCACTGATGTGGAGTCTGCGGTAGAGTAATCACCCGCCTCGGACAACATGAAAAGGGCCCGCAATAGCGGGCCCTTTTTTATGCTGACAGATACTGCGGGGCAGAACCAAAAAAGGGAGCCTGATAGCGGATCAGGCTCCCTTTTGACAGGTTGTGACGGGGGTTAGACTGCCTGGTATTCCAGCTCGACCTTGCCCAGGGCCTTGAGCACCGATCTGGCCGCATCTTGCTGGCTGATCTGGCCCTTGCTGTTCTCCACCAGGACGGCCCGGCGCACCTCAGCGAGATCGGCGCCATTGAGCACCGCATGGGCGCAGGCCATCTGCATGGGGGGCAGACTGGGGTTGAAGGCGGCGTTCTCGGCATAGCGACCACAGAAGATGCGTCCGTCATTGAACTCCAGTGCGACGGCGGCGTAGCCCTGGCTGTAGGGAGCATAACTCTGGCGGGCGGCGGTCAGGGCGGCGAGCACCAGGGCATCGTCACTGCAGAGGGACAGATCATGATGCTGGGGGCTCATCAGGGCATCGCTGATCTCGAGATCTGCCGGGCCGAAGGAGTGGGGCAGGAAGGCCTGCAGGGTGCTGATGGCATCGGGCAGAGAAACTTTCATCTCCTTGGCGGTGCTCAGCTCGTTCATGAACTGGCGGCAGTGGCCGCAGGGGGTGTAGTTGACCGTGATCTCGCTGATCCCGGTCTCGCCACCTAACCAGGCATTGGAGATAGCGGACTGCTCGGCGTGGACCGAGTGGAACAGCCCTTGCCCTGCAAACTCCATGTTGGCACCCAGATACCAGCGACCGCTGAGGCCACAGGCGATGGCGCCGACGAAAAAGCGGGAGATGGGAGCCACCGAACAGGCGGCGGCCAGCGGCAACAGGGCCAGGCGCAGCTCGCGCTCGGCCAGCTGGCTGGCTGCTAATAACTGCTGGATCTGCGCCGGGCTGAAGCTGGCGGTAAAGTCATCCCCAAGCATGGGGGTCACGGCGTCTCTCAGAGAGGTCGGCAGCTGGTCGAGTATCTTGGCAAAGCGGGGATGCATCTATCTGTCCTCATGGGCCAATTGGGAGGACATTGTAGGGAGTGGTTGAGGTCATTTGTGTGAACTAACTCACAGCTTGCTCGTGCTGCCAGGGTTACGGGGAAGGGGAAACGTTTGCTTTGCCAGTGGTTTGTCGGCGGCCAGGGTTAACGTGCCTCTAAAGCGTGCTAAGAGTGGGGCAGACAAGTCTGGACAGAATGACGGGGGGAGAGCCGCCGCGACTCATTGGGGGTTATGGAACAGCGATGGCGGCCTGGCAAGCCGCCATCAGATTTAAGGGATCAGCCAGTGATAGAGGGCGAACAGCAGCGGCGCCACGGCGGCAGTCAGAATGCCGCACATCACCATGGCGAGGGAGGCGAAGGCACCCTGGCTAATGCCCTGCTCGGCGGATGCGGCGGTGCCGATGGCATGGGCGCAGGCCCCCATGGCGAGTCCCTGAGCCTCGGGATCCGTAACGCGCAGCAGTTTGAGCAGGGGATAGCCGATGAGGGCACCTATGATGCCGACCACCACCACCACGGCGGCGGCGATGGCCGGTATGCCCCCCAAGGATTGGCTGACGCTCATGGCCAGGGGGGTGGTGATCGATTTGGTGGCCAGCGACGCCAGCAGGGCCGGCTCTGCCCCCATGCAGTAACCGATCCCTAAGGTGGTACACACCGAGATCAAGACCGAGGCCAGGGTGCAGATCAGAATGGGCTTGAGCCTGGCCTGGATCTGGCGTGCCTGTTGATAGAGCGGCAGGGCAAGGGCCACCACGGCGGGCTCGAGCAGGGCCGTGATGGGGCGGGTGCCTTGCTGATAGTCGCTGAAGGGGAGGTCGAATCCGAGGATGATCCCCATGATCACCAGGGTCGGGATCAGCACAGGGTTGATGATGGGCCAGGGCAGACGGCGATAGAGGACCCGGGTCAGAAAGTAGAGCGCGAGGGTCAGGGGCAGGGCCAGCCAGATCATGAGTCCACCCCCTGTTTGATTTTTTGATTCATCTGTCGATTCATGTGCTGATAGAGGCGTCCCACCACGGCCAGGATCAGCACGATGCCAACCACGACGCACAGCAAGATAAGTTCGATGGACTGACTCAGTGGCGCTAGCCAGGCGACCAGACCGACGGCCACGGGCACGAACAGGACGCCCATATGACGCAGCAGCAGGCCGGCACCCTGCTCGACCCAGCCTAGTTTGACGATTTGCAGGGAGAGCAGCACGAACAGGATCAGCAGCCCCAGTATGCTGCCGGGGAAGGCGAAGGGCAGCAGGGCCGCCAGGGCTTTGCCTGTCAGCAGGCAGGCGATGATGACCATGAAGTCGCGAAGGTAGATCAAGGCGCGTTGGGCTAGCACTTGAGCCTCATTGGATAGCTGTGAGCGAGGTCGCAGTTTAGCAGAGTGCAGGGGCCGCAGGACAGGGCCAACTGACCCACTTATGGTACAAGCAGGGTTGGGCTCTCACGCCGCGCATGCTGAACGACCTTTGGCGCAGCACCATGAGTGCCACTCCCTGCACTTATCCAAGGAAACCGCCATGTCATCATCACTCCTCGCCCGGTTACGGGCGCTGCCCGCGGATCTGGCCCAATCCGGCAGCATGCTGCAGACCCGGCAGTGGGAGGGGCCCCTGTGCCGGGTACGGCTGGATAACCTGGGGCCTGAGCCTGCGGCAGTCGATGAGTGGTTGTTGTTTGATGGCTCGCTCGGCATCTCGCTGGATGCGGCCATCTATGGTGAGGGGTTCCAGATGCTGGCCCAGACGATGGGTCGCTGGCAGTCGCCCGAGCCGGTGGGGCGCTGCCCGGATGCCGATGTCTATCGCATCACCCAGGATGACGGCTTTCACACCATTCACAATCTCTTGCTGGTTGCCCATCCCGAGGGGTGGCTGCTGCTGGCCTTTACCAGCTGCATGCAATTTGGTGGCGAATTTCGCCTCTACCCCGACGGTCGCCTGCAGATCTTGATGCGGACCGAGGGGCGGGCGCTGGGGCCCGGCCAGCACTGGCAGAGTGAGGGGCTGCTCTGCCTGACGGGGCCGGATCGCGAACGGCTGCTGGCGGAGCTGGCCGACAGGATCTGCGCCGAGCATGGCACCCTGGTTTCGCCGATGCAGGCGCGGCCAACGGGTTGGTGCTCCTGGTATCACTACTACAGCGAGGTGGGTGCCGAGGACATCCGCGAGAACCTGGCGGTGCGGGGCGCGCGCTTCCCTGCGTTGAAATACGTGCAGATCGACGACGGCTATCAGGCCCGGATGGGAGACTGGCTGATACCTTCTGCCAAGTTCGAACAAGGGGTTGCCCCCTTGGCGGCAGAGATCCGCGCCAGCGGCTGTGAGCCGGCGCTCTGGGTCGCCCCTTTTATCGCCGAGCCAGGCTCCCGGGTGTTTCAAGAGCACCCTGAGTGGTTCGTGCAAGGAGACGATGGGCGACCGCTCCCTGCCGAGCGGGTGACCTATGGCGGCTGGCGTTGTACCCCCTGGTATGTACTCGATGGCACTCACCCCGAGGTACAGGCTCATCTCCAGCACCTCTTTCGCACCCTGCGCGAGCAGTGGGGGATCCAGTATTTCAAGCTGGATGCCAACTTCTGGGGGGCCATTCATGGCGGCCATTTCTTTGACCAGGCAGCGACCCGTATCCAGGCCTATCGCCGTGGCATGACAGCCATACTGGCGGGTGCCGGGGAGGGAGCCTTCCTGCTTGGCTGCAATGCGCCGCTGTGGCCGAGCCTGGGGCTGGTGCATGGCATGCGGGTGGGCGATGACGTGGAGCGCAGTGGTCACCGTTTTCGCCAGATAGCCAGGGAGAGCTTCTGCCGTGGCTGGCAAAATGACAGGTTGTGGGCACTGGATCCCGACTGCGTCTGTCTGCGGGATCTGCCGGGGCAGCAGGCAAAGCCCCATGACTATGAATTCCACCTGGCGGCCCTGGTGGCCAGCGGTGGCCTGGTGCTGGCTGGCGACCGGTTACAGGATCTTGCCCAGCAACAAGCGGCAGCCCTGCAAAAACTGTTGGCGCTGAGCGCGATGCGCGCCCCCGGCGCTTGCTTCGACACCATGGCATTTCGCCGCGGCTGGGTCGCCTTGCCCGGGGGAGGCAGATTGCTCTGTCTGTTCAACTGGCGCGATAAACCAGAGAGGGTGACTGTGCCGGCAGGGGGCGTGGATTTCTGGCAAGTGAGCGGGGTGGATGAGTGGCTTATTCTGGAGGCCGGTCGGGGGAGAGTGATCCGCTACGCCTGAACCCGCGCCAGGATGACATCAGGCTCCCGTGGGAGCCTGATTGTTGAGCGGTATTCGACTCAGTAGCGCCACTCGATGCCGAGGGCGTAGTTGGCTTGACCGTAACCTGGGATCTGATTGGTGGAGGCGAGGGCCTTGACGGTGAGCATGGGGCTGAGCGGGACCCCCAGACCCATGCCAACGGCCATCTGATCGTTCGGGTTGCCTATCATATCTGCCCGCAGCATGCGATAGAGAGACATGTCCTGGCTCATGTGCACATAACTTTGAGAGGCGAGGTTATAGAGCTGGCCAAACACTTCCAGCTGAAAACCGGCCTGGGGGGTGATGGCCAGGGGCACCCCGACAAACTTGTAGAGATCCGAATAGTTGAAGTAACTGTTGGTGATGGAGGGCGTGAAGTTGGTCTGCTGGTAGAGGGAGCTGAAACTCTGCTGTATCAACTGATAGCTCTGGCGTGGTAACTGCAACAGGTATTCGGGCACCTCGAAGCGAGGGGCAGCGAAGACGGTGGGCGTCAGCAGTGTCAGGCCAAACAGGCTGGCAGTAAGCAGGTTAGCGCGCATCTTGTTATGGGGTATCCCTCTGGGTGGATCTGGTTGCCCTGTCATCAAGGCCTGTTGCCATTATGGCGTGAGCAGGGCTGGGCGACAGGGCTTTAACTGTGAAACTAGTCACAAGTTACAGATTTTCAAGGTAATGGTAGAGGGACTTCAGGATGATAAAGTTCCGTTCGTTACCCTGATTCTGCTCCGCCAGCGCCTCTAGCCTGGGCAGATAGTCCGGCAGTTGGGATTCAAAATAGTCGCTGCAATGCTGGCGCCAGCGTTTGAGTTCAGGCTCGCTCAGGGTCTGTGGCCAGTTACGGGCACGATAGCGGAACAGCAGCTCGGGCAGGCGCTTGTCGCTGAAGGAAAATTCCCGTTCCCCAAGCAGCTCCGGGGCCGTGGCGCGCACCATGTCCATGGCCGCTTTGTCACCCTGGCCGAAGAAACCGGCGTAGAGCTGGGTGTCGGGGTCGAGGTCGCGGCTCCCCTCAAACTCCTGATTGAAGACCTCGACCAGCTTCTCGCGCACTTGTGGGTGAGCACGCAGCAGGTCAAGGCTCTTGCGGCACTGTTCCCTGTCAATCCCCAGTGCGTCGGCCCGCTCCGGGGTCAGGGTGGCCGCGGGGGCCAGCACCGGGCACTTGTTGATGTGCACCAGCTTGACCGGAATGCCTGCCAACTCTCCCAGCTCATCCTTGCGGGTATAGAGCCGTTCGCGGATCTCCTCGCTGCTGAGTGTGATGAGGGGGGTGGGATCCCGGGTCAAATCGACCATGATGACGGCGTTCTGGTTATGGGGATGCCATGCCAGGGGGGATACCCAGCTCACGCAGCCCTGCCAGGGGGAAAACATGCCCGAGACGTGCACCAGGGGTTTCATGGTGACCAGATCGAGGAGCGCCTTCACCTTGTTCTTGTTGCGCAGGGCAAACAGGTAATCGAACAGCTTGGGCTGCGCCTCCTTCACCTTCTTGGTCATGGCGATGGTGGCCAGTACATCCGAAAGGGCATCGTGAGCATTGGCATGGCTGATGCCATTGGCTTCGGTCAGCTTCTCCAGGCGAAAACTCGGTTTGCCCTCCTCATCGAAGGCCCACTCAATCCCTTCTGGCCGCAGCGCGTAGCAGGCGCGCAGCATGTCGAGGATGTCCCAGCGAGAGTTGCCGTTTTGCCAAGCATAGGCGTAAGGGTCATAGAAGTTGCGATACAGGGTGTAGCGCGTCACCTCGTCATCGAAACGGATGCTGTTGTAGCCGAGAATGCAGGTGTCCGGCTTGGCGAATTCGGCGTGGATCTGGGCGATGAAGTCCGCCTCGCACAGGCCATCTTTCATCGCCTTTTGCGGCGTGATCCCCGTGATGAGGCAGGCTTCCGGGCTTGGCAGGTAATCGGCTGGCGGCTTGCAGTAGATGACCAGGGGATCGCCAATCAGATTGAAATCCGCATCGGTGCGCACCCCGGCAAATTGCGCCGGTCGATCCCGGGCCGGGCTTATCCCGAATGTCTCGTAATCGTGGAAGTAAAATGTTGGCTGTGTCATGGGTCTCTACTGGTGCTGCACGGTGAAACATGGCCCCTGAGGCCTTGGGCCGCCAATGCTGGCACAGATGGGGAACCCACTGCAACGCTGGCGGGGCAAGGGGAGGGCGTCTGCTGCATTATTGGTCGCCGTTCTCTCTCATTCGAGACGCTGATTGCCATTCGACTATGGTTTACTATAAGTTGAAATATCAAATCGATAGGGTGTGTTCAGGCTCGGAGGAAACCGCATGATCGGAGGAAACCGCATGATGAGCAGAGTCGCACGCAGGGGGGCTGTGGGCGGGACACGGGCGCAGGCAAGGAGCGAGCCAGGGGCACCAGGAGCAGGAGATGAGCATCATGCTCAGTGACGAGAGCGGCCGCGCGCGCGGTCGCGGTGCAGTGTTTGGCCAGGGCCTTGGCAAGACTGCCTCAGATGAACACCGGGGGCGGGCCCCTCGCGACGCGGGGCAAGGAGGACGATGGGCACCTCTTGCTCAAGACTCGCAGGCTGGCCCCGCGCCTGGCAAGCACCCCTGCCATCGTCAGAGAGGGCGGCAAATGACTCAGCGCGAGACCCAATAGCATGGTGCGCGGCAAGTTTGCCTCCCTGGCCCTGATCCTGGTGGCCTTTCTCGGGGTCACTATCTGGTCGGCCTGGAGCAATGATCGCGCCTTCACCCTGCTGGTGCGCTACACCCAGCTCTCTGCTTGGTCGTTGGCCCAGCTGGAGTTTGAAATGCAGAGCTTCCAGGAGGGGGTAATCCTCTATCAGAGCGGGGATCTGGATGAGCGCGAGCTGAACAAGCGTTACGATCTGGCCTGGAATCGGCTGGAGATTTTTCTCAATGGGGACGAATCGAGTATCATCCGCCAGCACTTTGACGCACAAAGCAAGGTGGGACGCATCTTCACGCTGATCAAGGCCCATGAGCAGGATGTGCTGGATCCCCATCCGGGGTCTGCGGGCCTTGATAAGCTGGCACTGGGACTCAAGGAGATGATGCCGGACATTCGCGGCCTCATGGTGGAGAACTTCACCGGCCCGAGCGCCATTCGTCAGCGAGTCTCATTATTGCAATCCAAACAGAGCAATTTCTGGTTGCTGAGTGGCCTGTTGCTGGTGGGCCTGGTGATGCTCTACATGCTTTTCCGGGAAACCCGCCGCCATCAATTCCTGGCCTGGAACGATCCTCTTACTCGATTGCCCAATCGCGCCGCCTTTATCCGGGAGCTGGAGCAGGCTGCGCGACGCGATGTCAATCAGCAGCGCCCGCTGACGCTCTGCCTGCTCGAACTCAATCACTTCAAGGAGGTCAATGACAGCCTGGGTTATGCGGCGGGGGATGCCCTGCTGATGACGGTGGCCCGGGCCATCGAGGAGTTCGTCGCAGGCAGGGCCTTCGTGGCGCGTATTGGCGGTGATGAGTTTGCCCTGTCGTACTTCGGTGAACAGGAGCCGGATTACCCGGATCGCCTGCTGGCTCACCTGCAGCAACTGGTGTTTCAGGCCGATCCGGCCCACAGAGTCAAGGTGAGCATGGGGATCAGCCAGGGCCTGACTGCCAGCCACCAGGTTGAAGAGATCATGCTGTTTGCCGACATTGCGCTGGACAATGCCCGCCAGCAAGGAGTCCGCAGCCAGCTGTTCAATCAGGCCATGCTGAGCCGTTATGAGCGCAGCCGTCAACTCGCGGCCGAGTTGCGTGATCATCTGGATGGGGATGGGAGTGATCAACTCAGTCTCTACTATCAACCCATCATCAAGCGGGAGGGGCGTCACCTGCTCGGCGCCGAGGCCCTGCTTCGCTGGCAACATCCTCAATACGGCTTCATCAGCCCGCCGGATATCATCAGCCTGGCCGAAGACAATGGCCTGGGAGAGCGCCTCGGCGACTGGATCTTCAATCAGGTCAGCCAGGACTTGGCACCACTGCCGCCCAGCAAGATGATGAAGCTGGAGATCTCCATCAACCTTTCCAGCTCCATGTTCAATGAGGAGTTGCCCTCGCGGGTGGCGCGCATGCTGCTGACGAGTCCACTGTGTGCCGATCAGTTGATTTTGGAGTTGACCGAAACCATAGCCCTGGACGATCTCGAGCTCAGCCAGCGTATTCTGACCGCTTTGCAGCAGCTGACGGTGCGCATTGCCCTCGATGATTTTGGCACCGGCTGGTCCTCCTTTGCCTACCTCAAAGAGCTCAACTTCAACAAGATCAAGATAGACAAGTCCTTCATATGCGATATCGACAGCCACGCCCGCCAACAGCTGTTCGTCAGCAGCATCACGGATCTGGCCCACAAGCTGGCGGTGCCCGTGGTGGCCGAAGGGGTGGAGACGGCGGCTGAGCTGGCGGTGGTCTACGATCTCGGCGTCGATGAGATCCAGGGGTTCTTCTACGCCAAGCCGATGCCCGCTGCCGATTTTCGTGCCTTCTGCCAACGCTACCTTGCCCATCAACCACATGCTGTCTCACTCATGGGCTGACGCCCGTCCCCGCCTCGGGTATAGTCCTGCGCCAGGAAACGCCTTGAGGAGTGCGAGATGAAATTCAGTCCCCTGCTGGACGACATGATGAAGGCCTTGCAGGTTCTGCCCGGGGTCGGCCCCAAGTCTGCTCAGCGCATGGCTTTTACCTTGCTCGAACGCGAGCGCAGCGGTGGCCTGCGTCTGGCCCAGCTGTTGACCCGCGCCCTGACCGAGATTGGTCATTGCAGCCAGTGCCGCACCTTTACCGAGCAGGAGCGCTGCGAGATTTGTCAGAGCCCCAAACGGGCCGAGAGTGGTCTGCTGTGCGTGGTGGAGAGTCCGGCGGACGTGGCCGCCATCGAACACACCGGCCAGTTCTCCGGTCGTTACTTTGTCTTGATGGGGCATCTCTCCCCCCTCGATGGCATAGGCCCGGAAGAGCTGGGGCTCGAGATCCTGGAGCGCCGCCTGAAGGATGAGTCCATCAGCGAACTGATCCTCGCCACCAACCCCACCATCGAGGGGGACGCCACCGCCTGGTACATCGCCGACATGGCGCGCAGCGCCGGGGTCGAGGTGAGCCGCATCGCCCACGGCGTGCCGGTGGGCGGCGAGCTCGAATTGGTGGATGGCACCACGCTTTCCCACTCCCTGATGGGGCGCCAGCGCCTGAAGTAGCGCCTCGGCGTGACCCGGGTCTTGGCGCTCACCAGCGCCGACACCCGACAATGTGACCGCCACGACCAGGGGCGAGTGTGCAAGATTGCACACTCGCCCCTTGATATTTGCAAGGCCAGCCCCATCTAGGTTGGGTAACCGTTCAACCGATGTTTTGAGGACTGGTCGATGACCCAAAGTGTTCATGCCGAAACCCACGGCTTTCAAACCGAAGTCAAACAACTGCTGAGCCTGATGGCTCACAGCCTCTACTCCAACAAAGAAGTGTTCCTGCGCGAGCTTATCTCCAACGCCTCCGATGCGGCGGACAAGCTGCGCTTCAAGGCGCTTTCCGATGCCTCTTTGTTCGAAAACGACGGCCAGCTGCGCGTGCGCCTGGTGGTGGACAAAGAGAACAAGACCCTGACCATCTCGGATAACGGCATCGGTATGACCCGGGATCAGGTGATCGAGCACCTTGGCACCATTGCCAAGTCCGGCACCGCCGATTTCTTCAAGCACCTGTCCGGCGATCAGGGCAAAGACTCCCAGCTGATCGGCCAGTTCGGGGTGGGCTTCTACTCTGCCTTCATCGTCGCCGACAAGGTGACCGTGATCTCCCGCGCCGCCGGCACCGAGCCGAGCCAGGGCGTGCAGTGGGAATCGGAAGGTGAAGGCTCCTTCACCGTCGCCGACGTGACCAAGGCCGGTCGCGGTACCGACGTCATCTTGCACCTGCGCGCCGAGGAAGAGGAGTTCCTCGACGACTGGCGCCTGCGCGCCGTGGTCGCCAAGTATTCCGACCATATCAGCGTGCCGGTGGAGATGTTCAAAGAGGGCACCCCGGACCGTGAAAAGGATGGTGAAACCATCGTCGGTGCCGATGCTGAAACTACGGGGGGCGAGTGGGAGCAGGTCAACCGCGCCACCGCACTCTGGACTCGCAATCCGAAAGAGATCAAGGACGAGGAGTATCAGGAGTTCTACAAGCACGTCGCCCACGATTTCGAAGATCCGCTGCTGTGGGGTCACAACCGGGTGGAAGGCAGCCAGGAGTACACCAGCCTGCTCTACATCCCGGCCCGCGCCCCCTTCGATCTTTACAACCGCGAGCAGAAGCATGGCCTGAAGCTCTACGTGCAGCGCGTCTTCATCATGGATGACGCCGAGCAGTTTATGCCGACCTACCTGCGCTTCGTCAAAGGGGTGCTGGATTCCAACGATCTGCCCCTCAACGTCAGCCGCGAAATTTTGCAGGACAACAAGGTCACCGCCTCCTTGCGCAAGGCTTGCTCCAAGCGCGTCCTGACCATGCTGAACAAATTGGCCAAGGACGATAGCGAGAAGTACGCCAAGTTCTGGAGCGAGTTCGGCAACGTGCTCAAAGAGGGGCCTGCCGAGGATTATGCCAACCGGGAAGAGATCGCCAAGCTGTTGCGCTTTGCCAGCACGGCGGGCGAGGGTGAAGCCCAGACCGTCTCCCTGGAAGAGTATGTTGGCCGCATGAAGGAAGGCCAGCAGAAGATTTACTACATCACCGCCGACAGCTTCGCCGCTGCCAAGAACAGCCCGCACCTCGAGATCTTCCGCAAGAAAGGTGTCGAAGTGCTGCTGATGTGGGAGCGGGTCGACGAGTGGCTGATGAGCCACCTCGACGAGTTCGATGGCAAGCAGCTGGTCTCCGTCACCCGTGGCGAGCTGGACTTGGGGGATCTGGAAGATGAGGCATCCAAGCAGGCGCAAGAGGAGGCCGAAAAGGCCAACGCCGGTCTGGTTGAGCGCGTCAAGAGCAGCCTCGGCGAGGCGGTGAAAGAGGTACGGGTCACCCATCGGCTGACCGACTCACCCTCTTGCATCGTCACCGATGACAGCGGCATGAGCACCCAGATGATCAAGCTGATGCGCGCCGCCGGCCAGCCGGTACCGGAACAGAAGTACATCCTGGAGCTCAACCCCGACCATGCGCTGGTGAAGAAGTTGGGCGCCATCACCGACGACAACCTGTTCGGCGAGTGGGTCAGCCTGCTGCACGAACAGGCCCAGCTGGCGGAGCAGGGCGGCCTCAATGATCCGGCCAGCTTCGTCTCCCGTATCAACCGGCTGTTGCTTCAGTCCTGATGAGTTGGCCCACTCTGGCGAGTGGGCCTCTTTTTTGCCGATCCCTTGGCAGCTGTCGTGCCGGACAGCTACGACAGCTACGACAGCTGCTGCATTTTCACTCACTTCCGGTTTCCATCTGCCTCTCCTCACCCTAAGGGGAGTGTGGGGATACTGGTGGTAAAATCGGCACTCGCTCGCGGTTTGCTTGTTAAAAAGCGGGAAACCGTGTAGTTTTTTGCCTTCTCAAGATTTGAATAACCAATCAATAGGAGCGTGTATGCGCATTGTTCTGTTGGGGGCTCCGGGTGCCGGTAAAGGCACCCAGGCTCAGTTCATCATGGAAAAACACGGTATTCCCCAGATCTCCACCGGCGACATGCTGCGGGCGGCGATCAAGGCGGGCACCGAGTTGGGCCTCAAGGCCAAGGCTGTGATGGATGCAGGTCAGCTCGTCTCCGACGACATCATCATCGGTCTGGTCAAGGAGCGTATTGCTCAGGCTGATTGCGCCAACGGTTTCCTGCTGGACGGCTTCCCCCGCACCATTCCTCAGGCACAAGCCATGAAGGATGCTGGCGTCGTTGTTGATTTCGTGCTCGAATTCGCCGTGCCGGACGAAGAGATCGTCAAGCGCATGAGCGGCCGTCGTGTGCACTCCGGCTCCGGCCGAACCTACCACGTGGTGTTCAACCCGCCGAAAGTGGAAGGCAAGGATGACGTGACCGGCGAGGATCTGGTGATCCGTGCCGATGACGAAGAGACCACGGTGCGCAAGCGTCTGGATGTGTACCATCAGCAGACTGCGCCGCTGATCGGTTTCTACGGCAAAGAGGCCGAAGCCGGCCACACCCGTTACGTCAAGATCGACGGCACTCAGCCCGTTGATCAGGTGAGCCAGCAGCTGGCCGCCATTCTGGCCTGATCCCGCCATCGGGATCATTGCCATATAAATAGGGCCCATACTGGGCCCTCTTTGCATGTGACAGGAAGCAAACGTGACCACCAAAACCGGGATCCTGCTTGTCAATCTGGGCACCCCAGCCGCTCCGACCCCCGCCGGCGTCAGGGCTTTTCTCCGCCAATTTTTACAAGACCCTCGGGTGGTAGAACTGCCGCGCCTGCTGTGGTCGCCCCTGCTCAATCTCGCCATTTTACCCATTCGCGCCCCCAGGGTGGCCAAGCTCTACCAGCAGATCTGGACCGAGCAGGGCTCGCCCTTGATGGCCATCAGTCAGCGTCAGCGCGCGGCCCTTGAACAAGAGCTCAAGCGCGAAGGCGTCGATGTGCCCGTGGTATTGGCGATGACCTATGGCAAGCCTTCCCTGAGCGACGGCTGGCAGGCGCTCAAGGCGCAAGGGGTCAACCGGGTGATATTGCTGCCGCTTTACCCCCAATATAGCGCCAGCACCACGGCGGCCGTGTTTGATGGCTGGGCCAAGGTGATGAGGGGCGAGCGTCACTTGCCGGTGATGCGCCTCATCCGCGACTATCACAACCACCCGGAATACATTCAGGCGCTGGCCATGAGCGTGCGCCGCCAGTGGGAGCAGCAGGGCCAGGGTGAGCACCTGTTGATCTCTTTCCACGGCATCCCCCAGCGCTGTGAAGATGAGGGAGACCCTTATGGTCACCAGTGCCGCCGCACCGCGACTCTGCTGGCCGAGGCGCTGGGTCTTGCGCCTGAGCAGTGGAGCGCCAGCTTCCAGTCGCGCTTTGGCAAGCAGGAGTGGCTCAAGCCTTACACCGACGTCACCATAGCCCAGCTCGCCGAGCAGGGGGTCAAGCGGCTCGATGTGATCTGTCCGGCCTTCTCGGCCGATTGCCTCGAGACCCTGGAAGAGATCCAGGTCGAGAACCGCGCCGTCTTCCTTGAGGCGGGAGGGGAGCAGTTCCACTATATTCCGGCCCTCAACAGCGATCAGGCCCACATCCGCATGATGGTGTCGCTGATCTGCCGCGAGCTGGCCTGAGTGGGCCAGGCGCTGCCCTGATATTCAGGGGCAGAGCCTGGCTGTTTTCACATCCTGATACCCGATCCACGCCAGAGGGACACGCCCATGCTGTTACCCATCACCCTGACCTACGCCGGCCTGCTCGGCTTGCTGTTTCTGCTGCTCTCCATCTGGGTTGTCAAGCGCCGTGCCCAGTTCAAAGTGATGATAGGAGAAGGGGAGGCCCCGCAAATGCTGGCGGCTATTCGTGCCCACGGCAACTTTGCCGAGTACGTGCCACTGACGCTGTTGCTGCTGGCGCTGTGTGAATTGGCGGGCTCGGCGCCGCTCTGGCTGCATCTGGGCGGGGGCATGCTGCTGCTCGGACGGATACTGCATGCCATCGGCATTCAGCAGCCCAAGGCGCCCAATCCGGCACGACTCTTCGGCACGCTGCTGTTCTGGGGGTCGCTGGCGCTGCTGAGTCTGCTGGCCTTGCAGGCGGGGATCTTGGCGCGCTAGTCCTGACGCCAGCCATTTTCTCCTGGCGACCGACAGAGACTATCGGTTAGCCCCAGCGCACGGGCCGGATTGTTAATGACCACCCCATGGCCGGGTGGTTTTTTTGCATGCATGGCAAACGTTTTCGCTCTGCAAGCCTTGTCTATACTGACTTCATATTTTAAATGTGCGTCTATTCGCCGCTTCGGATTGTGTTAAAATCCCGCCCCTCGTTCATCCCAGAGTCAAGGCCACAGCCATGAAATTTCCCGGTCAGCGCAAGTCAAAACACTATTTTCCGGTCGACAGGCGCGATCCCCTCATCACCCAGAATCCGCAGATGACCGAGCTGGGTCAGGCTTATGTGGTGGGGATAGATCAGACCCTGGTGGACATTGAAGCCCATGTTGATGAGGCCTTTCTGACCCGCTACGGCCTGAGCAAGGGTCACTCAGTGGTGATCAGCGACGATGTGGCCGAGCGCGTCTATGAGGAACTCAAGACCAACAACATGGTGGTGAGCGAATTCGCCGGTGGCACCATAGGCAATACCATGCACAACTACTCGGTGCTGGCCGATTCCCACTCTATCCTGCTCGGCGTCATGAGCCAGGACATCCGCATCGGCAGCTACGCCTACCGTTATCTGTGCAACACCTCGTCGCGGGTCAATCTTGATTACCTGCAGCCGGTCAGTGGCCCGGTCGGGCGCTGCTTCACCTTCATTACCGAATGCGGTGAGCGCAGCTTTGGCATCAATGCCGGCAAGATGGATCACCTGGACGTGGCCCATATCCCGGAGGAGGTGATCAAGGGGGCTTCAGCCCTGGTGATCACCGCCTATCTGGTGCGTGGCGAAGATGGCACGCCGATGAAGGAGGCCGCCATGGCCGCCGTGCGTTATGCCCGAGAGTCCAATGTGCCTGTGGTGCTGACCCTGGGCACCCGCTTCGTCATCGATGAAAACCCCCAGTGGTGGCGTGACTTTATTGCCGAGAACGTGACCGTGCTTGCCATGAACGAAGATGAGGGGGAGGCGCTGACCGGTTTCTCCGATCCGCTGATGGCTGCCGACAAGGCGCTGGATTGGGCCGACATGGTGCTCTGCACCGCGGGCCCTATCGGCCTCTACATGGCGAGCTACACCGACGAGGACCATAAGCGCGAGACCACTCATACCCTGCTGCCGGGCCAGATCCCCGAGTTCAACATGTATGAGTTCAGTCGTCCCATGGCTCGGCACAGTTGCCGCAATCCGGCACGGATCTACTCCCATATCTCCCCCTACATGGGCGGTCCGGAGAAGATCAAGAACACCAACGGTGCCGGTGACGGTGCCCTGTCTGCCGTGTTGCACGACATGGTGGCCAACGCCTACCACCGCATGAATGTGCCCAACTCCGCCAAGCATGCCTCCGAGTTTCTGACCTATTCCTCCCTGGCCCAGGTGTGCAAGTACGCCAACCGGGTGAGCTACGAGGTGCTGGCCCAGAGCAGCCCGCGCCTGTCCCGAGGCTTGCCCGAGAAAGAAGACAGTCTGGAAGAGGTGTACTGGGAGCGTTGATCCTGCGTTGTTGAAAACTTTAGGCGCCTGCGGGCGCCTTTTTGCATTCTCTGGTCTGGATCATGTTTTTGGTGCCCCATTTGGCTCATGAATAGACAGCGTCAACGGAGCCGTCATACCTTGGTCATCAAGTGTTTTCAGGGCAAGGATGAAGGAATGTTGAGACGATGGACCATAGGCCGGCGCTTGTTGCTGGTGACCCTGAGCGTATTGTTGATCCTGGCGTTGCTGCTCGCCAGCAGCCTGCACCTCTATTTTGATGGCCTGATGGCGGAGAAGAGTCGCCAGACCCGGGCTCAGGTTGAAACCGCTTACACCCTGGTGGCGAGCTTCGAGGCACAGGTGCGCAGCGGCAAGCTTGAGCAAGCCCAGGCCCAGGCTCAGGCACTGGCTGCCCTCAAGGGGCTGCGATACGGCGACAACGACTACTTCTGGGTCAATGACAGTCACCCGACCATGGTGATGCACCCCATGAAGCCCGAGCTGGACGGCAAGGATCTCTCCGGAGTGGAGGATCAGCAAGGACTCAAGCTCTTCGTCGCCTTTGTCGACGTGGTCAAGCAGCAGCCGGAGGGGGGCGAGCAGGCTTACTACTGGCCCAAGCCGGGGGTCGATGCGCCGGTGCGCAAGATCTCTTACGTCAAGCGTTTCGCCCCCTGGGACTGGATCATCGGCACCGGCGTCTATGTGGACGACGTCGAGGCCCAATATCAGGGGGTGCTGAAGACCCAGCTCGCCATCGGCCTGGTACTGGCCCTGCTGCTCATCGCCCTGGTGAGCCTGATAGTGCGCAGCATAGTGGCGCCGCTGACCCAGTCGGTCACGGCCCTTGGCAACATAGCGCGGGGAGAGGGGGATCTGCGATTTCGTCTCCCGGCCGAGGGCCATGACGAGTTGGCCCAGCTCTCGACCAATTTCAATGACTTTGCCAATCAGATGGCCCTGCTGGTCGGACGCACCCAGCAGATCGCCAGCCAGAACCGGCAAGGGGCGAGCCAGCTTGGTCAGGTGGTGGAACGCACCAGCCAGATAGTGACCAGCCAGGAGCAGGACACCCTGCGGGTGGCGAGCGCCATGGAGCAGATGACGGTGAGCAGTCGCGAGGTGGGAGATCATGCGGCCCAGGCGGCGGTCGCCGCCGATGAGGCCAAACGCCTGGCCGGTGATGGCTGCCAGGTGGTGGAGCAGACCATAGGCACCATAGCCCGATTGGCCGATGAGATGCAGGAGACGGTGCGTGCCGTCACTCACCTGGAGCAGGAGACCCTGAAGATAGGTTCAGTGCTGGATGTGATCCGTGGCATCGCCGAACAGACCAATCTGTTGGCGCTCAACGCAGCCATTGAGGCCGCCCGGGCCGGTGAGCAGGGCCGAGGCTTTGCGGTGGTGGCCGATGAGGTGCGAACGTTGGCTAATCGCACCCACAGTTCGACCGACGAGATCCGCCAGATGATATCGCGGTTGCAGGCAGGGGTGAGTACGGTGACGGGGGGGATTGACCAGTTGCAACAGTTGTCGCGGGCGACCGCCGATCAGGCCACCGATGCGGGGGGCGCCATCCATGCCATCACCAGGGTGGTCGACACCATCACCGAGATGAATGCCCAGATAGCCAATGCCGCCAACGAGCAGAGCAAGGCGGCCGATGAGATAAATCACCGCCTGGTCTCCATCTCCCAACAGGCGGGGGAAGCCCAGGCCCAGAACCGCCAGACGGAGCAGGCGACACGCGCGCTGGCACAGTCGAGCGATGAGTTGAGTGCGCTGGTCAGTCAGTACCGCACCTGATCTCCAATGGGGCGGGATCTTGGCCGGTCGTGCGTCATCAGGGTGTGGATCTGCACGTTACCTGGCCTCAGTGGCGGGGTTCGGGCCCGGATCCCCCCTTTTTAGGGATTTGACTTGAGTCCGCTGCGCTTTTGGGACACCATTTGCCCAACCTGGCCAGTACTGGCCCCGGCAGCCCGAAAGAGAGAGCACCATGAGCAAGCTAACTGACAACCTTGACGCCAATTTCCAACTGTTTATCGAAGAGGTCCGTGAGTCGGGTCAGCTATGGGGCTTGCGCTACGGTGAGGATTGGGTGGTGTGCCGCTCAGCCGAATTTGAAGATGCCGATGTGATGCCACTCTGGTCTGCAGAAGGGGATGCCCGTCTGCATTGTGTCGATGAGTGGGCCGACTATGAGCCTGAGCTGATCGATCTGGAAGAGTTTCTCGATATCTGGATTGGCGATCTGGACGAAGATGATGTCCTGGTCGGACCGAACTGGAATGCGGAGCTGGAAGGCCAGGAGCTTGAGCCTATCGAGCTGGCCAAGGTACTGGTTGAACTGGACGCCTGAAGGTTAGCGACCCCCTCACCTTACCTGCATTGAACCTGCGATCCGTCGCAGGTTTTTTTATGGGCGTTTTGCCTTTGCAGCGCTGCCTCCTATGGTTCATCATGAACGTTTTGCCAAGGGAAGCGCCATGTTTGTATTCGAGGTGACGGGAGTGGAGGGGGAGTGCGGCGAGATCCGGGTGCAGGCGCTGGATTGGAGCCAGAGTGGCCCGGTCAGCTTCACGTGTACCGACAACAATCTGGCCATTCTGCTACTGACTGAGTGCCGCTGCGATGCCGTGGGCTTCTTCAATCTGCTGGCTGGCTGCAAGCCGCTCTATGTTGAGCAGTGGCTCGGCTATTTGCAGGAGAGTGGCCGTCTTGCCAAGGTCGTGTGTCAGCAGCGCAGCCCCGCCGAGGCAGATTATCTTGCCAGCGCCGGGTTGAGCAACGAGGAGCTCAATGCCTTGCTCGGTCAGATCTACCGGGTCGCCGGGTTCAACCGATTGCAGATCAACCGCTACCTCAAGCATCGCCACAATCCCACCCTGCTGGCGACGCGTTACGATCAGAAAGAGCTGGAGCGCTATCGTCAGCTCAACGATGTCATTCTCACCTTGTTGCGTTTGAAACACACTCAGTGAGCCGTGCCGACTGGCGCGGGCATCGGGTGGGCAATGAGGTAACCCTGCAACCCATCCACGTACATGCTTGCCAGCAGTTTTTTCTGACTCGACTGTTCGACCCCTTCGGCGATGACCTGGCTCCCCATGCGGTGCGCCACTTCCACTATCATGCGCACAAATTTCTGATTGGTACTGTCCTGCTCCAGATCGAGTAGCAGCGCCGGATCCAGCTTCAGATAGTCAGGTTTGATCTCCTGGAAAAGAGAGAAGGAGCGTATTCCCTGGCCGAAGTTGCAGATGGCCGAGCGGCTGCCACAGCGGCGTAGCAGCTCAAACAGCCGGCGAGCCCCGGTCAGTTGCCGAGACAGGTGCTCCTCATCAAGCTCGAAGACCAGATGGGCACTGATATCGGGCTCCATGCTGAGTTGACGCTCCAGCCAAATGAGAAACGCGCTGTTATGGAGCAGATGGGGGGACAGTTTGATGCCCCAGCGACTCTGCTGCGCCCCCAGGGTTCTGTGCTCGCGGATCAGGTGCAGGATCATCAGCTGGCTCATGCGCATCAGCAGATCCAGACGCTGGGCCATGGCAAAGAGGCTATCCGAGGCCAGCACAGCCCCATCTTCCCCATAAAACTGGGGGTAGAGACTGTAATAGGCCGGATGATTGCCATTGAGCAACTCGATGGGCTGGTAGGAGAGCGAAATGCGCTCCTGTTGCAAGATCTGCTCGAGCACCTGGCGCCACTGCTGCTGCCCCAGCCCCTCCTCATACTCGTCTTCCAACTGAATGGACCAGCCATTGATCTCCTGGGTCTGGGCACGAGCCAGGGCCAGATCGGCTCTGGCCAATATGGCCTCGATACGCTGGCCACTGCAGATGGTGGTGATACCGCAGCACGCCACGCTCTCTATCTTCTGGCTGTTTTGGTAGAGATCGAATGCCAGCTTGAGATCCCGGCCGAGCAGGGGCAGGGGGGTGTTGTTGATGGCATGGATCTGCACGGCGAAGTCGGCACCTGAGATGCGATAAATTCTGTGCTCCGGCCAGCGCTGGGCCGCCTGTTGAATGAGGGTCGCCACGTCTTTGAGGTAGGTATCGCCGGACACAAATCCGCGCTGGCGATTGAGGCTCTCCAGTGCCGTGGCCCGGATCAGCACCAGGATGGCGGTGCGGGTGCCTTGGTCTTCCTGCAACAGATGGGTGATATCGTGACGAAAGCGCTGGCGATTGGCGAGCTGGGTGAGGGGGTCTTTCTCGGTGCGGTGCTTGAGATCGCTGAGTTGTAGACGCAGCTGCTCTTGCTCAAGGTGCTGGCGATTGAAGAGCTGTTGCAGGGCCTGACGCTCCGGTGAGAGGGGAAGTGGCTCCGCCGAGCCTTGCTCGAGCGCCTGGATGAGGGCCACCCGTCTCGCCTCATCGGCCTTATGGCGGCGATAGCGGCCATAGGCAAGGGCAAGCAAGGTACAAGCGAGCAGCGCCAGGGTCGACAAGAAGGGGTGATCGGCAGGGAGCAGGCTCCACTGTGCCAGCAGGATCAGCCCCGTCATCAGGGGATAGGGTGTAATGCTCTTGGACGGTTTTAAATGCATCCTATGATCCCGCGCTTGGTTCGCTTAGAGTAAAGTATGCAGTCAGTATGGATGCTGTATTAAGTTCGAGCATATGCCTTCTCATAAGGGGAATTGGGATCCCGTAAATGTGAGTGAAACCACTTTCACGATCCCCGAAAAGAGGGAGTATGGGATGGAAACAGAGACAGAGACGTCGAGGTGAATATGTCGTTAGAGCCCATGAATACTGCCAAGGCACGGCAGCTGTTAAACCAGAGTATGGCCTTGGTCTTGGCAGGGGGGCGAGGAAGTCGTCTCAAGCAATTGACCGATAATCGCGCCAAGCCGGCAGTCCATTTCGGTGGCCGGTTCAGGATCATCGATTTTGTATTGTCCAACTGCATCAACTCGGGAATAAAGCGAGTGGGGGTGGTCACCCAGTACAAGTCCCACAGCTTGTTGCGTCACCTGCAATCGGGTTGGTCTTTCCTGCGCTATCAGATGAATGAATTCATCGATCTGCTGCCTGCCCAACAACGGGTGGATGAGGTGCACTGGTACAGAGGCACCGCCGATGCCATCTATCAAAACGTCGACATCATCCGGGATTACGGCCCCAAATACATAGTGGTGCTGGCGGGGGATCACATCTACAAGATGGATTACGCCGCCATGCTGCTCGATCACGTGCGGCTGGAGGCCAAGGTGACCGTGGCCTGCATCGAAGTACCGCGCAGCGAGGCATCCGCCTTCGGGGTCATGGACATAGACGAGCAGCGCAAGATCCTCGACTTTGTGGAAAAACCGGCCAATCCCCCCGCCATGCCCGGTTGCGATGACACCTCCCTTGCCTCCATGGGGATCTATATCTTCGATGCCGAGTACCTCTATCAACTGCTGGAGGAGGACATCAACAACCTGGACTCCAAGCACGACTTCGGCATGGATGTGATCCCGCGCATCGTCGGCGAGGGGATGGCTTATGCCCACCCCTTCAGCATGTCGTGCGTCGGGGCGCGTGAGGGGCAAAAACCCTATTGGCGTGACGTGGGTACCCTGGACTCTTTCTGGGAGGCGAACATGGACTTGGCCTCAGTGGTGCCTGATCTCGATATCTATGATCAGAACTGGCCTATCTGGACCAGCCAGATCATGACGCCACCGGCCAAGTTCGTGCAGGACAGAAATGGTCAGCATGGCATGACCATCAACTCGATCTTTGCCGGGGGCTCCATCGTCAGCGGCTCCTTCGTGCTGAACTCGGTGCTCTTTACCAACGTGCGGGTCCACTCCTTCTGTACCCTGGATCAGTCGATCATCTTCCCTGGGGTCGAAATAGGCAGTGGCTGTCGTCTGCGCCGTGTGGTGGTCGATAAGGGCTGTCAGCTGCCTGATGGCATGGTGATAGGGGAGAATGCCGATGAAGATGCCCGTCGTTTTTATCGTTCTGAAAACGGTATCGTGCTGGTGACCAAGCCGATGTTGCAGGCCCTTGCCAAGAAGTAGGTCGAGGTTAACAACCCCCAATAGAGAAGGGAGCGCAATGCGCTCCCTTCTCGTTACTCGGCTAAGGGGATCTGCTATTCGCTGATGCGCGCCTTGGCCGCCATCACCATGGCAGTGCCGTGCTGACCACCGGCGGCAGTCACCTGGGGCACACCATCTTCATCGGTGTCGCTGCCAGCGCCCTGGATGATGTTCTCGCCAGAGTCACCCACCCATTCGGCCATCTGCATGCCGCCGTTGACGGTGCCACGGAACCAGCTCACATAACGCTGGGTCAGCTGGGCCAGCTCCAGGGCGGGGGCTTTCTCGGAGCCGGTATTGCGCAGGTTCAGCATGGCCGAGCGCAATCCCCCCGAGATGGCAGCCTGGGTCCAGGGAGTATATTCCCCCTGCTTGCCCACCAGCCAGGTACCCGCCTTGGCATTGAAGTAAGCCTTGTCGGTGGCGATAAACAGTTCACGGGCGGCAGTGCGGTACTTGGTGTCCTGGGTCGCCAGGAAGGCGGCACTGAGGCCACGCACTGCGGCAAACTGGGCATCCACGGATTGCCCTGCATCAGGCTTGCCACCGAGGGTCAGACCGTCATAGACCAGGCCGTTCTTGCCCATCAGCTGGTTCAGGATGAAGTCGGCCTGCTTGCGGACAAGTACCAGGGCTGCTTTGCCTTGGGGGGTCTTGAGGTTCAACTCACCATTGTCACCGGCGGCATAACCGACCGGCAGGGCGTCCTGGGCGCGCTGGAAGATTTGCAGGGCGACCAGGGCGTAGGCGGCATCGAAGGTGGTGACATGCTGACCCTGTTTACCACCCTGCCAGCTGTCGACCAGGGTGCCTGCCTTGCTATTGAAATGCAGGGTATCGAGGTTCTTGAACACCATGTTGGAGAGGTTCAGGGCCAGGGAGAAGGCATCCTGACCGGCGCTGGCCTTGCTCAGATCCCCGCTCTGATTGGCAACCGGGGCCGCGGCGAAGGGTTGACCATCGAACACGGCGTGGAAGGCCGGATTCTGATTGCTGTTGGCGCTGCGCTGATCGCTGTAGGCGAAGAATTCAGACAGTGGCCACAGCAGCATCCAGCTGTCGCGCAACTGGGCCGACGCATCGACCACGTCAAGCTTGCCGATGGCGCCGACGTCATGCTTGGCGGTCTCGGTGACTTTCACCTGATGAGGGAAGTAGACAACGCCCTTGGCAGGATCGTATTGCGGGGTAATGGCGGCGCCCAACTGCTTGCCGTCATAGCCAAGCTGGCCTTGCAAGATGGCGAGCTTGTCGATGGATTGCTCGGTCAGCATCATGCCATTGAAGCCATCGGCGGCAGAGACGCCGAGCTTGTGTTTGCCATCCTGATCCAGGGTGGCGGAGCTGGCCTCGACCTCTTCATCGGTGGCGGCGACGTGCATGCCGCCGAGGAAGTCCTGGGACCACATCACTTCCTTGAGCAGGATGCCGCCGACGGCGGCCGGATTGAGCAGATTGTCCGAGCCGCTCCAGCGCAGGCTGGTGTAATCACGGAAGTAGGCCGGTATTTGCGTCTTGACGCTCTTCTCGACGCCCTTGGCGGTCTTGATGGTCAGCTCGTCGCCATTGACCGGGCTGGCATTGACGGCGCCAGCAAACTGCGGCTTGGCAGATGAGTAGGGCAGGGAGAGGGGATACATGCCTTGTGGCACTTCATCTGCCGGGAAGCCCACGGCATCGGCCATGGCCAGTACCCGTTTGCCAAGGTCGGCCAGAGTGCCACCCCGGGCCTGGTTCTGCGGGCCATTGACCAGGTGGGGACCCATGCCGGACTGGTAGTTGAGGGCGTACATCGCCTCTTCGGAATACTCGTAGGATTCGATACCTGCGGCGAAGTCGAAGGGGGTCGGCTCATCGGCACGATTGGGATCCAGCACATCCAGATCCAGTCCCAGGGCTTCGGCCAGGGGCTCGCCGGAGAGTTCGAATTCGGTGTAGGCCAGCATGCTGGCGGCGGTATTGAAGCTAGCATCTTCAACCTTGACGGCGGCATGGGCAGCACTGCCCAGCAGCGCCAGGGTGATCCCCTGTACCAGTGCGGTTTTTTTCATGTGTCCCTTCTTCTTATCTGTGATGTTGCGGTGACGCTTCTCATCAATCTAAATGAGAATGGTGTGCATTATGCGACATGGTCTCAGCCATGAGAAGAAAAAAGCCGCTCTAAGGAGCGGCCGAATTAATCACAACAATTTGAAGGGGATGACCAGGCGTCCCGGCTCGACCTTGAGCGCTTCCACCTTGTCCTTGATGCGCGCCTCGTTCTGGCGATTGCCATCCAGGCGATAGATGGGGGTCTGGTTCAGGAAGAGACCGAGGGATTGATTGAAGGTCGGCAGCACCGGGCTCAGGGCCGCGCCAATATCGGCGGGCTCGGTCTTGACCGAGAGCAGCTCAAGGTCACGCAGATAGATGGCACCCTGCTCGGCCACGTAGTCGGGGCGTGCGCTCAGGGTGAGGCGGATCTTCATCTGCTGGCTGCCCAGCGGGCTGGAGACCTGCAGATCCCCTGCGGCATCGAGCTCCACTCTGTCGGCTTTGCTGCGGCCGATGCGGCTGTGCATCTCGTCCAGGCGGATCTTGCTCGACATGATGCCCGGTATGCCGAGTTGCTTCTCGAAGGCCACCTGGTTTTTCAGATAGTCATTGATCTCGCCCTCACTGACGCTGTATTGCGTCAGTGAGCAGGCGCCAAGCAGCAGGGTCAATGGCAGTAATAACAGGGTGCGGAACAGGCTGATTGACATGGGGTATCCAGAGATGGTCGTTAGAGGCTGCCATCTTACGGTTAAACGCCGATCTCGCCAACTCGGGAGGCCAACGCTGTGTAGGGGAGATGCGGGATGGCAGGCTGGCCCGTCAGAGGGGGGCAGGGGCGCCCGGCCGAGGCCATCGGGGGACCGATGAGGCAGGTTCAAAGGGCCTCTTGAGGCCAGCAAATAGCAGGGAAGTGTCGTCACCTAGAGGGGATCGTGATGAATTAACTGGTATAACCTGTCAGTCGCTTTACAATAAGTGTCCCCCCACTCTTTGATCCGTTTCATGTCTGTGTCAGATCCTGTTTTCGATACTTCATTTCAAGCTCGCCTGCTCAGTCCCCGCTACTGGTTCAGCTGGTTGGCACTTGGCCTGCTCTTCGTTCTGGCCTTCGTCCCAGTGTGCCTGCGTGACAAACTGGCAGATTGGCTGACTCCCCTGGTGCTGCGTGTTTCCAAAAAGCAGGTCTATATCGCCAATACCAACCTCGATATCTGTTTTCCCGAGTTGAGCCAGGCCGAGCGCCAGGTCATCTTGCGAACATCGGTACGTATCGGGCTCAAGAGCCTGCTCGGCTTTGGCGAGTTCACGGTGCGCAGCCCCGCCTACCTGATGAAACGCATCCAGGTCAGTGGTTGGCATCATATCGAGGCGGAGCAGGCCGAGGGGCGTCCCGTCATCCTGGTGGTGCCTCACAGCTGGCCGGTGGATGCGGCCGGTTACTACTTTGCCCAGCGTGGCATCGAGATGTGCACCATGATGAAGAGCGCCCGCAATCCGGTGTTTGACTGGCACATCAATCGTGAACGCGCCAAGAGCGGTTGTCGGGTCTATGAGCGTCAGGCTGGCATCAAGCCGGTCATCAAGGCGGTCAAAGCGGGGCGCAGCTTCTTCTATCTGCCGGATCAGGATCATGGTCGCGAGGCCAGTATCTTCGTCCCCTTCTTCGGTCGTGCCAAGGCCACACTGCCCGCCTTGCCCAGACTGGTGAAGCTGACCGGCGCCAAGGCCGTGCCGCTGCTTGCCTGCTATGACGAGGCGCAGCACTGCTATCGCCTCGAGATAGAGGCCCCCTTCGTTGACTACCCGAGCGGTGATCTGCACGCCGACACCCTGCATATGAACCAGGCGGTGGAGCAGCAGCTCAGACGTCATCCCGGCCAATACATGTGGTTCCTCAAGATCTTCGAGACCCTGGAGCACCCGGTGGACAAGCACGGCCTCTACGAGGCGGGGATCAAACGCATTCGCCGTGGTCTCTCCCCTCATCCTTGAGGAAGAGGCGCTGTATCTCTGCTAGCCAATGGCCCCTAGGGGCCATTTTTCATGGCGTGAGTCGAGAGCAAGGCTGGTCCGGAACCTGAACAGGATCTGATCCTCTCGCTGGTCAGGCTAGAAAAATACGTTGAGATAACTACAATAACCTCCTTGTTTAGATGACAAGAGCCGAAACATGGCCCCTCAAGATCCGGTGTTCGACACCTCATTTCGCCTCGCTCTGCTTCACCCAAGGCACTGGCTCAGCTGGCTCGCCCTTGCCTTGCTGAGCCTGTTGGCCTTCTTGCCCGTCCGGCTGCGCGATAGCCTGGCCAACGGCCTGGCCCCGCTCATCTTACGGGCCTCTCCAAAGCAAGCCTACATCGCCAATACCAACCTCGACATCTGCTTTCCGCGCCTTGATGAGGCGCAGCATCAGGCGCTGTTGCTCAAATCAGTGCGAGTCGGTCTCAAGACCTTTATGGGCTTTGGCGAGCTGACCTGGCGCAGCAACCGCTACCTGGCATCCCGGGTCCAGGTGAGCGGTTGGGAACACATTGCCGAGCAGCAGGCACAGGGGCGCCCCTTGATCCTGGTGGTGCCGCACACCTGGGCGGTGGATGTGATAGGCCGCCTGCTCACGCTGCGTGGTTTGCCGCTGTGCACCATGATGAAGAGCCCGAAGGATCCGCTGTTTGACTGGTATATCAACCGCGAGCGCGCCAAGGGCGGCCGGGTATACGAACGCAGTGTCGGCATCAAGCCCGCCATCAAGGCGATCCGCAGCGGCGACAGTTTTTTCTATTTACCGGATCAGGACCATGGCCGCGAGGCCAGCATTTTTGTACCCTTCTTCGGCCACCCCAAGGCAACCCTGCCAGCCCTGCCCAAGTTGGTGAAGCTGACCGGTGCCAAAGCTGTGCCCATCCTGGGCAGTTATGACGAGGATCAAGGCTGCTATCGCCTGGAGATAGCGCCTCCCTTCGACCCTTATCCCACCCCGGATCTGGAGGCCGATGTGTTGCGTATGAACAATATGGTGGAACAGCAGATAGACCGGCGCCCCGAACAGTACATGTGGTTTCTCAAGATTTTTGAGACCCAGCCCGATGGCGGCCGTCATCAGGGTCTGTATGAGAACGGGATCCGCCGCATTCGCCAGGGATTGCCGCCCGAGCCTTGAACCGGGTGCGCTGGCGAAAGGGGTTATACGGGGCCAGCCTTGGCTGCAATCTGAACGCGCGTCGGCGATGACGTGAGCAGCCATGCAGTCAAGCCCCCCAAAACTGACAGGAATGCACGGCACCACTGGCGCCGGGTGCGCAAATAGGGTAAAAGTTCGGCCATGAAAATACCAAATCGAATCCAGCCTCTGGTGGACGACGGCCTCGTCGACGAGGTCATCAGTCGGCTGATGAGCGGCAAAGAAGCCGACGTCTATGTGGTGCGTTGCGGCGAACACGTTCGCTGCGCGAAAGTCTATAAAGAAGCGGCCAAACGCAGCTTCAAACAGGCCGTGGTCTATCAGGAAGGGCGCAAGGTGCGCAACAGCCGTAGCCAGCGTGCGATGGAGAAAGGCTCGCGCTACGGGCGCCGCCAGCATGAAGAGGTGTGGCAGAACACCGAGGTCGACGCCCTGTTCAAGCTGGCCGCCGCCGGTGTGCGCGTGCCGACGCCCTATGTCTGCCTGGATGGTGTGCTGCTGATGGAGCTCATCACCGATGATGAGGGCAATGTTGCCCCCCGTCTCAACGACGTGGCCCTGAGCCCCGAGCAGGCGCTGGCGGACCATGACAAGGTGATAGGCTACGTGGTGCGCATGCTATGCACGGGTCTGATCCATGGGGATCTCTCCGAGTTCAACGTCCTGGTCGATGATCAGGGGCCCGTCATCATCGACTTGCCCCAGGTGATCGATGCCGCCGCCAACAACCAGGCCAAGGCCATGCTGGTGCGCGATGTGGAGAACATGCGCAACTACTACGGCATGTACGCCCCGGAGCTGCTCAAGACCCGTTATGCCCAGGAGATGTGGGCCCTCTATGAAGAGGGGGAGTTGACGCCGGAGAGCCGCCTCACGGGTCAATTTGCCGAGAGCACCGCCATCATCGACATCGATGCCGTTCTGCACGAGATAGAGAGTGCTGAGGAGGAGGCCATGGCTCGCCAGGCCAGAGCCAAGGCCGAGCAGGAAGATGAGTACTAGCCAGTGGCTGGCTATGTCAAACAGGGCGCCTCGGGGCGCCCTGTTTGTTGATGTGCGGTGATGGGGTTGCCGGGGGCGTCAGAACATATAGCCCAACAGGTCGATGGGCCTGTCCGGCCAGGGCGCGTCACCGACCGCCTTGATCAATATATCGTCCAGCAGCTCCACCGCGACACCGTAATTCTTGAAGTCGTTGATCCTGAGCCAGCTGCAGTACTGGGTTATCTGCACGAAACCGTTGGCCAGATAGAGGCTGGGATCCTCGGCGATGAGAAACAGGTAGTCGAGCGCCTTGCTGCGCGCGAATACCTGCAACTCGGCCAGCATGGCACTGGCCAGCCCCTGACCGCGCAGCTGGGGGGCCACACAGAGATCGATCAGCCCCAGTATCGCCACGGGCTGATCGCCCACCGCAATCATGCGCTGATCCAGTCCGACATGGCCGACCAACTGATCTCCTTGCCACACCAGCCCCCTCAAATGAGGTCGCTGCTTGAAATAGGATCGCGGCAGGGCATAGGCGGGAAAGCAGGTATTGCGCAGGGCCGTGATCCCCTCATGCTGATGGGGCGAGAGATCGATCTCGGCGACCAGCTCCATCAGCAAGGGGGGCTGGGCCCCGCTCACCGCACCAGGGGCGCTGGGCTGAAGGGAGAGGAGGAGCGTCATGGGCACTGGCTCAGAGCCCGGCCAGAGAGGGGGCGGTCAGTCGGGCCCCGACATAGCCTGCCACCTCGCCAAAGCGTGGATCCCCTGACTGCCAATCCTGGGCCGCGATGCGAATAGCCTCCTTGTCGAAGCTGACGAAGTTCCACCAGATCTGCAGCGGTTTGGCCAGGGGTTCGCCACCGATGAGCAGCAAGCGGGCGCCAGCACTCAGGGAGATGATCACCTCACTGGTACCTGGCGCCAGATAGGCCAGCTGCTCGGCGGCCAGCGTCTGGCCTGCCACCGTCACCTCACCGGCCAGGGCGAGCAGGCCATGCTCGAACTCGGGGGCCAGGGGCAGGGTCAGGGTGCATGGGGCGTCGGCCTGCAGATCCAGACCCAGTATGGGGGCGAAGCTGAGGGTGGGGGCCTGCCTGTCCTGATAGGTGCCAATTAGCAGGGTGAACCAAGCCCCATGCTGCTGCCAGCGTGGCAAGTCCGGGTAGTGATCGAAGCGGGGCCGGGTCGTCTGATGGGTCTCCGGCAAGGCTATCCAGAGCTGGGCGGCATGCACGCTGGGGTGGCCGGGCACCGACTCCTCTGTGTGGGCTATCCCCTGGCCTGCGGTCATCAGATTGACCTGGCCCGGGCGGATCACCTGCTCGCTGCCCAGGCTGTCGCGGTGCAATATCTCCCCCTCCAGCATCCAGGTGAAGGTCTGCAACCCAATGTGGGGATGGGGGCCGACGTTCAGTCCCGGCTCACCCGGGGCAAAGCGGGCCGGGCCTATGTGATCGAGAAAGCACCAGGGACCTATGGTGCGCCGCTCCTTGACCGGGATGGCGCGAGCGACCGGTATGCCACCCACGTCCGTGGTGCGCGAATCGATCAGTTGCAGCTTGTCTGTCATAGGTCTCTCCTTGAACGGTGGGTCATCTGATCAGCGGCGCCGGATCACCGGCATGTTCATCATGGTGGCGGGGCGAGCCATGGGCCTGGTCATCGGCTGCATGGGGCGCGTCGCCGGCAGGGTAGCGGGTCTGGTCGCAGGCAGCGTCGCCGGCCGGAGTGGCTTGTCCAGCCCCCCACCGTCCAGATTGAGTCTGCGGGCGGCCTCGGTGGCGTCTGGCAACGAGAGGCTGCCCGCATCGGCCGGGTGTATCTTGCGCAGCACCTGCTGGCGCTCGCGCAGGGTGTTCTTCTGCTCCGGGCTCAGGGCATTCCAGCGATTGGAAAAATCGGTGCGCAGCGCCTCCACATCCGGTTTGCCACGTTCGCCCTGCCAATCCTGGAACTTGTTCTTGATGTCGTCACGCTTGCCCTCATCCAGATCCTGCCACCAGTGCTGGATCAAGTCATCGAACTCGCCATCGTTATTGCAACACCAGGGGTAGTAACGGTCCCAATAGTAGAAGTAGTCGTCATACCACCAGGGGTAGGGGGCCGCGCCATAGTAGCTGCCATACCCCATGCCGACACTGGCGCCGGGGCTGGTATTGCTGCAACCACCCAGGCCGAGGGCGGCCAGGATGAGCATGAGGGAAGGGGAAACGCGCATGAAAGCTCCTTGTCATGGACAGGCGAGGGCGAATCGCCAGCCGGGCACAGATCCGGGTGCACAGTGGGATGGGAGCCATGCATGCTGCGCCGCAACCCACTCAATGAGCCACTATAAGCCAAATCCCGGGCGGGGGGCAGCCCCGGCTGGCCCTGCATGCAGCAGCATTGCGAGCCACTACTGTATGAACGTACAATAGCTTATCTTCCCTTTGTCCCTTGCCTCGACCATGACCCCAGCGCTCGCTCCCACCGACGGTTTTATCCTGACTCGCCACAGCCGGGACGTGCGCGGGCGCGGCAACGGGCGCGATGGCACCGAGATCGTGTTCTGGCTGTGGAGTGAGCAGGGGCCGGTGCGGCTGGTGGTGGCAGATCAGGAGCCACTCTTCTTCCTGCCCCAGGCGAAGATGGAGGAGGCCGTGACCCTGTTCAAGGGAGCCGGGGTGCGTGGCCGCTTTCGTCGTCTGCCCATGCACACCTTCGATGGGGAGGCGGTGGTTGGCTGTTATTTTTCCACCCTGAGCGCCTATCACAGGGCCATCGAGCTGCTGCTCATCCGTGGCCTGGCGCACTTCGAATCGGATATTCGCCTGCCTGAGCGTTACTTGATGGAGCGCTTCATCACGGCGGGCATGCGCTTTGGCGGCAAGACGGTCAAACGCGGTGATCACTGGTCGGTCAGCGAGGCACGCTGCGCGCCCCAGGCCGTGACACCGACCCTCTCCTGGGTCTCCCTCGACGTGGAGTGCGCCATGGACGGCGCCCTCTTCTCCATAGGGCTCTATAGCGAGCAAGATGCCCGGGTCATCATGATAGGGACGGCCCCCGATGACGCCGCTAACTGGGAGACCCAGGTTGAGTGGGTGGCGGATGAGCCCGCGCTGCTTGGCGCCCTCGAGAGCTGGTTTGCGCGCCATGACCCGGATCTGGTGCTCGGCTGGAACGTGGTCAACTTCGACTTTCGCCTGCTGTTGCGTCGGGCCGAGCTGCACAAGCGGCGATTGCGGCTCGGCCGTGGCCGTGAACTGGCATTCTGGCGCGCCTCCCGGGGCGATCCCCAGACCGGCAGCGTCATCTTGCCGGGGCGGATGGTGCTCGACGGCATCGACACCCTCAAGAGTGCGACCTGGCAGTTTGCCAGTTACAGCCTGGATGCGGTGGCGAGCGAGCTGCTTGGCCGTGGCAAAGACATTGAAGACGTGGCGAACCGGGGTGAGAAGATCACCGAGCTGTTTCACTCCGACAAAGAGGCGCTGGCCCGCTACAACCTCGAAGATTGCAAGCTGGTATGGGAGATAGTCGAACACTGCGCCCTGATCCCCTTTGCCATCGAGCGAGCCAATCTCACCGGGCTGGAGCTTGACCGGGTCGGCGGCTCGGTGGCGGCCTTTACCAATCTCTATCTGCCGCGCTTGCACCGCGGCGGCTATGTGGCCCCCAACCTGCCCGCCGATGGGGGGCTGGCGAGCCCCGGCGGCTATGTGATGGACTCCAAGCCCGGCCTCTATCGCCAGGTGCTGGTCCTGGACTTCAAGAGCCTCTATCCCAGCATCATTCGCACCTTCTGCATCGATCCCATGGGACTGATCGAAGGGCTCAAGGCCCCCGATGACGCCATTCCCGGTTATCGCGGTGCCTTCTTCTCCCGGGACAAGCACTTCCTGCCAGATCTTATCGCCACCCTGTGGGCGGCGCGGGACAGGGCCAAGGCGGCCAATAACAAGGCGCTCTCCCAGGCCATCAAGATCATCATGAACTCCTTTTATGGGGTGTTGGGTTCGGGGGGCTGCCGCTTCTACGATCCCAGGCTGGCCTCCTCCATCACACTGCGCGGTCACAGCATCATGCAGCAGACCCGGGAGTGGATAGAGGCGCGGGGCTACAGCGTCATCTACGGGGATACCGACTCCACCTTCGTGCATCTGCCCGAAGAGATGAGCCCGGCCCAGGCGGACGAGATAGGCCGCTCACTGGCCCAGGAGATCAACCACAACTGGACCCAGTTGATCAGGGCTGAGTTTGATTTGCCCTGTCACCTCGAGATCGAATACGAGACCCACTACCGCCGTTTCCTGATGCCCACCATCCGCGGCCTGGAGAAGGGCAGCAAGAAGCGTTACGCCGGGCTGGTGGGGCAGGGGGAGTCGGAGCATCTGGTGTTCAAGGGGCTGGAGACGGTTCGCACCGACTGGACCATGCTGGCCAAGCAGTTCCAGACCCGGCTCTACGAGCTGGTGTTCCACGATGAGGATCCTTGCGACTACGTGCGCACCATGGTGGATGAGACCCGCAGCGGGCGCCACGACGAGCTGCTCATCTATCGCAAGCGGCTGCGCCAGAAGCTGGAGGAGTACCAGAAAAATGTGCCACCCCATGTGCGGGCGGCGCGCCTCGCCGATGAGGAGAACCTGCGCCGCGGCTTGCCTCAGCGTTACCAGCATCGCGGCAGCATTGCTTATCTGATGACGCTCGCAGGCCCGGAACCCCTCGAATACAGGCGCAGTGCCATCGACTATGAGCACTACATCGACAAGCAGCTCAAACCCATTGCCGATGCCATCTTGCCCTTCATCGGTGAATCTTTCGAGCGGATCTGCGGCCAGCAACTGGATCTCTTCTAACCGCTCTGCCGCCGGGCCCTGTGCCATCCTTAAAGTCCTTGAAAACGGTGCGGCGCTCAATGTGCCGCCCTTCCTACGCTGGAGGCCTTATGGCTTTGACGCTTCGAGAGGTGACCCTGGTGGCCGCCATGGTACTGAGTAGTGGGGCCCTGGCCCATACCCTGAAACCCGGTTTATGGGAAATGCAGACCAAGATGGAGGCCGGATCCGGCGAGTTGGGCCAGGCCATGGCCGCCATGCAACAACAGTTGGCGGCCCTGCCCGAGGGACAGCGCAAGATGATGGAGGAGATGTTGGCAAAGCAGGGTGTTGGCATTCAGGGCCTGGACGCCGCCGGGGTGCGAGTGCGTCACTGCCTCAGTGCGCAGATGGTGGCCCAGGATAGGCTGCCTTTCGAGAAAGGCGAGGGCTGCCAGCGTCAGTTACGCAAGCGCAGCGAGACCTTGATGCAGTTCACCTTCAGTTGCAGCGACCCCAAGGCCCAGGGGGAAGGTGAGGTGAACTTTATCAGCCCCACCGCCTATCACAGCCGCTTTAGCCTCGACATCGAACATGAGGGCAAGATGGAAAAACTCACCGGCACCAGTCAGAGCCAGTGGTTGAGCGACGACTGCGGTGATATCAAGGCGGTGGAATAAGAGGCCAGCGCAGCACTGAGCGCCTGGTTCCCAATCAGCGGCACAAACCAACGAGGAAACATGGCCAGACAGAGGACGCTGGATAACGCCATGGGCGATCTGTTCGAGCAGGAGACGCAGTCTCGCTGGCTGGCCCCCGGCGCCCTGCATCTGCCAGGGGGCCTCGATAGCCTGGGGCCTGGGTCAGCCTGGTTATTGGCCTGGATTGGGGCGGTAAGCAGTCAGGCACCCTTTCGCCACCTCACGACGCCGGGAGGGCAGAGCATGTCGGTGGCCATGACCAATGCCGGTCCCTGTGGCTGGGTGTCGGATCGGCGTGGCTATCGCTATAGTCCCCTCGACCCCCTCAGTCAGCAGCCCTGGCCCCCCTTGCCGAGGGAGCTGCTCACCCTGGCCAGCGACGCGGCACAGGCGGCAGGTTTCGCGGATTTTGAACCCGATGCCTGCCTCATCAACCGTTACCTCCCCGGGGCGCGCATGTCCCTGCATCAGGACAGGGATGAGGCCAGTTTTGCCCATCCGATCGTCTCTGTCTCCCTGGGGTTGGCCGCCGAGTTTCTGCTGGGGGGGCTGACGCGAGGGGATACGGTGCAGCGGCAGAGGTTGCGCAGCGGCGACCTGCTGGTATTGGGCGGCGAGGCGCGACTGCGTTTCCATGGGGTGGCCCCCGTCAAAGCGGGCGCCGAAGGTGAGCTGCGTTTCAATCTCACCCTGAGACGGGCCCAGTGAACCTTGGAGTCTGGAGGCAGGCGAGTGGGTCGGATTGCCGGTTTGCATGAACCGCCATTGCCTGCGGAACACACATAAAAAACCCTCCGGCTGGAGGGTTTTTTCAGATAACGGCTGTCATCAGAACAGGGTGGTGGAGAGGTCGTACAGCTCCTGATTGAAGGGGCGCTTCAGATTCTCGATGCAGTCGATGATGTCGTGGTGCACCATCTCGTTGCCCTGGATACCGACGCAGCGGCCACCTTGACCGGCCAGCAACTGCTCAACGGCGAAGGCGCCCATGCGGCTGGACATGATGCGATCACGAGCGGTCGGCGAGCCGCCGCGCTGGATGTGACCCAGGATGGTGGCGCGGGTCTCGCGGCCCGTCATGGCTTCAATGTCCTTGGCCAGGGTGTTGACGTCGGTGACGTGCTCACAGATGGTGATGATGGCGTGCTTCTTGCCTTTGGCTTCGCCTTCCCGGATCTGGGTCAGCAGCTTCTCTTTGTCAAACGCCACTTCCGGCACTATCACGTACTCGGCGCCACCGGCCACGGCGGCCGACATGGCCAGATCGCCACAGTGGCGCCCCATGATCTCGACCACAGAGATACGGTGGTGGGAGCTGCAGGTATCGCGCAGACGGTCAATGGCATCCACCACCACGTTCAGGGCGGTATCAAAGCCGATGGTAAAATCGGTGCCGGCGATGTCGTTGTCTATGGTGCCCGGCAGACCTATGCAGGGGAAACCCTCTTCGGTCAGCTTCTTGGCGCCCATGTAGGAGCCGTCACCGCCGATCACCACCAGGGCGTCGATGCCGTGGGACTTGAGATTCTCAATCGCCTCGGCGCGTACCTTGGGATCTTTGAAGGCCGGGAAACGGGCGGAGCCCAGGAAGGTGCCGCCGCGGTTCACCACGTCGGAGACGCTGTGACGCTCGAGTTTGACGATACGATTCTGGTGCAGACCGAGGTAGCCATCATAGATGCCATAGACTTCCAGGCCATGGTGCAGACCGGCGCGCACCACGGCGCGAATGGCTGCGTTCATACCCGGTGCATCGCCACCACTGGTCAAAACACCAATACGTTTGATTTGCTTGGTCATGAGTGCCTCTGGATCTCAAGTTATCGAATGGATAAGCCTGTTTGACTATATCGGCTTTCGTATCGGCTTGTCGGTACCGCCAAGGGTTCGCCATACGAAAACCGGCAAAGGAGGGGGCCTGGGGCCCCCTCTGGGCTCATTACTTGGCAGCGCCAGCAATGATCTGGGAGAAGTCGTCCACTTTCAGGGACGCGCCACCCACCAGGCCACCGTCGATGTCCGGCTGACCGAACAGATCGCTGGCGGTCGCGCCAGTGACGGAACCACCGTACAGGATCTGTACCTTGGCAGCCACAGCGCCATCAAACCCGGCCAGGTACTGGCGGATGTGGGCGTGAACGGCCTGAGCGATTTCCGGGGTGGCAGTCTTGCCGGTGCCGATGGCCCATACCGGCTCGTAAGCCACGACGGCGTTGGCGAAGGAGGCGATGCCGCAACGGTCGATGACCGCTTTGAGCTGGGTCTCGACCACGTTCTTGGTCACGCCGGCTTCGAACTGCGCCAGGGTCTCACCGATGCAGAGTACGGGGATGAGGCCCGCTTTCTGGATGACTTCGTACTTGGCAGCCACCAGGTCGTCGGTCTCGGCGTGCAGGGTACGGCGCTCGCTGTGGCCGACCAGGGAGTAGGTGCAACCGAAGGCTTTGAGCATGGAGGGGGCGTTCTCGCCGGTGAAGGCGCCAGACTCGTGCAGATCGGCGTTCTGGGCACCGTAAGCAATCTTGCTGCCGGCAGTCAGCTGCTCAACTTGACCCAAAAAGATAACCGGTGGGCAGACGGCGACTTGAACGGAAGGGTGCGCGGCGGCAGCCGGGATCAGACCCTTGATCAGCGCTTCGACAGAAGCTTTGGTGCCGTTCAGTTTCCAGTTACCCATTACCAGGTGCTGTCTCATCTTTTAATACTCCTAGGCGTTTGATTGCGCGTCATTATATGAATTGAACCGAGCCCAAGATAGCTGACCCGGCGGCAAATGACGTAATTTTTTTTCCCTTTCCTGATCCAAATCAGGAAAGCTCCTCCCGACTGTTCACTCGTTGACCTGACCACGCAGCCGGGCCCAGAGCCGACCTATCCACTCGTGGATGGCCGCTTCCGAGTACATCAGGTAGCGCCCCTTGGGCAGGTAGCTATAGAGCGGCTGAGGCTGCTGGCTCTGCTTGGCGGTGTAGTCGGTGGGGGCGGGCAGCGCATTCAGGCCCTGCTGGCGATAGAGTGCCAGGGCCCGGGGCAAATGGGTGGCCGAGCTCACCAGCGCCACCCGCTTGCCCTTGAGGTGGGCACTGATGCTGACCGCCTCGTCATGGGTGTCTTTGTTGTTTTCAAACAACGTCATTCGGGATCTCGCTATCCCGAGGCTCGCCGCCATGCGGGCGTTGACCTCGGCATTGGACAGGGGATCCCCGGACACATAACCGGAGAAGATGAGCTCCGCTTCTGGGTAGGCCTGGGCCAGCCGCACCCCTTCCAGGGTGCGGGCGAGGGCTATGTTGTTCTGCCAGGAACGCTCGGGCACCGCCGGATCGCTGACATGGCCGTTGCCGAGCACCACTATGGCCTCGATGCCCGGATGTTGGCTCACGTCGAAGGGCGGATAAGTCTGCTCCAAGCCTCTGGCCAGCTCATAGCTCACCGGCCGCATCCCCATCAGGGCGATGAGCAGCAGCGAGCAGGTCGCCAGCAGCTTGCCGCTTTTTTGAAAACGGGTGAACCAGAGCAGCAAGAGAGCCAGCAGCAAGAGGGAGAGAGAGAAGGGGAGCGGCATCAGCAACTGGCCCAGCCACTTTTTGAGTTCAAACATGGAGTTCTCCAATTTTTCCTGACACAGAGGCAAGTGACGCTGAGAGTAAGGGGGGCGGGGCAAATTGCCAAATGATGCCGAACTCGCACAGGCCACAGCATGCTGGAGAGAGCGGTTATTCGAGCCATTTGCCTAGCGCCAGCGACGCCAGATCAATGAAAGCTCGCAATCTGGGAGGCATAAAACGTTGCCGTGGGTAGACGATGTGGATGGGATCCGCCTTGCCATGCCATTCGGGCAGGACAGGCACCAGTCTCCCCTCTTCGCAGGCCTGGCGACACAGGTAGGAGGGCAACAGTGCCACCCCGCCGCCCGCCTGCACCATGGTCATGATCAGGCCGACATCGTTGATCAGTGTCTGCCGGCCCAGAGAGACGGTCACACTGTTGGCGGCCCCGTCGTGAAGTACCCAGGCCTCCTTGCCCAGTGGCGTAAACTGCAGGCAGGCATGCTGCCGCAGCGCCTGAGGTGCTTCTGGCACCCCGGCGCTGGCAAGGTAATCCGGGCTTGCGAACAGGGCCCAGCGCGCGATGCCCACCTGCTTGGCGAT
Source organism: Aeromonas sp. BIGb0405 (assembly GCF_024807335.1). Classification (NCBI taxonomy): domain Bacteria; kingdom Pseudomonadati; phylum Pseudomonadota; class Gammaproteobacteria; order Aeromonadales; family Aeromonadaceae; genus Aeromonas; species Aeromonas sp. BIGb0405. The sequence goes on from NZ_JANUEP010000003.1 coordinate 289,264, forward strand.
CAGGGTCGAGTCCTTGAGAGGGCCGGTACGAATGGCGACATCGACCCCCTCGGCGACCAGATCCACGTAGCGGTTCATCAACACCAGCTCCACATCGACCTTGGGCCACTGGCTGCGCATCTGGCCCAGGATGGACGACAGGATCTGGTTGCCGACATCCACCGGAGCCGTGATGCGCAGCAGCCCGCAGGGCTCTTCCCGCGCCTCGGTCACCGCCACCTCGGCGTCAAGCACATGCACCAGGCCGGCCGAGGCGTGGTCGAAATAGACCTGTCCGGCATCGGTCAGGTGCAACCTGCGGGTGGTTCGCTGCAAGAGGGTGACGCCCAGACGCTTCTCCAGCATGGCCACCCGATGGCTGACGGTGGAGGTCGGCAAGCCCAGCAGACGCGCCGCGGCGCTGAAGCTGCCCGCTTGCACGACCTTGACGAATACGACGACCTGATTGAAGTCCATTTTCCAACTCATTAGAAAGTGTTTTCTCATTTAACCATCTAGTCCGGTAAATGACTACTTTCTACACTGTCTCCATTGATTCAACGGAGAGACTGAGATGAAAGAACTGGCATTTATCAAGCGCAGCAACGAGAGGCATTGGGTCGGCGATGGCTTCCCGGTCAGGAGCATCTTCTCCTACAACGACATCGCCGAAGAGATGTCCCCCTTCCTGCTGATGGACCATGCGGGCCCGGCCAATTTCCCGGCCACCTCCCATAAACTCGGCGTCGGCCAGCACCCTCACCGCGGGTTCGAAACCGTGACTATCGTCTATGAGGGCGGCGTCTCCCACAGAGACTCCTCGGGGGGCGGCGGCACCATAGGTCCGGGTGACGTGCAGTGGATGACGGCCGCATCCGGCCTTATCCACGAGGAGTACCACAGCCCGGCATTCGCCAGGACGGGCGGCGCCTTCGAGATGGTGCAGCTGTGGGTGAACTTGCCCGCCAAAGAGAAGATGACGGCCCCTGGCTACCAGGGCATCACCGCCGACGAGATCCCTCGGGTGACACTGCCAGAGGGCGCAGGGGAGGCTCGCATCATCGCCGGGCAGCTCGGCGATACCTGCGGCCCTGCCCGCACCTTCACCCCGATGAACGTCTGGGACATGCGTCTGAAGGCTCATCACCAGGTGACGCTCGAACTGCCGGAAGGACACACCACGGCGCTGTTTGTGCTCAAAGGCGCCATTCGCCTCGGCAACCGCCACCCTGTCCGCACCGCCGAGCTGGCAGTCATGGAGCGCCGCGGCAGCCAGCTGGTGATCGATGTCGAGGAAGATACGACGCTGCTGCTGCTCAATGGCGCCCCCCTCGATGAACCCATCGTCGGTCACGGCCCCTTCGTGATGAACACCCAGGACGAGATAGTGCAGGCCATCAATGACTACAACAGTGGCCGTTTCGGCCAGATAGGACGCTGAACCTCAGCCCCAACAAATGGAGAAAATCATGAGCAACCCAGCCAATTTCGACGGCGCCAGACCCGTCCTCAACCCAGATGACGTAGCTATGCTGCTGATCGACCATCAGAGCGGCCTGTTCCAGACAGTGGGCGACATGCCGATGCCGGAACTGCGCCTGCGCGCGGCCGCCCTCGCCAGCATGGCGACGCTGGCCAATATTCCGGTGATCACCACGGCATCTGTCCCGCAAGGACCGAATGGCCCGCTGATACCGGAGATCCACGAGAATGCGCCGCACGCACAGTATGTGGCGCGCAAGGGCGAGATCAACGCCTGGGACAACCCCGATTTCGTCGCGGCGGTCAACGCCACCGGCAAGAAGCAACTGATCATCGCAGGCACCATCACCAGCGTCTGCATGGCCTTCCCTGCCATCAGCGCCGTCAACGCGGGCTATCAGGTGTTTGCGGTTGTCGATGCCTCGGGCACCTACTCCAAGATGGCCCAGGAGATCACCCTGGCTCGCGTGGTTCAGGCGGGCGTGGTTCCCATGGACACCGCGGCAGTGGCTTCCGAGCTGCAAGGCAGCTGGAACCGGGCAGATGCGATGGAGTGGGCGGCTATCTACACCAAGATCTTCCCCGCCTACCAGTTGCTGATCGAGAGCTACGGCAAGGCACAAGCCGTGGCGAAAAACAACGAAGTGCTGGATTCCCAGCGCTGATACCCGCAACAACCAAGGAGAGTCATCATGGCTAAACCCTACGTCAAACTCGACAAGAACAATGCTGCCGTACTGCTGGTGGATCACCAGGCAGGGCTCTCTTCGCTGGTGCGTGACATAGAGCCGGACAAGTTTCGCAACAACGTGCTGGCGCTGGCCGCGCTGGCCAAGTACTTCGAGCTGCCGACCATACTGACCACCAGTTTCGAAAACGGGCCCAACGGCCCGCTGATGACAGAGCTCAAGGAGACCTTCCCGGACGCCCCTTACATTGCCCGCCCAGGACAGATCAACGCCTGGGATAACGAGGAGTTCGTCAAGGCGGTCAAGGCCACCGGCAAGAAGCAGCTGATCATCGCCGGCATCGTCACCGAGGTGTGCGTGGCCTTCCCGACCCTGTCCGCCCTCGAGGAGGGGTACGAGGTGTTTGTCATCACCGATGCCTCGGGAACCTTCAATGAGATCACCCGTCACTCGGCCTGGGATCGGATGTCATCCGCCGGGGCGCAGCTGATGACCTGGTTTGGGGCCGCCTGTGAGCTGCACCGCGACTGGCGCAATGATGTGGAGGGCCTGGGTACCCTGTTCGCCAACCACATCCCCGACTATCGCAATCTGATCAACAGCTACACCACAGCCCAGAGCAGCAAGTAACCTGAACCAGCAACCTGAATAAGACCCCGGGCAACCGGGGTCTTCTGCTTGACGCCATCCATCATCCCTCCCGTTAAATGGCTCCCCACCGCGCTTCTCAGAGTGGTTTGCTCGCGCGAGTCGCTCTGGCATCCCCATCCAAGAGGTGCAGGGGGTCGGACTCTTGTCTGCGACAGGTCGAGCAAACCGGAGTTGCCACAAGGTGTGGTGACCCGATCCAGGCTGTCACGACACTCTTCCTTGAGTTTTCAGGCAATCCGGGATGTGACAGAATACCCCTCTTTTTTTCGTATGGCCCATCCCAGAGTGGCCCATGCCTGTATCGACAAGGCTGAGTTTGTCTTGAAGCAAGATCAGAGTTTTGACGGCCGCGCCGACAAGTTTGCCCGCAACATTTATGACTCCAGCAAGGGGCGCATTCGCACCACTGTGGTGTGGAGCGACATCGAAGCCTGCCTGGCGCGCCTTGGCAATAGGCCCTTGCGCATTCTGGATGCCGGTGGCGGCTTCGGTTATTTCGCCCAGAAGCTGGCGGCCATGGGCCATCAGGTGGAATTGTGCGATCTCTCCGAGGAGATGCTGGCCCTGGCCCGGGTTCAGATCGCCGAGAAGGGGCTGGAAGACAGAATTCGTCTCATCCAGTGCCCCATTCAGGATCTCAAGGCCCATGTGAGCGGCAGCTTCGATCTGGTGCTCTGTCACGCCGTGTTAGAGTGGCTGGCCGAGCCACGTCAGACCCTGTTAGGTCTGTTTCCTTTCGTCCATGCAGGGGGCATACTGTCGCTGCTTTTTTACAACCGTCATGGCTTGCTGTTTCAGAGTCTGGTGGTGGGTAATTTCGACTATGTGCGCCAGGGGCTGAACAAGAAGCGTCAGACCGCCTTGACCCCCACCAATCCACAGTTGCCTGAGCAGGTCTATGACTGGATTGGGCGAGGGGGGCTCAAGATCATCGGCAAGACCGGGGTGCGAGTCATTCATGACTACATGCGCCACAAGCAGGATCAGGTCGAGAAGTTTGACGATCTGCTGGCCATGGAGCAGCACTATTGCCGCCAGGAGCCCTTCGTCGCCCTCGGCCGTTACATCCATGTGATGGCGCAAAAGCCAGCCAGTTGATGTCAGTTTTTATGCTAGCGGGATCTAGCCGCCCGGGGTCATCGACAGTGCCCCGTGGCCCATACCACAGCGAGGGAGTGCGCCATGCACCAGGTGCAGGTCGCTCCCTCGGATATAACAACGAGATGATAACGTCATGATGAGTACATCCCGTACCCTGCCGGAAACGGTGGCATGGGTCAGGCAGGAGGGATTGGCCTTGAGCCTGCCCACCGACAGGTTGGCCTTTCTGATTGCGATAAAGACCTTGTCCGAAGATGAGTCGGACTTGTCGGAAGCGGCGCTGCACGATGCCTTTGGCTATGTAAGCAACGCCTTCGGTCAGATGGATGAGACCCTGACCGGTCGCGCCAACAACGCCATCAACGATCTCATTCGCCAGCAACTGCTGTCGCGTTTCAACACCGACATGGTGGCCGGCGAGAGCCTCTATCGCCTGTCGCGCCTTGGCATGAGCATCGTCGACTTCTTCCTCGACCAGCGTCAGGTCGATAGCATCAAGCTCTCCATCCTGCTCGAACACCTGGCATCCGAGCTCGACACTGCCCGCAAGGCGGCCCTCGAACTCGATACCCGTGAGCAGTGGGATGCCGAGGTGCTGCCCAGGCTGAGTTTCTCTTTGGAAGAGACCCTGGGTCGCATCGACTTGACCCAGCGCGCCATGGATGAGCAGCAGAATCAGGTCAAGAGCGAGATAGCCGCGCTGCTGACCCAGAACTGGATCGATGCCATTCACAACTGTGAAAAGCTGCTGCGCGAGACGGGCCAGACCCTGCGCGAGTTGCAAGACACCCTGGACGCCGCCGGCCACCGCCTGCAGGCGGGGCTGCTCAATATTCAAGAGGCCGCTCAGGGGAGGGACGACTTGTTCCACGTCGAGGAGCTGACCCACGCCCTGCAGGGGCGGCTCGATGTCATTACCAGCTGGGGTCAGCAGTGCATCGAGCTCTGGTCCCGCTACGACAGACATGTTCACAAGTTCATCCGCAACGCCATCGACATGGACAAGAACCGTGCCTTCAGTCAGCGACTGCGCGAATCCATCCGCAACTTCGAGCAGCACAACTTCTTGCTCAGAGTCGCCGAGGAGCCCCGTCTGCTGGAGCTGCGCGACGAAACCATCACCATCCATGATGACGATGTGACCGGCGAAGTGCCGCTGGAGATGGAGTACATGGAGATGGTGGACATCAACCAGGCGCTGGCCGAGCGCATCGAGCGCTATCTTGCCCGTTATCCCGAACAGGGCCATCAGCTGGACTTGGCCGATGTGCTGCGGGAATATCTGCTCGATTTCCCGGCCCACGCCCACTTCGACGTGGCGCGTCTTCTGATCGACCAGGCCGTGCGCCTGGGCCATGCCAGCGGTGAGCACATGCTGCACCGTCAACCCGCATGGAAACCCATCAACCAAGCTGGATCCAAGGTTCAGGCCTATGTCATTGATCAATTCTGAGTTTCCTTTGCCGCTGCGGCTCGCAGAGGCCATCGCCAACCCCTTGTTTCCGCGCATCGACACCGCCTTGCGATCGGGTCGCCACCTCAGTGCCGATGAGTTCGAACAGCACGCCATGCTGGTGGAGTTTCACGGCGAGCTGGAGAATTTCTACGGCCGCTATCAGGTCGAGCTCATCAAGGCGCCGGAAGGCTTCTTCTACCTGCGGCCACGGCCGAGTGCCGACATCGGCACCACAGTGCTCTCCGAGCTCGATATGCTGGTGGGCAAGGTGCTCTGTTATCTGTTCCTGAGCCCGGACCGCCTCGCCTCGGAGGGGGTGTTCACCATGAGCGAACTGCAGGAGGAGGTGCTGAGTCTGGCGGACGAGAAGCAGCTGCTGCGCATGGTCAACAGCCGCTCCGGTGGCACCGATCTGGACAAGAAGAAGCTGCTGGAAAAAATTCGTACCGCCATGCGCCGTCTCAAGCGTTTGGGGATGGTGAGCTCCCTGGGTAACAGCGACAAATTCCGGGTCAACGAGACCGTGTTTCGCTTCGCCGCCGACGTGCGCTCCGACGAGGATCCCCGCGCCGTGCAGCTGCGCATGATCCAGGAGGGAGAGGCCATCTTCCACGACGACGAGATGCCAAGCAGCGATTCGTTGTTCGAGGATGTCGAGGGGGATCTCGACGAAGAGCAGCTTGAGCTGGAGGTGGAAGATGATCTGCAATCCTAAATTCCGGGCTCTGACGGAGCCTGCCGGTGTGATGGTGCTTATTGGTGTGATGGAGCGTGTGGCGTGAGAGGCAAATTCAAATCCCTGACCATGGTCAACTGGAACGGCTTCTTCGCCCGCACCTTCGATCTCGACCAGCTGGTGACCACCCTCTCCGGCGGCAACGGGGCGGGCAAGTCCACCACCATGGCGGCCTTTATCGCGGCCCTCATTCCGGATCAATCCCTGCTCCATTTCCGCAACACCACGGAAGCGGGCTCCAGCAGCGCCTCCCGTGACAAGGGGCTCTACGGCAAGCTGCAGCGCGGTCACTGTTATTCGCTGCTGGAAGTGATGAACAGCCGCGAGCAGCGGATCTGGGTCGGCGTCCACCTGGAGCAGGTGGCGAATCGCGACAACAAGGTCAACATCACCCCCTTCGCGCTGGTGGATGTGCCGGAGCAGCTGCAACCCACCGATCTGCTGCTGGAAAAACTCGAGGATGGCAAGGGACGGGTGCGCGCCTTTGCCGATCTGAAGGGGGCCGCCGCCGAGCTGGGGGCCATGAAGGTCGCCAAGTTCAATACGGTGACCGACTATCACAACTTCATGTTCGAGTTCGGCATCACCCCGAAAAAACTGCGCGACCAAAAAGATCGCGGCAAGTTCTATCGGCTGATCGAAGCCTCCCTCTACGGCGGCATCTCTTCGTCCATCAGCCGATCCCTGCGGGAATACCTGCTGCCGGAGAACTCAGGGGTGCGCAAGGCGTTCCAGGACATGGAGGCGGCCATCTACGAGAACCGCCGTACCCTGGAGGCCATCAAGGAGACCCAGGGGCAGCGGGATCTGTTCAAGAACCTCATTACCGAGACCACCCACTATGTGGCGGCCGAGTATGTGCGGGGCGCCGCCGAGAAGAGCCGTCTCTCCGAGCTGGCCCTCAAGGCGCGCGCCGAGCTGGCCGGCAAGCGTCGCCTCTTGGCCGAAGAGAAGCAGCGCGCCATCTATCTGGCGGACGAGGCGGAACAGCTCACCCACCGCGAGAAGCTGTTGACCGACGAGCTGGAGTCCGCCGCCGAGCACCTGGCCAAGGTGATGGCTGCGGTCAGTTTGCAAAAGAAAATCGATGTGTATCGCGCCGATCTGGCGGAGCTGGTCGACAAGCTTGAGCAACAGCAAGCGATTGTGGAGGAGATCCACGGCCAGCTGCTGGAAGTGGAAGAGCGCAAGGAGCTGGCCCAGGGGGAGGTTGACAGCCTCAAGACCCAGCTCGCCGACTATCAGCAGGCGCTGGATATCCAGCAGACCCGTGCCATCCAGTACCGTCAGGCGGTGCAGGCGCTGGACAATGCCCGCACGCAGTGCGAACTGCCCGAGTTGACCATGGAGCAGGCGAATGAAAGCCTGCATCAGTTCCGCGCCGCCGAGCAGAGCTTAACCCGCCGAATGCTGGGGGCCGAGCAGCAGCTGGCGCTGGCCAAGGCGGCGGTGGCCGAGCATCAGGCCGCGCTGACGCTGCTTTTGAGCATCGCCCCCGAGACCGCCCGCGAGGCCGCCTGGCCCACGGCCCAGGCCCTGCTCAAGCGTCATATCGAAGACAAGGCCCGCATTGCGCAGGGGCAGGGGCTGCGCGCCGCCCTGGCTCGCCTCGAGAAAGAGCGCGACAGCCAGCAGGCACTGCTGCGCTTGCGTGACGAGCTGGCCCAGATTTGCGGCCAGCAGATCGCGAGCCAGGACGAGCTGGAGCTGTTTCTTGAGGCCCAGCGCAACCGTCAGGAGGAGCTCGCCGATCAGCAGGCGGAGGCGAACCAGCGCCGCGCCAGCCTGGAGCATCAGGGCGTCCAGCTGGGCCGCGATATCAGCGATCTCACCAAGCTGGCGCCGCGCTGGCTGAAATCCTTCGAGAAGCTCGAACAGCTGCGCGAGCAGAGCGGATTGCCGCTGGCCACCGCCGAGGCGCTCTCGGCCGGCATGCAGAGCGTGCTCGACAAGGAGCGCGAATTCGAGCAGCAGAGCAACCGCATCCAGGGCCAGAAGCAGGCCCTGGAGCTGCAAATTCGCAACCTGCAGCTGGGTGCCGGCGAGGCGGATCCGCGCCTGGCCCGCGTCGCCGAGCAGGTGGGGGGCGTGCTGCTCTCCGACGTCTATGACGACATCTCCATCGACGATGCCCCTTACTACTCGGCGCTCTACGGCCCGGCTCGTAGCGCCCTGGTGGTGCTCGACCTTGAGGGCGCCATAGAGCGACTGAAGAAGCTGGAAGATTGCCCGGAAGATATCTACCTCATTCAGGGCAACCCCGACTCCTTTGACGAGGATCTGGTGGAAGCCGACGAGCTCGGTGACGCCGTGCTGGTGCGCACCAGCAAGCGTCAGGTGCGCTTCTCCCGCTACCCCGAGCTGCCGCTGTTTGGCCGCGCCGCCCGGGAAAAACGCATAGAGCAGCTCGACCTTGAGCGGGAAAATCTTATCGAGGGCTACGCCAAGGCCGCCTTTGAGCAGCAGAAGTACCACCGCCTCTACGGGCATTTTCGCGACTTTATCGGCCAGCATCTGGATATCGCCTTCCGCCCCGATCCGGAAGCCGAAGTGCAGGCCAAACAGGCCGAGCTGCGCACCCTGCAAGGGGCCATCGCCGAGTGCGACAAGCAGCTGGCCGAGGCCAAGGCGGCCACCGCCCAGCTGACCCGATATATCCAGCTGGTGCAGGGGATGCTGCCCTTCGCCCACCTCTTTGCCGAGACAGACCTGGCGGCCCGTCTCGAGGCGGCCCGCGCCGATGTGGAGGCCCTTAAAACAGCCGAAGCCTTTATCGCCCAACACGGCAAGGGGCTGGAAAGACTGGAAACCCTGGTGCAGGTGCTGCGCCAGGATCCCCAGGATCTCGCCGCCCTGCAGGCCGCGTTCGACGAGGCGAGCGAACTGCTGGCCGAACAGAAGCGCCGTTGCTATGCCCTCGATCAGTTGGTGGCCCGTCTGCCGCACTTTGCCTATCAGGACGCCCAAGACCTGCTCGGCAAGGCCTCGGAGATGAGCGAGCGCCTCAAAGAGAAGCTCAAAGCCGCCGAGCTGGCGGCCCGCACCGCCGGTGAGCAGCACAAGCAGATTGCCCTGCGCCACACCGAGGCGTTGCAGCTGCGCACCGCGCTGAACTCGAGTGTGGAGGCCAAGGGCCAGACCCTGGCGGAGTTCGAGCAGGAGCTGGGGGCCATGGGGCTCACCCTGTCGGACGACATGGAGGAGAAATCCCGCGCCCACAAGAAAGAGATCGAAGAGCTGCTCATTCGCACCCGCTCCCGTCGCACCAGCGCCGAGGCCCAGTTGCAGGTGACCAAGCGCGAGATTGAATCCCTCGGCGGTCGTCTCAAGCTCGAAGGCAAGGACTACTTCGGCGCCCGTAAATCTCTGGTGGGTCACAAGGCGAGCTGGTCGCGGGTGGTGCGGCTGGCGCGGGAGACAGATGTCGAGAAGCGTCTGAACAAGCGCGAGCTGGCATATCTCGATAGCGACGAGCTGCGCTCCATGTCGGACAAGGCCCTCGGCGCCTTGCGGGTGGCGGTGGCCCACGACGAGGCCCTGCGCGATGCGCTGCGCCTCTCCGAGGGCAACCGCAGCACGGAGCAGAAGGTCGCCTTCTACGTGCAGGTCTACCGATATCTGAAAGATCGCATCCGCAACGACATCATCCGCTCGGACGATCCTGTGGAGGCCATCGAGGAGATGGAGATCGAGCTGGCGCGGCTTGCCGACGAGCTCAAGCAGCGGGAGAACCATCTGTCCCTCTCCTCCCACGAGGTGGCGGCCAAGATAACCAACATCATCCGCCGGGAGCAGAACCGCATCCGGGTGCTCAACCAGGGCTTGCAGAACATCGCCTTCGGCCTGGTGCGGGGGGTGCGCCTCAACGTCAACATCCGCGAGGCCCACACTCGCCTGCTGACCGCGCTGGCCGATCAGAGCGCCATGCACAACGACTTGTTCGCCGACAAGGAGCTCAGCTTCTCCGAGGCCATGGCCAAGCTGTTCCAGCGCCTCAACCCGCAGATAGAGCAGGGAGAGCGCAACTATCAGGTGATGGGGGACGTACTGCTGGACTATCGCAACTACCTGGAGCTCGAAATCGAGGTGCAGCGTGGTGCCGATGGCTGGCTGCGTGCCGAGAGCGGCGCCCTCTCTACCGGTGAGGCGATCGGTACAGGTCAGGCCATCCTGTTGATGGTGCTGATCAGCTGGGAGGAGGAGTCCCGCCGCCTGCGCGGCAAGGACATAGCCCCCTGCCGTCTCTTGTTCCTCGACGAAGCGGCGCGGCTGGATGGCAAGTCCATCGCCACCCTGTTCGAGCTGTGCGAGCGCCAGGACATGCAACTGCTTATCGCGGCGCCGGAGAACATCAGTCCCGAGAAGGGCACCACCTACAAGCTCATCCGCAAGGTGCAGGGCAAGCACGAGCACGTGCATGTGGTGGGGCTGCGGGGCTTCGGTTTCGCCGATGACAAGCTGATCGCCTGAGTCCTTCCCCTGACAGGGGCTGACGGAGCAATACGCAAAACGGGAGGCCTGGCCTCCCGTTTTATATGGGAAGTATGCGAGAGTGGCGGCCTGTGATGGGAGCCTGACCGGCTATGAAGGGTTGGTCGCTGTGGCAGGTCTGCCGGACATCGGATCGAGGAGTCAAGAATGAAGTGGAATGTGCAAAGAGGGTTGCTGTTGTCGTGCTGCCTGCTGCTCGCGGCCTGCAGCAGTCAGCCAGAGGCGGGCAAGAGCGGCAACTGGCGGGGTTATACCCAGACGGGGCTGGCCTCCTACTATGCCGATCGTTATCACAACAAGAAAACCGCCAGTGGTGAACTCTACAAGAGCAATGCCAACACGGCGGCCCATATGGCGCTGCCCTTCGGCGCCATGGTGCGGGTGACCAACCTTGCCAATGGCAAGAGTGTGGTGGTCAAGGTCAATGACAGGGGCAACTTCCCCAGAGGCCGGATCATCGATCTCTCAAGAGCGGCATTTAGCAGCATAGGCAACACCCGATCCGGCCTTATCAAGGTCAAGCTCGAAGTCATGTAGGGGCTGCAGGGTCAATCAGCGCTGCCCATTGCAGCGCTGGCAGAAACGCCGGTTAGGCCTCATGTCACGACGCTTCGCATTGACAGAAACTAAAGCCGGACTCTAACTGTGGGGTGAGCGATGGCCGAGTCTGTGACTCGGCTTGTCGGTAACCCTTGCCAGCGCACAGAGACGGAGGAATCGAGATGGCTGACCACAGGCCCGTTCACCTAACCCAGATCCCGGTACAGGGGGCCAAGTCCCTCTATCCAGAACCCTTCGCCTCCCTAGTCAGGCACCGCACCAGGCGCAGATTGGGGGATCACTTCGGTCTCACCAACTTTGGCGTCAACTTTACGACCCTGGCGCCGGGGGCCATCTCGGCGCTCAAGCATCATCACTCCAGACAGGATGAGTTCATCTACATCCTCTCGGGGACCCCCACGCTAGTCCATGGTGATGAGGAGTTCCCGATGTCGCCGGGGGATTGCATCGGTTTCAAGGCCAGCAGTGGCCTGGCTCACCAGCTGTTGAACAGATCCTCCGCAGACGTAACCTACCTTGAAGTCGGCGACAGACTGCCTGCCGATACGGTCGAATACCCCGATGACGATCTGGCCCTGGTACAAGGCGCCGATGGCGCCTGGTCTGCCCTGCATAAAGACGGCACGCCTTACTGAGGGCGGCATAGAGAGCCAGGAGACTGGGTGTGGGCCCAGATTACCGAACCGATGGGCAACGGCGCCGCTCGTGCCTGTGAAGACTGCAGGCCAGGGAGTTGAATGCGCGAGTCGGTGATCAGCGGCTGGCTCTGGTGCGAAAGCCTCGATGGCTCGGTCGCAGGCTTCCCTTCAGGAGGCTTGGGTGCACTCACCAGTCCCGGGACCTGCCTTCCGTGTTGCTCTCGGATTTGTTAAATAGAGCGAACAGTCTGTCCATATTGTCTGTCTATACGCATCAATAGCCTGCTCTTACACTGCGTCTCATGTCGAAGGATGCGCCCTTGGCTCGCTGACAAGCCGCTGTGATGGGCATCCTTTGCCAATGAATTTCTTGATAACGGAGTGTGATGATGAAGATGGAAGCGGACAAACTGGTGTCGATAGCGGTACTCAAGGCCAAAGCGGGCATGGGGGAGGTGCTGCGGCGTGAGTTGCTCGAGCTGATCGAGCCCACGCGCCTTGAACCGGGCAATCTCGATTACGTGCTGTTCGAGCTGCGCGACGAGCCTGAAACTTTTTATATGCGGGAGGCCTTCGTCAATCAGGCCGCTCTGGATGCTCACTGTGCCACCGACTATTTTCAGGCCTTTGCCGGCCAGGCCGAGGAGTTGCTGGCGGAGCCCCTGCGGCTGATCTTGATGGAAGAGGTGAGCCCATAACTCGTCCCCTTGGCCAAGTGAGACCTTTCATTGGCCATCCCCGGGTGGCTTTCGCCCAGAGCCCTCGCGGCGATTCGCCATCAGCGGGTGTCACTGAGCGACGGACTGAGCCATGCTTGCCCTCAACAGAGGATGGCGATACGAAAGCCATCGGGGAGGGACAATGGAGAGAGTGCTGTTGCTGGTGCGCCATGCCAAGTCGAGCTGGGAGGAGGTTGCCCTGCCTGACAGGGCACGGCCGCTCGCCGAGCGTGGCCTGCGCGACGCCCCCCTGATGGGCAGACGGCTGGCGCACGATAAGGTGCGACCCGACCTTATACTGTCGAGCCCCGCCTGCCGGGCCTTGTCGACGGCCCATATCATCGCCGAGACGCTCGGTTACCGGCCAGAGGAGATAGTCACGGACGAGCGGCTCTATGGCGCAGATGTGAGGACCCTGCTTGAGGTGATGGGGGAGCTGGGTGACGAGTTAAGATGCGTCATGCTCTTTGGTCACGATCCCGAGTTCACCGACCTTGCCCACCGCTTTTCCGGCAAGATCACCCGGATGCCGACCTGCGCCGTCGCCCGCTTCACCTTTGACGCCCCCTCCTGGTCGGCCGCTGTGTCGCAAACGCCGCTGACGGCCGTGCTCGACTATCCGAAAAAGGGGTAAGTGAATGGCAAGAGGAAGCGCAGGGTAGTCGCTCACCGGGTTGGTGAAGAAGCTGGCAAGAGATCAAACAAGAAGGGGAGCCCAGGCTCCCCTTCACATTCCCGTCATGTCGCCTATTTGGCGGCGATCGGCCCCTTGGTGCCCGCATCGTTATCGACCCAGCCATCTTCACCCTGGATGCGACGATCCCCCTGTATGGTATAGATGACCATGCCCTCCTTGAACACCAGGGCCCCGTCAGATTTCTTGGCACTGACCTGCTTGTCGTTGACCCACACCTGATCCTTGTCATCGATGCGGATGGTGGCCACGGTGGCGCCCGTCTCGGGGAAGGTGGCGACCCAGTTGCCGGCGTAGGGGCTGGCGCTGGTGGCCGCCGCCGGAGCATCACCGAACCCGGCGGCCGCGTTCTCGGCCTTGGTCTTGTGAATGTCGCAGCCCTGGGCCTCGCTCACCTGGGTGCAGCCGGAGCGCTCCAGCTGCTGGGCATATTTTGCGTTGATGGCGTGAGCCGGGGCCATGCCAAGCAGGGACAGGGTGACGATCAGAGCAGCATTCCTGGACATAGTGGATCCCTCAAATGTGAGTCTTGCCGGTTCATCGCAGCCTTGACTGCCATGAGCAACAGCCTGGGTTCGCGGTAATATCCTGGGTGCGAGGTGGCAGGCCCCTCTCACGTTAGCACCTGAAACAGGGCTCGAACAGGTAGTCGACAAACAGATGCGATCCACGGGGAGCCACTGAACTGCGGGATCAACTCTGGGTTCGCCGCATTCCGGTGTCGAGATAGAGGCTGCTATGGTGGACGCTGTGGCTGACGAACATCACCTGATGACGGCTCTGATCCGACAGTATTATGATGTCGCCAGCACAGACCGGGCAGCTGAACGCCATCTCGTGTTCGGGGGCCGCCAATTGATCGGCCTGCTCCTTGAAATCCAGGGTGTAAGAAAACATATGGCTCTCCAACTCGCACATATACAGACACGGCTCCCCAACTCTAGACCCTGGAATAGCCCTTCGCGGCGCCCGTTCGGCGCCAATGGCAGGGTTATTTACCGCGCAAGCAGGTGCCCTGCCTGGTTTTTACCCATTGGGAACCGTTTTGCAGCTGTCCCAGCTTGCTCGCTCCCCCGTATCAATGGACACAAGGAGTTGTCATGACGCAACCCGAGCACCCGGCCCAGGCGGACGGGGTTATCACCACTGAGTTGACCCGCATCGCGGCCTTTGCCGATGGCGAGCAAGGTGGCAATCCAGCAGGAGTCTGGATTGGCGCAAGCTTGCCTGCGGCGAGCGAGATGCAGCGTATCGCCGCCGAGGTGGGATTCTCGGAAACCGCATTCGCGGCGCCCCTCTCTGCACACCCGTCGTCCGGGGGAGCACACCCCGCACCGCGGGAGTGGCGGGTGCGCTACTTCTCCCCCGAGGCAGAGGTACCCTTCTGTGGTCATGCCACCATAGCCCTGGGGGTTGCCCTGGCACGGCGCTTCGGGGCCGGGGATGTTGGATTGAGCCTCAGCCAGGCCGCAATCCGGGTGTCGGGCTGGCAGGATGAGGCGGGACAATGGCTCGCGGCCTTGCAATCCCCTTTGACTCGCAGCCAGCCGGCACCTGCCGATGTGGTGCGCGAGGCCCTGGCGCTGTTTGGTTATCACGCGGCAGATCTCGATCCGCGCATTCCCCCTGCACTTATCCATGGCGGTGCCGATCATCTGGTGCTGGCCTTGAACAGCCGTGAGGCGCTCAGGGCCATGGACTATGAATTTGCCCAGGGCCAGATCCTGATGCGCCGTGAAGGTTGGGTGACCATATTGTTGAGCCACGCAGAGAGTCATCAGCTGTTTCATACCCGTAACCCCTTTGCCTATGGTGGTGTCTATGAAGACGCGGCAACTGGGGCGGCCACCGCGGCCTTTGCCGGGTACCTGCGTGATCTCCGGTGGCCCCACGGTGGCATGATTGATCTGATCCAGGGGGAAGACATGGGCATGAGATCGCGGCTGCATGCCGAGATCCCGGCCGAGCCAGGCAGTTCGATCCGGGTATCCGGCAAGGCCCGGCTGATGTGAGCCCACCGCCCTATATCCAAGCAACGAGGGGAAAGCCGATGACATTTTTCGAGCGCGTCGAGATCCGGGCATTGAGTGAACGTCTGCTGGCGTTGGCGGCGGGGCAGGGGATCTTGCTCACCAGCCGTGCGGGTCGCGAGCTGGAGGAGATGTTGAAAAATGTCAGGGGGGTGCAGCCGATAGGGCGGGGTGAGCGGCGTCAGTTGACCGAGCGGGGGCGTGAATTCTTGATAGGAAAGCTCGCGCAAACAGCAGGCGAGTCGCCCTGGTCGGGTGAGGCGGTATTGGCGGCGTTAGGGGGGCAGTTACCCGCGAGTATTAACAGTGCGACCCTGAGTGGGCTCTGGTTGCAAGATTGTAAAGCCATCTTGTCTCCTGCCCACTTGGCGCGGGCTGAGGCGCTGGGGGTGAGGGTATTCAATGATGAAGTGATCCGGCTTCGCAGTGCTTCATCGCTATCTCTGTTATGGAAAGATGGCAGCCGTTATTGCGCAGATGAAAGCCTGAATATGTTGGGTGAGATGGCCTTACCAGAGCGCGCCTTGGCCAGATTGCAAGGCGTCGAGTGGCAAGGTAAGCAGATTATCACGGTGGAGAACAAAGGTGCCTTTGTGGATTACCCCCTGCAACAGGGGGAGTTGCTGCTCTATGTGCCGGGTCGCAATACGGTGTTGGCCAAACAAGTGATCCCTTTACTGCCTGCTGCTATTGCCTGGGCTCACTTTGGCGATCTGGATCAGCGTGGCGTGGATATTGCCAGCGGGCTGGCCGTCGCCATGAACAGGCCTCTAGCACTCTGGTTGCCAGAGGATCTCATGGAATATGCATGCCGCTACGCTCGCCCCTTGATCCGCCAGTTGGAAGGGCAGAAAAGCAGCAGAGGGAAGATCCCTTGGCGACTCGCTAGCGTTCAGTCGAGTGGGGTGTTGATAGAAGCCTTGACTCATCTGATAACCCATAAAGCATGGCTGGAACAGGAAGTCCTGGTGTCGGCCAGACGTTGGACGTCATGGTCTCTTCGTGAAACCCCGATGTCATTACACGGTAAAAACTGACTTCTTTCGGGGGCATCCATTACCGCGACTTTTCAAAGGCGTCGCCACGGAAATGGCTCCAGTGATCGACGTCTTGGGAAATACCCAGAGACATGTTCTGTGGTGGTTGCCGGGTTCAGGCTGGGACTAGGTAAGGACCAGAGAGGATGGACACAACCTCAAGGCCGCCCGCTCAGCAAGATGGCGCCACCGAGAGTGATAAAGATCCCACCGCTAAGGCGGGTAAAGAGTCGTTGACTGCGGGCCGGGTTGAAATAGCGACCGGCCCGTCTGGCCAGGGCGACATAGCTCAGATGCACCAGGCTGACGATGAGGCAGATGGTCAGATACATGACAGAAAACTGCAGCGGCAGCGGGCTCTGATGGTCGAGGAACTGGGGCAGCAGAGCACAGAGGAAAATAATGGTCTTGGGGTTGCTGGCAGAGACCAGAAAGGCCTCACGCCACAGGGAAAAGTGCTGTCTGGGTCTGCTCGCCGAGCCGGTCAGCACCACACCCTGTTGAGTCGAGCCGGCGGCCCGCAGCGCCTTGTAACCGAGATAGATGAGGTAGCCGCCACCCGCCAGCTTGAGGGCGAGGAACAGAGGAGGCAGGGTCTGCAACAGGGCGCCAACGCCCATGGCGACCAGCAAGATAAGGATGGCCTGACAGAGCAGATTCGCGCTGATGGTGAGCAGCGCCGCGCGCCAACCGAGTTGCAGGCCATTTTTGACGACCAGCAAGACATTGGGGCCCGGGGTCAGCGTTGCCAGCAGATAGGCAAGCAGGAACAACATCCATGTATCCAGGTTCATATTTATCCCTTGTAAAAAATGCATCATGCCTCTGTGCCAAGGGGATAGTCCAGCAAGATAGGTGGCGGCTCGATCCGGGCCGCACCTGGGCACTTCCAACTCTCGTCTGCCACACAAATATTGTCTGGCACCTGGCCTTGGGGCGGGGTGATGCGAGCTGAGGTCCGGGCGATGAAACGCCGAATAGAAAAAACCGCCTGAGGGCGGTTTTTCATCATGGCAGCCCTTATTTCAGGGCTTTCTTCAGCTTCTTGATCTTACCTTCGTGCTTGGCGATCTTGGCCTGACGAGCTTCAATTTTCTTCTTGATGTCTTTCTTGGATGCCTTAGCCATATTCCATTCTTCCTTAATGTCGGCACAGGGTGCCCTGGGTTGTCTCTCCATCGACGACTTGACTGATGATGAGGGTTAATTATCGTCTTGCTGTGAGCGAATATATTGCCGAATGAAGCGGCGGATCTCTCGGGAGGCCGAGCTGTCTTGCTGCTCACAAAGGTCGATAAATTGATCCCGCTCCTCGCCCGAGAGGCGGATGATTAATTGGGCGTCCTTCTTGGGCTTGCTGGCCCGCTTGCGTGGCACCTGTTCCATCTGGTTTCTCGCGTATCGCCAATGTATATACACTGTAGTGCAAATATCCGCCATGTCAAGCCTGAACGATGAGCCAAGTGGCGCTGGCTTTCCGACGATGTGGAGGGTGTGTCGCAAACCACTATGGCACTGGTCACTGATCCTCGGTGAGGAGGACAATAAAAAAGCGCCCGGAGGGCGCTGTTTATTCTCGATGTAACAGTATGGTTTATCAGGCTTTCTTCAGGTAGGCCGCGACCAGTACTATCTGCACGCCATTGACCTTGCCTTCGATATGCAGGGGATTGTTGGTCAGGCGTATGCCCTTGACCAGGGTGCCGCGTTTGGCGGTAAAGCCACCCCCTTTGACCTCCAGATCCTTGATCAGAGTGACTGCATCCCCCTCGACCAGCACGGCGCCGTTGGAGTCGACGGTCGCGACGCTATCGTCATCTTCCGCGCTGCTGCCGGCTTCGGCCCAGCTCTTGGTCTCTTCTTCCATGTACATCATGTCGACCAGGTCCTGGGCCCAGACTTCGCCTTGGCCAGCCAGATGCTTGAGCTGGCGCCATGCCAGTACCTGCACAGCCGGGACCTGGCTCCACATGCTGTCACCCAGGCAGCGCCAATGGTTGACGACTGTGGTGTCAGGTTGCGTCAGCTGGTCATGACAGGTCGCGCACAGGGCGGCACTGTGATCATCATCTTGTGCAGGAGAGTGGGGAACCTGATAGGCAGTCAGGGCCTGTTCGGCACTGCACAGTTCACATTTGGCGCCAGCGCGCGCCTGCAAGATGGCATTGATGGTCATATCAAGGAGTCCCGGATGATGAGAGGCCCGCTGGGCCTGATAAGTGATTCGAGGCGCGCCTTGGGCGAGCGCCATAACAGGGGCCGTAATATAGCATAAATCCCCTCTGTTTGTCAGGGAAAAGCGTCGGGGCTATGCCGCCGACGGGACCCTATATGGGGGGAGGGGATTGCAATCGCCATCCAAGCTGGATAAGGCGCGATATGAATGGTTATTTATACCCCATGAAGGAGGATGACCTGCTGGGATTTTCCTGCGTGCTGTCGACAATATATCCAGGGAACATGGAGCCCCCTTTCCCGGGTGATGGTGCGTCATGTTTTGACGGTTATTTTCCCGCATCACAAGGAGGTGTGGAATACGCATCGGCTCGTTTGTGATTGTCATGAAAATAGCCGACAGGTATCGTTAAAAACGCCAAGACAATATGTATCTATCTGTTTTTATTTGAATTTAAATCTTCCCTCTTATCCATGGGCTGGCGGTCTTTGCCCAGTGATACATGGATGCCAGCCTGTGCTCCCATGCTATCCATCACGCTTATTCCTGACGTTGTCGATTTATTCAACGTTATTTCACTCGGTCACTGCCTGCTCTGTCACTGATGCGCAACAAAATCCTGTAATTGTTAACCAGCTCGCGGCATGAAGGGAGCCAAACTGGCACATTAGCGCGGTATTTGGCTCAGCCAATACAGCTGAAATAAGGTGCTGCCCGCCTGGCGGGTCATTAACAAATTTACCAATAAAAAAGGAATACTGGCTTATGTCTGGACGACATTCACTGATAGCGGCGGCCGTTGGCTTGGCCCTGTCAGGGCAAACCCATGCCCAATTGCTCATCACCGAGTACCTGGAAGGAACCGGTAACAACAAGGCAATCGAGCTGAGCAACCTGGGTAGCACGGCGCTGAACCTCGCCGACTACCGCCTCGCCCTCTATGCCAATGGTCGCACCCTGGCCCAGGGCCCGACCAACAGCCTGACCCTGCAAGGGCAGCTTGCCCCGGGGGCGAGTCTGGTACTGGCCCACCCGAGCGCCAGTGCCGATATCCTCGCCAAGGCCAACCAGACCAGTGGCAATCTTACCTTCAACGGTGACGACGGCCTAGTGCTCTATCGTGGCGACGACCTGGCCGACAGCCTGGGACAGATTGGGGTCGATCCTGGCAGCGCCTGGCAATCGGGCTCGGTCAGCACCCTGGACATGACCCTGCGCCGCAAGGCCACCGTCAATCAGGGCCGTGTGGATGCCGGATCCCCCTTCGATCCCGCCCTGGAGTTCAGCGCCTTTACCAAGGATGACGCCAGCGGCCTGGGTTGCAACGGCGAGTCGGCCTGCGATGACAGCACACCCCCCAATGCCTTTGTCTGCCCGGTCGATGGGCTGACCCCCATTCCGGCCATTCAGGGCAGTGGCGCCACCAGTCCGCTGGTGCCCGCCGGTCGCTTCGAATCCGATATCACCTATACCACCCGTGGCCGGGTGACCCAGGTGGTCAATGGCCTCTACAAAGGCTTCTTCATCCAGGAAATGCAAGGGGATGGCGATGAGCGCACCTCGGATGGCCTCTTCGTCCATAGCACCCAGAGCAACCCCGCCATCAAGCCCGGGGTCGAGGTCTGTGTGCAAGGCAAGGTGGCCGAGTACTATAACCAGACCCAGATAGGTGCAACCGATCTGGTGGTGACCGATACCAATGTGCAGCCGCTGGCAGCGGTGGATCTGCTGCCCGATGGGGGCGAATCCCTGCAGGCACTGCTCGAGCGCCATGAAGGGATGCGGGTGCGGCTGGTGCCAGCCTCCAGCCTGGTGGTGACCCGTAACTTCAGCTTCGATTACGACGGCAAACGCAACAACCTGGTGCTGGCCTATGGGGCGCCGCTCATCAAGTCGACCCAGAAGTTCCCGGCCATGAGCCAGGAGGCGAGCGACTGGGCCGCGCGCAACCTTGCCAACCAGCTGGTGGTCGAGACCGATGCCAAGGCGCCGGATGGCGTTCTGCCCTGGTACCCGGGCTTCCATCCGGAGCAGGGTTATCTGCGTATCGGCGACAAGCTCAACAACCTCGAAGGGGCCATCGGTTACTCCTACAGCCAGTACCGTCTGGTGGCCGATAACCAGATTGGCAGTGCCGACGTGGACCATGGCGGTTGGGACAGGAGTGACACCCCAGAACTTGCCATGACCGGCGATCTGCGCATTGCCAGCTTCAACGTGCTCAACTTCTTCACCAGCGTGGTGGGGGGCGATGCCAACCCGACCGGCAGCAACCGCGGCGCCCTGACGGTCCCTGAGTTCGAGTTGCAGCGCACCAAGATAGTCAGCGCCATCACCCGCCTCAACGCCGATGTGGTGGGGTTGATGGAGATAGAGAACAACGGTTATGGCGAACACTCGGCCATCGCCAATCTGGTGGCGGCGCTCAACGGGGCCTTGCCCGACGAGGCGGATCACTATGCCTGGGTAGCCTCTCCGGATGGCCAGCCTATCGGCACCGATGCCATCACAGTCGGCCTTATCTACAAACCGGCCAAGGTGCAACTTGCCGGTGGCGCCGAGCTGATCCCGCTGCCGGTACAAGTCGCCGAGACCCAGGACGCGGCGGGCAAACCGGTGACCATTCGCCAGGGCATGCGGGAATCCCTGCTGCAACGCTTCACCTCACCCAAGGGGGATGCGCCGCTGACCCTGGTGGTCAACCACCTCAAGTCCAAGGGGTCGGCCTGCTTTGAAGATTATCCGGATTACGCCAGCGCCGATCCCCTCGATGGTCAGGGCCACTGCAATGCCCTGCGGGTCTCCGCCGCCAAGGTGCTCGGCGAGCAGCTGGCCACTGAGAGCGGCGATCTGCTGCTGCTCGGCGACCTGAATGCCTATGGGCTGGAAGATCCCATCCGGGTGCTGACCGATTATGATCCGGCGGCGCAAGCGCGCCAGATCCTGAGCGCCTCCTTCACCACGCTGGCGGGGCAGCCTTATGAAGAGCAAGGCAGTGCCCTTGGCAAGGGGGCCGGGCTTGTCAACCTCAATACCCAGTTCCACGGCACCGACACTTACTCCTACAGCTACGAAGGGGAGCTGGGCAATCTGGATCACGCCCTGGCAAATGCCTCCCTGGCCAGCAAGGTGGTGGGCATAGAGGATTGGCACATCAACTCGGCGGAGAGCAATTTCTTCGAGTACGGGGTCAAGTACAGCGGCCAGTTGGCCAAGTCGGAAGGTCCCTTCAGCGCCTCGGATCACGATCCCGTGCTGATTGCCATCGACTATCCCGAGCCGCCTGCCGGGGTCATTGCCCTCGACAGTGCCGTGGCCCAGGTGGAAGAGGGTCAGACCCTGACTCTGACCGTGAGCCGCAAGGATGGCAGCCATGGGGCGGCCAGCGTCGACTACCGTCTGGTGTTTGGCAGCGCAGGGGCCACCGATGTGGCCCCGGTTTCCGGAACCCTCAACTGGTTAGCGGGCGACGAAGAGAGCAAGACCATCAGCATCCCGGTCTTTAGCGATGGCCTGCATGAAGGGGATGAGCAGTTCACCCTGATGTTGCAGGATGCCAGCGGCGCCACCTTGGGTGAGCAGAGTCAGACCCTGGTCACCATCAAGGACAAGGCGATGGCGGCCACCATCGCCATGGCACAAGGGGAGATGCGAGTCAGCGAGGGGCAGTGGTTCGCCGAGATCCCGCTGGTACGCAGCGGCGACCTGAGTCAACCTGCCCGGGCCCAGCTTGCCTTCCAGGGCCAGAGTGCTTACTGGGGTCTGGACTTCCTGCCCTGGCTCAGCCCTTCCGTGAGCTGGGCGGCGGGCGAGGGCGGCAGCAAATCGGTCAAGGTGCTGATCCTGGATGACTGGTTCGTCGAGGGGACTGAACAGTTCACCGCCACCCTGCGTCAGGTGCGCGGCGCCGTGGCGGGAGAGCAACGCCAGACCCGGGTACAGATAGAAGACAACGACAAACCCTGGTGGCCCTTTGGCCGCAAAAATAGTTAAGTTAGCTAATTGATAAAGGGGAGCCTTGGCTCCCCTTTTTATTGAGAGATTAAACTTATTTTAATTTCGCGACTTGCCAGCTTTATTTCGCAACTTGTTAAGATTGAGGGTCGATAGATGAGTACTATTGTCTGATTAAACGAGCGCTCAGGGAGACGGATATGTCATCGCAGGTCTTGAAATTGTCGATATGTCAGATATTTATCGAACTGTATACCTATGCTGAGTTCTGGTTTGGCAACAGAGTGCGCGTCGAAGGTACTGTAACCCAATTGTTCAAAGAGTATTATCATACTAGCGATAAAGATTATCGAGAGTTTCGTTTGTGTGCCATCAAGCATATGGTGGCACTATCTGCTCAGGAAGATAGCCACTGTAGTAAACAAGAAAGTAATAGAAAAAGTGTAAAAGAGAGTGTGAAAAACCTTCCGATGAAGTACAAAATACCCTTGCTGCTGCAGATAAAAGGGAGGTTTTGTCGTGCAGATATTGCAAATATTTTGAATATCTCCCAGATGGAAGTTGACGAGCGATTATTTATTGGGAAAACAATTTTAAGAAACAAAAAAATTGACTCTAAAATGTAATCATGTAGTTTTAAGTTATGTATACATTTTTGAATGTAAACCCTGTGATTCCATTAAAAGGCATATTGGCACAAGTGTTTGCTACTTGTTCAGTTGTGGCTAGCTATGGAAAGCTGCTGATGAATCTAACCTTCAGGAAATTGTTGATTTTTCCATTGTTGAGGGGACATTCCCGTCCACTTTTTAAACTCCCGACTAAATGCAGAGGGGTCAGAGAATCCTAATTCAAATGCAATATTGGTAATGTTTTCTTGCCCCTGTGAAAGGTGGAAGCAGGCCTGTTGAAATCGGCACTCTTTCAACATAATTGTGTAGCTGGTATTAAGTTTTTTTAACGCCGCCTGTAGATTTCTGATAGATATTCCCAGTGTGGATGCCAATCGCCCAACACTACATTCTCCCGCTTTAAGAAGTTCTATCATAGTATGCTTGCATTTTGTTTCAAAGTTATCAGGATAGGATGACACCATTTTACTTAATACGTTATCTACGAGTGAGTTGACATCTTCCTCATAAATAACTGGAGAGCTGTCGGCATATTTCATTGGGAAGCTAACCCCATTAAAACCGGATGAAAACTGAATGTGTTTATGATGTTCATCACTATACTCTTCTGGAGAAGACATCATAACATTCATGTGCAGATCTTTTTTTGGTATACCCAATCTTGTATTGAGTAATTTATATAATGACTGCGTTTGACAGAGAGATAGCTGTTGCATCATGCGCCCATCTGGGTCAGCAAGGTTGATGATACTGATTATCCCAAGCGCTTTACTATCAGAGAAATCAAATACAAGACTATTGTTGTGCACATAAAATTTATCTTTTAATAGCGCAATTATTTCCTGCATGCTCTTACGAGTGGTTAAGGCCACGGATAGGGCACCCAGCCTTGACCTATAATCAATCAGCGCATAATGCATGCCAAACAATGGCATTTTTAACTCTTTGGCGGTGAGAGAAAATAGGTCTGCTACCGATACTACAGGGATGTAGTTATCAGGGTTTCTGATCTGGGCCGGGGTCAAACCGACCTGCTTCATCAATGTAACAGGATTCCCGTTATGGGATCTGACGAAGTGCTCAAAGTGAAATAAACATTCCGCCCTTACGATGAATTTCCGTTTCATCAGCATATCCAGAGGTAGCATCTATATGCGCCTAGTCTGATGCAACTGAAGCCATTACTCAAGCCTCTTCCTGTCTGTCACAAAATCAAGTGAAACTAAAATTCTTCAACATAAAATCATTTAAAATCATATTGTTATGCCTATGTGTGGGTCGTTCGAAGCCCTTTCCGTCATTGGTCATGTGAATTTCGCTATTGGTCAAGCATGCCTCGCAACCTTGCTGCTAGACTTTCCACCATAGAAATTGAGTGGACAAGCGCTTGAGTAGTTAACCTCTGTAAAGCCTATGAAAACCACCTTAATCCACCGCTATCTCTGCACATGAATAAATCAGTGCGGAGTGAGCGTGGTTTACTTTATAAGCGCGTCTTTGCGCATTTAATAGTTTTAATGCAACGCGGTTTTTGCATGTGCATGGAGAAAAATAGCGATGCAGTTCATCAAGGTGACAGTGTTAAGAGACTTTAAGGCATTGTGTAGTCATTACAAAATTGATCACTACTCAATGTTGGATGCGGTTGGGATAGAACCTAACTTACTTAAAGATACAGCAGAGGGAGTGATCCCATTTATAGCCTATGTCAGACTACTGGATCTGTCTGCAGAAGTGGCTAATGCCCCTTTGTTTGGCTTTTGGTTGGCGAAAGCTACAGGTGTTAATTTCACCGGCCCCCTGGCCCTTGGATTCAGACTGCAAAGCAGTTTGTCCAATGCCCTGAGTTTTTTGAAAGAGAACATCAGCATTTATGTCTCTGGCGCTTATATCTCACAGGAGAGTGCGCGTGATGGTTACTGTGCCATCTCGATTGGTTGTGATTACTCGGACAGTATTCAATACCCCGGTATCTGCCAGGCCATATCGACATATTTATACAATTACATCCAGCTGTCATCATTAGGTGATAGTCATCTATGCAGAATAGTGTTGGAGCAACCAGCACCACACAATCTCAAGGAGAAAAACATTCCCATCGACTTTGGCGGTATGTTCAATGGCGTTTGCTTTCCACAGACATGGCTGGAGCGAGGATTTGAGATAGAAAAACATGAGGTGTTGGATTATATCAACCACAAGGTTGAGGAGTTAAGAAATGATAAAGTGATTACTATCTGGGAGCAAACAGAGGAAGTCATCAGAAACACCCTTCGCTTTGGTAGTGGATCTATCTATACCGTTGCGAACAGTCTCAACATCAGTGTGAGAACGTTACAAAACAGGCTGAAAGCAGAAGGGAAGTCCTATTCTGAGCTCCTCAAATCAGTTCGGTATGAGATGGCCGTACGAGCCCTTGAAGGAAATGAATCTATTACTCAGATTGCATTCCATTTGGGGTTTTCTGATGTATCCGTATTCAGTCGGTGCTTTAAGGGCTGGACGGGTATGTCGCCAAATCAGTGGCGAGGAAAAATGGTAAAGCCGTTAAAGAGAGCTGGTTAGCCATTTTACGCGGATAGCGTCATGATTATTAATTAGAGCAGCACTGAATTGCAGTTTACCTTGCGCATTATGCACGCATTGGTGCATCGATTGTACGGGATGATCTCACATGGATCTGTATCATGTGATGACTGCCTGACAACAAAGATTGAATGAACGATTTAGTCCATGGATTTATACATTCTGTTATGGGCGGTTAGTTGCTTTACCGTCGGGTGGATATTGGGCCTTTTTGTTACTTGAGGCTTTTTTACTGTTTAATTTTTCTTGTATTTATGGAGCAATAAAATGATGAAGAAAACAATCCTGGTTTCGGCCACTGCTGTTGCACTGTTTGGTCAAGTAGGTATCGCCAATGCGGCATCCACTGGCACCATCACATTCAATGGTGAGTTAACTGCGACCACTTGCGATGTGAGTATTGATGGTCAAGGTGCCGATGCGACGGTAATACTGCCAACCGTAAGTGCAAACACTTTGGCTGCGGCAAATGACACCACTGGGACTACTGCATTCAATATGGCCCTGAGTAACTGTGCTGGCACATTGCAAACGGCATCTGCCTTCTTTGAAGCAGGCACCTCAGTTGACCTGGCGAGCGGCCTGCTCAATAACATGGGCGGTACAGCCACCAATGTGAGCTTGCAGCTGCGTGATGGTTCGAGTGCATCTCAGGATGTGATCCAGGTGGGCAATAGCAGCCAGGTGACCAATACCACCATGGTCGATACGTCCAGCGGCAGTGCCGTGCTTCCATACCTGGTTGAATATATCACCCCGGCCGGTGGCGCAACACCAGGTACTGTCACCAGCAATGTTACCTATTCAATTCAATACAAATAATTCATTACAGAGAGAGGCCTCCTCTCTCTGTATCTTTTGAGAGGAATATATGAGAACGATTTATCCCGGTTCGATAGGGTTGATTTGCATGCTTTTTTTAACAACATTTAGCATGAACACTTCAGCGAGTGTCGTTATAAAAGGGACGCGAGTAATATACAAATCTGATCGTCAGGAAGTATCCGTCAAGCTGGAGAATATGGGAGCAATACCCGTGCTGATCCAAAGCTGGGTTGATGAGGGCGATATTGATGCCAGGCCTGATGATATCAAGAGCCCATTTATCTTAACTCCGCCGATAAATCGCCTCGACCCAGGCAAGGGGCAGACTTTGCGATTACGCTACGTTGGCAGTCAGTTGCCGATGGATAAGGAGAGTGTCTTTTGGCTGAACGTGTTGGAGATCCCAGCAAAGAAAAAGTTGGCAAAAGATAACAACTCTCTTCAAATGGCATTTCGTTCACGCCTGAAGATATTTTATCGTCCTGCCAGTTTGTCTGGTTTACCCCACGAGGCGGTAAAGTTTGTTAGCTGGCAGAAGAGACAAAATGGCGTCGAAGCGAAAAATAGCAGCCCCTATTATATCTCTTTTGCGAGTCTGTCGCTGGCGGGTAACTCTATCGATGGCGATATGATTCCCCCCAAGAGTAGTAAGTTATTCAAGCTTAAAGGCAGTGCCAATCAGGTCAAGGGAACCTATGTGAATGACTATGGTGCCATCATCCCTTTTGAGTCGGTCTTGAATTAATTATTTCCTCTAGTCAGGCGTTATTTTGTAACTCCCTTGACCTAGCATATTCCTATGGGCGATAACATGAATATATGTACTGTCACTTTCATGAGAAACTTGACATCTTATAAAACACGCATCTCGAAATTGTCCATGGTGTTATTTTATGCTTATTCGTCAATGGTATTGGCGGGTCAGGATGATACAGATCGTGATTATAATACTGACTCAGAAGAGGTAGAATTCGATCCCTCTTTCTTGCATGTAATTGGCGGCAAGAGTATTGACCTGCATCAATTTGGCAAGGGAGCTATGGCACTACCCGGTCATTATACGGCAGATCTGTACATCAATGATGTTGTCTCAATGAGGAAAGAGATTGAAGTTATACGCGGGGATAATGGCGAGAGTTTCCCCTGCGTCGATTTGACGATCATTAAAAATATAAATTTTGACTATCAGTCATTGCCCAAAGAGTTCCTCGATGAACTGGATGGTAGATCGACATGTATCAATATTGCCAATTTTATTCCTGCTTCTGCGGTGAACTTTGACAGCAATGAGCAGCGCCTGGATATCAGTATTCCGCAACGCTATTTACTGAAGGTGGCTCGTGGTGCTGTCAACGAGAACCTATGGGAAAGTGGTATACCTGCGCTGTTATTGGGCTATGGTATTAATGGCTATAGTAGTGCATCTCATGGTGTGAGAAACAATTCCATCTATGCTGG
Organism: Aeromonas sp. BIGb0405; assembly: GCF_024807335.1. Lineage (NCBI taxonomy): Bacteria > Pseudomonadati > Pseudomonadota > Gammaproteobacteria > Aeromonadales > Aeromonadaceae > Aeromonas > Aeromonas sp. BIGb0405. Next base: position 317,159 of record NZ_JANUEP010000003.1, read on the forward strand.
TATTGATGCGGGACTAAACATAGGATCTTGGTACTTCAGACATAAAGGATCATATAATTGGGCCGATTATGGTCTGAGTGATTACAGCATGATCAGTAATTATGTTCGTCATGATTCAGCAAACATCGGCGGCACCATCACCATAGGGCAATCAAACACCACAGGCCAAATATTTGACAGCCTGCCTTATCGCGGTATCAGTGTTGCCAGTAATGACAGCATGCTGCCCTCCTCATTAAGAGGTTATGCTCCTGAGGTGAGAGGGGTTGCGCGCACGAATGCGAGAGTCATCATACGGCAAAATAACCAGACCATTTATGACACTACGGTGTCTCCAGGTGAGTTTGTCATTGATGACCTCTATCCGACGGGCTATGGCGGCGACCTGGATGTGAGTGTCAATGAGGCTGACGGCTCAGAACATCATTTCAAGGTACCCTATAACGCAGTATCTGAATTGCTGCGTCCTGGTACGGCCAAATATTCATTTACGGCCGGGAAATATTATTCGACCAGCCTCATCAGCTCACCATCGTTATTGGAAATGACTTACCAGTTTGGTTTGACTAACTATCTCTCCCTCTATAGCGGAGGACAGGCGAGCGATCACTATTACACCGGTTTGCTTGGCTCTGCCATGGGAACCCCTGTAGGCGCGTTCTCTTTTGACATCTCCTATGCCAAGACGGAATTGGGAGAGGAGGGCGGCGTGATGGGCAATGAACTGAGCGGACAGAGTTATCGAGTCAGTTACAGCAAAGATTTTCAGGCAACGGGCAGCAATCTTGCCATTGCCGCAAACCGTTTCTCCTCGGACGGTTTCATGGACTTTCAAACAGCCATGCAGACGAGAGACGTCATAGATCGTGGTGGTAAAAGTGATCAGGTTTTTCGAGCAAAAAATCGCTTCACCGTGTCGGCCAGCCAGAGTCTCCCTGTTGGCTGGGGCCATGTGTATGTCAGCAGTTCGGTACAAAACTATTGGAACCGAAGTGAAACCGATAAACAGTATCAGGCTGGTTATAGCAATCAATATCGAACCTTGTCATATGGACTTAGCCTGAATCGCAGTTACAACCAGAATAATGATGCTGAAGATACCGTATTGCTGAATTTCAGTATGCCCTTAGGAGTAGGTGCCAATACACCTCAGTTGCGTCTTGATCTCTCTCGTGACAGCAGTGGTCATTTGGCACAACAGGCCACGCTTTCCGGATCCGCCGGGGAAGATAACCAAATGAGTTATGGCCTTTCAATGCTGCATGATTACCGAGGTCGAAACAGTGTCACAACTTACGGCCAATATCGGACCCCGGTTACCAACCTCAGTGGGAGTATCAATTCGGGTTATTACTATAACAGCGAAACAATTGGCCTGACGGGCACCCTGGTTGCCCATGAGGGGGGTATTACTGCGACGCCTTATAACGCTAACACCTTTGCCTTGGTGGAGGCCAAAGGGGCCGAAGGGGCCTCCGTCTCGTCATACCCAGGGGTGCGGGTCGATGGCAATGGATATGCATTGGTGCCGAACTTGACCGCCTATCAGATCAATAATATCGAGTTGGATCCCAATGGCATCGCAGCGGATGTCGGTCTGGAAAACACCCTGCTGAAAGTCGTTCCCAGGGCGGGAGCCGTGGTGAAAGCGCAATACCAGACCAGGCAAGGAACTCCCTTGCTGATCAATGCCCGCTACCAGGGCAAGCCGGTGCCCTTTGGTGCCAAGGTGCGGGATGAAACAGGAGATTACGTCGGAGCCGTCGGTCAGGGAGGACAGCTCTATGCCAGGGTGGCGCAGTCTGCGGGCTCTTTGGTGCTGAGCTGGGGCGAGGGAAAGAACAAGGAGTGTCGACTCGAGTATGCATTGACCCCCTCCCTGACGGGAGACCAACCTTTCGCGATTGCGCGTCTCGAGGCCGAGTGCCTCCCGTTATAAGCGATGAAAATGATATTGGCTACCCGTTGATGGGTGCAAACAAGAGATGAACATGAAGATGACAAGCTGTAATTTCAAGATGATGATCCAACGAGGCGCTGTTGCGCTGCTGCTCTATACAGGCGTGCCGCTCTTTGCCCAGGCAGCGCCGTTGTGCACCATAGATGCGGCAACCCCGGTCATCAACTACACGGCTGTTTTGCAAGGCGGCAACCTGACGGTGGGGCCGGATACGCCGGATGGCACCATCATTTTTCGCCAATATTTCAAGCCCTCCTACAACGTCAGATACGTGTGCGCCAGCTCGCCGACCCCTTATAGCCTGCATGAATACGACGATTACCAGAGCCTGCCATTGCCTCTCTCTTCTTGGGGAGGCTCCCCCTTCGGGGGCCAGGTCTATGAGACAGGGGTGCCGGGTATAGGGGTAGTCGCCTGGTATTCTGGCACCGCCTTCCCCTTGTCGAAGAACCCAGCCGATGTCAATGCCCTTTCCGTCTTTACAAAGGCGTTTATCCCGGAGTTTGATATCAGCTTCATCAAGACGGGTCCCATCAGCCCTGGCACCATACAGGGGGGGCAGTTGCCCACCCTGCGGGCCGACATGGTCATGGACGATGGCACCCATTACCCCATCATCAGGGCGGCGATGAGCGGCAGCATCAACATCGTCTCCCAGTCGTGCACCACCCCGGATGTCAGTGTCGATCTGGGCAGCCATGATATTGCCAGCAACTTTAGCGGTCAGGGTAGTGCCACCCCCTGGGTTCCCTTCCAGCTTCGGATGGAAAATTGTCCGACCTTTTATGGCACCATCAACGATGGTCAGAACAACTTCTACAGCAACGATGGCAGCAGCGGGGTCGGTGCTGTGAGCCCCAACTCCATCACGGTGAGCCTCACCCCCAATACCGCCATCATCGATGATGCCCAAGCGATCATGGGCTTGGCCGACACCGGCAGCCAGGCTAGCGGGGTGGGGATCCAGATTGCGGCTTATCAGGAGAGTAGGCCCGCGACCTTCAGCAAGCCCACCATTTTTTACCAGGGTTCGGATGGTTCCCCCTCTCGGACGGTGAACTATTTTGCCCGTTATATACAGACGGAGACGACTGTCACCCCGGGGGATGCCAATGGCACTGTCTCTTTCCTGATTGAATATAAATAACGAGGTGAACAGGCAGGGCGATGGGAGACCCCTTAACCGATAGAGATACCAAAAGAGCGTTATTTAAGACGTCGGTACTCATCATATAAAAAAGGAAATATCAGCATGGGATATGCAGATGTTATCAAAGGGCCCCTTCAAATAGGGGGGGCTGGTTTTTTTGCGCTCTATCTGGGCATTGTCCAACCGGCCATGGCGGCCCCCAAGTGCACAGTACGGCCAGAGAATCCGGTGGTGGATACCACCTCGGTATTGCAAGGGGGAAACTTGACGGTGGGGCCCGATACGCCGGATGGCACCATTATTTTTCGTCAATATTTCAAGGCAACCCATTGGGCATACTATGACTGTGAGCCGTCACCGACGCCTTACAGCTATAGCGAGGTCGATGACTTTTTGGTGCTGCCGCTGCCACTCTCCTCCTGGAGTGGTACTCCCTTCGGCGGACGAGTCTATGAGACAGGGGTGCCGGGTATAGGGGTAGCCGCCTGGTATTCGGGGACAGCGTTTCCATGGACCAGGGTGACGAGAAATGTGGCTGAAAATAGTTACTACTCCATAAATTTCGATCCCTCCTTTGATATTAACTTTATTAAAATTGGTCCCATTTCAGCGGGTACCATAAGTGGCAATATGTTGCCGACGATTAAAACCGAATTTGTCATGGATGATGGTACCCGCTATCCGGTGGAAACGGTGTCATTCAGTGGTGCCATCAATATTGTCTCTCAATCTTGCATGACACCGGATGTTTATGTTGAGCTGGGGCGTCATGATATCGCTGCTTTTAAAGGGGTGGGCAGTGGGATGCCTTGGGTGCCATTCAACATTGAGTTGCAACAGTGCCCAACCTTTCATGGCACCCTTAACGATGGGCAGAATACTTTCTACAGCAATGATGGCAGTGCCGGGGTGGGGGCAAGATCCCCCAATATCATCAAAGCAAGTTTGATGCCCAATACCACCATCATCGATGATGGCCTGGCCATCATGGGCCTGGCAGATACCGGCCGCCAGGCTGAGGGGATCGGAATACAGATAGCGATTCAGCAGGGAAGCCGCCTGGCCAGCTTCAACCAGCCGATAGACTTCATTGCCGGCATGGATGGCAGCCCGACCCGGTACTTGCCCTATTTAGCCCGCTATATTCAGACCGAAGCCGAGGTGACGCCTGGCGATGCCAACGGCACCATGGCGTTTCTTATCGAATACCAATAACCCCCTTGAGAGATAAAGGGTCATATTGCAGCCCATGTCATGACTCAGGCCCAACAAAAAGCCCATCAATCGATGGGCTTTTTGTTGGGCCTGAGCTGGCGTTGCGCTTAGCTCTGGCTGTCGATGACCAGCTTGCCATCCTTGACGGGGATGGTTTTTCCCGGCTCGCGATCCATGCGGATCACCCCTTCCTGACCGGCCAGCTTGTAGCTGACGTCATAGCCCAGGGTGCGGGTGCTGCTGTCTTGCACCGTCTTGCAGCGCTGCTCGGTGGTGGTGTAGGTGTCATTGTTTTGCATGTTGCCTTGCACCTGATTACCGGCGTAGCCGCCCGCCGCCGCCCCGGCGACCGTGGCCACCGTCTTGCCGCTGCCACCGCCAAATTGATGACCGAGTACGCCCCCCAAGGCGCCGCCGACCACGGTGCCGAGGATCTTGTGCTGATCCTGTACCGCTTTGCGGTGGGTCACCGTGACGTTGCGACACTCCTGGCGAGGCGTCTTGATGGTCTCGGTGACAGGCTTGCTGGCCAGCACTTCGGCGAACTGGGGCTTGGACTCAAACAGTGAGCCGCTTGCCACCGCCGAGAGGGTCACTGCCGAGGCTATACCGATGCCGAGACCGGCTAACAGGGACTTGTTCATCTCTCTCTCCTTACAGTCTGTTGCTGCCTGCGATGAGGCTTGCCGCTATCTTGGCAGTTTACGCAATAGTCTCAAGGCAAAGGCCCCCCGATTGCGACAAGGATTGACTGCGCCAAAAACCGCCGCCTGCAAAGGGTGTCTGTAAATAGCGACAAGTCAGGCCCGGATAGCTGCAACATCCGGCGGAGTGGGGCCGGTGGCGGGCGATGAAAGAGGGGGCGTTGACGAGCCGGGACTGCTACCTCGACCGGCCAGGGTTGAGACACCAGATGGTTTCTCTTGTGCAGAGGCAAGGAGGCGGCGGCCAACTCTGGGGGAAGAGTGTTTGCGGATAGTATAAAGAGAGCGATGAACGGGGCCCTGTCGCCATGGCCCCGGCAAGCGGGTTCAGCGGGGCGACTTGGTGCCCCTGACCCACTTGTTCAGCGCCTCCCACAGGCCGCTGATGAAGTAGTAGAGTCCCCCCGCTTCGGTCGCCTTGGTGTACTCCTCCAGAGGTTCAATCATGCCGCTTCGGAATTTTTCGAGGGCCTCCTGGTCACTGTCTGCCTGTATGTAATCCCCCACCACCTCGAACTCCTGGGCCAGCAGTTGTTCCTTTTCCGGCAAAAAGGACGGCGATGACATCAGCAAGAAGGTGACACTGGCGGGATCCTGCCCCTGACGGAAGAACTGGTATTTGCTCATACAACCTCTGGATTTGGATAGCATGGCGGCATTATCCCCGCAGGGAGCCCGCCTTGGCAGGCCCCATCTGTGGCGTCAAACGGAGTCGGTTGTTCAGGTTGACTTCAGGCTGCGGGTGAATGGCTGCGGGGTTGTGTTGCTCTGCGCTAAGGCGCGCGCACTCAGCCTTGGCGCGGTTTTTTCTTGCCAAATAGCCGGGGGGCATGGAGCAGCAAATAGATGAAGGCGCCGTGGGCGGTGGGGGCACCATAGGGGCGGCTGGGTTCTGCCATGTTGAGCTGGTGGGATTGCACCGCCGACCGGGGATCGGGGGCCAATATGGGTTCCCCGATAACCTCGAAGCCCTGGGACAGCAGTGCCTGCTTGTCCCTGAAAAAGTCGGCGGCGGCCATGTCGAGCAAGGTGAAGGCTTCGGGTGCTTCCTGGGTGGCAAAAACCTGGTATTTGTTCATGGAGTCTGGGGCTGAGTGGCAAGGGAGAGTGGCCATTATCGTCGCGAGCTCATTGAGAGGCGACTCCCTGTCTAGGGGGGGCCGCCAGCCTTGGTATTCCGGCCCGATCGGGGGCGCAGAGTCCCCTGAGGCGGCTTGACAATGGTAACTCCCGCGAAGAGGGCGCAGGCGCATAAAAACGGGCCCATCAGGGCCCGTTTTGTCTATCGGTGCAAAGACTACCTGTTGTGGCGCTCATGGAGGCGCTGTACCACATCTTTCAGGCCCAGCCCCTCGTTTTGCAGCAGCACCGTCAGGTGATAGCGCTGGGTCAACATGGATCCGTTGATCACTTGTTGTGGCGCTCATGGAGGCGCTGTACCACATCTTTCAGGCCCAGCCCCTCGTTTTGCAGCAGCACTGTCAGGTGATAGAGCAGGTCAGCGGATTCGTTGATCAGCTCTTCTCTGTCTTTCGCCATGGCTGCCAGCGCCACTTCGACACCCTCTTCCCCGACCTTCTGGGCGATGCGCTTGGTGCCCTTGGCATAGAGGCTGGCGGTGTAGCTGGTAGCAGGGTCGGCCCCCTTGCGCGCCGCCAGGATCTGCTCAAGCTCGGCGAGAAAACCAAGGGGCGGCAGCGGGTGGCCATCGAAGCAGGAGGGGGTGCCAAGGTGGCAGGTGGGGCCGACCGGGTCTGCGGCAATCAGCAGGGAATCGCTGTCGCAGTCAGTGCTGATGGCGACCAGCTTCAAGACATGGCCCGAGCTCTCGCCCTTGGTCCAGAGACGCTGCTTGCTGCGGCTAAAGAAGGTGACCTGGCCGCTGGCCAGGGTCTTTGCCAGGGCCTCGCGGGTCATGAAGCCTTGCATCAGCAGCTGACCGCTGGCGGCGTGCTGCACCATGGCGGGGATCATCTGATCGCACTTGGCCCAGTCGAGCCGGTCGATGAGGGAGGGATCAATCAATGGATTATTCACGGATAGCGACTCCTTGGGTGCTAAGCCAACGCTTCAATTCGGGTATGGGAATGAAACCTTTGTGGAACACAGAGGCGGCCAGGGCCCCGTCCACATCGGCATCGATAAAGGCATCGCGAAAATGCGCCATGGTACCGGCGCCGCCCGAGGCGATGAGGGGCACCTTGCACTGGGCGCGCACCAGCTTGAGCTGGTCAAGATCATAACCCTGGCGCATGCCGTCCTGATTCATGACGTTGAGCACTATCTCACCTGCGCCGCGCTGTTGCACCTCTTTCACCCAGTCGAGGGTATTCCAGGCGGTAGTGCGGGTGCGGCTCTCGTCGCCGGTGAACTGCTTGACCTGATACTGGCGGCTCTGTTCATCAAAATAGGAGTCGATGCCGACCACGACACACTGGACCCCAAAGCGTTCGGCCAGGCGGGTGATCAGGGTCGGATCGGCCAGGGCTGGGGAGTTGATGGAGACCTTGTCGGCGCCAAACTCCAGGATGCGCTTGGCATCGTCGACACTCTTGATGCCACCGGCGACGCAGAAGGGGATGTCGATCACCTCCGCCACCCGGCTCACCCAGCTCTTGTCGACCACCCGGTCATCGCTTGAGGCGGTGATGTCATAGAACACCAGCTCGTCGGCGCCCTGCTGGGCATAGCGACGGGCGAGATCAACGATACCGCCCATCACCTCGTGATTGCGAAACTGCACCCCCTTGACCACGACGCCATCTTTGACGTCCAGACAGGGGATAATGCGTCTTGCCAGCATCAGTAGCCTCCTTCTTGTGGCGACAGGGTTTCCCCCTGGTTGGCCCAGCAATTGATGGCGTCGCTCACGCTGAACTTGCCCTCCAGCAGGGCGCGGCCGAGGATGATGCCCTTGACCCCCGAGCCCTTGAGCGCCTCTATGTCCTCAATGCCGCCGATGCCGCCCGAGGCTTGAAACGCCACGCTCGGGTAGCGGGCGCAGAGATCGCGATAAAGCTCGACGTTGCACCCTTTGAGCGTGCCATCCCGGCTGATGTCGGTGCAGAGCACATGCTTGAGCCCGGCGGGGAGGAAGCGCTCGATCAGCGCCTCTATGGTGATGCCGCTGTCTTCCTGCCAGCCTGCCACCGCTATCTTGCGATTGCCTTGCGGGTCTATGTTGACGTCCAGGGCGAGCACTATCTGCTCGGGGCCGTATTTTTCCATCCAGCTCGCCACCAGCTCGGGGGACTTGACCGCGGTGGAGCCAATCACCACCCGGTTGGCGCCGGCGGCCAGCAAGTCGGCCACATCCTGTTCGCAGCGCACGCCGCCACCGACCTGCACCGGTGCCTCGGTGGCCGAGAGCAGCTGCGCGATGAGGGCGAGCTGACGGGCCTTGGCGTCTTTGGCGCCATCGAGGTCGACCAGGTGCAGCTGCACCGCGCCCTGGGAGACATATTCATCGAAGCGCGCCTGGGGGGCACTGGCGTATTCGGTCTTCTGGTCGTAATCGCCCTGATAGAGGCGCACCACCTGGCCGTTAATCAAATCAATTGCCGGAATAATCATCCTTGTCATAGCTCCAGGAAGTTTTGCAGTAAACGGGCACCGGCGGCGCCGGAGCGCTCCGGGTGGAACTGGGCACCAAACACATTGTCCTGATGGGCGATGGCGGTGAAGGGTACCCCATAGTCGCAGCGGGCCAGGGTCGCCTCGGTCACTTCCAGGGCGTAGGAGTGGACAAAGTAGAAGTAGCTGCCGCTGGGGATCCCCTTGAGCAGAGGGTGTGTCTCATCGTGCTCTATCTGGTTCCAGCCCATGTGGGGCAGACGCAGGGTGCCCACCTCCATCAGTTTGATCTTGCCGGGAATGATGCCGAGACAGGGGAGCTCGGCGCTCTCATTCATGGTCTCTTCCGAGGCTTGTGCCAGCATCTGCATGCCCAGACAAAAGCCGAGCAGGGGCTGGCGGGCTTCGCGGATGAGCGGCACCAGCTCGCGCTCGTTCAAGTTGCTCATGGCCGCTACCGCCGTGCCCACCCCGGGCAGGATCAACTTGTCGGCGGCGCGGATATCGCGGGCGTCGCAACTCACCTTGGGGCTGACCCCGAGTCGCTCGAAGGCCATGCGCACCGAGGCCAGATTGGCGCAGCCAGTATCGATAATGACCAGATTTTGTGTGCTCATCAGCAGATCCTTCTTGTGGGCAGGCCCCTGTTTGGCACTGTCGCGGCGCTATCGATAACGGTCAGGTTGCACGCGCCCATCACAGCACCCCCTTGCTGGAGGGGAGATCCGTGCCTTCCACCCGGATGGCCTGGCGCAGGGCGCGGCCGAAGCCCTTGAACAGCGCCTCCACCTGGTGGTGACTGTTACCTGCATCCACCGAGAGGTGCAGGGTGATGGCCATGGCGTCCGACAGGGAGCGGAAGAAGTGGGGCACCATCTCGGTGGCCATCTCGCCCACGCTGTCGCGGCCAAAACCGGATTCGCAGCGGAACACGAAGTAGGGGCGACCACTCAGGTCCAGGGCGGCGCTCACCTTGGCGTCGAGCAGGGAACTCTGGGCTGGCAGGCGAGGCTGGGCATCGATCAGTGCCTCGACCTCGTCCATCGCCAGCACGAAGCCAAAACGGCCAATGCCGCGTTTGTTGCCAAGGGCCTCGCGCAGGGCCTGACCCAGGGCCAAGCCGACATCCTCCACCGTGTGGTGATCGTCAATGTGCAGATCGCCGCTCACCGCCAGTTGCAGACTGAAACCGGCGTGGGTCGCTATCTGATCGAGCATGTGATCGAAGAAGCCGATGCCGGTGCTGATCTGGTTGCCGCCGCTCTTGTCCAGGTCCAGTGCAACCCGGATGCGGGTCTCCTTGGTGTTGCGCTCCACCAGGGCGGTGCGCCCCTTGCTGAGCAGCTGATCGCGGATGGCGAGCCAGTTGTGATCGCCTGGCTGATAGCGAATGCCGCCAATGCCCATGTTCTCGGCCAGCTGGATATCGGTCTGCCGGTCGCCAATCACAAAGGAGTTGGCAAAATCGATGCGACCCGAGGCGAGATACTCCTTCACCAGCCCCAGATGGGGTTTGCGGCAGCTGCAGCCATCGGTGGGGAAGTGGGGGCAGATGAGCACCTTCTCCCAGTGCACGCCCTGGGACTCGAAGATGTGCATCATCAGATCCTGGGGCGGCTGGAAGTTTTCAAGGGGCAGGCTGGCAGTGCCCAGCCCATCTTGATTGGTGACCATCACCAGCACATAGCCGGCGGCCTGCAGCTCGCGCAGCACCGGGATCACCATGGGCTCAAAGCGCAGCTTGGCGAGGCTGTCCACCTGCTTGTCGGTGACCGGCTCTTCAATCAGGGTGCCGTCACGGTCGATAAATAAAAATGGGGTCTTCATCTCTCTACATCCTTATAAGCGGCTGACGGGGGCAGTGTCGTCCGCACTGTTGCTGGCAGACATCGTGTTGGCAGTGAGGTCCCGCAATACCTTGAGCACGGCATCCATCTCATCCTGATAGCCGACCGTGATGCGAATGCTCTCTCCCAGGCCCGGTTTGTTGGAGAAGTCCCGCAAGATGATGCCGGCGGCCTTCATGGCGGCGAAGACGCGCGCGCCATCATGGAAGCGCACCAGGATGAAGTTGCCCTTGTCTTCGAAGATCTCGCGCACGCAGGGCAGGGTGGTCAGGGCGCGCTTGAGCGCCGCCTTCTGCTCATTGAGGTCCATGACGCGGGCCTGCATCAGCGCAAGACCGGCCGGGGTCAGGGCCTGGGCGGCAATCTGCGCCACCGGATCGGGGATGGGGTAGGGGGCGATCACCTTGGCGAGCAGGGCGATCACTTGCGGCGATGCGAGGGTAAAGCCGCAGCGGATCCCGGCCAGGGCGAACGCCTTGGAGAGGGTGCGGGTCACCACCAGATTGGGGAAGCGGGCCAACAGATCCACCACAGAGGCGTCCGGGCAGAACTCGATATAGGCCTCGTCCACCACGACAATGGCGCTATCCCGGGCGGCTTCCAGCAACGCGATGAGGCCATCGCGCCCGACCAGATCCCCGGTCGGATTGTTGGGGGAGCAGAGGAACACCAGTTTGACCTCGGAGAGGGCATCGCGAATGGCGGGCCAGTCCGGCTGACGATCCGTGGTAAGCGGTTGTTCGACGATGCCCACGCCGCAGGTCTCGGCGCTGATGGCGTACATGCCATAGGTGGGCGGGCAGATGAGGATCTGATCCTGACCCGCCTCGCAGAAGGTGCGAATGAGCAGCTCGATGGCCTCATCGGCACCGCGGCTCACCAGCACCTGATCGGCGTTGACCCCGGCATAGGCCGCGTAGCCATCGACCACCTGGGCTGGCTGGCATTCGGGATAACGGTTGAACTTGTTGCTCTGCACCGTGAAGGCGGGGGAGAGCGGAGCCTCGTTGGCATTGAGCCAGACGTGGCCGCTGCCGCCGATGCGGCGGGCGGACTGATAGGGGGTGAGGGCGCGCACCACACGGCGAGCCAGCTTGGCGATGCTCATGACAGATCCTTTTGTTGCAGCTTGGTGGCGAGGGCGTTCAGCCTGAGGGTGACGGCCTGCTTGTGGGCATCGAGCCCTTCCGCCTGGGCAATGCGCTGGACGATGGGGCCCAGATCGCGCATGCCCTGCTCGCTCAGCTCCTGCACCGTGAAGCGGCGCTGATAATCGGCCAATCCCAGGCTGGAGCAGGTGCGGGCATAGCCGTAGGTGGGCAGGGTGTGATTGGTGCCGCTGGCATAATCCCCCACCGATTCGGGGGTCCATTGTCCCAGGAAGATGGAGCCTGCGTTTTCGAGCCGGTCGAGCAGCTCCCGGGGGCTGCGGGTCTGCACTATCAGGTGCTCAGGGGCGTAGGCATTGGAGATGGCACAGGCCTCCTCCAGGTTGTCACACAGGAGGGTGAGACTGCTTGCCAGGGCCTGAACGGCGATGTCCCGGCGGCTGAGCTGCGCCAGCTGGCTTGCCAGCTCGATGTTGACGGCCTCGGCCAGGGCGGCGCTGGTGGTGACCAGTACCACCTGGCTGTCCGGGCCGTGTTCGGCCTGGGAGAGCAGATCCGAGGCGACGAAGGCGGCATTGGCACTCTCGTCGGCAATCACCAGCACCTCGGAGGGGCCAGCCGGCATGTCGATGGCCGCGCCGCGCCAGTCCCGGGAGACCTGGCCCTTGGCCTCGGTCACATAGCTGTTGCCCGGGCCGAAGATCTTGTCCACCTTGGGGATGGACGCAGTGCCGTAGGCCATGGCGGCGATGGCCTGGGCGCCGCCGATGGCGAACACCTTCTCGACCCCGCAGGCGCGGGCGGCGAACAGGATCTCGTCGCTGGCTGGCGACGGCGTGCAGAGCACCACCTCGCGGCAACCGGCAATGGCGGCGGGAATGGCCAGCATCATCACGGTGGAAGGGAGGGGCGCGCTGCCCCCCGGCACATAGAGACCGACCCGGTTGATGGGTTGAGTACGCAGCTCGCACAGGACGCCGGGCTGGGTTTCGACCCGCAGCACAGGCTGCACCTGCGCGCGGTGGAAGGTGCGAATGTTCGTGGCGGCGGCCAGGATGGCGGCCTGGATGTCGTCATCGAGCCGGGCGCAGGCGGCATCGATTTCCGCTTCGCTCACCCGCAACTGTTCACGGGGGGCGCGCTCGAAACGCTGGCTCAGTTCGCGCAGGGCGTCATCGCCCCGGGTTTTGACCGCGGAGATGATCTCCGTCACCACGGCGCCGACATTGGCTTCATCGTCCAGGGCCGGGCGGGTCAAGGCCTCGGCTTGCTGGGCGGGGGTGAGCTGGTTCCAGATGAGGGTCTGCATGGTGCCCGCCCTTATTCCATCATCTTTTCGATGGGCAGCACCAGAATGGAGCTGGCGCCGAGGGCCTTGAGCTGCTCCATGGTCTCCCAGAACAGGGTTTCGCTGGAGACGACGTGCAGGGCGACCTGATTGGTGTCACCGGCCAGCTGCATGATGGTGGGGCGCTCGGCGCCGGGCAGCAGATCGGTGATGGCATTGAGCTTGTCTTTGGGGGCGTGCAGCATGATGTACTTGCTCTCGCGCGCCTGCTGCATGCCCTGGATGCGGGGCAACAGCTTGTCGATGATGGCTTGCTTGGCGGCGTTCAAGGGATTGGGGGCCTGCACCAGTGCCGCCTTGGAGCGGTAGATGACCTCCACCTCTTTCAGGCCATTGGCCTCCAGGGTGGCGCCGGTGGAGACGAGATCGCAGATGGCATCGGCGAGCCCTGCGCGGGGGGCGACTTCCACCGATCCCCCCAGCATGACGCTCTTGAACCCGAGACCTTGCTCGTCGAAGAAGCGCTTGAGCAGGCCGGGGTAGGAGGTGGCGATACGCTTGCCAGCCAAGCTTTGGGGACCTGTGTAGCTGGCATCTTCCGGCACGGCCAGGGAGAGACGGCAACCGCCGAAATCGAGCTGTTTGAGGGTCTTGACCTCGAAGGGCAGGCCCTGGGATTGGCGAATGAGCTGCACCTCTTCCAGCACGTTCTCACCTATGATGCCAAGGTCGACCACCCCCTCCATCACCAGACCCGGAATGTCGTCATCGCGCACCCGCAGAATGTCGATGGGCATGTTTTCGACGTGGGCGATGAGGCGCTGTTCACGCAGATTGATCTTGAGGCCGCAGCTCTTGAACAGGGCCTGGGAGTCCTGGCTCAGGCGACCGGATTTTTGCATGGCGATGCGCAGACGTTGTGTTTCCATTGCTCGATTTCCTTCTAGTCAAAAACGAAAAAACCCTCGGAAGTGTGTGCTTCCGAGGGTTTATGAATCTTGCGGTCCTTTTGGAAGTCACCTGTTAAGTGTCTTCCAGCAGCCAACCTCCTGAAAGACTATTCGGGATGATGATGGTGGTGATGAGTCTTCAGTGAGGTGAACTTCATGTAAACAATCCTTTACAAATAAGATGTCGTAACTGACGCCCGGTTTACATTACCGACCTTGACGAAAATTGCAACCCGGGATTGTAAATTTCAAGAAGAAAGTAAGGAAAGGTCGCCGCTGGTCGATAATAAGACAATGCTAATACGGAGGATATCCCATGCCCAATCAGGATCTGCTCTTCCCCATCTTGCCGAGGGCCCCGGCCACCCCGGGCAGTGATGCCATTCGCCGTGAGGTGAATCCCATCGATCACAAGCACAGTGCCCACGAGATAGGCACCGAGCGGGATGGCGGCCAGGGCACCCCTCAGGAGCCGCCGCGTCCCAGGACGCCACCGCCAGTCAGTCAGGGCGATGCCGATGAGCCAGGGGGACACAAGCCGGATCCTGACCACAAGATCGACTTGTTCGTCTGAGCGTTTGGCTTGCCCCCGCTTTTGGCTATAATCGCCCCCTTTGCTTGCGGGAAACCTCCTTGACCATCCAGACCCTGTTCTCAGAAGGCGGCCCTCTTGCCCGTCATATCGACGGTTTCCTGGCCCGTGCCCCTCAGTTGGAGATGGCTGAGGCGGTGGCAAACACCATCAAGGACCACGACCGTCTGCTGGTCGAAGCGGGAACGGGCACCGGCAAGACCTACGCCTACCTGGTACCTGCCCTGGCATCGGGCAAGCGGGTGGTGATCAGCACCGGCTCCAAAAACCTGCAGGAGCAGCTCTTTTACCGGGACTTGCCCACCATCACGGGGGCGCTCGATTATCACCAGCCCGTGGCCCTGCTCAAGGGGCGCAGCAACTACCTCTGTGTCGAGCGCATGAACCGCTTGATGAGCGAATCCCATCTGCAAAAGCCGGAGGTGATGAGCGACCTGGTCAGGGTTAAATCCTGGTCGAGCACCACCAATACCGGCGATGTGGGGGACATTCCCGGCCTGCAGGAGAACGCCGAAATATTGCCCCAGATCACCAGCACCAATGACAACTGCCTCGGTCGGGATTGCCCCTATTACGACGATTGTCACCTGGTGATCGCCCGGCGCCGCGCCATGGATGCGCAAGTGGTGGTGATCAATCACCATCTCTTCTTCGCCGATATGGCGGTGAAAGACACGGGATTTGGCGAGTTGGTGCCGGAAGCTCAGGTCTATGTGTTCGACGAGGCGCACCAGCTCGGCGAGATAGCCACCAACTACTTTGGCAAGTCGGTATCGAGCCGTACCATCCAGGATCTGGCTCAGGATATCCAGCTTGCCTACCGGGCCGAGGCCCATGACATGGCCCAGCTCGGCAAGGCGGCGGATCGGCTCAGTATTGCCAGTCAGGATCTGCGCCTCGCCTTCGGGGTCGATGGCGGGCGGGGCAACAGCCGGGATCTGCTGCGCCAGCCCCAATGGTGCCAGGCCCTGGCCCGGCTCAATGATGCCATCGAGTTCTGCTATGAAGTGCTCAAACTCGCCTTGGGGCGCGGCGAGCAGCTCGATCACTGCTTCGAGCGACTCTGTGAGCTCAGGACGCGACTCGGGGAGGTGCTGGCCATCAACCAGACCGGTTACTCCTACTGGTACGAGTGTACCCGGCTCCATTTCTCCCTCAATCTGACCCCCTTGTCGGTGGCCGAGCGGTTTGGAGCCGAGGTGATGCGCCCCGAGGTGGCCTGGATTTTTACCTCGGCCACTTTGACGGTGGACATGGGATTCGATCACTTCAAGGCGGAGCTGGGACTGGCGGGCAGCCGTGAGCTTATGCTCGACAGCCCCTTCGATTATAGCGAGCAGGCGCGCTTGTGCGTGCCGCGCCAGCTACCCGAGCCCAATGCCTTTGGTCGGGGCGAGATGCTGGCACTGCGGCTCATCCCCCTCATCAACAAGACGCCGGGGGGCTGCTTCTTCCTCTGCACCAGCCATCAGGTGATGCGTCAGGTGGCCGAGGTGCTGCGCCGGGAGATAGGACGCACCGTCTTGCTGCAAGGGGAAGACAACAAACAGCGACTGCTGTCGACCTTTGTCGAGAATGGCCGCGCCGTGCTGGTGGCGACCAGCAGCTTCTGGGAGGGGATAGACGTCAGGGGGGCGGCACTCTCCTGTGTTATCATCGACAAGCTGCCGTTTGCTAGCCCCGACGACCCCCTCCTCAAGGCGCGGGTCGACGACTGCAAGCTCAAGGGGGGGGATCCCTTCGCCGATATCCAGCTACCCAAGGCCGTGATCGCCCTCAAGCAGGGGGTGGGGCGGCTGATACGTGATCGCCGTGATCATGGCGTCCTGGTCATCTGTGATCCCCGCATGGTCAACAAGCCCTATGGCGCCACCTTTATCAAGAGCCTGCCAGCCATACCGCGCACCCGGGACCTGGATTGCCTTGGCGAATTCTTTAGCGGTTTGGCCGAGGCGGCGCGCCCGGACTTGGCCCAGACCGATCTGTTTCAATGATGCCTTTTAGAGAAGAGTTGCGAATGAACGAGTTGAAGATCCTGGCCCTCGATACCGCCACCGAAGCCTGCTCCGCCGCCTTGCAGGTCGGAGAGTCCATCTATGTGCGCTGGGAAGAGGCGCCGCGCGATCACACCAAGAAGATATTGCCCATGGTACAGGCCTTGCTCGATGAGGCCGGGATCACCCTGAGCGAGCTCGACGCCATTGCCTTTGGCCGTGGTCCAGGCTCTTTCACCGGGGTGCGGATCGGGGTTGGCGTGGCTCAAGGCCTGGCGTTTGGGGCCGGGGTGCCGCTGATTGGCATCTCGACCCTGGCGGCCATGGCCCAGGGGGCCCACCGCCTGGAGGGGGCCGAGCGGGTAGTCAGCGCCATCGATGCCCGCATGGGGGAGATCTATATCGGCCGCTATCTGTTGCAAGATGGTCTCATGGTATTGGACGGCGAAGAGCGGGTCACGGCCCCCGAGGCCGTGGCGCAAGAAGAGACCCTTTCCGGTCTCTGGTTTAGCACGGGTACAGGATTCGAGACCTATGCTGATCTCCTGAACGGTCTGGCCGATGACCTGAGACCCTGCCCGGCGGCTCGTCTGCCGGCTGCCCAGGACATGTTGCCACTGGCCAAGGCCGCCTGGCTGGCTGGCAGTGCGGTGGCCCCGGAGCAGGCGACCCCCGTATATCTGAGAGACAAGGTCACCTGGAAGAAGCTGCCCGGACGGGAGTGAGCCGGTTTTGCAGTCGAACCAGAGCAAAGGAGAGGGATATGAACACATGCCATCTGTTTACAAAGAGCCTGCTGCTGGGCCTGGCCGGTCTGCTGCTGGCCGGGTGCAGTTCAGTGCCCAAGGAGCTGGCCTATGAGCCGCAGGGGGACTTGGTTGCCTATCAACCTGCCCTGACGGGCCAGGAGGGCAAGCCGGCCCGCTGGAGTGGAGTCATTGCCGCTGTCCATAACGAGCAGACGCGCAGCCTCATCGAGGTGGTCTATCTGCCCCTCAAGAGCAATGGCGTGCCCGAGCAGACGGAGCAGAGCCCTGGCCGCTTCCTGGCGGTGATGCAGGGTTTTGTCGATCCGACCCTCTATGCCAAGGGGCGCAGCCTGACGGTGCTTGGCACCCTGGACAAGCCGGTTGAGAGCAAGATTGGCGATCACAAGTATGAGTTTTCGGTGATCAGGGTAACCGGCAGCAAGCTGTGGCCCCCCATCAAAGAGGTGGAGGTTCGCTACATGGATCCCTACTTCAATGACCCTTTCTACGATCCCTTCTGGCCGCGCCGGTCGATGCGCCACTGGTGATACCGCGCCATGAATGAGAGAGCCGCGCTGGGAAATCTGATGAGAGAGGGGCAGTTGCGGCTGGCCGATGGGCGCCTGATCGCCTATCTGGAGTCCGGCCAGCCGGGACAGCCTCTGCTGCTGGCACTGCATGGCTGGCTCGACAATGCCGCCAGTTTTTTGCCTCTTGCCCCCCATCTGGCTGGTTTTCATCTCATCTGCGTCGATCTGCCGGGCCATGGTCAGTCGGATCACAAGTCTTCTCCCTATGTCTTTATCGACTGGCTCGACGATCTGCACCAGATCATCGATGCGGGAGGCTGGCAACAGATCACCCTGCTCGGTCACTCCCTGGGGGCCTTGATCGCCTCGGCCTATGCCGGGGTCTTCCCGGAGCGGGTCGCGCGGCTGATCATGCTGGAGGGGCTGGGGCCCCTTAGCCAGTCCGATGACGCCGTTCCCGAGCAGATCCGACGTGCCATTCTCAACCGCTCTCGTACTCGGGAGCGAGCCAGTCAGGGTTTTACCAGCCTGGAGGAGGCGGTGGCGGCCCGTTGCAAGGTGGCCGATATCTCCCCCGAGGCGGCGCGGCTCATCTGTGCCCGGCAACTCGTTGCGCGAGCTGCCAGGCTGCATTGGCGCAGCGATCCCAGATTGCGGGATCTCTCGCCGCTGCGCATGAGTGAGGGGCAGGCGAGGGCGCTGATGGCGGCGATTGCCTGCCCTGTATTGTTCATTCAGGGTGAGCAAGGCTTTGCCCAGCTGACGGCGCAATGGCAAGCCCGCCAGGGATGCTTCGCTGACATTCAGCGGCGCTGGGTGGCGGGAAATCACCACTTTCATATGGATAATCCCGTGCAAACCGCTGTTGCTATCGAAAAATTCTGTCAAATTCGCTAGAATCCCCCGCTTTCAATCTTTCAGGTTTGCCTCGTCCCTCACATTTCACGCTTGTTAAGTGGCTGTTAATTTCTATTGTCGTATGTAAAGATGTCCGGCATTAGAGCTCGAGCTCAAAACAAATGATTAAAAATGAACGTGGACAGGGATGGAGGCAACACAGTGAGCGCACAGGTGCGAGTTATGCATGAGCATAAAGATGAGCATGAGAACATCATGCCGCAGCAGTCCGACTTGACCACAGGGTCAGTCGATATGGATGAGCATGAGCAAGCCATGTTGCAGCCGCAGGGCGATCCGACCGTCACACCGGCCGAGAAAATCTGGCTAACACGCTACCCGGACGGTGTGCCTGCCGAGATCAATCCCGATATCTACGGCTCTCTGGTCGAGATGTTCGAAGCCTCGGTGAGCGAGTTTGCCGACCAGCCCGCCTTCGTCAACATGGGCCAGACCATCACCTATCGCCGGCTCGAGGAGCAGTCCCGCGCCTTCGCCGCCTACCTGCAAAACGAACTTAAACTGGAGAAAGGTGACAGGGTCGCGGTCATGATGCCGAACCTGTTGCAGTACCCTATTGCGGTGTTTGGCATACTGCGTGCCGGCATGATAGTGGTCAACGTCAACCCCCTCTATACCCCGCGCGAGCTGGAACACCAGCTCAAGGATTCGGGTGCCAAGGCCATCGTCATCGTCTCCAACTTCGCCCATACCCTGGAGAAGGTGGTCTACGACACCCCCATCAAGCATGTGATCTTGACCCGGATGGGGGACAACCTGGGGCTGGCCAAGGGGACCCTGGTCAACTTCGTGGTGAAATACGTCAAGAAGCTGGTGCCGAAATACAATCTGCCCCACGCCAGCACCATGCGCCATGCCCTGGCCAAGGGCCGCTTCCTGCAGTACATCAAGCCCGAGATCCATGGGGAGGAGATCGCCTTCCTGCAGTACACGGGAGGGACGACCGGCCTCTCCAAGGGGGCCATGCTGACCCACCGCAACATGATTGCCAACGTCGAACAGTGCCTCGGGGTCTATGGCCCCGTGCTGCAGCGGGGCAAGGAGTTCGTGGTCACGGCTCTGCCGCTCTATCACGTCTTCGCGCTCACGGTGAACTGCCTGCTGTTCATGCGCCTCGGGGGTTACAACCTGCTGATCAGCAACCCGCGCGATATCCCGGGGTTCGTCAAAGAGATCAAGAAGTACCCCTTCACCTGCATCACCGGGGTCAACACCCTGTTCAATGCCCTGGTCAACAATGACGAGTTCCAGAGCATGGATTTCAGCAAGCTGACCCTGACCATCGGCGGCGGCATGGCGGTGCAGCGGGCGGTGGCCGAGCAGTGGAAGACCATGACGGAGACGCCGCTGCTGGAGGGGTACGGCCTGACCGAATGCTCCCCGCTGGTCAGCGTCTGTCCCTACGACTTGACCGATTACAACGGCTCCATCGGCCTGCCGGTCTGCTCCACCGATATTCGTCTGGTGAATGATGCCGGTGAGCCCATTCATTCCCTGAATACACCCGGGGAGATGCAGGTCCGTGGTCCCCAGGTGATGACTGGCTACTGGCAGCGTCCCGAGGCCACCGCCGAGGTGATGCAAGATGGCTGGCTCTGCACCGGGGACATTGCCGTGTGCGACGAGCAGGGTTTCTTCAAGATCGTCGATCGCAAGAAGGACATGATCCTGGTGTCGGGCTTCAACGTCTATCCCAACGAGATTGAAGACGTGGTAGCGCTCCATCCCAAGGTGCTGGAAGTGGCGGCGGTCGGGGTGCCTCACAAGGTGTCCGGCGAGCTGGTGAAGGTATTTGTGGTCAGAAAGGATCCAGGCTTGACCGAAGAGGAAGTTATTGCCCATTGCCGTCAACATCTTACTGCCTATAAGGTGCCTAAGCTGGTAGAATTTCGCGACGAACTGCCCAAGACCAATGTGGGCAAGATCCTGCGCCGCGTGCTGCGCGACGAGGAGATCGCCAAGCAGTAACCTATCCAGGGCGATGCGAAACCGTGGGTCACGCCACGGTTTTTTCTTTTGGGCCAACCGACAAGATGCAGGCAAAGATGCAATATCAACTCATTTCACAGCAAGCCGAGCTGGAAGCCTACCTCGCCACTCTGGCCCAGGTGCCACTGGCCATCGATACCGAATTCGTGCGCACTCGCACCTATTATCCCCAACTTGGTCTCTTTCAAATCTTTGATGGCCATCAGCTGGCCCTGCTCGATCCCCTGACCCTGGATCTCGCGCCCCTGTGGGAGCGTCTGGGCCAGGATGGCCAGATCTCCATCCTCCATGCCGCCGGGGAAGATCTCGAACTCATTCAGCACCAGGCGGGTCATCTGCCCAACCGCGTCCATGACACCCAGCTTGCCACCGCTTTCCTGGGCTATGGGGTCTCCGTTGGATTTGGCGCCATGGCCAAGGATTTTCTCGGGGTGGAACTGGTCAAGGATCAGGCCCGTACCGACTGGTTGGCCCGTCCCCTGACCGATCGTCAGCTCGAGTACGCGGCGGCGGATGTGCTCTATCTGATGCCGCTCTACGACACCGTCATGGCCAAGCTGCACGAGAGCGGCAAGTTTGCCTGGTTCGAGGAGGAGTGTCAGAACCACTGCGCCCGCCGGAGCCAGGGGAGCGATCCTTATCAGGCCTATCTCGAGATCATCAACGGCTGGCAGCTGGGTCGGCGCGAGCTGGCCATCTTGCGCGAGCTGGCCGCCTGGCGGCAAAAAGAAGCGGTGCGCCGGGACTTGGCCCTCAATTTCGTGGTCAAGGAGTTGCACCTGTTCAAGGTCGCCGAGCGCCGTCCGACCTCACTGCGCGAACTCAACGAGCTGGATCTCTCTCCCATCGAGATCAAGATCCACGGCAAGCGGCTGCTCGACATCGTCGCATCGGCTCAGCAGAGCGACCCTGAAGGGTGGCCCGAACCCATCCGTCGTCTGGTGGATTACCCCCAGTACAAGGCGGAGCTCAAGCGCATCAAGGCGCTGGTGGAAGAGAAGGCCAAGGCCAGCAATATTCCCCCTGAGCTGGTGGCCAGCAAGAAGACCATTCACCAGTACTTTACCTGGAGCTGGCGGATGAGCGCAGAGGAGCGGGCTCGCGGGCCCAAGCCCATGTTGCTGCAAGGCTGGCGTCATGAGCTGGTCGGTCACCTGCTGGCCCAGTGATGGGCGCAGGGATGGCCGAGTCTGCTCGCGCCCTCTGCCGGGTTTGTCGCGATCGGCATGAATAGAAAACGGGCCCCTGTCTTGGCAGGGGCCCGTTTTGTTTGACGCTGGTGGGGTGTGTCGTTCGAACACTTTGGTCGATACGACAGGCGGGGTTGGGACCCGCAGCGGGCAGTGATGCCCCTACAACTCGTGGCCGTGAAAGCCCTTGCGATAGCGCAGTTCGCAGCGCGGACAACGTTGTTGGGTGGGATCTTGCTCCAGCTTGGTCAGGTTTAGCGGCTCCTCGCAATCGGAGCAGAGGCCAAACAGTCCCAACTCTATCTGGCAGAGGGTCGCGTCGATCCGCTTGAGCGCCGTCACGTTTTGTTCTACTTGCGGCAGATCCAGCCGACTCGTCAGATCCACCAGCTGATCCCGTTCACAATGGCTGGCCCGTTCGGCCCAGTCTCCCTGGCGACTTGCCTTGAGCTGACCTATCAGCTCCTCTCGAATTCGTGCCCAGTCGGCAAGCAGGCGATCTCGCCAGCCCGCTAGCTGATCTTGCGTCATTTCACACACGGATGCCCCCAACAGACGGTTATAGAGTCAGGGCAGTATAGGGAGTCGATAGGAGAGTCAAGATGACATGCGTCAAGTAAATGACGGGTTCTGGCCCCTATTCCCGCCTGTGGGGGCAGGCAGGAGAGGGGAATGACCTACAGGGGAGGGCTCAGGGGTGGCGGTCGCTCTCTTGCAGCAGACGAGCGCGGATCTCCTCTGCGCTCTTGAGTACCCGGATATCGGTGAACAGCACGTCGGCCTGGGGATATTCGCGTTTGAGGTAGGAGAACCACTGCTTGATGCGGCTCGGGTAGTAGTCCGCCTTCTCGCCGGCGAGATCCTGCTCCGTGTAGCTCACCATGAGCCGCAGTGCCTCGGCCCAGCTCATGTGGGCGCAGCCTGTCTTCATGACGTTGGCCAGATTTGGCAGGGAGATGGCGCCGCGTCCGACCATCAGGCTGTCACAGCCGGAGACCCGGGCGCAGGTGAGGGCATCCTGCCTGTCCCAGATCTCGCCGTTGGCGGTCACCGGAATGGGCAGGGCGCGGCGGATGGCATCCACGTACTCCCAGTGGGCGGGGGGACGATAGCCTTCGCGCTTGGTGCGGGCGTGGACCGCCAGCTCATTGGCCCCAGCCTGGTAGACCGCCTGGGCATTCTCGAGATAGAGCGCCTTGTCATCGTAACCGAGTCTTATCTTGGCGCTGACCGGCAGATGGGCGGGCACCGCCTCACGCACCGCCTTGACGATGCGGTAGACGGCTTCCGGCTCCTTGAGCAGCACGGCGCCGCCCTTGCTCTTGTTGACCGTGGGCGCGGGGCAGCCGAAGTTGAGATCCACCCCGGGGGAGCCGAGGCTGACGGCACGCAGTGCGTTTTCGGCCAACCATTCGGGATGCTGACCCAGCAGCTGTACCCGAACCGGCGTGCCGGCGCGGGTCTTGCCCCCCTGCTTGAGCTCGGGGGCGAGCCGATGGAACACCTTGGCCGGCAGCAGCTGATCGACCACGCGCACAAATTCGCTGACGCAGAGGTCATAGTCGTTGACCGAGGTGAGCACCTCCCGCATCAGGTGATCGAGCACCCCCTGCATGGGGGCCAAAATTACGCGCATAACCGGTTTTCCGAAGGCAAGGGCTGAAAAGGACGCCAGATTGTAGTGGGAACGCCTGCGGCTGTCAGCTTCGACATGGTCGCAGGCACCTCGCTGGCGCACAAAAGCAGCAGCCAGGGGCGGCGAGTCAGCGGATGGCTCTGGTGAAGGGGGTTTGCCAGGGCGCCGCTTGGCAGCAGAGGGCCACCTCGCGCGGGATGGCCTATCTGTCTAGGGGGCGGGTCTGCTAGGATGGACCCTCGAGTCAAGATCCCATGGTAGCGAGGCGAGCGCGCATGAAATCCTGGTTGTTGTTTTGCCTGGGGTGGCTCAGTTTTGTCACTGGCCTGCTTGGTCTGGTATTGCCCCTGTTGCCCTGCACCCCCTTTATGCTGCTGGCGGCGGCCCTGTTTGCCCGCTCGTCCCCGCGTTTTCACCACTGGCTGCTCTATCATCCCTGGTTTGGCCCGCCCATCCGGGACTGGCAGGAACACAGAGGGATCCGCCGGGATGCGAGGCGGCGCGCCATTATCTTCATCCTGATAAGCTTCGCCATCTCCCTGGCCCTCACCCCCATGATGTGGGTGCGTGGATTATTGCTCGCCATCCTGGCGATACTGCTTGGCTGGTTAATGCGCCTGCCCGTGCTGGAGCCAGTTGCAATGGAGAAGTGAAGTGCCTAAGCTACTGCGGCAATCATGCTATGGAGTTGGCCTGTCGTTTTTGCACTTTGGGTGTCTCACCTTGAACTGCACGATGGGCCTTTTTGTTTTCCCGAGGGCCAGGTCTCACGTACCGGACCCGGGTCAAAAATAAGCGGTCAAATAATGAATCCGGATATTCTGAAATTTATCGAAGCTAGCATCAAGACCATCCCCGACTATCCGAAGCCGGGCATCCTGTTTCGCGATATCACCAGCCTGATAGAGAACGCTGAGGCCTTCAAGGCCACCATCGATCTGTTGGCTGAACATTACCGCGATCAGGGGATCACCAAGATTGTCGGCACCGAGGCCCGCGGCTTCATCTTCGGTGCACCGGTCGCCTTCGCCATGGGCCTGGGGTTTGTCCCTGTTCGCAAACCGGGCAAGTTGCCCCGCGCCGTGATCGAGGAGTCCTACTCGCTGGAGTACGGTACCGATACCTTGCAACTGCATACCGATGCCATCGTGCCCGGTGACAAGGTGCTGGTCGTGGACGATCTGCTGGCCACCGGCGGCACCGTCGATGCCACCGTCAAACTGATCCGCCGTGCCGGTGGTGAAGTCGCCGATGCGGCCTTCATCATCTCGCTGCCCTCCCTGGGGGGCGATGCCCGCCTGACGGCGGCCGGTATCAAGGTCGTCTCGCTGGTCGAACTGGCTGGCGAATAAGCGGCGTTAACCGCTTGCATGAAACAGGGAGCCGCGCCGAGTCGGGCTCCCTGTTTTTATGAGGGGTTGTGGGATAACCCCGATCGCCAGGCGCCATGGGCGCGGGCAGGTTGAACCCTGCAAGATAGCCTGCTCCCTCGTCTATCGGGTTGAATTTCAGTCAGTTATCCCAGGCTTTGCCGCAACTTGGGCCATCGCCGTGACAGCACCCCCGCCATTTGTGTTAGCATTCTGCCTCAATGCCTTGTCTTCCCCGCATCCAAAGGTTCTATGAGCTATCAGGTTCTGGCGCGTAAATGGCGCCCCCATACATTCGAGCAAGTGGTGGGCCAGCAACATGTGCTGACCGCCCTGACCAATGCCCTGGATCAGGGCCGCCTGCACCATGCCTATCTGCTCAGCGGTACCCGTGGCGTCGGCAAGACCACCATCGCCCGCATCCTGGCCAAGAGTCTCAACTGCGAACAAGGGATCAGCAGCACCCCTTGCGGGGTCTGCGGCACCTGCAAAGAGATCGATCAGGGCAACTTCGTCGATCTGCTGGAGATAGATGCGGCGTCGCGCACCAAGGTGGAAGACACCCGCGAGCTGCTCGACAACGTGCAATATCGTCCGGCCCGCGGCCGCTTCAAGGTCTACCTCATCGATGAGGTACACATGTTGTCGCGTCACAGTTTCAACGCCCTGCTCAAAACCCTGGAAGAGCCGCCCCCCTATGTGAAGTTCCTGCTGGCCACCACGGATCCGCAGAAGCTGCCGATCACCATCCTCTCCCGCTGCTTGCAGTTCCACTTGAAGAGTCTGGATCAGAGCCAGATCGCCAAGCAGCTGGAGTGGGTATTGGGGGAGGAGGGGCAGCCGTTCGAACCCCGCGCCTTGCTGGCATTGGCCAAGGCGGCCGATGGCAGCATGCGCGATGCCCTGAGCCTGACCGATCAGGCGCTGGCCCATGGCAACGGCAGCGTGGGGCTCGCGAGCGTGCTGACCATGCTGGGTACCCTCGACCATCATCATCTGCACCAGCTGCTGGAGGCCATCCTGCGCCAGGATGCCCCGGCCACCATGGCCAAGATCACCGAGATCGCCACCCTGGGGCCCGATTTCGACCAGCTCCACGCCGAGCTGGAAGCCCTGCTTCATCGCGTTGCCATGGCCCAGCTGCTGCCAGCCAGCGTGCAGGAGCAGGGGGCGGATGCCGATGCCTTGCTGCAACTGGCCGGGGCCATGAGCCCGGAAGAGGTACAGCTCTGCTACCAGATCGTGCTGGGGGGGCGCAAGGACTTGCCATGGGCCCCGGATGGTCGCACCGCCCTCGAGATGACCTGCCTGCGGATGCTCGCCTTCTCGCCGCGCAGAGCCCAGCTCCACCCGGCGAGCC
Organism: Aeromonas sp. BIGb0405; assembly: GCF_024807335.1. NCBI lineage: Bacteria > Pseudomonadati > Pseudomonadota > Gammaproteobacteria > Aeromonadales > Aeromonadaceae > Aeromonas > Aeromonas sp. BIGb0405. The sequence continues at coordinate 343,283 of NZ_JANUEP010000003.1, forward strand.
TGGCCCCCTTGCCAAGCCAGGCGGGGCAGGGGGCCGCTCCTCTGGGGTTGGGAAAGTCCCAGGGGGTGACCGCTTCGCCGACGCTAGCCCCCCAGGGCACTGAATCAACATCGACCCCCCTGGGTGACCAGGCAGAGGCTGCCACCGAGTCTGTGGCGGATCTCCGCCAGGCTGGCATCACCGCCGAGAACGATACTGAACATCAGGCTGACCTGAGCCCCTCTTCGGCGGCACTGGTCAAGCAGGATGGCGATGATGAATCGTTTGAGCCCGCCCTCTCTCCGCTCTTTGCCGAGCAGGAGGCGTTGCTGCAGGCGGCGGATCAGATGGGCTATCAGCCATCTCCTGCCCCTGTGGCAGAGGATCCGGCCCCGGATCCCGGCTTGGATGAGATCAGCGCCTCGGGGGCGATGGCCAGCCCGGACATCCCTGTTCCGGCCCATGGGGAGCCTGCGATGCTTCATCCCGCGGCCAATCAGGACGCGGAGCCTGTGTCCATGGCGCAACCGGTGCCGCAACCCATGGCACAGCCCCCGGAGGCAGCGACGGGCAGTGATGGCAGTGGTGGCATCCTGAGCCTGCTCGGTACGCGCAACATGCTGCGCAGCCGCTTGCGCGCCTCTGATACCGATGCTGCGCCGCGCACCGCTAGAACACCGAGTGCTCCCAAGGCCGGGGCGGGGCAGACGGCTGTCGCCCCATCCCCCGTCAGCCCACCTGCGGCGCAGCAGGCCGGGCCTGGCTCCGCCCAGACGGCCATGGTGGCGCCTGCCTCTTCTGTTCCGGACGATTGGTCCTACGACGAGTTGCCGAGCCATGATGACGAAGAGGACAATCAGCAGGATTATCAGGAGTACCTGGCCCAGGGGGAACAGGGGGTTGTTACACCTCCGAGCCAGGCCGAGCGCGGCAGGGCACCAGCCCCGGCGCTGAGCCAACGGACTCCTGAGGAGGCAGCGCCCCCCTGGGATCCCCAAGGACCCTCGACCGGTATCCAGCAGCCCATTGTCCGTGACGCGGCGGCGGCTTCCCCCGCCGCCGCAGGGCAGCCCGCTCACCCCGCCGCAGCGCACACCGCGCTTGAGCCAAGCCGGGCGGTACCGGCACAGATGGAGGCTACGGCCCCGGTGCTGGAGACCATCGACTGGGACTCTATTGATAGCGATCAAGCGCAAGAGGAGCCGGGGGACGAACCCAGTAAGCTGCTCCCTGCCAGCCTGCTCGATAATTGTGGCGATCCCTGGGGCGAGCTGATTGCGCGCACTCGGATGGGGGGCCGTCTGCGGCAGCTCGCCATCAATGGGGTGATGGTGCAAGAGGGATCCCGGGTGCTGCTGACCCTCAAGCCCGAGCAGCGCCACCTGGTCAGCGATCGTGCCCTGATGGAGCTTGCCGCCATCATAGGGCCAGCACTCGGTGGCGAGGTGCTGGTCGAGGTGACGCTTGGGACAGTGCCCGATCGTGAGACGCCCCTTGAGATAGAGCAGCGCCTCTATCTTGGGGTGCGCGAGCAGGTGAAACGGGATCTTGAGCAGGATCCCAACATACAGTTTTTACGTCAGCGGTTTGGTGCGGAGCTCCATATGGACAGTATTGAGCCCCTCAATCGCTGAATCTGGTGCGGGGAGCCCGGCTCCCCGCTTGAAATGCCGCTCGGCCGTCCCCATCTAGGACAGACGAGCCTAACGCCCGGCCAGGTCGCCGGATTTCAACGCGAGAGACGACATATGTTTGGTAAAGGTGGAATGGGTAACCTGATGAAACAGGCCCAACAGATGCAAGAGCGCATGCAGAAGATGCAAGAGCAGCTGGCCCTGCTGGAAGTGACAGGGGAAGCGGGCGCTGGCATGGTCAAGGTCACCATGACCGGCAGCCACAGCGTGCGTCGCATCGAGATCGACCCTTCCTTGATGGAAGATGACAAGGAGCTGCTCGAAGATCTGGTCGCGGCCGCCTGCAACGACGCCGTGCGCCGGGTCGAAGAGCAGAACAAGAGCAAGATGGGCGAGATCACCGGTGGCATGCAGTTGCCCCCAGGTATGAAGTTGCCGTTCTAAGCGAACCACTAAGCAAGCAAGAAGAGGGGCCCTGGGCCCCTCTTTCGTTGTGAACGCGCCCCTATGATGGCGGGTGCAATTTCTGGCAAGGCCGTTACAATGGCGCCCTCTTTTCGCCTCCCGACTCCCGAGACTCCTGTGCTGGCCCAACGCTTCGAACGCCTCGATCACCTGCTGACCGCTTCCCGTGCCTGGTGGCAATATCAGCCCTATCATCACCTGACCCTGGCGTTTGCCGGGCAGGCACCCGATCTGGCCGCCTTGCTCAATGGTTTGAGTCTCGAGGAGATCAATGGGCTCGATGGTGACATGGGGGCACTGGCCACGCTGCTGGCACCCTGGATCCCGGGGGGGGCCGAGTTGCACCGCTTGAGCGAGCTGGTGAGATTCGAACCCGAGCCCATCGATTGCGGCAAAGGGATGGCGCTGCACATGCCGGGGCGAAAACAGGCCCAGATAGAGGCCTTTACCGGTTGTCTGCCACCCCATCAGGGGCCCTATCTGGAGTGGTGCGCCGGCAAGGGACACCTTGGGCGGCTGGTTTCTGTCCATCGCAGTGCCGAGATAACCAGCCTGGAGCTGCAGGGGCCGCTGTGTGAGGCGGGACGCATCCTGGCGCTGCGCGATGGGGCCCGGATGCACTTCATCGAGGCCGATGCCTTCGCCGCCGAGTCGGCCGCGCTGATCGCCCCCGAACACCATGCCATGGCGCTGCACGCCTGTGGCGAGCTGCACACTCATCTGCTCGAAGGGGTGGTTGAGCGCGGTGCCAGCGGCGTCTCCCTCTCCCCTTGCTGTTATCACCTGATCCGGGGCAACGATTATCGTCCCCTCTCCCGGGCCGCCAAACAGAGTGCCCTCCAACTGACCAAGGCCGACCTGCGCCTGCCCCTGCAAGAGACGGTCACCAGTGGCGCCCGCATCGCCCGACTGCGCGAGCTGGAAGTGGTGTGGCGGCTGGGTTTTGACTGCCTGCAACGCCAGGTGCGGGGGGTGGATGAGTATCTGCCGGTGCCCAATATCCAAAAGAGCCTGCTGAGCGACAGCTTCGAGGCCTTCTGCCGCTGGGCCGCCGAGCGCAAGGGCATAGTGCTGCCCGAGGCCATCCATTACGATGATCTCCTCGGTCAGGGGGAGGCACGCTATGGGGATGTTGCCCGCATGGAGCTGGTTCGCCACCTGTTCCGCCGCCCGCTCGAGATCTGGCTTGCCCTGGATCGCGCCCTCTTCCTGCAAGAGCAGGGCTACAGGGTGGAAGTGGGGGAGTTCTGCGCCAAACCCATGACGCCGCGCAACATCTTGATCCGCGCGGTACGTGCTTGCTCGTAGCGGGTGGTTTCTGAGCTGACTGCCACCCCTAACCTCTTGATCTGCGCGGTAGGTGCTTGTTCGTAGTGGGTGGTGCCTGAGCTGACTGCCACCCCCAACATCCTGATCCGCGCGGTAGGTGCTTGATCGTAGAGGGCGGTGCCTGAGCAGACTGCCACCCCCAACGTCCTGATCCGCGCGGTAGGTGCTTGCTCGTAGCGGGCGGTGCCTGAGCTGACTGCCAACCCCCAACTCTCCTGGTATTTCATCCTGAAACAGGGGCAATTTTTTGATCGCCCCCATCACAGTGATCCGCAGCTGCAACGCTCTGGTGATCAAAACAATGGTCTGCTGTCAGAAGGGATGAGGGAGGGGACACAAGGGCGCTCGCACGGTGGGAGTGGCCGATCCCATGGGGCATAGCACAGAGTGAAATGGCTCACATATTGGTAACATTTCTTAATTTTCTCTGTAAATTTAGTTATCAGGCAGCCTATGCTCGGGATGAAATTTCACCCAGAGACAAGGATTGTTGCCCATGTTGAAGCTCACATATTGCGCGGGGCTCGTCGCCGCGGCCTGTGCCTTGCCAGGCCATGCCGCCATGAATATCCAGCCGGATCCTGACAACGCGGGGGGTTATGTGATCGCTGCCGCCGACGTGGCGGCGGTGGCGCAGGCCAAGACGGCCAATCCCATGTATGCGCTCTGGTCCAAGGCGTTGGCCACCCGCTCCAACACTGTGGTGGATGCGATCTTCCCACGAGATGCGAGCAACCCCGATAACGTCAAACGGGTTGAACGTGTCTTCCCCGAGTCCGAATGGGACTTTCTGACCCAGATGGCGGCACCGGAATATACCTATCTGCGCTTCCTGCGGGCGGTTGGCAAGTTCCCGGCTTTTTGCGGTGAATACACGGATGGTCGCAACGCTGATGCCATCTGCAAGAAATCCATCGTCACCGCCTTCGCCCACTTCTCCCAGGAGACGGGGGGCCATATCGCCAAGGAGAACATCTCCGACAACCCGCAGGCGCTGGAGGAGTGGCAACAGGCCCTGGTCCATGTCCGTGAAATGGGTTGGTCCGAGGGACAACTCGGCTACACCACGGGTTGTGGCCAGAATGACTGGCAGAACAAGAAGTGGCCCTGCGCCACCGGCCAGGGCTATTTCGGCCGCGGCGCAAAACAACTCTCCTATCACTTCAACTACGGCGCCTTCTCCGAGGTGATGTTTGATGGCGATGCCTCGGTGTTGCTCAACAACCCCGGCCTGGTGGCCGACTCCTGGTTGAACCTGGCGTCCGCCATCTGGTTCTTCCTGACTCCGCAAGCCCCCAAACCGGCCATGCTGCACGTGATCGACAGAACCTGGGTACCCTCCCAGCGCGAGGTTGCCGCCGGCATCGGCTATGGCTTTGGCACCACCATCAACGTCATCAATGGCGGTATAGAGTGCGGCGAGCAGAACAAGACGAAAGGTCAGCCAGTCAACCGCATCCGTTACTGGGAAGGGCTGGCGGCCCATTACCAGATCCCGGTCGCGAGCGATGAGAAGAATACCTGCTGGCAGCAGACCCCCTACGGCAGCCTGAACCTCAATGGCGCCACCGATGTGCTCTATACCAACTGGGACGGCAACTGGAAATATTACGCCGACCGACCCGGTGGTTATTCCTTCGAGTGCGAGCTGGTCGGTTTCCAGACCGCTTATTCGGCACTGGTGCCGGGGGATTACCAAAAATGCGTGACCAACTTCTATGGATCCCATGCCGGTTGGCCCAAGGTGCGCATCGTGAGTGAGCTGGCCCCCGCGCCGACAGACCCCAGCACGCCACCGGTTGGCGGTGTGCCCGTCTGGGGGGCAAGCAAGGTCTATGTTGCCGGAGACAAGGTGAGCTATCAGGGCGCCACCTATCAGGCGAAGTGGTGGACCCAGGGTGATGAGCCAAACAAAGGCGGGCCCTGGGCGCTGCTTCCCACCAGTTAAGGGCAGCGTTAGCTTCACAGACTGAGTCCTAAGAGGGAGGCATTAGCCTCCCTCGATTGATTGTTGGCGAGGTTGTCGCAAGGGTACTGACTCTGGTGCAGAGGCGTTATGTTGATAAATAAGACAAATAGTGATGACGGCGCGGGATATATCAAGGAGGGAGCCAAACATGAATATCGCCATGCATTTTGAAATACCGGTGACGGATATGGCACGAGCCATCGGCTTCTACTCCCGGGTATTTGGCATCGCATTCGAGCGAGCAGATATAGATGGCAACGAGATGGCGCTATTTCCGCTGTGTGAGGGCATGGCGGGTTGCTCCGGCGCCCTGGCCAAGGGGGAGAGCTATGTGCCCAGTCTCGACGGCACCCGCATTTATCTGAGCGTGGCTGATATCGAACAGACCATGACCAGGGTGCTGCAGTGCGAGGGGAAGATACTCTATCCCATCACCCAGGTGAGTGATGGCATCAGGGTGGCCGAATGCCAGGATTGCGAAGGAAATCGCATCGCCTTGCAACAGTCGCGATAACCTTTATTCACCGGGTGCATGTATGGATGGAATTCATTCACCGTGTTTATAGTCACCGGGGTGGGTGGGCTCTTTGCCGGAAAAGAGTGGCGTGCCGAGGATGGCGATGCGCAACATGGTCAGTTGCCGAGTTCGGGATTTGCATGATACTCATCTGACCGTAAATGGCGGCGGCACCCTGTCGGCGCCCACGCTGAATATGAGGAGGATGATATGCAAGGCAGCTGTCTGTGTGGCGGGATCGTCGTGTCAAGCGAGCAGCATAAAGAGGTCAGCCTGTGCCACTGCGCCATGTGTCGGCGCTGGTCAGGGGGGCCCATGTTCGCGGTACATGGCGGCACTGGCGTCATATTCAAGGGGTTGACTCCCGTCGCTTACCGCTCCTCCGAGTGGGCGGAGCGCGGCTTCTGCCCGACCTGTGGCACCCATCTTTTCTATCACCTGTTGCCAACGGATGAGTACATTCTCCCCGCTGGCCTGTTCCAGGAGGAAAGGTTCGAGCTTGCCAGCCAGATCTTCATCGACGAGAAGCCGGACTTCTACACACTGAAGAACGAGACGCCAACCCTGACCGGGCAAGAGGTGTTCGAGCAGTTTGCCCCGAAACCCTGAGTCCACCATCGGCCGTGCCTGCCCGGACTGGCAGGCCATCAAGGAGCATGACATGGATGAACAGCAGAAGGTAAAGGGGCCTGCCTCCTATTTCCCGGCCATCGAGCAGAAATATGGCCAACCGGTCGCGCACTGGTTGGCCCTGTTGGCAGGTCAGGAGCACAAGAAACACATGGCGCTGGTGACCTGGCTCAAGACAGAGCACGGCATGGGCCATGGCCATGCCAACGCCCTGGTGGCCCACTATCTGGCACAGGGGTAGAGCGCCCCTGTCTCTGTTAGGGGCCGTCACTCAGGGTTGGGCGGGGGTCCCCGTCTCATCACTCTCCTGCGCCCCCCGACGTCATCAGGCATCGGGGGCGTTTTTTATCCAAAGCCGCAGGTCGCAGCTGGACGTCTGTTGTTCAACGAGGGCAGAGCAGGGGAAACAGGCCGGGTTTGGGATGGGGCAAGCGCCCCGAGCCGTCGAGTGGCTTGCAAAGGACGGCGGGCTTTTGGGTTACTCTTCGATGTCCAGCAGCACCAGGATGGCGCTGTCGCCGCCCCATTCGCGGGGAGCCTGATGGAAGGCCTGCACATGGGGATGCTGGGCCAGCCAGTTCGGGATCCGCTGTTTGAGAATGTGTTTGCCGATGCCGTGCATGACGGAGGCGACATGAATATTCTCTTTTTGGCAGAGGCTGAGCAGGGCGGCGAGCTCCTGCTTGGCCTGATTCTGATTCATGCCATGCAGATCCAGGTAGATCTCCGGCGGATAGAGGCCGCGCTTGAGCTTTTTCAGCTCAAATTTTGACACATCTTCACGCACATATCGGGTCGGCCCCTCTTCGTCCAGATGGGGCTGATATTCATCGCTGAAAAAGTGGCCAACCCCAAGCATTTCGCGGCTCTCACGCATTTCGCGTTTCTGCTTGACCGGGCGCAACTCGGCCCTTAAGGTATCTTGCTTGATTTTCCGGGTACCTTTTATCGCATCGCGGAACAGCTGGCTTTCATCGCTTGTCAGTGAAGGCGTTTTTTTCATCAGGTACTCGTCTTGCTCGCTATATAAGAATGCTCGGGCCGGATATTACTCGACTTGGAGGTGGATTTGGACAAGATATTTATCGACGAGGTGGTTGCCGAAATGCACACCATCCAGGACATGTTGCGCTGGGCCATGAGTCGTTTCAACGACGCCGGTATCTTTTACGGCCACGGCACGGACAACGCCTGGGATGAGGCCGTGCAGCTGGTACTGCCTGCGTTGCATCTGCCGCCGGATGTGGACTCGGGCATGCGCCACTCCCGTCTGACCCCGACCGAGCGCCATCGTATTGCCGAGCTCATCATCCGCCGGGTGCAGGAGCGGGTCCCTGCGGCCTACCTGACCAACAAGGCCTGGTATGCGGGTTGGGAGTTCTACGTGGACGAGCGGGTGCTGATCCCGCGCTCCCCCATCTCCGAGCTGGTGGCCAATCGCTTCGAGCCCTTCTTGAAAGAAGAGCCGACCCGGATCATGGACTTGTGCACCGGCTCGGGTTGCATCGCCATCATCATGGCCCACGAGTTCCCCCATGCGGAAGTGGACGCCATCGACATCAGCGTCGACGCCCTCAACGTGGCCGAGCGCAATATCGCCGATCATGGCCTCGAGCAGCAGGTCATCCCGATCCGCTCCGACCTGTTCCGGGACTTGCCGGCCGGTGACAAGTACGATCTCATCGTCTCCAACCCGCCTTATGTGGACTCCGAAGACATGTCGGACTTGCCTGACGAGTTCCGTCATGAGCCCGAGTTGGCGCTGGCCTCCGGCTCCGATGGCCTCAAGCTGACCAAGCGTCTGCTGGCCCATGCCGCCGATTTCCTCAAAGACAATGGCGTGCTGGTGGTCGAGGTGGGCAACAGCATGATCCACCTGGAGACCCAGTTCCCCGAGGTGCCCTTTACCTGGGTCGAGTTCGAGAATGGCGGCCATGGCGTCTTCGTGATGACCAAGGCTGAACTTGAGCAATATCAGCCTCATTTCGCGATTTACAAGAACTAAGGAGCACAGATGGCAGGGAACAGTTTTGGCCAACTCTTTCGGGTCTCCACCTTCGGTGAGAGCCATGGCCCGGCGCTGGGCGCCGTGGTTGATGGCTGTCCGCCCGGGCTTGAGATAAGCGAAGCGGATCTGCAAGTCGATCTGGACAGGCGCAAGCCTGGCACCTCCCGCTACACCACTCAGCGCCGCGAAGCGGACGAGGTGAAGATCCTCGCCGGGGTGTTCGAGGGCAAGACCACGGGGACCTCCATTGGACTGCTGATCGAGAACACCGATCAGCGCTCCAAGGATTACTCGGATATCCAGGACCTGTTCCGCCCGGGTCATGCCGATTACACCTATCACCAGAAGTTCGGCCAGCGCGACTATCGTGGCGGCGGCCGCTCCTCGGCCCGGGAGACCGCGATGCGGGTCGCGGCGGGGGCCATTGCCAAGAAGTACCTCAAGCAGATCCATGGTATCGAGATCGTCGGCTTTCTCTCCCAGCTTGGCCCCATCAAGGCCGAGGCCTTCGATCGGGAACAGATAGAGCAGAACCCCTTCTTCTTCCCCGATGCGGGCAAGCTTGAGGCCCTCGATGAGTACATGCGAGCCCTGAAAAAAGAGGGCAACAGCATAGGCGCCAAGGTACAGGTGATGGCGATCAATGTGCCGGTGGGCCTCGGCGAGCCGGTGTTCGACCGGCTCGACGCCGACATCGCCCATGCCATGATGGGCATCAATGCGGTGAAAGGTGTGGAGATCGGTGACGGTTTCGCGGTGGTGGAGCAAAAAGGCTCCGAGCATCGTGACGAGATGACCCCGGCCGGCTTTGCCAGCAACCATGCCGGTGGCATCCTCGGCGGTATCTCGTCCGGTCAGGATATTGTGGTGAGCATGGCGCTCAAACCCACCTCCAGCATCACTGTGCCGGGCAAGACCATCAATACCCGGGGTGAAGCGACCGAGATGATCACCAAGGGTCGCCACGATCCCTGTGTCGGCATCCGCGCCGTGCCCATCGCTGAGGCCATGCTGGCCCTGGTGTTGATGGATCACCTGCTGCGCCACCGTGCCCAGAATGCCGGTGTCCATACCGCGACCCCGCAACTGCGCTGACGGTGGTTGCCCCATGATCTGAAACAGGCAGCCTTGGCTGCCTGTTTTGTTGGGGGTTGACTCAGGTTGGCCGGGATGCCGCTGATGTGCATCCCCCAGGCGCGTGCCACGGGCTGCTGGGCAGAGATCAGAAGGGCAGGGCAGTCGATTCTATTTGCCTCGTTTTTTAATCATGTTGCGATAGTTGTCACATTTCTCTCGTCTCGGGACGCCAACTCCGCTAGACTGCGGCCTCTATTCTTTCCCCTTTGCTCTGCTCCCCGGGGAAAATCGTTGTTTTCTCAATAGGCCCAGTTCTTGTGAGATGGCATCGGCTCGGCAGAGGAGCCCCACCACAAATCCCCGGCGCCCCAAATCCCTAGCAGGTAACTATGAGTTTTACTTCCCTCGGTCTGGCCGAGCCTTTGCTCCGTGCCGTCGCCGAACAAGGCTACGACACTCCGTCCCCCATTCAGCTGCAAGCGATCCCGGCCGTACTGGCTGGCCGTGACCTGATGGCGGCGGCCCAAACCGGGACCGGCAAGACCGCAGGCTTTACCCTGCCGATGCTGCAACGTCTGACCGAGAGCAAGCGCAAAGTGTCGCCGAACCGGATCCGCGCCCTGGTGCTGACCCCGACTCGCGAGCTGGCCGCCCAGGTGGGCGAGAGCGTGCGCAACTACGGCAAACACCTGCCGATCCGCAGTCACGTGGTATTCGGTGGCGTCAGCATCAACCCGCAGATGATGGCGACTCGCCGTGGTCTGGACGTGCTGGTGGCCTGCCCGGGTCGCCTGATGGATCTCTACAACCAGGGCGCCGTGAAGTTCGACGAAGTCGAGATCCTGGTGCTGGACGAAGCGGATCGCATGCTCGACATGGGCTTCATCCGCGACATCCGCAAGATCCTGGCCCTGATGCCCAAGCAGCGTCAGAACCTGCTGTTCTCCGCGACCTTCGCCGAAGAGATCCGCGAGCTGGCCACCGGCCTGCTCAACAACCCGGCCGTGATCGAAGTGGCCCCGCGCAACAGCACCGCCGAGCGCATCGAGCAGCTGGTTCACCCCTGCGACAAGGCCAACAAGATTGGTCTGCTGAGCCACCTGGTGACCAGCAACGATTGGCAGCAGGTACTGGTGTTCACCCGTACCAAGCACATGGCCAACCGTGTCGCCGAGACCCTGGACAAGAACGGCGTCAGCGCCGCCGCCATCCACGGTAACAAGAGCCAGGGCGCCCGTACCCGTGCCCTGGCCGGTTTCAAGGATGGCAACGTCAAGGTGCTGGTCGCCACCGACATCGCCGCCCGTGGTCTGGACATCGACAAGTTGCCGCAAGTGGTCAACTTCGAGCTGCCCAACGTTGCGGAAGACTATGTGCACCGTATCGGCCGTACTGGCCGTGCCGGCGCCACCGGTCATGCCATCTCCCTGGTTGCCGCCGATGAAGGCAAGCTGATCAAGGCCATCGAGCGCCTGACCAAGCAGAACATTCCCTGCGAGCAGGTTGCCGGTTTCGAAGCGTCCCGCGAGACCCTCGACAACATCGCCCGTGGTATCGGTGCGCCCCTGCGCAAAGAGCCGCGGGATCCGAGCGAAGAGCGCCGTGCGCCGCGCCCGCAGCAGCGCCAAGGCGCTGGCCGTTCCGGCAATGGCGGTGGTCGCTCCGGCGGTGCCAGCAATGGTGGTCAGCGTTCCGGTAACGGTCCTCGCCCCGAAGGCGCGGGTGCTGGCAAGCCAGCCCAGGCTCGTCGCCCCCGTCGCTCCAGCCACAACCAGTAAGCAGGCGAGGGGACTCCCTCACCGCTCACTGCGCTGTCGCGTGATATAAAAAAGCCCCGCCAATCTGGCGGGGCTTTTTGCATTGGGCAGGGTTACTCACTCCCCATAGAGCTTGATCTCCAGCACGTTGGCGATGGCGTTGCCGTTCCAGTGGTACTCCAGATGCTGGGCCTGGTGGATCCTGGTGACCAGGCAGGGGCGATAGAGCACATGGCAGTGGTGGCCGCTGTGACGCACCGAGCGATAGTGAATGCCGTCCATGGCCTTGCCCTTTTGCATCTTGGCAAAGGCCTGGGAGTGGCTGTAGTCGGTGGCGTGATAGAGGGGGGTGGAGAGAAAATCCTCCCCGCTGATGTCGGCAAGATTGGCGCAAAATTCGGTATGGAGCACCCGCATCTGCACCTTCTGGGCGGGCTCCTTGGTGTAACCGAAGATCCGCTCCTGGTGATAGACGGTCTCCTTGACGGCGGTGTCGAGCAGGGGGGCGCAGTAATAGCCCCCGAAATCACCGGTGGTGAAGCGGGCCCCTTCCGGATTGAGATGGGTAAAGGCGGCCATCACATAGCTGCCCCCATGCAGGCCGACCAGCCAATCCTCCTTCGCAACCCGAGCCAGGTCGCCCGCCTCTTCCCGCAGGCGATCGTTGGTGAGCGCCTCAATGGCCCAGACGGCCTCTAGCTCGTCGGCGTTGGCCACATCTTCATAGATGCAGATGGTGGGATAGCGACTCGGAATGATCCGGTATGCCTGCTGCCCCTTGAACGCAATCAATGGCGCTTCCATCAGGCCATGCCCCCACGCCAGGCGTGCAAGCGGGTGGCGACTTCATACAAGTCTGCCACGCGACCCCCTTTCATGATGTCCATGGCGCTGCGCCCGGCAAAGAAGGGGTGGCTGCTGGGCTTGCGCACCCAGCCGTAAATACTGTCATCGACGCTGAACAGCACCCGCAGGCTCTTGTGGATGTTGAGGATGTAGCTCATCCGCTCCTGCATATCCACACTCAGGCGGATACCGCCGCTCGACTCTTTGTATTTGTTCAATGTTGAACGGGATGAGATGCCCAGCAGTTTCAGCTGCTCATCGGTCGTGCACTGCCATTTATCCAGGATGCGAAAGACCACGGGCAGCGCCTTGCTAGGGTCAATGGCACTATCGTTCAGGGTTTGTTGGGCGGCTTGGGTCATATCTCCTCCTTGCTGCACCCCCTTTCAAAGGGTCTGGTGCGCACTGTTCTCAGTGTAGGAGGGTTGTGCGGTAATGTACACATATGTACATATATACCAGATTAAAACACTTATGTTGTCAGCGTGGTTGGATGGCAGACCCGTCGCGGGGCGAGCAGGGGTTGTCTGTCGGCTATCTCCGTTGATGAAAAAGCCCCGCCAACGGGGTTGGCGGGGCTTTCGGCAGTTCATCACGGAGAGGGCTTAGAGGGCGGGTAACAGTCCCAAACTGACGCTCAACTGCACCCCGACGATCAATACCCCCATGGCACCGGCAACACCGAGGGCCAGCACGCCGCCCGGCGCGCGGTAGTGGTGCGGCTCAGCTTGCTTGCGGCTCTGCCACACCAGGGCTACCGGCAGCAGTACCGCCAGTATGGCCAGGGCGATGGCGGCGTAACCCAGGGCCATGATGAAGCCTTGCGGGAAGTAGAGGGCAAACAACAGGGGCGGCACGAAGGTGATGAGCCCGGTCTGCAGACGGCCGCTGGCGTTGTCGTCGCGTTTGCTCACCTTGGCCATGAAGTCAAACAGCCCCAGGGTCACCCCGAGGAAAGAGGTGGCCAGGGCCAGGTCCGCAAACAGGTGCATGGCCTGGTTGAACAGGGGCCAGTTGACCAGCTTGCCGACGCTGGCCAGCAGGCTGTCCAGGGCGCCGCCACTGTCGAGCAGGCTCTGTTGGCCGAGCAGCCCCAGGATGGCAACTTGCCACAAGACATAGAGGATCAGCGGCAAGGCAGAGCCCCACACGAACACCCGGCGCAGCCGCTTGGGGCAATCCCCCAGGTAGAGCATGACGCTCGGGATGGAGCCGTGGAAGCCAAATGAGGTGAAGATGACCGGCAAGCCCGCCAGCAGCAGCCCCTGACCCAGCGGCATGGAGAGCAGGTGTTGCCCTTCGGCGCGGGGCAGCAGCAGGGCCAGCACGGCCACCATGATCACCAGTTTCACGGTGAACATCAGTCGATTGAGGTAATCCACCTGCTTGGTGCCGACGCAGACCATGCCGCCAAACAGCAGGGTGAAGGCCCAGGCGGCCTGACCCTGACTGAGGGAGAGTCCGGCATCGGCCAGTGCCTGCACCAGCAGGCTGCTGCCACCGCTGATATAGGCGGAGGCCAGGGAGTAGAACAGCATCAGGATGCAGAAGGAGGCGATGCGCTTGCCCCAGGGGCCGAGCAGCTGATCCGCCAGCTGATGAAGGTACCACTTGCCGGTGCTGAGGCTGGCTTCGACTTGCAGCATGGCGGTGAAGGCCATCAGCGCCCAGAGCCCCAGCATCAGTGCCAGGGTGGCGGGGCCGCCCAGGGAAGAAGAGGCCAGGGGCAGCGCCAGCATGCCGGCGCCTATGGTGGTACCGGCGATGAGCAGGGTACATCCGAGAGTCTTGGTATTCATGAGTCCAATCCGATATTGAGGATAACAAGGCCGCGCGGGCGGCTAGGGCATAACGGGGCAGTGCGCCTTCGGGTCCGATCCGAAGGCTAGCAATATCGCAGCAGACGCATCTGTACTCAAAACCTGTCGTTTGTAAAAAGAGATTGCCAAGCTAACGGATCAAAATGGGGGAAACAAGCCCGCCATAGCTGGATAAGTGATTTTCTTGCGCTGGATCTGGCAATAAATGCTGACAGTGATGAGTAGGGTGGTGAATTAGTCGGCGGCAATGGGGCCGTTGTCAGCACGGGGAGGGTATGAGCTGCACTGATCAGTTGGCACCGCCATGGGGCCCTGCTGCCCGGGACAGAGCGTGGTCCTGATCACCAGAGAGCAAACCCGGCTGGCGCTGGGGTTTGCTCAAGAGGGAGGGATCAGCGCCGCCGTTTCAGGCTGCGGGCGATATGGTGCAGGCCGCAGCGGTACTCCCCTGTGATGGCCTGGAAGGCGAGATCCAGGGCCAGGCCCGCCAGCTCGTCATGGCGCTGGGGCAGGGAGTTGATGCCGAAGGGGAGAAAATCGAGCAGGCGATCATCGCCGAAAGTGGCCATGGCCAGTTGGCTCATGTCCGCCTCTTGCTCTATCAGGTAATCGAGCACCCCTTCCATCAGGATGTAGGAGGTGGTCACCAGGGCCGGGGGCAGGGCGCCCAGCTTATGATGCAGGGCGCTGATCAGCCGATAGCCTTCGGCGCGGGAGAAATGCTGCCCCTCGCACAGATGACGCTCGGCGTTGCACCCCTCCAGGGCTTGCAAGAAGCCGAGCCGCCGCTCCTGGCTGATCGTCAACCCTGGCAGTGCAGTGATCAAGGCGATATGGGCGAGCCCCGGGTGCAGCAGGGAGGCGGTCAGCTCCTCGCATGCCTTGCGGTTCTCGCTGGCGACGCTGATGAAGCGCCCCGGCGCCATGGTCCGGTCGATGGCGATGATCTGGGTGCCGCTCGCCTGCTTGGTCTGATACCAGGGATCGTCCGGTGACAGGCAGCTCGCCACCAGCAAGGCATCCACATGACGGCTGATCAGCATGTCGCACAACGCCTTTTCGGTGTCGGGCTCATCTTCCGAACAGACGATAAGCAATTGGTAACCCCGGGCGCGGGCGCCCTGCTCGAGCCGCTTGGCCAGCTTGGCATAACTGGCGTTCTCCAGATCCGGCAGGATGAAACCCAGGGTGCGGGTCTGGCCGCCGCGCAAGGAGGCGGCGCGGCTGTCGGGTCGATAGTTATGGGCCTCGACCACGGCCATCACCTTGTCACGGGTCGCCTGACTGATACGGTGTTGATCGGCCTTGCCGTTGATCACATAGCTGGCCGTGGTGCGCGAGACACCGGCGAGGGCGGCCACTTCATCCAGTTTCATCTTGTTGGCCCTGTCTTGTTTGGCTCTCTCTGGCAACAATATCCCGCCCTCCTTACCCTGTTCCGACCCGAAAAGTGTGCGCCGGATCATATCATTGAACAAGGTGAAGTGCGGGGACTTGATCAAATAGCTGAAACGATTCAGTCTGAGTGTAAGTGAAACGATTCAGCTTGTCAGTAAGCAAAGGCAAACAGAGGACAAATCCACCAGTGGGATGCGATCCGGTCTATTGTGAGCAGGGCAAGCAGGGTCAACCGACCCTTATCACAGAGCCTTATCATTGAGCGCAATCCAGGTGGCCGCCTCGGCCGCCTCAGCGGATGGAGAGAGAGTATGTTGAAGTTGGCGCAAGAGCAGATCCTGTTGAACCAGACCGCCGCTAGCAAGGAGGAGGCCATCGCGCTGCTGGCCGAGCGACTGACCCAGGCCGGTCTGGTCGAGGCGGGCTACGTGGCCGGCATGCTGGCCCGTGAAGCCCAGCACGCCACCTACCTTGGCAGCGGCATCGCCATTCCCCACGGCACCACAGAGACGCGACATTTGGTGAAGCAGACCGGGGTCATGGTGGCCCAGTTCCCGGCAGGCATTGAATGGGATCAGGGCCAGGTCGCCTATGTGGCCATTGGCATCGCCGCCAAGTCCGATGAGCACCTCGGCATCTTGCGCCAGCTTACCCATGTACTGGGGGACGAGCAGGCCGCCCTGGCCCTCAAAGATGCCAAGGATGCCGCCACCATCATCGACATACTGACGGGGGCGAGCGCAGCGGCCGAGGTGCAATTCCTGACCCTCGCCGATTTCCCTGCCGATGATGCCGACCAGCTGCTGCTGGGCGCCGCCGCCCGCGCCAAGTCCGCCGGTTGGGGTGGCGCCGAGATGGTGACGGCTCTGATGGCGAGCCAGCCAAGGGCCCTGGGGCAAGGGATCTGGCTGGCGAGTGCCAGGGCGCAGCTGTCTGGCTGGGTGCTGGCCACGCCGAGTCATGCTATCAGCCATCAGGATGCACAAGTGAAAGCCCTGCTGCTGCTGTGCGGCAAGGATGAGTCTCACCTGACCCAGCTCGACAACCTGGCGGCCCTGGCCGCGGCCGGTCAACTCGATGCCCTGGCGGGAAGCGAAGGGCTGGCGCTGCTGCAAAACGGGCCAGCCAAGGGATTGGCAGACACCTTCACCATCATCAACCCCCATGGCCTCCATGCTCGTCCCGGCGCCATGCTGGTCAAGGTCGCCAAGGAGTATGGTGCCGATATCCGGGTCGCCAACCTGGATGGCAGCGGTGAGGCCGTGTCCGCCAAGAGCCTGATGAAAGTGATCGGTCTGGGGGTGAAGTGCGGCCACCGACTCGAGTTTCGCGCCGAAGGGGCTGACGCCGAAGCGGCCCTGCGTGGCATCGGCGAGGCGATCAAGGCAGGGCTGGGGGAGGGGGCGCACTGATGAACATCGTCACCATCACCCTCAATCCGGCGCTGGATCTCACCGCCTCCCTCGACCAGCTGCAGGCCGGCGAAGTGAATCTGGTGCGTGACGCCTCCCTGCGTGCGGCAGGCAAGGGCATCAACGTCGCCATGGTGCTCAAGGATCTGGGCCGCGAGGTGGCCCTCACCGGCTGGCTCGGCGCCGATAATCAGCAAGCCTTCGTCGACCTGTTTGCCCAGAAGGGGCTGGAGGATCATTTCGTGCGGGTCCCGGGCAGCACCCGCATCAACGTCAAGGTCTCCGAGCGATCGGGTCGGGTCACGGATCTCAACTTGCCGGGGCTCGATATCGCCCCCGAGGCCATCGCGACCCTCGATCTCCTGCTGGATGAGCTGGCCGAAAAGGCTGACTGGTTTGTGCTGGCGGGCAGTTTGCCCAAGGGCGTCGAGACAGCGCACGTCGCCCACCTCATCACCGCCCTCAAGCTGCGTGGCAAGCGGGTCATCTTTGACTGCAGCGGCGCGGCCCTGAGCGCCGGGATCAGCGCAGGCCCCACCCTGATCAAACCCAATCTGGAAGAGCTCAGTCAGTGGGCGGGCCGGCCCATCCGCACCCTCACTGAGCAGGCCGAGTGCGCCCGCGCCTTGCAGGCGCAAGGGGTGAGCCAGGTGGTGATCTCCAATGGCGCCGAAGGGGTGATCTGGTTTGGCGAAGCTGAAACCTGGCAGGCCAAGCCGCCACGGATGCCGGTGGTCAGCACAGTCGGTGCCGGAGACTCCCTCGTAGCTGGCCTTGCCCATGGTCTGAGCCTGGGCTGGCCCATGGCGCAGACCCTGGGTCTGGCCACCGCCGTCTCGGCCCTGGCGGTGAGCCAGGTTGCGGTCGGTTTTGCGGATCAACAGCAACTGACCCCTCTTCTTGAACAAATAACCATCACGCGACTGGATGACGACACCGCCATGGATAATCGGCAGGCAGCTTCCCAGGACGCGACACACCACACACCCACAGGAGATGCCCAATGAAAGCTATCTTGGTAACGGCCTGCCCGGCGGGCATCGCCACCAGCTTCCTCGTCGCCAAACGACTCACCCAACAAGCAGAACAGGCCGGTTGGACGCTGGTCGGTGACATCCACTCCACCATAGCGGCGCACAGCGCGCCGACGGCGGCCCAGATTGCCGAGGCCGATCTGGTCATCGTCGCGGCCAGCGCACCGGTGGACTTGTCCGCCTATGAGGGCAAGCGACTCTATCGGGCCGAGATGGATGCCGCATTGCAAGATCCCGCCGCCGTGCTGGAGGCTGCCCGCGAGCGTGCCGAGCCCTATCACCATGTGGCGAGTGCAGTGGCTGCGGTTGCGCCTGCGTCAGCCAGCGCGGGCAAACGCATCGTTGCCGTCACCGCCTGCCCGACCGGGGTGGCCCATACCTTTATGTCCGCCGAGGCCCTGGAGAATACCGCCAAACAACTCGGTTATGAGATCCGGGTCGAGACCCAAGGCTCGGTCGGTGCGCAAAATGCCCTGACTGCCGATGAGATAGCCGCCGCCGATCTGGTGTTCCTCGCCACCGACATCGAGGTGGACATGGCCCGCTTCGATGGCAAGCCGCTCTACCACACCAGCACAGGGGCTGCCCTCAAGAAGACCAAAGCTGAGCTGGACAAGGCGTGGACGCAGGCCAAGCCGTATCGCCACAGCGGCGGTGCAGTGGTCAAGAAAGAGGATAAGGCCGGTCCCTACAAGCATCTGCTGACCGGGGTCTCCTTCATGTTGCCCATGGTGGTGGCAGGGGGGCTTATTATCGCCATCTCCTTCATCTTCGGGATTGAAGCGTTCAAGGAGGAGGGCACCCTGGCGGCGGCGCTGATGAAGATAGGCGGCGCCTCGGCCTTTGCCCTGATGATCCCGGTGCTGGCGGGCTATATCGCTTACTCCATCGCCGATCGCCCCGGTCTGGCACCTGGCATGATAGGCGGTATGCTGGCCAGCTCCCTGGGCGCCGGCTTCCTCGGCGGTATCGTCGCCGGTTTCCTGGCCGGTTACTGCGCCAAGTTCCTGAGTGACAAGGTGCGTCTGCCCGTGACTCTGGAGGCGCTCAAACCCATCCTCATCATTCCCCTGGTGGCGAGCCTGTTTACCGGTCTGGTGATGATCTATGTGGTTGGCGGCCCGGTGGCCGACATCATGAATGCCATGACCACCTTCCTCAATAACATGGGCTCGGCCAATGCCGTGCTGCTGGGGGTCATCATAGGTGCCATGATGTGCTTCGACATGGGCGGCCCGGTCAACAAGGCGGCCTACGCCTTCGGGGTCGGCCTGCTGGCCTCCAAGACCTATGCTCCCATGGCGGCGGTGATGGCTGCGGGCATGGTGCCTGCGCTGGGGATGGGGATTGCCACCTTCCTGGCCAGCAAGAAGTTCATCAAGACCGAACAGGAAGCGGGCAAGGCCTCCTTCGTATTGGGGCTGTGCTTCATCTCCGAGGGGGCCATCCCCTTTGCGGCCAAGGATCCGATGCGGGTCATCCCGGCCTGCATGGTGGGCGGTGCCCTGACCGGTGCCCTCTCCATGCTGTTTGCCTGTGAGCTGGTGGCGCCCCACGGTGGCCTGTTCGTGCTCTTCATCCCCAATGCCATCAGCCATGTGTGGCTCTACATTGTGGCCATCACCGCAGGTTCCCTGCTGACCGGGGTGAGTTACGCCATGCTCAAGCGTACCGAGGCACCGGCCAGCTTGGCCACGGCATGATCCCCAGAGCTCGGCCGCACCCGCGGTAACGATGCGTGATAAACAAGGCGGCCCTGGGGCCGCCTTGTTTATTTGAGGGGAGAGAAGCCCTCATGGAGAGCGACGGATGTCGCCACTGCGCAGCAGCCTCGGGTCAGAAGTCCCAGCCTTGTTGCTGCGGCGCTTGCTCTGGCTCCTGGGCTTTGCGCAGGGCGGCCAGGACCCGGGCCTTGCGTGCCCGGCACAGCCGCATCACATCCTGCTGCTGATCCGGACTCATGGTCAGCCAGTTGAAACGCTCTTCCCTGCTGCGAAAGCATCCCTTGCAATAGCCCTTGTTGTTTGCCTGACAGACCCCGATACAGGGGCTCTGCAGGGGGAAGATCTCGAGCTGTTCCATCCATGACCTCGCACACCTTGTCCCTCTGTTATAACCCAAATGATGGGCCTTTGGAAAAATCCCTGTGCGCCGGCAGAGGCGGTGTTTGCTCATTTGGTGAGGGCCAATCGAGGGGGAGATCAAGGAGGCGGCTGTCGTCACCGCCATATGGCCAGGCACTTGCGTACACCCGATCACGCCATCTTGCTGTCACCAGATCATCAGGTCATCCGATTGCCGGGCGCCCTCATTGCACCCAGGCCGTTGGATCAATCGGCGGTATTGTTTAATTTAAGGGGCCAACAGGGCCTTTGTTTTTGTATGATAGCGCCGCCTGCTGATGCGCTGCGGACATGGCAGCGCGGCGGCTGTGGGCGAGAGGTGGAGCCAAGCTGGTATCCGTCGCGGCCTTTGATTGCATTCATCACCATTTTCATGGTGTTAGCGTTTTTCGGTTAGATGAGGATATATGAAAAAACACGCGTACTGGCTGACTGCCGCTGTGGTCGGGTTGGCCGGTTGTGCGGGCAACCCTGAACCTGCCAAGGTGCCCCAGAAGAAGTCCGAAGCCAGATGCTTTCTGAACTGCGAGGTGCCAGAAAATCTGGGCAAGCAGTATCTGGATGGTACCCTGCCAGATGATCTGGTGCGGGTGGATCGCGTCAACAGCCAGCAGGGGTCGGATTTCAGCAAGTTCGGCCCCCAGAGCCGGTTGGTGCTGGAGCGCTCCGGCAAGATGACCCGCCGTTACGGCGAGCTCTATCGCCAGCTCTCCCGCTGGGTCGCGCAGGGTGGCAACCCGGCCCTGATCACCCAGTACGGCATCAGCCTGGCCCAGCTCGGCGGCGCCGATCGACAGGGGAATGTGCTGTTCACCGGCTACTATTCGCCGGTACTGGAAGTGCGCCACCGCCCGGACAGTGAGTTCAAATACCCCATCTACGCCATGCCCAACTGCGCCGGACGCTGCCCGAGCCGGGCCCAGATCCATCAGGGGGCGTTGGCCAACCGTGGGCTGGAGCTGGGCTACAGCAAATCCCTCATCGACAACTTCCTGATGGATGTGCAGGGATCTGGCTTCGTGCACTACGGGGACGATGATCGCCTGCAATATCTGGGCTACAGCGGCAAGAATGGTCACGGCTACGTCAGCATCGGTCGGGTGTTGATCGATCGGGGCGAAGTGCCCAAGGCGCAGATGTCCCTCAAGGCCATCAAAGATTGGGCCAATGCCCAGCCGGAGGCCGGGGTCATGGAGCTGGTGGAGCAGAACCCCTCCTATGTCTTCTTCGAACGGCGCCCCACCAATGATGTGGTCGGGGCGGCAGGCATTCCGCTGTTGCCCATGGCGGCGGTGGCGGCCGACAAGACCCTGCTGCCGATGGGCACGCCCATACTGGCGGAAGTGCCGCTGCTGGATCTTGAGGGCAACTGGACCGGCAAGCATCAGCTGCGCCTGCTGATTGCGCTGGACGTGGGGGGGGCGGTCAAGAAGGGGCACCTGGATCTCTACCATGGCATGGGGGAGAAGGCCGGGGTGGCCGCCGGTCACTACAAACATTTTGGCCGGGTCTGGAAGCTGGGCCTCAGACAGGGGCCCACTGCCGCTCCCTGGCTCTGATCGCGCGGGCATCCTGGCTTGTCGCCAGATGCTGAGTTGAGTCATGCTGAAACCGCCGCATCTCGGCGGTTTTTTTCATCCCATCATTGGCAACAGCGCCCCTCAGGGGTGAGCCTATGATCAAGCCCATCACGGCAGGAGAGCCCTATGCAGAGACGTTGCCACGTGCGAGTGAGCCTCTGGTTGACCATGTCACTGGCGGTGCTGGTAGTCGCCCCGGTACGGGGGGAGGTGAAGGTGATCACCGTCTTTGAACCGGAGGGGTTGATACACACCTTGCGTGAACTCAATCCGAGTCTCGGGGTGAGTGCCATGGGTAACCAGCTGGTGCTCAGCGGCACCCCAGAGCAGCTCGCGGAGGCGGAGCAGCTGGTGGCGCGCCTCAACCAGCCACCGCAGATGCTGCTCATCGAGTGGCGGGTCTCCCAGCAGCGCGATAGTCAGGGGGCGGCCCTGGGGGCCAGACAGGGTCGCAGTGGTGATTGGCAGGGGGGAGGCGCCTTGGAGCAAGGCAGTGAACAGGGCCAGCAAGCCTGGCAGGTTCGCGGCCTGTCGGGGCGACCCGTGCTGTTGCAGATGGGCAGTTATCAGCCGGTCAGCCTCTATCGCTGGCGCGGGGGCAAGGTCACGGTGCTGCTGCCCATCGTCAATGGCCTCTATGCCAGCGCGACCCTGGTCGGTGACAACGTGCTGATCCGGCTCTCCAGCGAGCAGACCAGTTTGCGCCAGGGATTACCGGAGCGGGGACAGAGCGATACGGAGCTGAATGTCGCCCCTGGGCAGTGGGTGGAGGTGGGAGGGTTGGCCAACAGCCAGCAGCGTCAGGGGACGGAGATAGGGACGACCTCGGGGGCCGGGATCCGCCAGGAGCACCAGCAGCAGACCCTCGCCATCCGGGTGACGCCGGTCAACTAGTCTCACCCGCCCGGGCAACCCTATGCTGATCTGTCCTGTCGGGGCTGATCAGGGCGCTGTCCTGACTCGATGGCGCGCTCTCAGTCATTGGCTATATGGGGCTTGTCCGCCGCGTACTCGCGCAGTTGACGACTCTTGAGCAGATACCAGAGGCACCAGAGGCTGGCGATCAGCACCAGGGCGTTGGCCCAGCTAAATTGCCAACCCAGGCTCACCAGGGCATGACATTGGATGATGAGCCCGGTCAGGGCCGAACTGAGCAGCAGGCTGGGACTCAAGCG
The DNA here is from genome assembly GCF_024807335.1 of Aeromonas sp. BIGb0405. Lineage (NCBI taxonomy): Bacteria > Pseudomonadati > Pseudomonadota > Gammaproteobacteria > Aeromonadales > Aeromonadaceae > Aeromonas > Aeromonas sp. BIGb0405. The sequence continues at coordinate 366,036 of NZ_JANUEP010000003.1, forward strand.
CCGCAGGCGAGCGCGCCACCCCTGGGGGTTGGCAAAGGTGCCACCACAGGCCAGCAGGGCCAGCAGCGCGGGCAGGTCGGTGAGCAGGCTCACATAGAGACTCCAGCGCTCCGGGTAGAGCAGGGCCAGGATGTCGCTTCCCCCCTGACGGCTGGCGCCGGCCATCACGAACAACCAGACGGAGCGGGTCAGCAGCAGGCTGATGGGCCAGAACCAGAGCGGCGGGCGCAACTGACCGTGATCATCGTAACGGTGTTCGGGATAGAGAGTCATGGAGGAGGAGAAGGCCGCAATGGATAAATGATGCAACAGATATGGGGGCTGAGACCCGCCTTGCAAGAGGAGAAAGTGAAAAAGCCCGGGGGATAGCGGCCAGGGGCGTCCATCAACACCAAGGGGGCCCTGGGCCCCCTCGTACCATAGCGCCCTGTTCGGCGCGCGCTACAGCCAGCCTTTGCGTTTGAAGAAGAGCCCGGTGCCGAGGGACGACATCACCATCAGCACCAGGGACATCTGATAGCCATATTCCCACTGCAGTTCCGGCATGCGGCCGAAGTTCATGCCGTAAATACTGGCGATCAGGGTCGGCGGCAGGAAGATGACCGCGGCAACCGAGAAGATCTTGATCACCTTGTTCTGCTCCAGATTGGTCACCCCCATGGCGGCCTCGAGCTGGAAGTTGATCTTGTCGAACAGGAACTGGGTGTGGGGCAGCAGAGACTCTACGTCGTGCAACATCTCGTCGATCCACTTGTTCTGCTCATTGGTCATCTTCTGGCGCAGACTGCGCTTCAAGAAGCGCAGGGCACGCCGGGTATCGTGCAGGGAGAGGCGGATCTGGCCGTTGGCCTCTTCCTGGGCCATCAGCTCCTTGAGCATGGCGTTGATCTGATCGGGCTCGAAGATCTGATCGGCGGTATTTTCCAGGGTCTTGTAGCCATCTTCGATGAGATCGGAGAGGTATTCGACCTTGAGGTTTTGCACCTCAAGCAGGACATCCAGGGCATCTTCCACCTCCAGTCTGTCCTGGCGCATATAGTGGCGCATCAGCCGTACCAAGCCGATATCGTCCTCGCGGATGCTGATCAGCAGGTTGTTGCGCAGGGTAAAGGAGACATGGACACCCTTGGTGTCACGGCCGATCCGCTGGGGAAACAGGGAGTGGATATGCAAACCATCCGTATCCCAGTAGAAACGAGCAGAAGCCTCGATGTCATCGAGCTCCTCTTTGTCGGGGACCTCTTCCAGAAAGAGTCCCGTCAACCATTCTCGCTCCGCCGCGTCAGGCTTGTAGGCATCGAGCCAGACGGTGTTGTCGGGCAGGATATCGTCAGGGCCGAGCGTGACGATGTCGAGCACCTTGTTATTGAGGATGTAGGCGGTGATCATCTGTCCCCCTTAAAGTCTTGGGTTATCAGGGATGGTTGAACAGGTTCATGCGGCTTCGATCCCAAGAAGGGGATCGTATGAAGCATAGCGGGGCCGATGGGCAACCTGACTGCGGCGAACTATACAGGCGCTCGCCGCCATTGTCAGGGCTTATTCAGCTGATATTCATCCCGTTTGTCCAGAAAACGCCCCTGGTCGGATCACATATTGGGGTAGTTGGGGCCAGAGCCCCCCTGGGGGGGAGTCCAGATGATGTTTTGGCTAGGATCCTTGATATCACAGGTCTTGCAGTGGATGCAGTTGGCGCTGTTTATCTGCAGATGGGGTTGTTCATCCACCGTCACCAGCTCGAACACTCCGGCCGGGCAGTATCGCAGCGCGGGCTCGGCCCAGGTGGGCAGATTGACCTCGACCGGGATGCGCGCATCCTGCAATCGCAGGTGACAAGGCTGATCTTCATCGTGGCTGGTGTTGGCCAGATAGACGGATGAGAGCTTGTCAAAGCTCAGCACCCCGTCCGGTTTTGGGTATGAGATGGGTTGGCAGCGATTGGCCGCCTTGAGGGCGCGGTAATCGTCACCCTTGTCCAGCCATTGCAACGGGGATTGCCCCTTGAATAACCGCTGCTCCAGCCAATTGAAGGCGCCACCTAGCCAGGGACCCGCGCCGTGCAAGGCGGCGCCGAAGTTGCGGGCCCCCTTCAGATCCGCGCCAAGCCAGCTGGCCGCCAGGGCCGCGCCATAGTTGGCGATATCCCGCCCCCCTTGCTCTCCTTGACCCAGATGGGGCAGCAGGGCGTCGGCGGCCAGCAGACCACTCTTCATGGCGGTGTGAATCCCCTTGATGCGGGAAAAATCCAGGGTGCCGGCGTCGCAGCCGAGCAGCAGACCACCGGGAAAGTGCATGCGCGGCAGGGAGTGCCAGCCACCCTTGGTGATGGCGCGGGCACCATAGCTGATGCGCTCTCCTCCCTGGAGGGTCTGTTTGAGCAGAGGGTGATGTTTCAGACGCTGAAACTCGTCGAAGGGACTGAGCCAGGGATTCTGGTAGTTGAGATCGACAATCAGCCCGACCGAGACCTGATTGTCCGCCAGATGATAGAGGTAGAAGCCGCCATGGCTGCGGCTCTCGCTCCCTTGACCACCGAGTGGCCAGCCGCTGCCATGCAGCACCTGTCCGGGCCGGGATTGAGCCGGGGGCACCTGCCACAGCTCCTTGAAGCCGATGGCATAGTGTTGCGGCTGGGTATGATTTTCCAGCCCGAATGCGTTGATCAGCTGCTTGCCAAGGTGGCCACGGGCCCCCTCGGCAAACAGGGTATAGCGCCCCAGCAGTGCCATGCCCGGCACATGATCCCCCTTGGGCCGACCTGCCTTGTCCAGACCCAGATCGCCGGTCAGCACCCCCTTGACCACCCCCTCTTCGATGATGAGCTCGCTGGCGGCAAACCCCGGATAGATCTCGACCCCAAGAGACTCGGCCTCCCTGGCGAGCCAACGGCAGAGAGTACCCAGACTGATGATGTGACAACCCTGATTACTCATGCTGGGGGGGAGGGCCCAATGGGGCAAGCGACTGGCACGGCTGTCACTTTGCAGCAGCCAGAGCTGATCGTCGCTGACCTGGGTGCCGAGCGGTGCCTCCTGCCAGCGCGCTGGCAGCAGCTCTTGCAGGGCGCGGGGATCGAGCAGGGCGCCAGAGAGCAGATGAGCCCCAATCTCGGCCCCTTTCTCCAGCAGACAGACGCTGCAATCGGGCGCCCGCTGCTTGAGGGCGATGGCGGCACTGAGCCCCGCAGGACCGCCCCCAACGATGACCACATCGTATTCCATTGCTTCTCGTTCCATCTTGCCTCCGTGCTCGACTTGGCCTAGGGTGGTGTTAGTTTACGTAAACGTAAACCTAGCTGTAAACTCTCGTTATGGAATTATTCATGGATGGTAGCGGCGCGAGCCTACCGAGCAACAGGATGAGGAGTGGCCGAATGAAGCTGCTGGTCGCAGTCAAACGGGTCGTTGACTACAACGTCAAGATCCGGGTCAAGGGTGATGGCTCCGACGTGGAGCTGGCCAACGTCAAGATGGGCATCAACCCGTTTTGCGAGATAGCGGTCGAGCAGGGGGTCAGGTTGCGCGAAGCGGGCCTTGCCAGCGAATTGGTGGTGGTGACCCTGGGACCTGCTGCGGCAAGTGAACAGTTGCGCCATGCCCTGGCACTGGGGGCGGATCGCGCCCTGCATTTCGTCACCCCCGATGGTGGCGATGAACGGCTGGATCCCCTGACCGTGGCCCGGGCCCTGCAAGTCATCTGCGAGCGTGAGCAGCCGGATCTGGTGCTGCTCGGCAAGCAGTCCATCGACTCTGACAACAACCAGGTCGGCCAGATGCTGGCGGCGCTGTGCGACTGGCCCCTGGCCACGTTTGCTTCGGCCATCGAATGCAAGGGAGACGAGATCTGGGTGACCCGGGAGGTGGATGGCGGCTTGGAGACATGGGGGATGGCGCTGCCGGCGGTGGTGACCGTGGACTTGCGCCTCAACGAACCGCGCTTTGCCTCCTTGCCCAACATCATGAAGGCGAAACGCAAGCCCCTTGAGACGGAACCCTTTGCCACCCTGGGCATCCATCCGCTCGGTCATAACCGGCAGTTGGGGGTCATGGCGCCCCCGGTGCGCAGCGGCGGGGTACGGGTTGGCTCTGTGGATGAGCTTATCGACAAACTCAAACATGAGGCGAAGGTACTGCCATGAACATATTGATCATTGCGCAGCAAGCAGAGGGCCCCCTGGCTGCCAGCACGATCCAGCTGGTGGGGGGCGCGCAGGCCCTGCCGGGCGACATCCATCTGTTGCTGCTTGGGGATAAACTCACCCAGGCGGCCACGGAGGCTGCCCGCCTGCAAGGGGTGACCCGGGTATTGCTGGCCGAGCTTGGCTGTGACTGGTGCGATGGCCTGGACAGCCCTCTCGCGACCCTGGCCCGGGATTACCACCATGTGTTGATGGCATCGGGCACGGCGGCCAAGGATCTGTTGCCCCGCATGGCGGCGCGGCTCGGTGTCGAGATGCTCTCCGAAGTCATCGCCATCGAGGGAGATGACAGCTTCTTGCGGCCCATCTATGCGGGCAACGCCATCGCCAGGGTGCAGAGCCATGCACCCATCAAGCTGATGACCCTGCGCGCCAGCAGTTTCCCCATGGCGGTGCCGGGAGAGGCGAGCGCGCCGGTTGAGGCCCTGCCGCCCCTTGCCATCGCCACGCGCACCCGCTTGATCTCCCGCCAGGCCGTGGTGTCTGGCCGTCCCGAACTCGGCAGCGCCCGGGTGGTGGTCTCCGGGGGCAGGGCACTCGGCTCGAAAGAGCAGTTTGCCCTGATAGAGGCCCTGGCGGACAAGCTGGGCGGGGCGGTGGGGGCCTCGCGCGCCGCCGTGGATGCGGGTTTTGTCGGCAATGATCTGCAGGTGGGCCAGACCGGCAAGGTGGTGGCCCCCGAGCTCTACATCGCCGTCGGCATCTCGGGCGCCATCCAGCATCTGGCGGGCATGAAGGAGTCAAAGGTGATTGTGGCCATCAACAAGGATGGCGAGGCGCCCATCTTCCAGGTCGCCGACTACGGCCTGGTGGGGGACTTGTTCACCCTGTTGCCCGAACTGACCGCCAAGCTGTGAGCCTGGGGTGACGCGCCGGCTTCATCCCTTGAACCGCGCGTGCTCCCAACCACAGACCCCGCCTCGGCGGGGTCTGTGTCATGGCCCCTTAAGGCTGGCTGCTCGCTCTGTGCCCCGACCCTGAGGCGGCAGCCGCTTGATATCTGGTGTTGAGATCGGCAAGGGCAGGGGGGCAAAACCTTGAGCCAGCTCCCAAAAATCCTTTGCCGAAGGGGCGCGGTTTCGTGTAAAAACGGGGAAGTCCTTCACTCTTTACCACCTCACGGAAAGTGTCATGAGCAAACAGGTTTACAACTTCTGCGCCGGCCCCGCCATGTTGCCGGTCGAAGTCATGGAACGCGCCCAGCGCGAATTTTGTAATTTCCAGGGATTGGGTGCCTCTGTCATGGAGCTCTCCCATCGTGGCAAGCCCTTCATGGCGGTTGCCGAGAAGGCCGAGGCCGACTTGCGCGAACTGCTCGCCATCCCGGCCAACTACAAGGTGCTGTTCATGCATGGCGGCGGTCGCGGTCAGTTCTCTGCGGTGCCCATGAACCTGCTCGGCGGTGCCAACAAGAAGGCCGACTATCTGCTGACCGGTGTCTGGGCCCAGAGTGCCGTGGACGAGGCGCACAAGTATGGCGACATCCTCACCCACGCCGGTGTGACCAAGACGGCGCAAGGCGTCAGCCAGCTGCTGCCGACCCCGGCGTTTCGCAGCGATGCCGCCTATGTCCATTACTGCCCGAACGAAACCATTGATGGCATAGAGATGTTTGACATCCCGGCCACAGGTTCGGTGCCGCTGGTGGCGGATCTCTCCTCCACCATACTGTCTCGCTCCCTCGATATCAGCCGCTTCGGGGTCATCTATGCCGGTGCCCAGAAGAACATCGGCCCCTCCGGTCTGGCCATCGCCATCGTCCGTGACGATCTGCTGACCCAGGCCCGGGCGGACGTACCCGCGGTGTTTGACTATGCCCTGACCGCCAAGCATGACTCCATGTTCAACACCCCGCCCACCTACGCCTGGTATCTGGCCGCCCTGGTGTTCGAGTGGCTCAAAGATCAGGGTGGCCTAGGCGAAATAGAGGCGCGCAACCGTGCCAAGGCCGAGCTGCTCTATGGCTATATCGATGACTCCAGCTTCTACGCCAACCAGGTGGATGTTGCCTGCCGTTCGCGCATGAACGTGCCCTTCCAGCTCAAGGATGACGCCCTGGACAAGCTGTTCCTTGCCGAATCCGAAGCCGCGGGCCTGCTGGCGCTCAAGGGACATCGCATCGTCGGCGGCATGCGGGCCAGCCTCTATAACGCCATGCCGCTGGCCGGGGTCGAGGCGCTGGTCAGCTTCATGGAGCGCTTCGCCAAGCAGCACGGTTGAGCCGCAGGGGCCGCAGCTTGCCCCTGCGGCCCCACCGCGCACTCGGTTGTTACCGCCAGTTTCATGCAACGGCGCTCCTCGGGGCGCCGTCTCGTTTCACTTTGACACCCACCCTGCACGCCAGGGGATGGCAGGGCGCAAGCAAGAGCCTTGCCCTCCTTCCCCTTGGCTGATAACGTCCGGGCAGGTGTTTTTTGATATCAGTACAGGAAGGCTATGAATTCGTTGCGTTTGGAACCTATCGCCCGTGTCGAAGGGGTCGTGAACTTACCCGGCTCCAAGAGCGTCTCTAATCGAGCCCTGCTGCTGGCAGCCCTGGCACGGGGCACCACCCGTCTCACCAACCTGCTCGACAGCGATGACATTCGCCACATGCTGGCGGCCCTCGGCCAGCTCGGCGTCAAATACAAGCTATCCGCCGACAAGACGCAGTGCGAAGTGCAAGGTTTGGGCCGCAGCTTCGCGGTGAGCGACCCTGTCACGCTCTTTCTCGGCAACGCCGGTACCGCCATGCGACCGTTGTGCGCGGCGCTGTGCCTGGGATCAGGCGAATACATGCTGACCGGCGAGCCGCGCATGGAAGAGCGCCCCATAGGCCATCTGGTTGACGCCCTGCGCGAGGCCGGTGCCCATGTGCAATACCTCAAGCGCGATGGTTTCCCGCCGCTTGCCATCGATGCCAAGGGCCTGTGGGGCGGGGATGTTCACATCGATGGCTCCGTCTCCAGCCAGTTCCTGACCGCCTTCCTGATGGCGGCGCCCATGGCCGCCGGTGATACCCGCATTCACATCAAGGGCGAGCTGGTCTCCAAACCCTACATCGACATCACCCTGCACATCATGAAGCAGTTCGGTGTGGTGATTGAGCACGACAACTATCAGACCTTCTACATCAAGGGCAACCAGAGCTATGTCAGCCCGGGTGACTTCCTGGTGGAAGGGGATGCCTCCAGCGCCTCCTACTTCCTGGCCGCGGGCGCCATCAAGGGCAAGGTGCGCGTCACCGGTATCGGCAAGCACAGCATTCAGGGTGATATCCACTTTGCCGACGTGCTGGAGAAGATGGGCGCGCGCATCACCTGGGGCGACGATTTCATCGAAGCCGAGCAGGCGCCGCTGCATGGCATCGACATGGACATGAACCAGATCCCGGATGCGGCCATGACCATCGCCACCACGGCACTGTTTGCGAAGGGGCCTACCTCCATCCGCAACATCTACAACTGGCGGGTGAAGGAGACGGATCGTCTGTTTGCCATGGCGACCGAGCTGCGCAAGCTGGGCGTAGAGGTGGAGGAGGGTCACGACTTCATCACAGTGACCCCAGCTGCCCAGTTGCAGCATGCGGCCATCGATACCTACAACGATCATCGCATCGCCATGTGCTTCTCCCTGGTGGCGCTGTCAGATACGGCGGTGACCATCAATGATCCGGGTTGCACCTCCAAGACCTTCCCCGATTACTTCGAGAAGCTCGCCAGCATCAGCCAGGTGGTTTGACGGGCGGCCTGTCGCCCCTGGCACCTTGAGCAAAGGCCCGCATCTTGCGGGCCTTTTTCATGGGCTGGGCATACCGAACACGATTGGCTAGCATCATTTCAGTAACATGCAATGGTATGCTTGAAGATATTTTATTGTGCGATGTAATTTTCTATTTACACCCTAGCCCCGCTCGGGCTAGATTGGTGCAAGCAATGTGTCTAGCCAAGCAGGAAGCCGAAGTATGCAGCATCAAACCGACGACGTTCGTATCAGTGAAATCAAAGAGTTATTGCCCCCGGTTGCGGTGCTTGAGAAGTTTCCGGCGACCGAGGCGGCCGTCTCCACCGTATTTGAGTCCCGCCAGGGGATCCACAACATCCTGACCGGCGACGATCAGCGCCTGCTGGTGGTGATTGGTCCTTGCTCCATCCATGATCCGGTCGCCGCCATCGAATACGGCAAGCGCCTCAAGACCCTGCGTGACAAGTACCAGGATCAGCTGGAAATCGTGATGCGGGTCTACTTCGAGAAGCCGCGCACCACAGTGGGCTGGAAGGGACTGATCAACGATCCTCACCTGGACAACAGTTTCAAGATCAACGACGGCCTGCGCATCGGTCGCAAGCTGCTGCTCGAGCTCAACGATCTGGGCATGCCGACCGCCTCCGAGTTCCTCGACATGATCACCCCGCAATACGTGGCGGATCTGATGAGCTGGGGCGCCATCGGGGCGCGCACCACCGAATCCCAGGTGCACCGTGAGCTGGCCTCAGGTCTCTCCTGCCCGGTGGGCTTCAAGAACGGCACCGACGGCACCATCAAGGTCGCCATCGACGCCATCGGCGCCGCCAGTGCGCCACACCACTTCCTGTCGGTGACCAAATATGGCCACTCCGCCATCGTCTCCACCGCCGGCAACCCGGATTGTCACATCATCTTGCGCGGTGGCCGCGAACCGAACTACAGCGCCGCCCATGTGGATGAGGTCGTGAAGGGATTGGACAAGGCGGGTCTGCCCCAGAAGGTGATGATCGACTTCAGCCATGCCAACAGCAGCAAGCAGTACAAGAATCAGATGCTGGTGGCCGAAGATGTGGCGGGCCAGATCCGTGCCGGCAGCAAGGCCGTATTCGGGGTCATGGTCGAGAGCCATCTGGTGGAGGGTCGCCAGGATCTGGTGGATGGCTGCCAGCTCACCTTCGGTCAGAGCATCACCGATGCCTGCATCGGTTGGGACGATACCGAAAGCCTGCTGCGCACCCTGGCAGAGGCAGTGGCGACGCGCAACGCGCGCTGATCCCCCTCTTGATGGCTTGCAACGAAACAGCGCGACCTCGGTCGCGCTTTTTTTGTGTCCCTCGCCCGTGGCGCAAACCACAGGCACGTTAATCCATCACCAGCGGTAGGTGTTGAGCAGGGCTTCGAGCTTCTGGCACTGGGCGACCAGCTGCTCGCTGGCGAGATTGGCGCTGTGGGCCTGGCTCAGGGTATCGTTCGATGTGCTGCGGATCTCGTGCACGGCGCCATCGACCTCCTGACAGACTCTGTCCTGCTCCTGGGCTGACTGTGCCATTTGGGCATTGAGATCATTGATATTGGCGATGCGATCTATGATGGTCTGCATTGCCGCCAGAGTGGCTTCCGTCTTCTGAATGCTGTCATTCGCCTTGAGCCTGGCATCGCCAATGACCTGTACGGCACTCTGGGCTTCCTGTTGCAGGGCGGCAATCATCCCGGCTATCTCCAGGCTGGCGGTGCGGCTGCGGCTGGAGAGCGCCCTGACTTCGTCAGCCACCACGGCGAAGCCGCGTCCCTGTTCACCGGCCCGGGCGGCCTCAATGGCCGCATTGAGGGCCAGCAAGTTGGTCTGATCGGCAATCCCCCTGATCACCTCCAATACCCCATCCACGGCGAGGCAGCGGCTATCGAGTTGCTGGATCACCGTGTCGACCCGGGCAATGTCGGCGGACATCTCTCCCATGTCGGTGATGGAGTGGCGGGCGAGGCGGCTGGTGTTGGCGGCATCGTCGTTGGTGAGGGTCGAGAGCTCGGCGCTGTGGCGAGCATGTTCGCGGACCTCATAGGAGCTGGCGGCCAGCTCGCTCACCGCGGTGGCGACCTGGGTGGTCATCTGCTCCTGCACCCGGGCCGACCCCTCCGTCTGGGTCGCCACCTGGCGGATCTGGTTCGACTCTCGATACAGCTCGGCAGTGGCTCCCTCGACCTCGGCCAGGCTGTGGCGAAAGCCCTGCACCATGTCGTTGACCGCACGGGTCATCTGGCCCAGCTCATCCTGACTGTGATTGATCAGGGGCAGGGAGAGATCCCGCTCCTTGGCCATCTGCATCATGGTGCGCTGCAGCCGATAGACGGGGCGTTTGACGTAACGCTGCAATACCCACCACAGCAGCCCAAACCCCAGGCTGAACACGGCCCCCAGGCAGCCGCTCAGCAGCCAGTTGTTGTGGCGGATCTCGGCAAAGATATGGCTCAGGTCATAGCTGATGCGCACGGCCCCCATGACGGTCCCCTCGGCGACCTGATGGCAGGTGAGGCACTGGGTGCCGCGGTACTCCTGGTAAGCCTTGAAGGGTTTTATCAGGGTGAGCTGGCTGCCTTTTTGCTCGAGCAGCGTCTCCCCCTGCTCGATGGCCCGCTTGTCCCACTCGTCGACTATCTGCTGATCCGGATGGCCCGCGCCAAACAGCGAGCTGACGGCAGGGGCGCGGATCAGGCGGGCCTCGGTGATGCCGGCCTCGCTCATGATCTTGCTCTGCACGATGGCGCGGTTGGCGATGACCCCGGTCATCATCATGACGTTGAGCTGATCCATGTAGCTGTTGGCGGTACTCTCCACCTTCTCGCCCGCCAGGCGCAGGGCCAGATCGCGCTGCAACCAGGCGGAGAGCTCGAAGCTGAGGGCGAAGCTGGCACCGATGACCAGGGCGAGGGGGAGAAAGATTTTCCAGTTGAGCGAGAGGTTTTGCATGGGTAACCGAATCCAGATACGGGGAAGGGGTCTGCCACTTGGCGCGCATGACCAGTCGCCAAGCTTGGTACTCTATCGGCACACATTACCCTGACTTTAGTAAGGATTCTGTTAACTGGATCCATGAATGGCGTTAACCCCGGGTAGCCAAGTATTGTTATTGGTCGGGGAGTTGATCTGGCGCAAGCTATCATATTGTTGATAGTAGTTATCATTTGCATCCAATCCTTTCTAGCCGATCCTACCGCCGATGATACTGACGCCCACCATGACCGGACTGCCCAGCCCGGACCCCCTTAAATTTGCGTTCACTGCCAAAACATCTGCGCATGCTAGCCGGGGCGGCGCCAGGCCCTTGGCCTTGGATGACAAGGATTGGCAGGCCTGGTGGCAAACCGCGACGGAAGCCGAGGAGCGCGCCCTCTATATCCATGTCCCCTTTTGCAAGAAGCGCTGCAGCTTCTGCAATTTCTTCGAAAATGGCACCAATCCGGCGCGGATGAGCCGTTATATGGCGGCCCTTTGTGACAATCTCCAGCAGGCGGCCAAGACTCCGTTCGCCCTGAGTGCACCCTTCTCGGCCGTCTACGTGGGAGGCGGAACACCGACCGACATGGCGGTCGATGATCTGGCCCGATTGGCCGAGACCATACAGGGGTTTCCCCTGACGCAGGATGCAGAACTGACCCTGGAAGGGCGGCTGAACGGATTCGATGAGCCTAAGTGGCACACGGCGCTGGCGGGCGGGTTCAACCGCTTCTCGTTTGGGGTACAGAGTTTCGACACCCAGGTGCGCCAACAGGCGGCCCGCATCGATGACAGAGCGCGGCTGCTTGAGCGACTTGCCGAACTGACCCGGTACGATGAGGCCGTGATCGTGGCGGATCTCATCTTCGGTCTGCCCGATCAGGATGATGCCATCTGGCGTCAGGATATCGCGGATGTGATGGCGAGCGGGGTGCATGGGGTGGATCTCTACCAGCTTATTGCCATGGCGGGCACCCATCTGGATCGGGCTGAGGCCAAGGGCAAACCGGGCTGGGCGGCCGACAGTCAGCAGCGGGCCAGCATGTATGCCTATGGCGCCCACACCCTGGAGCAGGGCGGCTGGCAGCGGCTCTCTTGCAGCCATTGGCGACGCAGCGAGACCGAGCAGAGCCGCTATAACCAGATGGCCAAGAGGGGGGCCGAGATCTTGCCGTTTGGTGCCGGGGCGGGAGGCAATGTCCACGGACATGGCCTGATGTATGGGCGGGATCTGGCGCCCTGGCATCAGGCGCTGGCCGATGGGCGTCGGGCTCCCGGCATGGTCATGGGGCGCAATCCCAATGCCGCCATGGATGCGCTGCTGCGCGGCGCCCTCGACACTGGCCGGTTGGCCCTGGCCCTCTTGCCCGATCCCTTGCGAGGGCAGCTGTTGCCGCTTTTTCAGGTCTGGCAGCAACATGGCTTGGCCGGGCTGACCGAGGAGCGGCTTGAGCTGACCCTGGCGGGGCGTTTTTGGAGCGTCAATCTGCAGGCCGGCTTGTTCGAGTACTTGCAGCTCAATCCCCTCGCGGGAGCGGGGGAGAAGGGCCCCCACGCCAACGCTGCGGCCGTTCGCCCGGTCGAGATCGTGGGGCACTCGGTGACAGGTTTGCGTCGATGAAAGAGGAGGGGATAAATAGGGGGCACTGAGAAGCGCCCCCGTTTTAGCTATCGGTTGTGTACCTCTTCTACCCGCACCAGCAAGTGGCCCTCTGCCAGGGTAGTGACCAGCGACTGCCCGGCGCTGACCTGGCTGGCCTGGCTTATCACCTCACCCCGTTGGCTGCGAGTGATGGAGTAGCCGCGCCCCAGGGTGGCGAGGGGGCTGACCCCATCGAGGCGGGCACTGAGCATGGCCAGTTTATGCTCCGCTTGCTCATGGCGTTTACTCATCAGGCTATGCAAGCGCGCCTCTGCCAGTTGATGGCGCCGCCGCCCCTGTGCCAGACGTCGCTCTGGGCTCTGGGCTTGGAGCCGTTGCGCGAGCTGATTGAGCCGTCGCTCCCCCTGATGCAGGCGCTGACGCAGCAATTGCTGCAAGCGGTTACCCAGTTCATCGAGGCGCTGGGACTGTTGCTCGAGGCGGCGTTTGGGGTCTTGATGTTCGAGCCGCTTGGTGAGCAGGGTGAAGTGGTGGACATGCTGGGTCTGCTGACGCGCCATGGCTTGACTCAGGCGCTGGGTGAGGCGATTGAGCTGATTGATGCGCTCGCTCTGATCCGGCGCCACCAATTCGGCGGCGGCGGAGGGGGTGGGGGCACGCAAGTCCGCCACCAGATCGCTGATGGTGATATCGACCTCGTGACCCACGGCGCTCACCACCGGGATGGCTGAGCCATGAATGGCCCGGGCGACCCGCTCCTCGTTGAAACACCAGAGATCTTCCAGGGCGCCGCCACCACGGCCGACGATCAGCACGTCCACCTCGGCGCGACGATTGGCCAATTCGATGGCGGCTACTATTTGGCCACTGGCCAGGTTGCCCTGTACCTGAGTCGGATAGATGAAGATGGGCAGTGAGGGGGCGCGGCGTCCCAGCACGGTGAGGATATCGTGCAAGGCCGCCCCGGTGGCCGAGGTGACGATGCCCACCGCCTTGGGGTTAGTGGGGAGCGGACGTTTGAGGGCTGCATCAAAGAGACCCTCTGCGGCGAGGCGGCGTTTGAGCTCCTCGAAGCGCAGGGCCAGAGCGCCATCCCCGGCCGGTTGCATGGATTCGATGATCAGCTGATATTCGCCACGGGGCTCATAGAGGGAGACCCGGGCCTGTACCAGCACCTGCATGCCATCTTGTGGGCGGAAGGGCACCCGGCGGTTGTTGCCCTTGAACATGGCACAGCGCACCTGGGCCGAGATGTCCTTCAAGGAGAAGTACCAGTGCCCCGAACTTGGCATCGCCAGGTTGGAGAGTTCGCCGGTCAGCCACACCAGCCCCAGATCCTGCTCCAGTATCATGCGTACTGCGCTATTGAGGCGGGTGACGGTAAACACTTGTTGTTGATTGGACTGGCTCACGCTGGGCCCTTCTGCTGTCCCATTGTCCATGGTGGACGCGGGAGGGAGACGATGGCGCCATCTTAGCGCAGTTCAGGGTCAGAGCCGAGCACCTCTGGGGCTCTGACTGCCTGATGATTACTTGTCCAGTACCTGGCGCGGGACTGCTCTGGCCGGGCTGACCACCAGCCAGACCGAGAGGCAGACGATGGTACCGCCAACCACGAAGCCCTCGGTGAGGGTCTCGCCCAGTATCAGATAACCCCACAATATGCCGAAGGGCGGGATGAGGAAGGTCACCGTCAGGGAGCGCAGTGGTCCAATGTCGGCGATCAGCCTGAAATAGATGAGGTAGGCGAGTGCGGTACAGATAAAGCCGACGGCCAACAGGCTGGCCCACACCTCGGGCATGGCCCAGTCGGCCACGGGGCTGGCTGTCACCGAATAGCCAAAGAAGGGGAGCAGGAACAAGCAGGCGCCCAGCTGGCTGCCAAAGGCCACCAACCTGGCATCCAGGCCACCCCGCTCGGTGATCCAGCGCCGGGTCAGGAAGCCCGCACAGCCGTAGCAGGCGGTGGCGATCAGGCAAGCTATCACACCGATGATCATGGTCTCGCTCACCGCGACGTCCCCCGTGGTGGTGATCAGGGTGATACCGAGGAATCCCAGCATGACCCCCAGCCACTTGCGGCCGCTTAACTGCTCGTTGAAGCAGGAGAAACCGATCAGGGCGCCCATCAAGGGGGTGGTCGCGTTCAGGATGGCCGAGTAGCCAGCGGGCAGCCAGAGCGCGGCGATGGCGTACATCAGAAAGGGGATGCCGGAGTTGATGATGCCAAGCACCATGGCGGATTTGAGCTTGCCTTGAAAGATCAGCGGGGCGCGCATCAACAACAAGATGATGGCCAACCCTGTCAGGCCGAACAGGACCCGTAAAAAGGCGGTGTTGATTGAGCCAAAGGCGGGGGCGGCGATACGCATAAACAAGAAGCTGGCTCCCCAGATAGCGGCCAGGAACAACAGTCTTGCATAATCCGATGCTCTCATCTTACTTCCTTGAAATGATTGAAATCACAACTATCCAGGCGAGAGCCTGGGGCTGCCATCATGGGGGGCTGGCTTGCCGATGGCAACTGCCCAAAGGGCGCCTAAGCTATCCAACTGCCCTGACTCTGGCTCCGTGTTGGGGGGGGGCGCACCGTTGTGGTGCTATTGCGCACCAAAAATGTGCAACCAGTTGGGTGGTCACTGTGTTACCAGCTCCTGATCGGGGGACCTGCAAGGCATCTGCGCCGGGAAATGCACGTCCTGGCCCCCTGTTGCCCCCCAACGCGGGCCTCCCAGGCTCACCGACAACCCGTATCGGGCAAGGGCTGTGACTGATAACGGGCTTCACGGCGCGGCCATGAACTGACCGCTTGTCATCAGAGAAATCCTGTTCATGTTGCCTGGCTCAAGGTGGGGATCCATAAACTAGATTTAAATTCCAATTAATATGTTTTTAGTAGTTCTATGAGCTGAATTTAATTTAAATCACAGCGTCTTGTCATGGTTGGCGCTCTTTTTGCTGCGTGATAGCAATCCAAGCACAGTATCAGCGCCAGCCTGACACCCATGATTTATCTGGCGACTGATGCTTATCCGTTCATGACAAGGAGTCCTATGGGAAACGGCATGGCAAACGACGTGGCATTACCGCAAGCAGCCACCCGCAACGGGCTTGTCCATAACTTCAAAGATGATGTGTATGGTCTGACACTGGGGGTGATGTTCATCGCTATCGGGCTGTACATGCTCAAGCTGGCAGGCATGATCACCGGCGGCGTGGCGGGCATGGCACTGCTGCTCTCCTATCAGGTGGAGTTGCCCATAGGGGTGTTGTTCATCTTGACCAATCTCCCCTTCATGCTGTTTTGCTATGTCCGTATGGGGCTCCCCTTCACCCTGAAGACGCTGATCGTCAATATTGCCCTCGCTGCCGCCAGCCAGATAGTGCCCCATTTGCAGACGGTGACCTATATACATCCGCTGTTTGCCGCCCTGGTCGGTGGCACCTTCATCGGCATGGGGGTCCTGTCACTCGCCCGTCACAATGCCTCGGTCGGTGGCACTGGCGTGGTGACCCTCTGGCTGCAGGCCAGGTTTGCCATCAATGCAGGCAAGACCCAGATGTTGCTGGATCTGCTGCTGTTTGCCCTCTCCTTGAGTCTGCTACCTGCCCCCTTGCTGTTCTGGTCGGCCCTGAGCGCCCTGGCCATGAATGCCATGCTGATGAACTGGCACAAACCTGGTCGTTACCAGGGGTGATTGGGTTGCCGTCTCACGCGTGACTGGGCACCCGAGGTAGCGCTCCATTCGACCCCTTGTGGCCAAAAGTGTCGGGGGAGGGTACTGAGTGTGTCCTATGCCAGCCTTGAAAAAGTCAGGCCATGCCGATGGATGGCGCCGTTACATTATTTCGAGGTAAAAAGGGCCATTTTATGACTGAATTTGTGAGAGTTTTGCCTGTTTGGCGCGCTAAAAGCGGGCTGTGCCACAAAAAATTAAAAAATACTTCTTTACCAACCGGTAAACCATGAGTAAAATTTGTCGGCAATATTTTCCACCCCCACTCCTCAACGGTGAGATATTGCCATGCTCAGGATTGCCAAAGAAGCGCTGACCTTCGACGATGTATTGTTGGTTCCAGCACACTCCACTGTTCTTCCTAATACAGCCGATTTGCGTACCAAGCTAACGTCTGCTATCTCCCTGAATATTCCGATGATTTCCGCTGCCATGGACACAGTGACCGAAGCCCGTCTGGCTATCGCACTGGCCCAGGAAGGCGGTATCGGCTTCATTCACAAGAACATGTCCATCGAGCAGCAGGCTGCCGAAGTGCGCAAGGTCAAGAAGTACGAGAGTGGTGTCGTCTCCGACCCCGTGACCGTGCGTCCCGACATGACCATTGCCCAGATCAAAGAGCTGAGCCACAAGAACGGTTTCGCCGGTTACCCCGTGGTGACTGACGGCAACCAGCTGGTCGGCATCATCACCGGCCGTGATGTGCGCTTCGTGATCGATCTCTCCCAGACCGTTGAACAGGTCATGACCCAAAAAGATCGTCTGGTGACGGTGCGTGAAGGGGCCCCTCGTGAAGAGGTGGTTGCCCTGATGCAAAAACACCGCATCGAGAAGGTGCTGGTGGTCAATGCCGACTTCAAACTCATGGGCATGATCACCGTCAAGGACTTCCAGAAAGCCGAACGCAAACCCAACGCCTGTAAAGACGAGAAGGGCCGCCTGCGGGTTGGCGCTGCCGTCGGTGCCGGTGCAGGTAACGAAGAGCGCGTCGCCGCCCTGGTCGAGGCCGGTGTGGACGTGCTGCTGATTGACTCCTCCCACGGTCACTCCCAGGGCGTGCTGGATCGCATCAAGGCGACCCGCGATGCCTATCCCGAGCTGCAGATCATCGGTGGCAACGTGGCCACCGCCGCTGGCGCCCTGGCGCTGGTCGCCGCCGGCGTCAATGCCGTCAAGGTCGGTATCGGTCCTGGCTCCATCTGTACTACTCGCATCGTGACCGGTGTCGGCGTGCCCCAGATCACCGCCATCTCCGATGCCGTTGAAGCGCTGGAAGGCACCGGTGTCCCCGTGATTGCCGATGGCGGCATCCGCTTCTCCGGTGACGTGGCCAAGGCCATCGCCGCGGGCGCCAGCTGTGTCATGGTGGGTTCCATGTTCGCCGGTACCGAAGAGGCGCCCGGTGACATCGAGCTCTACCAGGGCCGCTCTTTCAAGTCCTACCGTGGCATGGGCTCTCTGGGCGCCATGTCCAAGGGCTCAAGCGATCGCTACTTCCAGACCGACAATGCCGCCGACAAGCTGGTGCCGGAAGGGATCGAAGGGCGAGTGCCGTACAAGGGTCGCCTCAAGGAGATCATCCATCAGCAGATGGGTGGCCTGCGCTCTTCCATGGGCTTGACTGGTTGCGCCACCATCGACGAGATGCGCACCAAGGCCGAGTTCGTGCGCATCTCCGGCGCCGGGATGAAAGAGTCCCACGTCCATGACGTGACCATCACCAAAGAAGCCCCCAACTACCGGATGGGCTGATAAAACGGGGCCTCGGCCCCGTTTCGCTACCATTTTTTATCCCCATGCTTTTTGTTACAACATCAGCCTGATGCAGGAATAAAATGACTAACAATATTCACGCCCACCGTATTCTGATCCTGGATTTCGGTTCTCAGTACACCCAGCTTATCGCCCGCCGTGTCCGTGAGATCGGTGTCTACTGCGAGCTGTGGGCCTGGGATGTCACCGAAGCGCAGATCCGCGAATTCAATCCCAACGGCATCATCCTCTCCGGCGGCCCCGAGTCCGTGACCGAGGCGGGCAGCCCCCGTGCCCCTGACTATGTCTTCAACGCCGGCGTGCCGGTGTTTGGTGTCTGCTACGGCATGCAGACCATGGCCGAACAGCTCGGTGGCAAGGTGCAATCCTCCACCGAACGCGAATTTGGCTATGCCCAGGTCGAAGTGCTGGGTCAGTCCGGTCAGAGCAGCGCCTTGCTGCGCAACATCGAAGATGCCATCGCCCCCAACGGCCATGCCCTGCTGGACGTCTGGATGAGCCACGGCGACAAAGTCACCGAGATCCCGGCCGGTTTCACCACCATTGCCCAGACGGCGACCTGCCCCCATGCTGCCATGGCCGATGAGGCCAAGCGCTTCTATGGCGTCCAGTTCCACCCGGAAGTGACCCACACCCGTCAGGGTGCCCGTCTGCTCGAGCATTTCGTCAAAGACATCTGCGGTTGCCAATGCCTGTGGACCCCGGCCACCATCATCGATGACGCCGTGACCCGCATCCGCGAGCAGGTGGGTGAGGATGAAGTGATCCTGGGCCTGTCCGGCGGCGTCGACTCCTCCGTGGTCGCCATGCTGGTACACCGCGCCATCGGCGATCGCCTCACCTGTGTGTTCGTTGACAACGGCCTGCTGCGTTTGAACGAAGGCACCCAGGTGATGGAGATGTTCGGCGATCATTTTGGTCTCAAGATCATCAAGGTCGATGCCGAAGAGCGCTTCCTCGGGGCCCTCAAGGGCATTGACGAGCCGGAAGCCAAGCGCAAGGCCATCGGCCGCGTCTTCGTGGAAGTGTTCGACGACGAAGCCAAGAAGCTGAAAAACGCCAAATGGCTGGCCCAGGGCACCATCTATCCGGATGTGATCGAATCCGCCGCCAGCGCCACCGGCAAGGCCCACGTCATCAAGTCTCACCACAACGTCGGCGGCCTGCCGGCCGAGATGAAGATGGGTCTGGTCGAGCCGCTGCGCGAGCTGTTCAAGGACGAGGTACGCCGGGTCGGTCTGGAGCTGGGGCTGCCCTATGACATGCTCTACCGTCATCCGTTCCCGGGCCCGGGTCTGGGCGTGCGCGTGCTTGGCGAAGTGAAGAAAGAGTACTGCGAACTGCTGCGCAAAGCCGACGCCATCTTCATCGAAGAGCTGCGCAAGGCCGACCTCTACAACCAGGTCAGCCAGGCGTTTGCGGTGTTCCTGCCGGTGCGCTCCGTCGGCGTCATGGGCGATGGTCGCAAGTATGACTGGGTCATTGCCCTGCGTGCCGTCGAGACCATCGACTTCATGACCGCTCACTGGGCTCATCTGCCCTATGACTTCCTCGGCCTGGTGTCGAACCGCATCATCAACGAGATCAACGGCATCTCCCGCGTGGTGTACGACGTCTCCGGCAAACCGCCTGCCACTATTGAGTGGGAATAAAAGGAGCGGGAATAAGCGGCTAGCGCCTCTCCCTGCCGATAACGCAAAATTGTCAAAAAGGCGCCCTTGAGGCGTCTTTTCTTTTTTCAATCGTTTGCGAGAAAATTTTGCCTCGGGCACAGGGGTTGAGGACTGTGCTACCTAGGTTGTCGCGGTGAGTTCCCGAGTCGATCGGCAGAGCCTCATCTATCGCATCCGCATATGGCGGCAGACTGTTATTTTCCGGACAGGGGAGGGTAGCAAGCCCTGTCCGTCAGGAGCGATACAGGCAATGGATCCGGATACCCGCGGCTTGGATGCTCCATATTGATGCAAGAGGGTGATGCGAGCTGCTGATGTGCCCCCCAAGATGGGGTAATTTCTTGATCTGGCTTGGGAAACGCACACCTTCCGCTTTTTCTTGTCTCTCTCACTCGCTAGGATATCCGTCTGGATATGGCCTCTTTGGAGTCGCCTATGAATCAGGTCAGAGAGATCGCGTGGCTCACAAGCCACAAACGGGAGGCTGCCCTGCGGATTCGGGAATGGCGCGAGCATACAAAGCGCCTGTGGGGGCCGCTGTGGATAGAGGCGAATGCGGTCAGATACCCGTATCTATTTTATAAGATTATGATTTAAAAATGGTTTTTGTGGCGATAATGAAGGTGGGGCGGAGTTATGCGGAAGGTTCTGCTATCGGATTCATACCGCCTTCCATCTCATCACTGTTGGGCATCAACAGAACATCGCACTGGTAGGAAATGCATACAATGAAGAGAGACTGGGACCTAATCCGCAAGCAACTTACCGATGTTGAAGAGGAAAACGATTTATTCGCTGATATTCCACCGGAACCCGCGTGGAAAGATCAGGAATTTCCCGTGTACGAAAAGCAGTTGAATGAGTATCGGGCCATCGAAGGGCGGATATTTGGGCACTTGGAACTGCTAGTTAATTCTGGGTACATCGATGGCCTGCAACTAATCCGATCTGCAGACGGATTATTCAGCTACGGCCTTCACAGCCCCAGGCTTACTATGGCCGGACATGACCTCCTTGACACGATGAGATCGGCCACCATCTGGGAGAATATCAAGGCAACAGCGAAAACAAAGGGGATTGAATTAACCTTTGATGCAATCAAGGCATTAGGAACGCTTGCACTAAAGAGTGCCTTCGAGTGATCACAATGATGCCCACCCCTACAATCCACCGGACTTGCGCTAAAAAACGCGCAGTCCGGTAATTTTGAACGTTATGCGGCATGGAGAGTCAGGAGCTAGGAATGAACAATTTCGACTGGCATCGTGATCAAATCACAATTAAAACTCCGGTGACCAATACCTACCGGAACACACAGAACGTACGCCGATTTTTAATAGATTCATGCGGTCCCGGTTTTAAATTTGACCGTGAATTTATGGCTTGGATAAAGAATGGAAAGCCCAAGACAATGGGCGAGGTCGCGGCAGAGTGGCTACGCCGAAAGCAAAAGTAGCGAAAACGTCTGGTTGAGGTTCTCCGTAGTGGGCCAATGTGCCGCATAACCAGTCGTTTAACTGGACAGTTTGCAATGGAGCATTGCTTCGCAATTTTACGCCCACTGCAAACCGCTCCGCCGGCAGGCTGGCTCCGCTCTGCCGGTTCACTTGACGTTAGGCAGGTAAGACACTCTTATGCATCCATCAATAAAGCTCATGTGGGACGATTACCTTGCTCGCCAGCCCGCGCCTTCACGATCCTCCACCGATGCACCCGCAGCTTGGCATTTCTGCGACAACGAGCCGGACGCCAATGAATGTGCTCAGCTAGTCTTGACCGGTAAAAAACGCGCAACATCACCATCATTGTGGTCATTTGAAAGCAGCGATGAGGCGTTGCCCCAGATTGGCGATCTGAATATCGTGACGGACTGGAACGGTAAGGCCGTATGCATTATTCGCACAATCAAAGTGCATATCTTGCCGCTCAATGAGATCACTGAGACTCATGCAAGCGTTGAAGGTGAGGGGGATGGCTCCCTCGACTGGTGGTACAAGGCTCACTGGGACTATTACCATCATGAACTCCAAGGAACTGGCTATGCGCCTCAGCCTGACATGCCTGTCGTCTTTCAAGAGTTTGAGTGCATATTCCCGGCAAGCACAGCCTAACAATTCAAGTGAACAACGTGAATCGCACCGCTAATTTGGCTTCTTATACCTTGCCCAAAAGCCGCTTTGAAAACGGCGCAATGGACTGCGTTTATTGCAGCCTAGGTGTTTCGTCAATCCGATGGGGGTGGTGTTACTGATCGCCATGCCCCGTTACCAAAGGAACAAAAGGGACGATCTGCGCCCCGAATTCTCTATAATGCCCCCCTTTAAAACCGCTGGACGCAGGTTCGGCGCGCTCTGATGGCAACGTTGCGCCATCAGGCTGGGTCACCAATATTTGAGAAACGGCTATGCATACCCTGGAACAGTTGCGCGCGGGTGAGCTTGGCGGCGCCCGCCACCTCAAGCTTTGTGAAAACCTCGCGGTTTTCCCCCCCGAGATCCTCAGCCTCAAAGAGACCCTGGAGGTGCTGGATCTGACCGGCAACCAGCTGAGCGAACTGCCCGATGAGTTGGCCGAGTGCAAACGGCTTCGTATCCTCTTCTGCTCCGAGAACCGCTTTACCGAGTTGCCCGAGGTGTTGGGACGCTGCCCGTCGCTCACTATGGTGGGTTTCAAGGCCAACCGGATCGAAGTGGTATCCCCGAAATCACTGCCCACCACACTGCGCTGGCTTATTCTGACCGACAACGCCATTGAACGGCTTCCCGACACATTGGGTCAATGCGCCGCCCTGCAAAAGCTGATGCTGGCGGGCAACCGGCTGCAAGAGCTGCCAGCGAGCCTTGGCAACTGCCGCCGTTTGGAACTGCTGCGCATCGCCGCCAACCGGCTGGAGGCGTTTCCCGAGTGGTTGCTCGATTTGCCGCGCCTCGCCTGGCTGGCCTATGCAGGCAATCCCTTTGCCGATGAATGGGAGTACCAGCTTGGCAACAGGGCAACCGCCGCCGAGATCCCCTGGCAGGCGTTGACGCTGGGGGAGCAACTGGGGCAGGGGGCATCTGGCGTTATCCACCGCGCAGAGCTTGATACGGATGAAGGAACGAAGGCAGTGGCGGTCAAGCTGTTCAAGGGGGCCGTGACCAGCGATGGCCTGCCTCGCTGCGAGATGGCGGTCTCCCTGGCCGCAGGCAGGCATCCCCATCTCATCGGGGTAACGGGCCGAGTCGGCAGTCACCCCTCCGGCATACCGGCGTTGGTGATGACACTGATAGACCCCGATTTTGTCAATCTGGCGGGGCCGCCTAGCCTGGACTCCTGCACCCGCGACGTCTACCCCGCAGGGTTGTCGCTCACCCCGGCCGCCCTGATCGCCATGGCGCAGGGCGTGGCTTCTGCCGCGCAGCACCTCCATGAAAGAGGGATCCTGCACGGGGATCTTTATGGTCACAACCTGTTGCATGGTCAGCAGGGGCGGGTGCTGCTCGGGGATTTTGGCGCCGCCTCTTGTTACGACAGAGAAAGCGGCGTGCTGGCTGCCCGGCTGGAGCGGATAGAGATCAGGGCCTTTGGTTGCCTGCTCGAGGAGCTGGTTGCCCGCAGCAACGTCGAGGCCGCCGTGCTGTTGCCACTTCAGCAATTGGTGCAAGCCTGCTTGGTTGATGAACTGGCGTTACGGCCCTCCTTTGCGCACGTCAGGGCGCAGATAGAGGCCGCTAGCCAGGCCGCAATGTTGAGTGCCCAGACGTATGCCTGATATCCATTGTGGCGGGCGCCATGGAAGCTTATGGGTGGATTGCCCAACCCCTTCAGGGCGCGTCACTCACTGTCAAAACGACGCCGGCGGCGTTTTTATTTCGCCATCGTTTGACTTGTAAAAAGGGGATCTGCGGGGCCATGGCGCTTGCACCCGTTGCCCTAAGTGGTGATAGTAAAACGCTATCGAGAGAAGGAGAGAAGTGATGGAAGCCGCATTCTGGCACAAGCGTTGGGAAGAGAACCGGATCGGATTTCATCAGGCAGATGTGAATCCCTTCCTGCAAGATTGTTGGCAGGGCAGCCCCGAGCAGGGACCTGTGTTGGTGCCGCTCTGTGGCAAGTCTGCCGACATGGTCTGGCTTAGCCGTCAGGGCCATGCCGTGCATGGCTTCGAGTTATCGCAGCTTGCCGTCAGCCAGTTCTTTGAGGAGCAGGGGCTTGGCGTCCAGCAAGATGTGCTGGGTCCTTACCGGCGCCATCTGAGTGGCGAGATAGCCCTTCATCAGGGTGACTTCTTCGCCGCGGCATCCTTGGATCACCGCTATCGGCTCGCCTATGACAGGGCAGCGCTCATCGCCTTGCCCACTGCCATGCGCCAGGATTACGCCGACTTGATGGCGCGCCTGATGGTGGCGGGGGGGGAGGTGCTGCTCATCACCCTGGAGTATCAGCCCGAACAGCAGGAGCAACCTCCTTTCTCGGTGGGGGAGTTGGCGGTGCGCGCCCTGTTTGAAAGAACGTTCAGGGTCGAGGTGCTGGGCAGACGCAGCGAACAGGATCACCCCAGGGTCATGGCAGGTCAGCTCTCCTATTTTGATGAAGTGGCTTATCGACTGACCCGTCGTGGTTGAGTCATCTCTGCGAACAGATGGCCGCTTTGTGATCTGGCAGGCAGATTGACGAGAAGAGGGGGCAAGGTCCTGGACCATGCCCCCTCTTTTTTAGCTCTTTTGATGTAGATCAACGGGGCAGTACAGGTTGTGAGTAAGATGATCCTGTTTCTCAATCACTGCTGGCAATGGCCCAGGCCGACTCGCCCCAGTGCCTGATTTTCACGCTCATGTTCACGTTTGGCGACCCAGGTCGTCTTTATGGTGGTATTTCCAGCCGACCCTCTTGGGTCGGCTTTTTCTTGGTCGGGCGTCCAGCGGCTCAGCGGGATCAGGCCTCGAAGGTCAGGGCATTGAGGCGAAAGGCGCTGGTATCGTCGATGAACTGGCCGGTGATGCGCTCGTCGTGCTCATGGCCCAGGCCATAGCTGCAGAGGATCAACCTGTCCGAGGTACGTGAGCGCAACTGGGTGATAAAGCGCACCAGATCGGCGCGGCTGAGGTTGCCCACCTCCTCGCAGACCTGTTCGCGCTGATCGAAGCCGAGATCCTTGTTGCCTATGCTGACCCAGAGGCGCTGGCCACGGCTGCGCAGGTTGGCATCGCGTTCGGACAGCTGGGCCTGCAGGCCGCGCTTGCTCTCTTGCCACTGCTGCTCGCTAAATTCGAGCATGGCCAGCGGGAAGAGATCGATGAACTCCTCCACCGCATCGAGCAGCACCTGGGGCCCGGCCACCGGCGACTGTATATAAAAGATGAGGCCGGGATGGCGATTGAGGGGCAGATTACCGGCCCCCACCACATAACCGAGTTGTTGGCGGGTGCGCAGCTCGTGGAAGAAGGTGGAGGACATGATGTGGTTGGCCAGGGTAAAACAGGCCAGATCCCGGGCGCGGGTAGTGCGGGACTGGTAGTAGACCAGCAGCGCCGAGTCTTCGTGTTCGCAACCATGCTCGCGAATGAGGGTGCCCCTGTCCTGAATGGAGATCAGGGGACGGCGGGTCTCCGCGCTCGGCTGGCTATAAGGGGCGAGGTGGCGCTCGAGCAGAGCGGCCAGGGCCAGGGCTTCGCTCTCCTGCCAGTCGCCGTGTACCAGGGTCTCGACATGGACCTGGCTGAACAGCTGTTGCACGAAGGCTGGCATCTCATCAATCTCGACCTCGCGCAGGTGACGCAATAACTGCTCGAAGGGGGGATTGTTGGGTTGCAGCAAACTGGTGAGCTGGTTGAACAGCTGATTGATGGGCCTGGTCTTGGCCTGATTCTCCCAGTTGCGGATGAGCTGCTGCTTGATGGCGGCAAAGCGCGCCGGATCCGGATAGCCCAGGGTGCGATTGGCGAGGATCATGTCGAGCAACAGCGCCTGCTTGTCGGAGAAACCACTCAGGGTGATGGTGAAGCCCCCTTGATGGGCATACATCTGGTAACCCAGCCCCGCCAGCTCGGCCGGGTAGGTGAGGGCGTTGAGGTGATCGCACAATAGCTCGACGGCGAGCCGCGCCATGGCAATGTGGCGCGGGCTCTTGACCGCATGCTCACTGTCGATGGCGATGTAGAGGTTGCCCTTGGGCACGCTGAACTGGTGCTCATGGAGGTGCCAGAGTCGAAAACCTGGCCTGTCGATGAGGCAGGTGGGC
The DNA here is from genome assembly GCF_024807335.1 of Aeromonas sp. BIGb0405. Classification (NCBI taxonomy): domain Bacteria; kingdom Pseudomonadati; phylum Pseudomonadota; class Gammaproteobacteria; order Aeromonadales; family Aeromonadaceae; genus Aeromonas; species Aeromonas sp. BIGb0405. The sequence continues at coordinate 391,958 of NZ_JANUEP010000003.1, forward strand.
AAGTCGGTGGCCAGCGCTGGCACCCTGGCTTCCAGCCGAGTGGCGATGAAGGGATTGGGCTCGGGCAGGCGCAGGGCGGCATCGGGTTCGCTCTGCTGCCAGCGGATCTTGTCCGCCTCCGGTATCAGGCTCACCTTGTAGGGGGTCTGATACCAGCGGGCGAGGCGGTCCGTGGCAAGCTCGGGGGCAATGAGGGTCATCCTCAGGTTATGCGGGGTCAGCTTGGCGAGCAGGCGGGCGATCAGCGCCTCGTCATACTCGCGCATCATGTAGTCGCCATGGAGCAAGTCTTGTGGCTGGTAGATGAAGAGATTGAGCACCAGCCCCGAGACGGTATCTTGCGCCTTGCCGCGCTCCTGGAAGCGGAATGCCGATTCGAGCACCCGCTGCTTCTCCTCGTATCGCCATGGGGCCAACCCCTCTTGCTTGACGAGCTTGAGGTAGCCAAACAGCAGCGTGATGATGTCGTCCACATGCTCAACCCCCATGGGGGTCAGGCCGAAGTTGATGCCAAAGTCCTTGAAGTTGCTGCCGCTCACCCCGCCACCGGCGGCCAGCTGATTGACCCAGCCTTTTTCTTTGAGCAGGGAGAGCAGACTGCCATCCCCCTCGTAGCCGATGAGGTGACTCAGGAAGGTAAGCGGCTTCTTGTCGTAATAGGCATCGACAGGTGGCAGGGGAAACGTGAGGCTCAGGCGGCGGCTCTCCTTGACCGGGGTCTGTTCGATGCACAGTCCCAGATCCTCGAGTCGATAGAGGGGCACATCCACGGTCGGGATCCCCAGATTGCGATCCAGGATGGGGCCGAAGAAGTGTTCACACCAAGTTAATTGGTCAGGAATAGACTCGGGAGAGAGCATCACCAAAGCCATGCGATCCGCACTGTAGTGCTGTTCGTAGAACCCTATGAGGTCACTGTGCAAACTGCGCCCAGGCAGATCCGCCAGGGTGTCGAGATTGCCGACCGAGAACTTGGAGAAGGGGTGAGCCGGGTTGACCGTCTCCTTGTGCACCTGATAGCTGCGACGCACATCATCCATCAGCTTGAGCCGATATTCGGAGTCGACGGCGTTGCGCTCCTTATCGACCCATTCGGGTGCGAAGGTGGGGCAGATGAAAAACTGGGAAAAGCGCGCCAACCCTTGTTCGAAATAGTCATTGTCGATGTCGAAGAAGAAGTTGGTGAACTCGGTGCCGGTCCAGGCGTTGTTGCTGCCGCCGTGGCGACTCATGAACTGCTGGTATTCGCCCGGTTTGGGATAAGTACGAGTACCAAGAAACAGCATATGCTCGAGGAAATGGGCCATGCCCTGACGATCACTCGGATCGTCGAAATGGCCGGTATTGACCGCCAGCGAGGCCGCCGATTTATCGGTCTCAGGGTCGCAAATGAGGAGTACCTTGAGCCGGTTGGCCAGCTCCAGATAGTGATATTGCCTGTGGTCATTCGGGCTGGCGTAGGGGCTCATCGGCGCTGACTCATGTTGGATTTATTTGAATTTAAAGATGATTATCGACCTCGGATAGAGGATGGGCAAACCCTTTTCTGAGAGGTAGCGCAATTGTTTCCCCATGCAGAGCGGGGTAAGATCCCCCCGCCGTTAAAACAGGCCCGACAGGGTGAGGTTGTAATGAAGATTTATATCATGCGTCATGGCCAGGCTGGCATGAATGCGAAAACCGATGAACAGCGTCCCCTGACTGAACAAGGGATTGCCGAGTCACTGCACATGGCACGCTGGCTGGCTCCTCAATTGGACGCGGGCCTTGGGTTGGTCATTCACAGCAACTACCTGCGGGCGCGTCAGACCTGGCAGACAATCAGCCAGGTGCTGCCAACCCCGAGCAAGGTTGAGGAGAGTGGCGACATCACTCCTTACGGTGATCCTACCCTGGTGGCCAGCTATCTCACCGCCCTGGCCGAGCAGCATGACAGCATCCTCATGGTGAGCCATCTGCCTCTGGTGGGTTATCTGGTACAGATGCTGAGTCCGGCAGCAGGGGCGCCCATGTTTGCGACCTCGGGGCTGGCTTGTATCGAATGGAAAGAGGACAAAGGCAACTTGCTCTGGTTGTCAGGACCTCATACAATACCGCTCGAAACAATCTGATAACATTTGGTTTTTTCAGTGTTTGAGCTTGTTGTTCATGGATGAATATTCATTTTTCAGGGAACCGTTTCGCAGAAACTGCTGTCATACGGGTACAACTGCATAGAGGTTGCAACGATGAGAGTATTTAAAAAATACCTGCCGCTGATGGTGGCAAAGCACGTCAAGACTTTCTTCAAGGGGCGCATTTATATCCATGGCCGTGGCCGCTTCGACTTCCAGTCCGGGCTGTTAATGATGCCAAATCAAGCAGACTTGCCTCATCGTCAGACGGTGATCGAGGTCAATGCCATGATAGGTCGTCTGCACATGGACGCGGCTTGATAGTGTTGTCAGTCCGTTTTTGCGATGCGCAGCCCAGACCCTCCCCGGAGGGTCTGATTGTTTCCGCCTTGGCTCGCCAGGTTTGTCTGGACCGCACGGTCGCCATGATGGCCCGGTTGTATGAGTCCGGATCCCACCACACCGGATGAAATAGCGCTTGCACCATGGGCAGGGCTTCCTAAAATGAGCGCCTGTTTAACTGGGTGTCACACATCATGCCTCCATTGGCGGTTCTCTTTCCCTTCTCCTGCATGGCCATCTGGGCCGGTAACGGTATCGTCAGCAAGCTGTCGGTAGGGTTGTTGTCGCCGGCGGCCATGGCCTGGTCCCGCTGGTTGGTGGCCGCCTTGATCCTGACCCCTTTTCTCGCTCGTTCCGCCTGGCGGCAACGAGCCCGGATCAAGGCCGGTTTTGGCAAGCTGGCCATGCTGGCGCTGCTTGGCATGGTGCTCAACCAGACCTTTGGCTACTACGCGGCCCAGACCCTGGGGGCGACCGAGATTGGCCTGATGATGGGGTTGACGCCGCTGCTGACGGTCTTGCTCAGCGCCTGGGTGTTGCATGAACGACCCAGCTGGGGCGCCCTGCTCGGTGGTCTCATCTCCCTGCTCGGTCTGTTGGTGCTGCTGGGGCAGGGCAATCCCGCCCAACTGCTTCATCAGGGTGTTCAGGCCGGTTCCCTCTACATGTTGATGTCGGCGCTCACCTATGCCCTCTACAGTGTGTTGCTCAAGCGCTGGCAGCTTGGACTGGATAGCTGGACCATGCTCTATGGCCAGGTGCTGTGCAGCTTGCTGTTTCTCACCCCCTTCTTCCTGTTAAGCGACGGCACCCTGCCCGATAGCCGTGCGCTCTGGCTCATCCTCTACGCAGGCATCCCCACCTCGGCCCTCTCCCCCTGGCTCTGGATGCAGGGCATCTCGCGCCTTGGTGCCAACCGCACGGCTATCTTCATGAACCTGTTACCCATCATGACGGCGCTATTGGCGGTCAGTCTGCTGGGGGAGACGCTCACCCCCTATCATCTGGTCGGCGGCAGCCTCACCCTGTTCGGGGTGCTGGTTGCCCAGCTGATGGTCAAACCCATCGTCAGTCGCAAGGCCGCGCCCTTGCTCTAGTCTGGCCCGCTAAAACAACAGCCCCGCAATGCGGGGCTGTGTCGTATCAGGGTCAACCCGGGGTTGAGCCGTTACTGGGCTACCAGGTACATGTCCTTCGAATAGACCAAGTCCTGCGGATTGTGATAGGGGTAGCCCTTCACAAAGGACTTGAGCAGACGGGACTTCACATAGAAGTAGACGGGGGCGATGGGAGCCTCCTGGTCGAGGATCACTTCGGCCTGCTGGTAGAGCTGGTTACGCTCGGCCGGATCTTGTGAATTATGGGCCTGGGCGAGCAGGGCATCATATTGTTTGTTGACCCATTTGCCGCTGTTGGCCGAACTGCTGGAGGTCATGATGTCGAGGAAGGTGGAGGCATCGTTGTAGTCGCCATTCCAGGAGTAGCGGCTCACGGTGAAGTCCCCCTCGTTGAGGGTCGACACCATGGTCTTCCACTCCATGTTGTTGAGCTCGGACTTGACGCCCAGGTTGTGCTTCCACATGGAGGAGATGGCCAGGGCTATCTTCTTGTGACCCTCGTTGGTGTTGTAGAGGATATCCACATTCAGGGGCTTGTCCGGGCCATAACCAGCCTCGGCCAGCAGCGCCTTGGCCTCCTTGATCCGCTCCTCCTTGCTCATCAGCTCGCTGGTCGATTTCTTGAGTTCGAAGCCGTCAACGATGGGCGGGGTGAAGCTGTAAGCGGAGATCTGCCCCTGGCCCAGGATCTTGCCGGTGATGGTGTCACGGTCGATGGCCAGAGAGAGCGCCTTGCGCACCCGGGGATCGTCAAAAGGTTTGCGCTGGGTGTTGAACACATAGTAATAGCTGGCCAGGATAGGCACGTTGAGCAGCTCATCCGGGGTCGACTTCTTCAAAATGGGATACTGCTCAAGGGGATAGCTGGTGTAGTGCAGGCTGCCAGCCCGATAGCGGTTATAGGCGGCGGTATCGGCCACTATCTCCAGATAGAGTACCTTGTTGAGCACCGTATTGGCGTTGTCCCAGTAGTTGGGATTGCGCTCGGCAACCAGCCGCTCGTTGGGTGTCCACTCCTTGAGCATGAAAGCGCCGTTGGAGACGATATTGCCCGGTTTGACCCACTCCTGGCCGTATTTGGCGATGGTCGCCTTGGGGGCCGGGAAGGTGGTGTAGTGGGAGAGGGTCTTGAGGAAGAAGGGCACCGGGGCCTTGAGGGTGATCTGCAGAGTATGCTCGTCGATGGCCTTGATCCCCAGGGTATCCGGACGCTGCTTGCCTGCCAGCACCTCGCTCGCGCCTGTCACCCCGGTCAGCTCGATGAACCAGGCGTAGTTGGAGGCCGTCTTGGGATCTGCCGCCCGCTGCCAGCCATAGACATAGTCTGCCGCCGTCACGGGTTCACCGTTGGACCACTTGGCATCGGGTCTGAGTTTGAAGGTATAGACGGTGCCGCTGGCATCCATGTCGTAACCCAGGGCGCCAGCGGGTTTGAGCTTGCCATCCGCATCCACGGTATAGAGGCCTTCAAACAGGTCGTTGACGATTTCGCTACCGGAACTCTCCTCCACCAGTTGAGGGTCGATGGAGGCGGGTTCGGCGCCGATGTTGCGGACAAAGGTCTGCTGGTCAGGGGGGAGCAACTTGGTTCCATAGGGAACCTGAGCCGCCAGGGCCGGCAGTGAGAACAGGGCGAGCACAGCCCCTGCAATGAGGGTCTTCTTCATTGAATATCCTTATGTTTTTTATGCTTCCAAAGCGACCCCAGTGTGCGATATCCATGGGGAAAGCTCAAGGGGGGAGCCGATGCCGATGGCCTTCACATCCGGCGGACGGCGGCAAGTCGCCAGCCAGCCGGGCAGGGGAAGGCGCAGAGGCGGCCTGGGTGACGAAGAAGCGTCGTCATCAAGGGCTCGAGATGTATCACAGCGAATTAACTAGGGAATGCTGCCCTGAAATTAGTGATTTAAACGGGATTTAGCGCCATGTGATTGGCAGTTTTGAACATAATTTCAACGAGTTAATTCGCTGCAAAAACAAATTTTCAACGTTACATTGGGTTACATAACAACGATGCCGGGCTCGGCACTTTTTTTGTGCGGCCCTGCAAACGTTTTCAACGCCAACGCCAACGGAAACGCTCAAAGGAAACATAATGAAGAACATGATCACCCTGGGTGAGTACATCGTCAAAAAACAGGCGGACTATCCGACCGCGACCGGCGAACTCAGCTCCTTGCTCAGCTCCATTCGCCTCGCAGCCAAGGTGGTCAACCGGGAGATCAACAAGGCGGGCCTGGCCGACATCATGGGGTCGGTCGGCGCCGAAAATGTGCAGGGTGAAGAGCAGCAGAAGCTGGATGTCTACGCCAACGAGCGCTTCAAGGCGGCCTTGGAAGCGAGGGGAGAGGTGTGTGGCATGGCGTCCGAGGAGGAGGAGGACTTCGTCGCCTTCGATTCGGCCCTCTCGGCGCACTCCAAATATGTGGTGCTGATCGACCCCCTGGATGGCTCCTCCAACATAGACGTCAATGTCTCGGTCGGCACCATCTTCTCCATCTACCGCCGGGTCAGCGAACCAGGCACGCCAGTGCATCTGAATGACTTCCTGCAACCGGGCCATCAACAGGTTGCAGCTGGCTATGTGGTCTATGGCTCCTCCACCATGTTGGTCTATACCACTGGGTTCGGGGTCAACGGCTTTACCTATGATCCCTCCATCGGCTGCTTCTGCCTCTCCCACGAGAACATGCGCGTCCCTCAAGAGGGCAAGATCTACTCCATCAACGAGGGTAACTACATCAAGTTCCCGGACGGCGTGAAGAAGTACCTCAAGTATTGTCAGGAGCTGGACGAGGCAACCCACAGACCCTATACCGCCCGCTATATCGGATCCTTGGTATCGGACTTTCACCGCAACCTGCTCAAGGGTGGCATTTACATCTATCCGTCCGGCACCAACTCACCCAACGGCAAACTGCGTCTGCTCTATGAGTGCAACCCGCTCGCCTTCCTGGTGGAGCAGGCCGGCGGCAAGGCCTCTGACGGTTTCCGTCGCATCATGGACATACAACCGACCGCCCTGCATCAGCGTACCCCTTACTTCGTGGGCTCGACCCGCATGGTCGAGCGGGCCGAAGCCTTCATGGCTGAGTTCTCCGCCCACGAAGAGAACAAGAGCTGAGTCAGATAGCCTGGATGTCAGCATGAAAAAAGGCCGCGAAAGCGGCCTTTTTCTATGCACGATGGGGCTCAATCAGCCGCTTGCTTGCTCACCATCTGCAACAGCTCGTAGCGGATGTTGGGGGCATCGGCGGGGGGATTATCGACCTTGAACTTGGCAATCTTCAGCTCGTACAGATAGCCGGGCTCGAAGGTAAAGCCTTGAATATGGCTGTAAAACAGCGTCCAGTCCTGATCCTTGCTCTCTTTGACCTGCATGCACTGCATGGGGGCGACTCCGGTGCAGGGCACCAGGGCGGCATTGACGAAGAGGGTCTCACCCTGAGGGGCAGGGGCCTGTTGGCAACCGGTCAGGATCAGGGCGGCGGCGAGAACGGGGAATTTCATGGGATAGGGCCTCGTTGACAAATTCAAGCGAGGATTAAAACGCGAAAAAAAAAGGCGGTCAATGACCGCCTTGTTGATCACCCGATGTGGATTGCGCTGATCAGCGCTGCTCCAGAGGAGTGAATTCGCGCTCGGACGCGCCGACATAGAGCTGACGCGGGCGGCCAATCTTCTGATCCGGATCAGACAGCATCTCGTTCCAGTGGGCAATCCAGCCGATGGTACGGGACATGGCGAAGATCACGGTGAACATGGTGATCGGGATGCCGATGGCCTTCATGATGATACCGGAGTAGAAGTCCACGTTCGGGTAGAGCTTCTTCTCGATGAAGTAGGGGTCGGACAGCGCAATGCGTTCCAGCTCCATGGCCACGGCCAGCAGCGGATCCTTGATCTGCAGCTCTTCGAGTACCTCGTGGCAGGTCTGACGCATGACCTGGGCACGGGGATCGTGGTTCTTGTAGACCCGATGACCAAAGCCCATGAGGCGGAAAGGATCGTTCTTGTCCTTGGCCTTCTCGATGAACTCGGGGATGCGATCCACGGAGCCAATCTCTTCGAGCATCTTGAGACAGGCTTCGTTGGCACCACCGTGGGCCGGACCCCACAGGGAGGCGATCCCGGCGGAGATACAGGCGAAGGGGTTGGCGCCAGAGGAGCCCGCCAGTCGCACGGTAGAGGTGGAGGCGTTCTGCTCGTGATCCGCATGCAGGGTAAAGATGCGATCCATGGCGCGCTCGACGATGGGGTTGACCTTGTACTCTTCGGTCGGCACCCCAAACATCATATGCAGGAAGTTGCCCGCATAGGAGAGGCCGTTGCGCGGATGCATGAAGGGCTGGCCGACCGAGTATTTGTAACTCATGGCAGCCAGGGTCGGCATCTTGGAGAGCAGGCGGAAGGCGCAGATCTCGCGGTGCTGTTCGTTGTTGATGTCCAGGGCGTCATGATAGAAGGCGGACAGGGCACCGACCACACCACACATGATGGCCATGGGGTGGGCATCACGGCGGAAACCGCGGAAGAAGTAAACGATCTGTTCATGGACCATGGTATGGCGCATGACCATGCGTTCGAACTCGGCATACTGGGCCTTGGTCGGCGCTTCGCCGTAGAGCAATATGTAGCAGACTTCCAGATAGCTAGCTTGGGTGGCCAACTGGGCAATGGGGTAACCACGGTGCAGCAAGACACCCTGATCGCCATCGATGTAAGTAATGGAGGATTTACAAGAACCTGTGGCCATAAAGCCGGGGTCGAAGGTGAAATAGCCCTGAGCGCCCAATTTTCTGACGTCAATCACATCGGGTCCCAGGGTTCCGGACAGGATCGGCAGTTCGACCGGCTCTTTTCCGGGTAAGTGTAGGGTGGCTATTTTATCAGCCATAGCACGTCTCCTTTGCTCTTTTATAATTAGTTCCAGTCGTACTCTATTACGAGATTGATGACTCAGGCAAAAGGGTTTCTCACCCTTTTCTTCCCCGGGGGGCGGCTGGAGCGCCTTATTTGAACCAGAGATCCCCCTCCTTGTCAATTTTGCTGAATGATCATTAATGCCTTGTTAAACAGGATGTGAGATCTGGTTTACGGTTTTGGGTTTTCTTTGTAGCTATTTGATTGTCATTGGTTAAGCCCGCCGATATACTGCGCCTCGTGGGTGATGGCTGTCGGTGTTTGAAACGCTTTCGCAAAGCCAGATGTGATAATGAAAATGTTATTTTTGGCTTTTCCGAGTTGTTTTGGTAACAAAAACCTAACAAATGCCACTCCGTGCCCTCAATAGTTTGTGAAAACAATAACTAACGTGCTCAATGGAGCTGAGTGGGCAAAGCCGTGAAAAATAAACAGAGACCTGTAAACCTCGACCTACAGACTATCAGCTTTCCTGTCACCGCCATCGCTTCCATCTTGCATCGTGTCTCAGGGGTGATCACCTTTGTGGCGCTTTCCATCTTGCTGTGGATGCTTGGTACTTCCCTTTCCTCTCCCGAGGGTTTTGACACAGTGATGTCCATCCTGGACAACATCCTGGTCAAACTCGTGTTCTGGGGGATCCTGACGGCGCTCGCCTACCACATCGTGCTTGGTATACGTCACCTGATCATGGATATGGGCTATTGGGAAGAGTTGGAATCCGGCTCACAGAGCGCCCGTGTGGCCTTCGTGATCACCGGCGTTTTGGCGGTATTGGCGGGAGTACTGGTATGGTAACCAATTCTGCAACCTTCGGGCGCAGCGGCGTTCACGATTACATCCTGATCCGCGCCACCGCTCTCATCATGACGTTTTACACCCTCTATCTGGTGGGATTCGTCGCCTTCAACGACATCACCTATGACGTTTGGGTCGGCTTCTTCGCCAGTACCTTCACCAAGGTGTTCACCCTGTTGGCCCTGTTCTCTGTGCTGATCCATGCCTGGATCGGTCTGTGGCAGGTGCTGACCGACTATATCAAGCCGGTAGGTCTGCGGGGCGCGCTGCAATTTGCCCTGGTAGTGGTCTTGTTTGTCTATCTGATGACGGCGTTCGTCGTGCTGTGGGGTGTATAAGGTGACTATTCCAACTCGTGAATTTGATGCCGTGGTGATTGGCGCCGGTGGCGCTGGCATGCGCGCCGCGCTGCAAATCGCCCAATCTGGCAAGAGCTGTGCCTTGCTGTCCAAGGTGTTCCCGACTCGCTCTCATACCGTATCCGCCCAGGGCGGTATCACGGTTGCGCTGGGCAACGCCCATGACGACAACTGGCAGTGGCACATGTATGACACGGTCAAAGGTTCCGATTACATCGGTGATCAGGAAGCCATCGAATACATGTGCAAGACGGGCCCGGAAGCTGTCTACGAGCTGGAGAACATGGGCTTGCCCTTCTCCCGCTTCGATAACGGCCGTGTCTATCAACGCCCCTTCGGCGGCCAGTCCAAGAATTTCGGTGGTGAGCAGGCCGCCCGTACTGCTGCTGCGGCAGACCGTACCGGTCACGCCCTGCTGCACACCCTCTATCAACAGAACGTGAAGAGCAAGACCACCGTCTTCTCCGAGTGGTATGCCCTGGACTTGGTCAAGAACCAGGACGGCCACATCGTTGGCTGCACCGCCATCGACATGGAGAGCGGCGAAGTCGTCTACTTCAAGGCCAAGGCCACCGTGCTCGCCACTGGCGGTGCCGGTCGCATCTACCAGTCCACCACCAATGCCCACATCAACACCGGTGACGGTGTCGGCATGGCGCTGCGCGCCGGGGTCGGTGTGCAGGACATGGAGTTCTGGCAGTTCCACCCCACCGGTATCGCCGGAGCAGGGGTGCTGGTCACCGAAGGGTGCCGTGGTGAAGGCGGTTACCTGCTCAACAAAGACGGTGAGCGCTTCATGGAGCGTTATGCCCCCAACGCCAAAGACCTGGCCGGTCGTGACGTGGTGGCCCGTTCCATCATGATCGAGATCCGTGAAGGCCGTGGCTGCGATGGCCCCTGGGGTCCGCACGTCAAGCTCAAGCTGGATCATCTGGGCAAAGAGGTGCTCGAATCTCGTCTGCCAGGTATCTGCGAGCTGTCGCGTACCTTCGCCCACGTGGATCCGGTCGTCGAGCCTGTCCCTGTCATCCCGACCTGCCACTACATGATGGGCGGCGTGCCGACCAGCGTGAATGGTCAGTGTCTGAGTCAGGACAAGGACGGCAATGACGTGCCCGTGGTCGGTCTGTTCGCCGTGGGTGAAATCGCTTGCGTCTCCGTACACGGTGCCAACCGTCTGGGCGGCAACTCCCTGCTGGATCTCATCGTGTTCGGCCGCGCAGCCGGTATTCACCTGGTCAATACCCTGGGCGACATGGAGCATGGCCGCGAGGCGTCAGAAGCCGATCTAGAGGCTGCCTTGACCCGCTTCAATCGTTGGGAAGCCAACCGTGATGGCGAAGATCCCGCCCAGATCCGCAAGGACCTGCAGGACTGCATGCAGCGCAACTTCTCGGTGTTCCGCGAAGGGGATGCCATGGCAGAAGGGCTGGCCGAGCTGAAGCGCATCCGCGAGCGTCTCAAAAATGCCCGTCTGGATGACACCTCCAAGGAGTTCAACACCCAGCGCATCGAATGTCTGGAGCTGGACAACCTGATGGAGACGGCGTTTGCCACTGCGGTTGCGGCTAACTTCCGTACCGAGAGCCGGGGCGCCCACAGCCGCTTCGACTTCCCGGAGCGTGACGATGAGGGTTGGCTGTGCCACAGCCTCTACCATCCGGACACTGAGTCCATGACCCGTCGCGCGGTCAATATGTCTCCGAAAACTCGCGAGGCATTCCCACCCAAGGTGCGGACTTACTGATTGCGGAGCCAGGCCTGGCCGGTCTGTGAAGAGATGGGAGGCATTCCTATCTCTCATCGAAGCCGTTGGCCTGCTGATTGCGGAGCCATGCCTGGCCGGACTGTGAAGAGGTGGGAGGCATTCCCAGCCCTCATCGGAGCCGTGGACCTGCTGATTGCGGAGCCACGCCTGGCCGGTCTGTGAAGGGGTGGGAGGCATTCCCATCTCTCATCGAAGGCGTGGACATATTGATTGCGGAGCAAAGCACAATGAACGTCACATTCTCGGTATATCGCTATAACCCGGACGTTGATAACGCCCCCCATATGAAGGATTATCGTCTTGATATTCCTGAAGGTTCCGACATGATGGTGCTCGATGCACTGATCCAGTTGAAAGAGCTGGATCCCACCTTGTCCTTCCGCCGCTCTTGCCGCGAAGGGGTCTGTGGATCGGACGGCATCAACATGAATGGCAAGAACGGTCTTGCCTGTATCACCCCGCTGTCGGATCTGCTGAAGAAGGGTAGCAAGGTGGTGATCCGCCCCTTGCCAGGCCTGCCGGTGATCCGGGATCTGGTGATAGACATGACCCAGTTCTACACCCAGTGGGAGAAGGTGAAACCCTTCCTCATCAATGAAGATAAATTGCCGCCCGTGCGTGAGCACCTGCAATCCCCTGAAGAGCGTGCCAAGCTCGACGGCCTGTACGAATGCATCCTCTGTGCCTGCTGCTCGACCTCTTGCCCCTCCTTCTGGTGGAACCCGGATAAGTTCATCGGCCCCGCTGGCCTGCTCGCCGCCTACCGCTGGTTGGCCGACAGCCGCGACAGTGCAGCGACCGAGCGTCTGGGCAATCTGGATGATGCCTTCAGCGTCTTCCGTTGCCACGGCATCATGAACTGCGTGAGCGTTTGTCCCAAGGGCTTGAACCCGACCAAGGCCATCGGTCACATCAAGTCGATGTTGCTTAATCGGGCTGTGTAATAAGCCAGGGCCCCGCCGCAAGGGCAGGGGCCCGACCTCTGGATGGCCACTCAACCCCTGGAAGGGTGGCTGTTTGACCCCTACAAAAACTGCCAAGCGGCAGTGACAAGAAGTACAAGGGATAGACATGCATAACGGCGTGATGAAGGCCTGGTTGGAGTCATCTCACCTGGCTGGTGCGAATGCAAGCTATATAGAGGATTTGTACGAATCCTTCCTGGACGATCCCGAATCCGTCGCCGACGAGTGGCGCAGCATTTTTGCTTCGCTGCCCCAAGTCAATGGTCACGCGGTCGAACAACCCCACTCTCAGGTCCGCGATTATTTCCGTCGTCTGGCCAAGGACCCCTCCCGTTTCAGTGCCGCCGTGTCCGATCCGCAAGTGGATGCCAAACAGGTGCGGGTACTGCAACTGATCAATGCCTTCCGTTTCCGTGGTCACCAGAACGCCAAGCTGGATCCCCTCGGTCTCTGGGCCCGGGAAACCGTTGCCGAACTCGATCCGGCTTTCCATAACCTGCAGGGCGCAGACATGGGGGCCACCTTCAATGTGGGTTCCTACGCCATCGGTCGCGAGACCATGGTGCTCTCCGATCTCGTCGCCTCGCTCAAGAAGACCTATTGCGGCTCCATCGGCGCCGACTATATGCACCTCACCTCCACCGAAGAGAAGCGTTGGCTACAAGACCGCCTCGAATCCATCGAAGGGAAGGGCAGCTATAGCCTGGAAGAGAAGACCCGCATCCTCGAGAACTTGACCGCCGCCGAAGGGCTGGAAAAATACCTGGGTGCCAAGTTCCCCGGCGCCAAGCGTTTCTCCCTGGAAGGGGGCGATGCCATGGTGCCCATGCTGAAAGAGCTGATCCGTCGCGCCGGTGAGCAGGGTTGCAAGGAAGCCGTCATCGGCATGGCCCACCGTGGCCGCCTCAACGTGCTGATCAACGTGCTCGGCAAGCGTGCTCAGGAGCTGTTTGACGAGTTCGCCGGCAAGCATGGCGAGTCCTGGGGCACCGGGGATGTGAAGTACCACATGGGCTTCTCCTCCGATTTCGCCACCCCGGGTGGCAACGTCCACCTGGCGCTGGCCTTCAACCCTTCTCACCTCGAAATCGTCAACCCTGTGGTCATCGGCTCCGTCCGTGCCCGCATGGACAGACGGGGTGACAAGGATGGCGCAAGCGTCTTGCCCATCACCATCCACGGTGACTCGGCCATCGCCGGGCAAGGGGTAGTGGCGGAAACCTTCAACATGTCCCAGACCCGTGCCTATGGCGTCGGCGGGACAGTGCGCATCGTCATCAACAACCAGGTGGGTTTCACCACCTCCAACATGCGTGACGTGCGCTCCACCGAATATTGCACCGACATCGCCAAGGCCGTTCAGGCCCCGGTGCTGCACGTCAATGGTGACGATCCGGAAGCCGTGGTGCTGGTCACCCAGATTGCCCTGGATTACCGCAACACCTTCAAGCGTGACGTGGTGATCGAGCTGGTCTGCTACCGTCGTCACGGTCACAACGAGGCCGACGAGCCGAGTGCGACTCAGCCCTTGATGTACCAGAAGATCAAGCAGCATCCGACCCCGCGCAAGATCTACGCCGATCAGCTGGTTGCCGAAGGCATCGTCAGTCAGGAACTGGCGACGGCTCAGGTCAACGAGTACCGCGATGCCCTGGACAAGGGGGAGCGGGTGGTCAAAGAGTGGCGCCCTATGGAGCTGCACTCCGTCGACTGGTCCCCGTATCTGGGTCACGACTGGGCCATGCCCTATGACGCCGGTCTGCCCCTCGACGAACTCAAATCCTTGGGTGAACGGGTCAGCCAGTATCCGGTGGCGCATCAGTTGCAGCGTCAGGTCGAGAAGATTTATGAAGACAGGCGCACCATGGCCGCCGGCGACAAGCTGCTGGATTGGGGTTTCGCCGAGACCCTGGCCTACGCCAGCCTGGTCGACAAGGGTTCTCGCATCCGCATCACTGGGCAGGATTCCGGCCGTGGCACCTTCTTCCACCGTCATGCGGTACTGCACAACCAGAAAGATGCCAGCACCTATACCCCGCTGTGCAACATCAGTGACGAACAAGGTCCGTTCGAGGTGTACGACTCTGTGCTCTCCGAAGAGGCTGTGCTGGCGTTCGAGTACGGCTACGCCACCACTGAGCCGACCGGTCTGACCATCTGGGAAGCGCAGTTTGGCGACTTTGCCAACGGTGCCCAGGTGGTGATCGATCAGTTCCTCTCCTCCGGTGAGCAGAAGTGGGGCCGGATGTGTGGCCTGACCATGCTGCTGCCTCACGGCTACGAGGGCCAGGGCCCGGAGCACTCCTCCGCCCGTCTGGAGCGCTACTTGCAGATGTGTGCCGAGCACAACATGCAGGTCTGTGTGCCCTCCAACCCGGCCCAGGTCTACCACATGCTGCGTCGCCAGGTGATCCGTCCCATGCGTCGTCCGCTGATCGTGATGTCGCCCAAGTCCCTGCTGCGCCACCCGCTGGCGGTCAGCAAGCTCGAAGAGCTGGCAGAGGGGACCTTCCAGAATGCCATCGGCGAGATCGATGCCCTGGATCCGAAAGGGGTCAAACGGGTGGTGTTCTGCTCCGGCAAGGTCTACTACGACCTGCTCGATGCCCGTCGCAAGGCCGAGCAGCAAGACGTGGCCCTGGTGCGCATCGAACAGCTCTATCCCTTCCCGGAAGCGGAAGTGCGCGCCATCCTCGCCGATTACGCCCACGTCACCGATTTTGTCTGGTGCCAGGAAGAGCCGCAGAACCAGGGAGCCTGGTACAGCACCCGTCATCACTACGATGGCGTGCTGCAAGCCGGTGCTACCCTGCGTTACGCTGGTCGTCCGGCCTCCGCCTCACCCGCGGTCGGTTACATGTCTGTCCACGCCAAGCAGCAGAAAGCCTTGGTGGAAGATGCCCTTACTCTGGCCTAAGCCCTGAACAAGAAGTAACAAGGAACTGATTACATGACTATCGAGATCAAGGTACCGGACCTGCCGGAATCAGTGGCCGACGCCACCATCGCCACCTGGCACAAGCGCCCAGGGGATCTGGTTGCCCGTGATGAAGTACTGGTCGACATCGAGACCGACAAGGTTGTCCTGGAAGTCCCGGCGCCAGAAGCCGGTATTCTCGGTGACATCCTGCAGGCCGAAGGGGCGACCGTGCTCTCCCGCCAGCTGATCGCCATGCTCAAGGCTGCCCCCGTGGCGGGCGAAGAGACCAAAGAGAAGCCGGTCGAGGCCTCGGCCGATGCCGCGGTTGACGATCTGAGCCCCTCGGTGCGCCGTCTGGTGGCCGAACATGCCATCGACGTCGCCAAACTCAGCGGCACCGGCAAGGGTGGTCGCATCACCAAGGAAGACGTGGAAGCCTTTATCAAGGGCGGTAACAAGCCTGCCGCCGCGCCGGTGGCCGCTGCCCCGGTCGCCGCGGTGGCACCGCTGGCGGCGCGCACCGAGAAGCGCGTGCCCATGACCCGCCTGCGCAAGCGCATCGCCGAGCGTCTGCTGGAGGCCAAGAACACCACCGCCATGCTGACTACCTTCAACGAGATCAACATGGCGCCGATCATGAAGCTGCGTAAGCAGTACGGCGAGATCTTCGAGAAGAAACACGGCATCAAGCTGGGCTTCATGTCCTTCTACGTCAAGGCCGTGGTCGAATCCCTCAAGCGCTACCCGGAAGTGAATGCGGCGCTCGACGGTGATGACGTCGTCTATCACAACTACTTCGATGTCAGCATCGCCGTCTCCACCCCCCGTGGCCTGGTGACGCCGGTACTGCGCGATTGCGACAGCATGAGCCTGGCCGACATCGAAAAAGCCATCAAGGAGCTGGCCGGCAAGGGCCGCGACGGCAAACTGACCGTCGATGAGCTGACCGGTGGCAACTTCACCATCACCAACGGTGGTGTGTTCGGTTCCCTGATGTCCACGCCGATCATCAACCCGCCGCAAAGCGCCATCCTGGGGATGCACAAGATCCAGGACCGCCCGATGGCGGTAAACGGCCAGGTGGAAATCCTGCCGATGATGTACCTGGCCCTCTCCTACGATCACCGTATCGTCGACGGTCGTGAGTCGGTGGGCTTCCTGGTCTCCATCAAGGAGTTGCTGGAAGATCCGACCCGTCTGCTGCTGGACGTCTGATCACACAAGAATATAGGGGCCTGTCCGGGCCCCTATCGCAGGGGCATTGAGAAACACCCCAACGGATATAACGACAACACGGATAGAACATCATGAATTTGCATGAATATCAGGCAAAACAGCTGTTTGCCAAATATGGCCTGCCGGTCTCCGAAGGTTATGCTTGCGCTACCCCGCAAGAAGCGGCGGAAGCTGCCGACAAGATTGGCGGCAACATGTGGGTCGTCAAGTGCCAGGTGCACGCCGGTGGCCGCGGTAAAGCGGGCGGCGTCAAACTGGCCAAGAGCAAGGATGAGATCCGTGCCTTTGCCCAACACTGGCTCGGCAAGAATCTGGTCACTTACCAGACTGATGCCAATGGTCAGCCGGTCACCAAGATCCTGGTGGAATCCTGCACCGACATCGCCAAGGAGCTCTACCTGGGCGCCGTGGTCGATCGCAGCAGCCGCCGCGTGGTGTTCATGGCCTCTACCGAAGGTGGCGTGGACATCGAGAAGATTGCCCACGAGACCCCTGAGCTCATTCACAAGGCGGCCATCGATCCCCTGGTAGGCCCGCAGGCTTATCAGGCCCGCGAACTGGCCTTCAAACTGGGCCTCAACGGCGAGCAGATCAAACAGTTCACCAAGATCTTCATGGGTCTGGGCAAGATGTTCCAGGATTGCGACTTCGCGCTGCTGGAGATCAACCCGCTGGTGATCACCGACAAGGGCAACCTCCATTGCCTGGACGGCAAGATCAACATCGACGCCAACGCCATGTACCGTCAGCCCAAGCTGCGCGAGATGCACGATCCCTCCCAGGATGACCCCCGCGAGGCGCACGCCGCCCAGTGGGAGCTGAACTATGTGGCGCTGGATGGCAACATCGGCTGCATGGTCAACGGCGCGGGTCTGGCCATGGGTACCATGGACATCGTCAACCTGCACGGCGGCTCACCGGCCAACTTCCTGGATGTCGGCGGTGGCGCCACCAAGGAGCGCGTGACCGAGGCCTTCAAGATCATTTTGTCTGACAGCAAGGTGCAAGCCGTACTGGTCAATATCTTCGGCGGCATAGTGCGCTGCGACATGATTGCCGAAGGCATCATAGGCGCGGTCAAGGAAGTGGGCGTCAAGGTGCCCGTCGTGGTGCGTCTGGAAGGCAACAATGCCGAACTGGGTGCCCAGAAACTGGCCGAAAGCGGCCTCAACATCATCGCCGCCAAGAGTCTGACTGACGCAGCGCAGCAAGTGGTTAAAGCAGCGGAGGCCAAATAATGAGCGTTCTGATCAACAAAGATACCAAGGTCATCTGCCAGGGCTTCACCGGCGGCCAGGGTACTTTCCACTCCGAACAGGCGATTGCCTACGGCACCCAGATGGTCGGCGGCGTGTCGCCAGGCAAGGGTGGCACCATTCACCTGGGCCTGCCGGTATTCAACACTGTGCGTGATGCCGTGGAAGCCACTGGCGCCACTGCCTCCGTCATCTATGTCCCGGCTCCGTTCTGCAAAGACGCCATCCTGGAAGCGATCGATGCCGGCATCAAGCTCATCGTCACCATCACCGAAGGCATCCCGACCCTGGACATGCTGGACGTCAAGGTGAAGCTGCAGGAAACCGGCGTGCGCATGATAGGTCCGAACTGCCCGGGGGTGATCACCCCGGGTGAGTGCAAGATCGGCATCATGCCGGGTCACATCCACAAGCCGGGCAAAGTCGGTATCGTGTCGCGCTCCGGCACCCTGACCTATGAAGCGGTCAAGCAGACCACGGACGAAGGCTTCGGCCAGTCCACCTGCGTCGGTATCGGTGGCGACCCTATCCCGGGCTCCAACTTCATCGACATCCTGGAGATGTTCCAGAACGATCCGCAGACCGAAGCCATCGTGATGATCGGCGAGATCGGCGGCAGTGCCGAAGAAGAGGCCGCTGCCTACATCAAGGCCAATGTCACCAAGCCGGTCGTCTCCTACATCGCAGGCGTCACCGCGCCTCCTGGCAAGCGTATGGGCCATGCTGGCGCCATCATCGCCGGCGGTAAAGGCACGGCAGCAGAGAAATTTGCCGCCCTGGAAGATGCCGGTGTCAAAACCGTGCGCTCCCTGGCCGACATCGGCAAGGCCCTGCGCGAAGTAACCGGCTGGTAATTCCTGTCAGCCCGTTATCTCTGATAAAAATGCCGACCCTAGGGTCGGCATTTTTTATGGCGCTTAATAGGTATGGTGATGGTATTCACCTGACAGTTGCCCTCAAAGGGGAGTGGTCATACGGCTTCAAACCGGATGACAAAATAATGTCCGTGATAATTCGACCACTACAACCCTTCACCTTGAATAATCGGGCCAAAAGGGGTATAACCACGCGCTTTCCTGGTCTATTTAGCGAGCCCCCTTCCATGCAGCAAGTCGATAATATGCAGCCAACGCCTTTTTGGCAGGAAAAGACCCTGCAGCAGATGACCAATGCCGAGTGGGAGTCCCTGTGCGATGGCTGCGGCAAGTGCTGCCTCAACAAGCTGATCGATGCCGACACCGACGAACTGGTGTTCACCAACGTGGCCTGCAACCTGCTCAACACCAAGAGCTGCCAGTGCTCCGACTATCACAATCGCTTCAAGAAGGAGCCGGACTGCCTGCAGATCACGGTGGACAAGATTGACGAGTACCAGTGGTTGCCGTCGAGCTGTGCCTATCGCCTGCTGGCCGAGGGGCAGAGCCTGCCGGCGTGGCACCCGCTCATCACCGGCAGCCGCAGCGCCATGCACCAGGCGGGGCAGTCGGTGCGCGGCAAGGTCATCCATGAGCGTGACGCCGGTGAATGGGAAGATCACATCATCACCTGGGCCAGCTGAGCCAGCCGCTTTCTGCTATTGGCAAGAGCCACCCAGGTGGCTCTTGCCGTTTCTGGCGTCCGGGTTTGCTCGAATGCCACGAGGGTGACTCTGGGCTCTTAGCTAAGGATCTAGGTCTGAGGCTCTGCTGGCGTGGGGTTATCAAGACAGGCCGCGAGCTGGCAATGGGTGGGCAGTCGCGAGTCCGGCAGAGTGGCACGGGGAGGGTGGTAATGCAGTCAGATCAGGGAAGAGACGGTTGCGCCTGTGAGGGGCTTGGCGGCGTTGCATGTCCCTGAGGCGGGCTGATGGGGAGCGTCGCGCTCCTTCTCTGCTGCTGCCGCATGCAGCGACATCCTTCATAGCAGAGATCCGCTGGCGGTGATGACGGCGCTGAAATAGCGCAGAACGCTTAGTGTGGCGATAGTTGGGACATAAAAAAAGAGCCGCATCTGCGGCTCTTTTTCATGGCTAGCTAACCCTTATGGGCGGCCAGCCGGGCTATGGGCCTTGTTGACCGCAGCCGTGCTACCCGCGTGACGACCCGAGCTGTTCACATCGGTGCGCACCAAGGGAGCGCTGTCGACGTGCTCGGCAACCGGCAGGGCAGGCACCTCGGCCGGGGTGGCCATGGGGGCAGATGCCTTGCGAGCCTGGGCCAGCAGACCACCGGCGGAGCGTACCGCCGGTTTGGCAGCAGGCTTGGCTTGAGCCACAGGGGCGGCAGGGGCAACCACAGGGGCTTGCTCTGCGACCACAGCCACGACAGCAGGGGCCTCGACCTCGACAGGGGTAACCACTGGCGCGGCTTCCACCTGAGCTTCCACCTTGGTTTCCACCTGAGCGGCGACAGCGTCGGCGGTCACTTCAGCCTGAACGGTCTCAACCATAGCCGGGGCTGCTGGCTGAACGATCACCTCATGCACCTCGGCAGGGGCCTCGGTCACAACCGGAGCCTCAACCAAAGCCTCAGTGACGACAGGGGCGGCGGTTTCAGCCACCTCGACCGGCGCTGGCTCTGCCATCACCACGGGGGTGGCCTCGACCATCTCGACCGGGGCAGCCTCAACGACGGCAACTGGCGCTGCCTGCTCGACCACCGGGGCGGCCGGCTCGTTGATCACCGCCTTGCTGGTATCAACGAAAGGCACTTCCGGCAGGTGGTGATCGTTGTCGATCACGGTGTGCTCGACCAGTGCGGCAGAGGCCTGAGTCGCGGCGGCAACGGCATCATGGCTCAGGGGAGCAAGCTGGGTCAGAGGCTCATTGCTCTCGACCTGGGGCTGTTCCTCTTCGCGCTGGCTGCGGGCATCTTCGTTGATGCGCTTGCGACGCTGGCCTTCGCTGCGTGAGCCACGGGGG
The DNA here is from genome assembly GCF_024807335.1 of Aeromonas sp. BIGb0405. NCBI lineage: Bacteria > Pseudomonadati > Pseudomonadota > Gammaproteobacteria > Aeromonadales > Aeromonadaceae > Aeromonas > Aeromonas sp. BIGb0405. The sequence goes on from NZ_JANUEP010000003.1 coordinate 412,656, forward strand.
TTGCGACGGGAGCGGCGCTGGCCGTCCTGCTCATCACCCTGCTCGGCGGGGGCTGCATCTACCGATTCAACCGGCAGATCGCTCTGAGGTGCATCGACACGGATCTGCTTGCGCATCTGGCGACGCTCGCGACGCTCGGCAACAATCAGCTCCTTCTCCTGGTGGATCTCTTGCGGAGTCTCAACCGGGGTCTGCAGCGGTTCGGTGGCGTTGATGGCCTGAACCTCCAGCTCGGCGCGGGGTTCGCGGGGCTGGCGAGGTTCACGCTCACCACGAGGCTCACGGGGCTGACGTGGTTCACGGGGCTGGCGAGGTTCACGTTCGACACGGGCTTCGCGATCCTGACGTGGTTCACGCTCGGCACGGGGTTCACGGGGCTGGCGAGGCTCACGTTCCTGACGCGGTTCGCGCTCGGTACGTGGTTCACGTTCGACACGGGGTTCACGCTCAGTGCGAGCTTGATCCTGACGCGGCTCACGCTCTTTGCGCGGACGACGGGCACGATTGTCACCCTGCTCGCCACTCTTGGCGTCACGGCGCTGCTCATTGTTGTCGTTGCGATTGCGGTTGCCCTGGCCTTGGCGGGGGCGGCGCTCGTCACGCTGATGACGATGAGGCTCTTCCTTGCGCGCGTCGGTCTGCGCCGGTGCCGCAGGTTTGGCGTCGGTGGCAGCCGGGCTGCTGGCGAAGATGCCGGCAATGGCCTTGAACAGTTTGCTGACCAGACCCGCTTCTGCCACGGCAGGGGCGGCAACAGGTGCAGCAGCCTGAGGGACAACGGCTGCAGGGGCTGGCTGGGCTGGCTGGATGAAGCCTTGCAGCAGCGGCTGTTCCCGCTCAACCACATTGATCTGCTTGGGTTGATAGACAGGCTTGGCCACTTCGGTTTTCAGCTCATAGCTCACGGCTTCGGCGATCTCATTCTTGCGAATGCGGGTCACTTCGTAGTGAGGGGTTTCCAGATGCTGATTGGGGATGATGTAGAGGCGAACCTCGTTACGCTGCTCGAGGCTGGCGATGGAGCTGCGCTTCTCGTTGAGCAGATAAGCGGCAACATCCACCGGCACCTGGGCATGAACCTGTTCGGTATTGTCCTTGAGCGCCTCTTCTTCGATAAGACGCAGGATAGAGAGGGCCAGTGATTCGTTGTCACGGATCACACCCTGACCCTGGCAACGGGGGCAGATATGGCTGCTGGACTCGTTGAGGGAGGGGCGCAGACGCTGGCGGGACATCTCCAGCAGACCGAAGCGGGAGATGCGGCCCAGCTGGATGCGGGCGCGGTCCTGGTGTACGGCTTCACGCAGACGGTTTTCCACTTCGCGCTGATGGCGAACCGGGGTCATGTCGATGAAGTCGATGACAATCAGGCCACCCAAGTCACGCAGGCGCAGCTGGCGAGCAATCTCGTCGGCCGCTTCCAGGTTGGTTTGCAGCGCCGTCTCTTCGATATCGCCGCCCTTGGTTGCCCGGGAGGAGTTGATATCGATGGAGGTCAGCGCCTCGGTCGGATCGATGACGATGCTGCCGCCGGAAGGCAGACGCACTTCACGCTGGAAGGCAGACTCAATCTGGCTCTCAATCTGGAAGTGGTTGAACAGCGCCACGTCACCTTGATACAGCTTCACCCGATTGAGGAAATCGGGACGAACCAGTTCGATGTGTGCCTTGGCACGCTCGAAGATGACGGGGTTGTCGATCAGGATCTCGCCGACATCGCGACGCAGATAGTCACGAATGGCACGCACGATCACGTTGCTTTCCTGATGGATAAGCACGGGGGCGTTACGTTGCAAGGAAGCCTTGTGAATGGAGTCCCAATGGTTGAGCAGGACGTTCAGATCCCAGGAGAGTTCCTCAGGGGATTTACCCACACCGGCGGTACGCACGATCAGGCCCATGCCTTCCGGCACGGTCAGACCCGACAAAGCCTCTTTCAGCTCGGTACGCTCATCACCCTCGATACGGCGGGAGATGCCACCGGCGCGGGGGTTGTTCGGCATCAGCACCAGGTAGCTGCCGGCCAGACTGATAAAGGTAGTGAGGGCCGCACCCTTGGTGCCACGCTCTTCTTTATCGATCTGGACGATCACTTCCTGGCCTTCGCGGACCACTTCTTTGATGTTGGGACGACCCTGATAGGAGTAACCGGAGGGGAAATAATTGCGGGCGATCTCCTTTAACGGCAGGAAACCGTGGCGCTCGGCGCCGTAGTCGACAAAAGCAGCTTCGAGACTGGGTTCTACGCGGGTGATTCGGCCCTTGTAGATGTTCGCTTTCTTCTGCTCGTGTCCCGGACTTTCAATATCCAAATCATAGAGCTGTTGTCCGTCAACCAGCGCTACGCGCAACTCCTCTTCCTGAGTCGCGTTGATTAGCATTCTTTTCATTGAGTTCTCATTATTTTGTCATTTTGATTTCCTCCACAGGATCCCGCCGGCGCCGGCCTCGGGTCTTCAGCATACTTGGGCAACCTCCCGGTTGGGGTATGCATGAGGCGCAAACTAAGGGCGCTCTGGTTCAGCCTTCTCGAGAAGGGATGAATAAGGGATGCCGGTGTGGAGACAAATAGCCGATTTTGTTTGCGTTCTCCATGCGCTGTACCTCGCCCCCGGGAACCGTCATGTTCTTGTAGATACGGCGTTTTGGGATTGGGTGGCATAATTCTTGGCCACTTAGTACAAGGCTTGAACACAATGACAAAACCTTGTTTATTATCCCATTTAAACGGCTTTTATAGCAAGGTGCCATTTTTCAACAAAGCATGGAGCCAAGGGGCCCGTGGGGTGTTAAAATCCGCGCCATGACACAGATACAACAACAAGTGCAGCTGCTCACCATCGAAGCTGAGCATGAAGGGCAGCGCATCGACAATTTTCTCAAGACTCAGTTAAAGGGCGTCCCCAAGAGCCTGATCTATCGCATCCTTCGCAAAGGGGAGGTGCGCGTCAACAAGAAGCGCATCAAACCTGAATACAAACTCATCTGCGGTGACGAGGTGCGGGTGCCCCCCGTGCGCGTTGCCGAGAAAAACGAACTGCCTTCGGCCAATCTTGGCAGCATCCAGCGCCTGGAGAGTCAGATCCTGTTCGAAGACGACGCCATGATAGTGCTCAACAAACCGTCCGGCATGGCGGTGCACGGCGGCAGTGGCTTGAGCTTTGGCGTCATCGAGGGGCTGCGGGCCCTGCGCCCGGAAGCCCGCTTCCTGGAGCTGGTGCATCGCCTCGATCGCGATACCTCCGGTGTGTTGCTGGTTGCCAAGAAACGCAGCGCCCTGCGCAGTCTGCATGAACAACTGCGCGTCAAAACCATGCGCAAGCAGTATCTGGCGCTGGTGCGTGGCCAATGGCAGCCTCACGTCAAGGTGGTCAATGCGCCGCTGCGCAAAAACGATCTGCAATCCGGCGAGCGGGTGGTGCGGGTCACGGCAGATGGCAAGCCCTCCGAGACACGCTTTAGGATCGCGCGGCAGTTTGCCGAGGCCACCCTGGTGGAATGCAGCCCCATCACCGGTCGTACCCACCAGATCCGGGTGCATACCCAGCATGCGGGTCACCCCATCGCGTGCGATGATAAATATGGTGAAGCGGCCTTTGACGAGAAAATGCGCAGCCAAGGGCTAAAACGCCTGTTCTTGCATGCCTGGAAGCTCACTTTCACCCATCCGGTCGATGGTCGTGAGGTATTGATCGAGGCGCCGCTGGCACCTGAGCTCGACAGCTTCCTCAATAAATTGGCTCGCTGATGGCTATCCGGCTCGCCATTTTTGACTGGGATGGCACCCTGATGGACTCCATCGGGCGAATTGTCGCTTGTGTCGAGCTGGCTGCCAGCGACTGCGGCTTGCCCTTGCCAACGCAACAGCAGATCCAGCAGATCATTGGTTTGAGTCTGGGTGTGGGGCTGGCAGGGCTGTTTGGGCTGGAGGAGGGGAGTGAGCCCTGTGATCGGTTGATTGACCGTTATCGCTATCATTACCTCCATGATGATACCCCCAGCCCCTTGTTTGCTGGCGCCACCGAGTTGCTCCATGACTGGCACGGGCGCGGCATCTTGCTGGCGGTCGCCACCGGCAAGTCACGACGAGGGCTGGACAGAGTCCTGGACGAGACAGGGTTAAGACCCTTGTTTGCTGCCAGTCGGGGCGCCGATGAGGCAAACTCCAAACCCGATCCTCTGATGTTGAGTCAGATCTTGGCCGAATTGGGCGTCGCGGTAGACGAGGCGGTGATGATAGGGGATTCCATTCACGATCTCGGCATGGCCAAGGCGCTTGGCATGGCGAGTATCGGTGTGATCTGGGGTGTCCATGACAAGGCGCGTCTGGCCGAGTTTGAGCCTCTCCTGATGGCCGACACCATGGCGCAGTTGCGTGCAGCCCTCGATTAGGCTCACTTGGTAACGGATTGAGCTACAACATGACCTATGACAAGAGAGCGCTTCGGCGCTCTCTTGTCATTCAGGTCGTCTCGAATCTCTTCTTCTTCATACAGCAGGACCCATGTCAACCGACATGATCAAGGCTGCTACACCATCAATGATCAAAATGCGGTGATGGCATGAGTGACTATGGGTCAGGGGAGCGAGAGGCCATGGCAGGCCAGCAGTTCAACCAGACCGATCAGCGGCAGGCCGATCAGCGTATTGGGATCGCGGCCTTCCAGCCCCTGAAACAGCACTATGCCCAACCCCTCACACTTGAAGCTACCGGCGCAATCCAGTGGCTGCTCGGCCTCGACATAACGACGGATTGCCGCCTCATCGAGGGAGCGGAAATGCACGGTGAAGGGTTCGACCAGGCTGTGACACTGGCCCGTGGCCGCATCGATCACCGCCAGGCCCGTATAGAAGGTGACACTTCGGCCCTGGGCCGCCAGCAGCTGCGCCACGGCGCACTCGACAGTGCCGGGTTTACCGAGGATCTTATCCTGGCAGACACATACCTGATCCGACCCGATGATCAGACCCTGATCATGCAGATTGGCGACGGCCTGTGCCTTGGCGATGGCCAGTCGCAGTACCAGTTGCCGGGCTGATTCTCCGGGCTGGGGAGTCTCATCGACCGCGGGGGCCTGGCAGTCGAAAGGGAGGCCTAGCTTGGCGAGCAGAGCCTGCCGATAGCGAGAAGTAGAGGCGAGTATCAGCTTTTGTGTCATAATCCGCAGCCGGTGGGGATGAGTTCTGCCATGTTAAGGACTTTTGTCGTTAAAATCATCGGTGGTAAGGACTTTTTCCTTTGACTATCCCTTGTTGGACCTATAATATTCGCGCCCTATGCAAAAGGTGAAGTTGCCCGTTAAGGTTGATCCAGTCCGTAATGCCTTGAAGCTACTCGACTATGTCGGAATAGTGGAAAAGTCGCAGATGCCCAGATTGGAAGCATCAACCGCAGGCTTGCGAAGTGATGTGGATGTAACACTGCACTTTGGCAAAGATGTCCAGAAGTTGACCGTTATGGAAGGCACTGCCCATGCCGAGGTTGACCTGGTTTGCCAGCGTTGTGGAGATACATTTCAACACCTTTGTGAAGCTGAATTTATCTACACTCCGCTGTTTGAGAAAACAAACGAGGAAGAACTGCCGGAAGCTTATGAGCCCATTGAGTTGGACGAAAACGGCGAGATAGATCTTCATAAAATCCTGGAGGATGAACTTATCCTCTCGTTGCCTCAGGTCGCCATGCATCCGATGGATGCTTGTCCCAGAGGAAACATGGAGATGACATGGGGTGATATCGAACCTGCTGATGAGCGGCCAAATCCCTTTGCAGTTCTTGAAGAGCTTAAACGTAAGTGAATCTAGGAGTTAGCCTACCATGGCCGTACAACAGAACCGTAAAACCCGTTCCCGTCGTGGCATGCGTCGTTCCCACGATGCATTGACCAGCGCAGCACTGACTGTTGATCAGACCAGTGGTGAAATTCATCGTCGTCACCACGTGACTGCCGATGGTTTCTACCGCGGTAAAAAGGTAATCGCTTAAGGATTGCCTTTGTCTACGCTCAACGTCGCGCTAGACATAATGGGGGGAGATTTTGGCCCCTCTGAAACAGTGCCTGCCGCCGTGCAGGCACTGTCTCTTCTGCCCCAGCTCAATCTGATCCTGGTCGGCAATCAGACCAGCGTCACTCCGCTTCTGCGCCAACATGGCCTGCTCAATCATCCCCGCGTTCGTTTCGTGCATGCCTCCCAAGTTGTTGGGATGGGCGATAAACCGATCGTGGCGTTGCGTACCCTCAAAGATTCGTCCATGCGGGTCGTGCTGGATCTGGTCAAGAGTGGCGCGGCCGACGCCTGCGTCAGTGCCGGCAATACCGGTGCCCTGATGGCCATGGCCAAGTGTGTGCTCAAATCCCTGCCCGGGGTGGACAGACCGGCGCTGATCAAGGCGTTGCCAACCGTGGCTGGCAAGCGCACCGTCATGCTGGATCTGGGCGCCAATGTGAGCTGCGATGCCGATACCCTGCTGCAGTTTGCGGTCATGGGGTCCGTCGTGGCCGAACGGGTGGAGGGTATCGCGACGCCCCGTGTCGCGCTGCTCAACGTGGGGGAGGAGGAGATCAAAGGCAACGATTTGGTCCGTCATAGCGCCGAGCTGCTGCGTCAGTGCCCGGCCATCAACTTTACCGGCTTTATCGAGGGCGATTGCCTGTTCACCGGCCAGGCGGACGTCATCGTCTGCGATGGTTTCGTGGGCAATGTGGCGCTCAAGACGGCGGAGGGGGTGGTCCGTATGATGGGGCAACTGGCCGGCTATCCACGTAAAAAGCGCACTTTTCTTGGCTTGATCGCTGGCTTTATGCTCAAACGGCGTTTTTCTTACCTGAACCCCGACCAGTATAACGGCGCAAGTCTGTTAGGATTGCGCGGCATTGTGGTAAAAAGTCATGGGCGGGCCGAACGTCGCGCCCTCTGTACTGCGATCCTGCTGGCCGCACAAGAGGCCAAGCATCAACTTCCATTGCAAATAGCAGATCGCCTTGAATCTGTCTTTTCCGACAGGGATCTATAAGAACTCTATGCATAGCAAAATTCTGGGTACTGGCAGCTATCTGCCGAGTTCAGTGCGTACCAACGCCGATCTTGAGCAGATGGTTGAGACCAGTGATGAGTGGATCGTGGCACGCACCGGCATCCATGAGCGTCGTATCGCGGGTGAAGGCGAGACTGTCGCGACCCTCTCACATCAAGCCGCTCTGCGCGCGCTGGAAGCCGCAGGCATCCAGGCCGCGGATCTGGACATGATAGTGCTGGCCACCACCAGTGCCGAAAATGCCTTCCCGGCCGCCGCCTGCGAGCTGCAAAATCTGTTGGACGTACCGGGGATCCCGGCGTTTGACATTGCCGCCGCCTGCGCAGGCTTCACCTATGCCCTCGCGGTGGCCGATCAGTTCATCAAGTCAGGGGCGGCGCGCCATGTGCTGGTCGTTGGCGCCGATGTGCTGTCGCGCATGTGCGATCCGCAAGATCGCGGCACCATCATCCTCTTCGGGGATGGGGCTGGGGCCGTGGTGGTCGGGGCCAGCGAGTCGCCTGGCATTCTCTCCACCCATCTTCATGCCGATGGCCGTTACGGCGATCTGCTCAAGCTGCCGCAACCGCGCCGTGGCCTGACGGGCGCAGAGCTCGAAGCCTACATGTATATGAAGGGCAACGACGTGTTCAAGGTCGCGGTGACGCGCCTGAGCGAGATAGTGACCGAGACCCTGGCGGCCAACGACATTGAGCCCAGCAAGCTGGACTGGCTGGTGCCTCATCAAGCCAACTTCCGTATCATCAGCGCCACCGCCAAGAAGCTTGGCATGGGGCTGGACAAAGTCATACTGACCCTGGACCGACACGGCAACACCTCGGCCGCCTCCGTGCCTATCGCCTTCGATGAAGGGGTGAGAGATGGCCGCATTCAACGCGGTCAGCTGGTGTTGCTCGAAGCCTTCGGTGGCGGTTTTGCCTGGGGCTCGGCGCTGATCCGTTTCTAATTTTCTTGCAAGAGCAGGGTGCGACACCGGTTGATAAACCGCTCGCGCCCGATTGATGTTTTCGCGTAAAGGAATTCATGATGACCCAATTTGCCATCGCTTTCCCGGGACAAGGCTCCCAGGCTGTCGGCATGCTGGCCGAGCTGGCCGAGCAACATGCCATCATCAAAGAGACCTTCGCCGAGGCGAGTCAGGTACTCGGTTATGACTTGCTCGAACTGGTCCTGCAGGGACCGGTCGAAGAGCTGGGCAAAACCTGGAAGACACAGCCAGCCCTGTTGAGCGCCTCAGTCGCACTGTGGCGTCTGTGGCAGCAACAGGGTGGGGCAGTCCCCTCCGTCATGGCCGGTCACAGCCTGGGGGAGTATTCCGCCCTGGTGTGCAGCGGCGCCCTGGGCTTCACCGATGCGGTCAAGCTGGTTGAACTGCGCGGCCTGGCCATGCAGGAAGCCGTGCCGGAAGGGACGGGCGCCATGGCGGCCATCATCGGTCTGGATAACGAGGCCATTGCCGCCAACTGCGAACTGGCCGCTCAGGGTCAGGTGGTGTCGCCGGTCAACTTCAACTCCCCGGGCCAGGTCGTGATCGCCGGCCACAAAGAGGCGGTTGAACGGGCCAATATTCTGATGAAAGAGTCCGGCGCCAAGCGAGCACTGCCGCTGCCCGTCTCTGTGCCTTCACACTGCGCCTTGATGAAACCGGCTGCCGAAAAGCTGGCCGCGGCGCTAGATGGGATCGAGATCAAGGTTCCAAGTATCGCCGTCATTAATAATGTCGACGTTACCTGTGAACAGGATCCGGCTGCCATCAAGCAGGCGCTGGTGCGTCAGCTGTTCAGCCCGGTGCGTTGGAGCGAGACGGTCGAGCGGATGGCCAATGATGGTGTCACCCTCGAGATCGAAATGGGTCCGGGCAAAGTACTGACCGGCCTCGCAAAACGTATCGACAAGCGCGTAGAAGGCATTCATGCCAATGATGCTGCCTCATTCGAGCAGGCGCTGGCCCAGTCCAAGTAAACAGGAGTAGAGCATGAGTTTTACCGATAAGGTTGTGTTGGTGACAGGTGCCAGTCGTGGCATTGGTCGCGCAATTGCCGAGACCTTCGTGGCCCGTGGCGCGAAAGTGGTAGGGACCGCGACCAGCGAGCGCGGCGCCGAGGCCATCAGTGCTTACCTGGGTGAGCATGGCTGCGGTCTGGCGCTGGATGTAACCAGCCCCGAATCCATCGAGGCCGTCTTTGCCGCCATCAAGGCGCGCTTTGGCGACATCGATATCCTGATCAACAACGCCGGTATCACCCGTGATAACCTGTTGATGCGAATGAAGGATGATGAGTGGAGCGAGATCATCGACACCAACCTCACCTCCCTCTATCGTCTGAGCAAGCCGGTGCTGCGTGCCATGATGAAAAAGCGTTATGGTCGTATCATCAGCATTGGTTCAGTCGTGGGCACCATGGGTAATGCAGGTCAGGTCAACTATGCCGCCGCCAAGGCGGGCCTGGTTGGTTTTACCAAGGCCCTTGCCCGTGAAGTGGGCTCCCGTGGTATCACGGTGAATGCCGTGGCGCCCGGTTTTATCGAGACCGATATGACCCGTGCCCTCAATGAGGAACAGCGTGCCGGTATCATGAGCCAGGTGCCTGCCGCCCGTTTGGGCGATCCGAAAGAAATTGCCGCCGCTGTGGTATTCTTGGCATCTGATGACGCCGCTTATATCACTGGCGAAACCCTGCATGTTAATGGCGGGATGTACATGGTGTAATCAATTTGTCGTCAGTTCTGCTCAAATTTGCGATAATACGCCGAAGTTTGGCACTTTTCGTGGTTTGACCAGCAGCAAGCTACTTGCAAACTAACGTCAATTGCATAAACTACCCCAACCAGACGCAATAGCGTATTTTTAAAGGAAAATTCAGGTCATGAGCAACATCGAAGAACGCGTAAAGAAAATCATCATCGAACAACTGGGTGTTAAAGAAGACGACGTCAAGAACGCTGCCTCCTTCGTCGACGACCTGGGCGCTGACTCTTTGGATACCGTTGAACTGGTAATGGCGCTGGAAGAAGAATTCGATACCGAAATCCCGGATGAAGAAGCCGAGAAGATCACCACTGTTCAAGCGGCTATCGATTACATCACCGCTAATCAGGAATAAGTTCCTGAACTAAAAGAAGCGGCCCAAGGGCCGCTTCTTTTATATCTACCCTCCTAAAAACACCTCGGAGACTACCTCAGTGTCAAAACGCAGAGTCGTGGTGACCGGCTTGGGGATGCTTTCCCCGGTGGGTAACACCGCCGAATCCAGCTGGCAAGCCCTGCTTCAAGGGCAAAGTGGCATCAGCCTCATCGATCACTTCGATGCTACCGATTACGCCACCCGTTTCGCAGGCCTCATCAAAGAGTTCGATCCGGAACAGTACGGTATCAACCGTAAAGAAGCGCGCAAGATGGACCTCTTCATCCAGTACGGTGTCGCAGCCGGCATGCAGGCGCTGGACGATGCGGGGCTCGAGGTCAATGAGCAGAATGCCGAACGCATTGGCGTGGCCATCGGCTCTGGCATCGGTGGCCTGGGTCTTATCGAACAGAACCACAACAGCCTGATCGCTGGCGGCCCACGCAAGCTGAGCCCCTTCTTCGTGCCGTCCACCATCATCAATATGGTGTCCGGTCATCTCTCCATCATGCGCGGATTGCGTGGCCCCAATATTGCCATCACCACCGCCTGCACCACGGGCACCCATGCCATCGGTTTTGGTGGCCGCATGATTGCTTATGGCGATGCGGATGTCATGGTCGTGGGCGGTACCGAGAAAGCCTCTACCCCGATGGGGATGGGTGGCTTTGCGGCGGCCAAGGCGCTCTCCAATCGCAATGACGAACCTCAGAAGGCGAGCCGCCCTTGGGACAAGGACCGCGATGGTTTCGTGCTGGGTGATGGCGCTGGAGTACTGGTGCTGGAAGAGTACGAACATGCCAAGGCCCGTGGCGCCAAGATTTATGCCGAGCTGGTTGGTTTTGGCATGAGTGGTGACGCCTACCACATGACGGCTCCTCCTGCCGATGGCAACGGTGGCGCTCGCGCCATGACCAATGCCATCAAGGATGCCGGCATAGCCCCAGAGGCTATTGGTTATATCAATGCCCACGGCACTTCGACTCCCTTGGGGGATGTGGCCGAGCTGCGCGGCATGAAGCAGGTCTTTGGTGAACACGCCAAGCAGCTGATGATCAGCTCCACCAAGTCGATGACGGGTCATCTGCTGGGTGCGGCGGGCGCCATCGAAGCCATCATTACCGTGCTGGCGCTGCGCGATCAGGTTGCGCCGCCCACCATCAATCTGGATAACCCGGATGATGAGTGCGATCTGGATCTGGTGCCCCATGTGGCCAAGGCGGGGAACTTCGAGTACGCCTTGTCCAATTCCTTTGGATTTGGCGGCACTAATGGCTCCCTGATCTTCAAACGCGTATAATTCGCGCCAGGGCAATATTCAATAGGCCCGATACGATTTCGTATCGGGCCTTTTTTATCGGAGGGATCCCGCTTGCTCATCAATGGTGTGTCCGACACGTTAATATCGGCCCGGGATCGGGGTCTGGCCTATGGGGATGGTCACTTTACGACTCTGCTGATCCGGGAGGGCAGGGCGTTGGCCTGGCCCGAGCACCTGGCCCGGTTGCAGCAAGGTTGTGAACGGCTCGCCATCACAGCTCCTGATTGGCACCAGCTTGCGGCAGAACTCGACACCCTGATCGCCGATCAAGCCCTTGGGGTCGCCAAGATAGTGTTGACCCGAGGCATAGGAGGGCGAGGTTACGATGGCGCCGATTGCCATCAGACCACCCGCATCCTCTCGCTGTCCCCCTATCCTGACCACTATGCAGGCTGGCAACAGCAAGGGATCGCCATCGGCGTCTGCCAGCAGCGGATCGGCGACAGCCCGATGTTGGCGGGGCTCAAGACCCTCAACCGTCTGGAACAAGTGTTGCTCAAGAGCGAACTTGCCAAGCAAGGCGCGGTCGAAGGAATAGTATTGAATTGCCGGGGATTTCTGGTTGAGGGTGTCAGTGCCAATCTGTTCTGGCGCCGTGGCATGACGGTGTTCACACCGGATCTCAGTCATGGAGGGGTCGATGGCATCATGCGTCGCCTGGTGATGGCGGCCCTGCGCAAGATGGGCGTGGAACTGCGCATTGTCGAAGCACCGCTGGAATCCCTCTGGCAGGCTGAAGAGGTCTGGCTGACCAACACCCTGATGGGGGTGGTCCCCATTACCCGAATTGAACATAAAGAGTACAGCGCACCGCTGTTAGTGCGCCGTTTACAGGAGCGTTTGCTAATTGAAGTTTAAGCGGCTTTACACCCTGATCGCAGGAGCAGCCTTGACCGCCGCATGTGCTGGCGGTTACGTCTATTACAAATGGCAGCAGGTGGAGACCCTGACCAACAAGGGGCCAACCAGGCTGTATACCGTCGAGAAAGGTTCCCATGCTGCCGGTCTCATCACCGAACTGGCCGAGGGAGAGGTTACTCCCTGGGCACTGCGGCTCTGGCTGCGTGGTCACCCTGAACTGGTGGCCATCAAGTCCGGTACCTACGAGATTAAAGAAGGGGAGTCCCTCAAGGAGACCCTCTCCCTGTTCGCCTCCGGTAAAGAATTTCACCTGAGCCTTACCTTCGTCGAAGGCTCCCGCTTCGAGGATTGGCAGAAGCAACTCGCCAGCGCCCCCTATCTGGAGCGAGTCACTCTGGAGCAGAATGAGACCGAGCTGGCCCATGAGCTCGGCATCGACAATGGCAAACTGGAGGGGTGGTTCCTGCCGGAAACCTATGCCTATACGGTGCATGCCAGCGATCTCTCCGTGCTGCGCCGCGCGCACCAGGACATGGAGGCAGTCTTGCAAAATGCCTGGGAGAAACGCCAGCCCAATCTGCCGTACAAGACCCCTTACGAGGCCTTGATCATGGCGTCGATCATCGAAAAAGAGACCGGGGTGCCGGAAGAGCGGGCGGAGATAGCGGGCGTCTTCGTCAACCGGCTGCGTCTTGGCATGAAGTTGCAGACCGATCCGACCGTGATCTACGGGGTCAAGGATCGCTATGACGGCAACATTCGCCGCAGCGATCTCACCGATGTGAATCCTTATAACACCTATGTGATCGATGGCCTGCCACCAACCCCCATTGCCATGCCGGGCAAGGCCTCCATCGAGGCGGCCCTCAATCCCAAGGCGAGCGACTATCTCTATTTCGTCGCCAAGGGGGGCGGCGCCCATTACTTCTCCAAGAGCCTCGAAGAGCATAATCAAGCGGTTCGCCAATACATTTTGAAGAAATCCTGATGTCCAAATTTATCGTGATCGAAGGTCTGGAAGGGGCGGGCAAGAGCTCCGCCGTCCGCTATGTGACCGACTACCTCAAGCGCCACGGAGCAGGGCAGATCGAATCTACCCGTGAGCCTGGCGGTACGCCGCTGGCCGAACGGATGCGGGCCATTGTCAAAGAGATCCATGACGAGCGCTTGACCATCGAAGCCGAGTTGCTGCTGATGTATGCCTCCCGTGTGCAACTGGTCGAGACGCGCATCAAGCCGGCCCTGGCCGATGGCATCTGGGTGGTGGGAGACAGGCACGATCTCTCCTCCCAGGCTTACCAGGGCGGGGGCCGCGGCATCGCGGCAAGCCTCATCAAGGCCATCAAGCAGGCGGTTCTCGGCGACTTCAAGCCGGACCTGACCCTCTACCTCGACATAGATCCGGCTCTGGGTCTGCAGCGAGCCCGCCATCGCGGCGAACTGGACCGCATCGAACTGGAGCAGATCGGTTTCTTCGAGCGCACCCGGGCTCGCTATCTGGAACTGGCCGCCGAGGATCCCAGCATCTTGGTGATCGATGCCAGCCAGACCCCGGACAAGGTAAAAGCCTCTATCGAGGCGGCCCTGGATGCCCGTCTATGTATCCCTGGCTGATCCCCCATTGGCGGGCGCTGAGCCAGAGCGCCGAGGCAGGCCGGTTGGGTCATGCCTGGTTGCTGCAAGGGGATGCCGGGCTTGGCAAGGAGCAGCTGGCGGATCGGCTGGCCCGCTTGCATCTGTGTCATCAACCCCAAGGGGGCGAACCCTGCGATCATTGTCACTCCTGCCAACTGATCGACAAGGGTAATCACCCGGATCTGGGGGCCCTGCCGAGCGAGAGCAAGACCATTGGGGTGGATGCGGTTCGGGAGTTGAGTGCCAGGTTGCAGCGCTCCGCACAATTGGGTCATGGCAAGGTGGTGATCATTCCAGACGCCGAGCGGATGACGGAGGCGGCAGCGAATGCCTTGCTCAAAACCCTGGAAGAACCCGCCGGCGACAGCTTGCTGCTGTTGATTGCCTCGCAAATATCCCGCCTGCTGCCGACCATTCGCAGCCGTTGCCACAAGCATGTCTGCCACATCCCCCCGGAAGCCGACACCCTCAACTGGCTGGCCGAGCAAGGTCATCAAGGGACCCTGGCCCAGGTGCGGATCTGCCAGGGTGCCCCGCTGCGAGTACTCCATTACCTGGAGCAGGATCAGGACAAGGCGCGCCAGGAGTTGCTCGGCGGCTTCGTGCAGCTCGTACAGGAGCCGACCAGAATAAGCGGGCTATGCAGCCAGTTGGGCCAAGATACCCAGGTCAGGTTGCACTGGTTACAGCTGCTGCTGTGTGATGCGCTCAAGACCCAGGGGGGCTGTGGCCATCAGCAGCTGGCGATGCCGGATCTGGCCACCTTCAGTCACGAGCTTGCCGAGCGCCACTCCAGCGAACAGTTGCTCGATGCCGAGCAGCGACTGGTCGAACTCAAAGCGGCCTGTCAACCGGGGCAGTTATCCAACCCGACCATACATTTGATGAACTGGCTCAGCCATTGGCTGTGAACAGAGGAAAGTATTGATGTTACTCGTAGATTCCCATTGCCACCTGGACAGGTTGAGCTATGGCAGCAAGCAGACTGACTTGGCCGATGTGTTGGCCAAGGCAGCGGCCCGCCAAGTTGGGTACTTTCTGTGTGTCAGCGTGACCCAGCAGCAATTTCCCGGCATGTTGGCAGCTATTGCACCCTATCCACAGGTATTTGCCTCTTGTGGCGTGCACCCTCTCAATCAGGATCCCGGCGTCGACGGGCCCTTGCTGCTAGAGCAGGCCAGGGATCCCCGGGTGGTTGCTATCGGCGAGACGGGGCTCGATTACTTCTACAGCCCTGAGAACAAAGAGGTGCAGCAAGCCTCTTTTCGGGAGCACATTCGCGTCGCGCGCGCCCTCAATAAACCGCTGATCATCCATACCCGTGATGCCCAGGATGATACGTTGCGCATCATGCGCGAAGAGGGGGCTGACTTGGTGGGCGGCGTACTGCATTGCTTCACCGAGTCCCTTGAAATGGCCGAGGCCGCCATGGCCATGGGGTTTTATATTTCCATCTCGGGGATAGTGACCTTCAAGAGTGCGGCGGCTTTGCAAGAGGTGGTCAAGGCACTGCCGCTTGAGCGGTTATTGGTCGAGACGGATTCGCCCTATCTGGCGCCAGTGCCGCACAGGGGGAGGGAGAATGAACCTGCCTTCGTGGTCGAGGTGGCTCAGTTTATTGCCGATCTGCGCCAGATCCCCCTGTTGGAACTGGCCCAGGTGACCAGTCGTAACTTCTTCGCGCTTTTCTCCCTGGCAAAAGCCTGACCAGCAGGCCCCAACTATCGGGGCCTGTTTCTTCAAATACCCGCTACATTGTCACAGATTGAAGAGATAATAGCGGGTCGTTATCTCTCACTTGTTGTTGAACTATCCCGCAATCCAATGTCAATAGGTGCCACCGCCCTGACCATCAGGGGGAAACGGGCATATACCAAAGGCCACTTCCTGGTCGCATCAATAATGAAATGGGGCTGATTTATGCCACGGAGTTGCCCTCATTAATCATTTCCTATGAGTATCGATAATATTCATTATCGATACTTGATGATGTGGGAAGATCCTGTAAGATCCCTGAAACTTCACATGAAATCATATGGTTATCAGTGACCTCTTCTCTTTTGCCAACGGCCGCTCCCCAGGGATTACAATCCGTCTTCGATACTCGGCTCAACAGTCGGGCACGCCGCTTCCTGCGCAGCGCCAAGGCCGAAACCACCCTCAACGCCTATCAGGCAGACACCCGCATCTTCGTGTACTGGTGCAAGTTGCAGGGGTTGGATCCCCTGGCCACGACGCATCTGGACATCATGAACTTCCTGGCGGATCAGGCTGATGGCGTATTGGCGCACTGGGTCTGGCTCGACAAGGAGCGGGGAAGGGGAGAACTGCGTAATGGTGAACCGAGAAAACCCGCGACCCTGGTTCGACGGCTGGCCGGTATTCGGTATGCTTTTCGTCAGAAGGGGATAGAGCCCATGCCGACCGAACACAGCGAAATCAAGGAGATGATGCGCGGCATAGTACGGCTTGGGGATACTCGAAAACGCAAAACCGGGGCCTTGACCCTGCAACCATTGGCACAAGTGCTGGACGCCATCGACACCGACACCCTGGCCGGTTTGCGGGATCACACCCTGCTGCTGCTGATGTTCAGCGGGGCATTGCGCCGTTCGGAAGCGGCCAGGGTAGCGGTTGACGATCTCGATTTCGTTGGTCAGGGGGTGAGGCTGCGGCTCAAACCCAGCAAACATCAGTTGCACGAGACCGAGATAGCCTTGATCCCGGGTCAGCAATATTGCCCCGTCAGGGCTTTGCGCCACTGGCTGGTGATGAGTGGTATCCAGCAGGGAGCACTGTTTCGGCGCATGACTCGCTGGGGACAGCTCATGCAGGAACCACTGGGTCCGCAAGGCATCAATCTGATGATCAAGCGGCGTACCGGCATGGCCATCGATGATCTCTATGTCAGTGGCCACAGCCTGAGGCGGGGTTTTATCACCTCTGCCGTGACCGCGGGCAAACCCATGAACAAGATCATTGAGGTCACCAGGCACAAGGACATGCGCACCCTGCAGGAGTACTTCGACGATGCCAACAAGTTCTCTGATCATGCCCTGCAAGGGTTGCTCTGAATCTTTACATGGTCACTTCGTGACGCCATTTGTTATGTTAAATAACCAGTGATAGTGAGATTGTTGTAACGGCATCTGGCAGGGGAGTCCATGGGGCAACCCACATTTTCCATCGGCACTTTTTTCTGATCCCCATAGCCCTTACTATCTGAGACCCAGGCAAAGAGATTGCAGCTCCCGGATTGAGGTCCAGCCACGCCTCTCCATGCATTGGCACGATCACCGGAGCGCATGAAAGCAGTAGCCGGAAGTGAGAGATAACATTTACGTTTTTGGAGTTTAAACCTATCCATGACCACACCAGTGAATCACCAGGATAAGCAGGCTGAGCCCCTGGATAATGCCCAGCGTCAGCGTCAACATGTGAAGCGAAAGCAGGAGACCCATAGCCGCCTGCAATGCTGGATCAGTCAACGCCATGCGGAGAGGCTGGCCGAACTCGGTGCGCGCCTCGAAGACAATCAAGCCTCACTGATAGAGCAGGCGATCGATCTGCTCTATCAACATGAGTCAGCCCCCGTGTCGGCCGAGATGCCCCATGCCGAGCTGGCCGAGTGTGAACCCGAGTCGGCTTGAAGGGACGATAAAAATAAGCATCGGGGTGATTGGCAGATCTCAAAGGGCAGAATAAAAAGAGCCAGGTACGAATTCCATGTACCTGGCATAGGGGAATTGGCTCTTTGCAGAGCCGTGCGCTAACTGGTCGCAGATAAAATAAAGCGTAGCCAAGGCAGATGGCTTTGCAAGATCTGGAAAAACTTTCAACCAGTGTGTAGGTTTTTAAGACTCAAACAGGTTTGCGTCACGCACCAGGTCTCGGGGCAGGGCATTCTTGATGCGGCTGCCAACCCACTTGCCCAGTCCCAGGGCATAACCCTGATACCTCAGGATCACTTCACCCTGGCCGCTCTCGCCATCCGGATGCAGATCCCGGCCCATCATGAACTCCCGCGCCTGTTCGCTGTCGAGCTCGACCCACCCCTTGCTGGCCAGATGTCCCTGGGCCAGGGCCCATTCATGAGTCAGTCGATATCCCTTCTTATGGGTCTGCGCCAACTTGAGGCCGATGCGATCCAGCCTGATCTTGTTCATCAGCCGGGGAGCGAAGGGCAGGGGGAACAGCCATATTTCGTCATCGCGCACGAACAGGCTCCCCTGTGGGATCAGGCCATAATCGCGGTCCAGTTCGGCGATCAAGGTCGCGGCATCCCGGCTGTCCATGGGCGTGAACGGGAAATTGCCCAGACGGCCCGGCTTGAACATGGGGTTGGCGACCGAGTGATGCTTGCGCAATCTGGCAACGAAAAATCCTTCACTATCATATATTTGTGGCCAGACATGCAGGTACCCCTCGGCGGTGGTGGCCTGCTCTGCGCCGGGGAAAAGATCCGCCAGCGATTCAACGCTCAGGGCATCCCCGAAGCGCTCGCCCATGAAACGGCAGATATCCTGATTCTCTTCATGGCTGAGGGTACAGGTGGAGTAGACAATGACGCCCCCTGGTTTCAAGGCATGGAAGGCACTCTCGAGCAGGGTTCGTTGCACCTCGGCAATGTCGTTGATGCTGGCCAGACTCCAATTGCGAAACGCCTGATCGTCCTTGCGCACCGTGCCTTCCCCCGAACAGGGGGCATCGAGCAAGATGGCGTCGAAGGTCTCCGGCAACCATTGACCGAATACCTTGGCATCGAAGTGGCTGAGCCCGATGTTGCTCACCCCGCAGCGCTGAACATTGGCGGCCAGCACCTTGACCCGGCTGCTGGAAAACTCATTGGCCACCAACATGCCCCGGTTCTCCATCAGCGCCGATATCTGGGTACTCTTGGAGCCGGGGGCCGCCGCCGCGTCGAGCAGCAACTCCGCCTCCTTCACACCGGCCGCCGCAAAGAGTGCCGTTACCGGCAACATGGAGCTCGCCTCCTGGATATAGAAGAGTCCGAGCAAGTGTTCGGCCGTGTTACCCAGGGGTACCGTGTCTTCATCGGGGCGGGTCAGCCAGAAGCCTGTCTCGCACCAGGGGACGGGATCGAGCAACCAGCCACGGCCCTGCATGCGGATCATGAAGGCATCTACCGTGATCTTGAGGGTATTGACCCGGATACTGCGGCGCAGTGGCCGGCGGCAGCTCGCCACGAACTCATCCATGGAGAGATGTTCGGGCATGATGGCGGCAATGTGAGTCAAAAACGCGTCAGGAAGTAGGGTATTGTCGTGCACTTGGCATCTCGCTGGCCCAAAAACAGGGGCGACATCATAGCACAAGTCGTGGCTGCAACCGAACGGCAGCGCCATGACGGCGATGCCATCGCCTCGGCGATCAGGGCTACCCGCAGACCGCCAATAAAAAGCCCGGCACTGGGGCCGGGCTTGGATCCTGATCGCCGATCAGGGCAGGAGGCGGGGGCTCCAGCCTAGCCACTCTTCATCGGCCTTTTCATAGAGAGGGAAGCTCTGGCCGCTGCGCACGCGAGCCCCCACGTTCTTCTCGGGGGTCGTGAAGGCAATGCCGCCCGCCACCAGACTCTGCAGGGTCTCCACCTGGATGGATCCACCGGTCAGCCCTATGTCGGCCTTGACCCCGGACACATTCCAGAAACGGCTGTTTTCCCGCACCAAATAGGCGTATTCCGGCTCGACCTGCACCTTGACCCTGACCTCGCTGCCATCGGGGGCGAGTGCCACCTGGCTCACGCTGCCGACCACCATCTTGCGAAACAGCAGCGGGCTGCCAACCGCCAAGCCATTGAGGGCCGGGCTCTTGAGGGTCAACATCAGGCCGGATTGCAGGGACTCATTCAGGGGGAAGCTCTGCTTGTTTGCTCCCTGGCCCGGCGCCGCCTCGATAAAGGATCCCTTCACCAGGGTATCGAGATTGGCCACGCCACCAAAGCCCAACTTAGCCTGCACCAGGGTAAAGCTGGCGCCAGATTGCAGGAAGCGGTCGGCATACTGTGCCTCGAGCTGAGCCTGGAAAATGACCTTGCCCAGGGCCGGATCCAATTTGACCGAGGCAATTTTGCCGATGTTGACCCCGCGATAGCGAATGGCGGAGCCAGCCCCGAGCCCGGGATTGCGATCGGCTATCAGGGCGAGAGGGCGCACCAGGGCCTGAGCCTGTTCCCTGTCTTCAAACAGCTGGCCATTGCCACGGGTTGCGGGAGAATTCGCAAACTCTATGCCGCCACGCAGCAGGGTGGCCAAATTGCCCGCCTTGATCCGCACGCCATCCAGGCCGATATGGGTGTCGATGGCCGCTTTTTTCCAGAACTGGGTCTGGTTGCCGATGAGGGGGGCATAGATGGCGTCTATCTCAAGGCCAATGCGCACCTCGCCCTCACGGACCTTGAGCTGACTCACCTTGCCCGCCTGCAACCCCAGATAAAGCACAGGGGTGCCGAGGGAGATGCCATCGGCCTGGCTGGCCGTCAACCACCAGGTCTTGGCCTTGGCCTTGGGTGAACCGAGCAGAGCCAGTTGCTCATCCGGATAGAGCAGATCAATGCGCGGTCCCTGACTCGCCTGTACCAGCTTGATACCGCCGGCGAGCCAGCTGGCAGCCGGGCTGGTCTCCACCTTGATGCCACTGAGATCGGCCTGGATCTGCAAGGGCGCGGCCCGGTAGAAACGGGCACGATTGAGCAGCCCCTTGTATGGCTCCTCTATGGTCAGTTTGACTTGGGCATTGCCGCTGGCATCCAGGGTGAGGGTGCGAATGTTGCCCACCGTCAACCCCTTGTACCAGACGGGTGCCCCTTCGCTCAGACCGGACAAGTCGTCGGTTTTGAGGGTCAGCGCCTGGCCACTGGGCGCCTTCTCGGCGCTCAATAGCAAGGTCCTGGCCCTGGGACCTGCCACATAATCGAGGCGGATGGCCGGGCCCGCCAGCAGGCGGTCACCATGTTCAAGCCCTGCCAGTGACAGATTGACGCTCTCCCACACCAGTCGGCTGGACTGAGTGATGCGAAACGCCTGCTCCGGGCTTATCAGGGCGCTGACCTCCCGACCATGATCGGTCAGACGAATGGGATCGACTCGGCCAATCTCTATTCCCTCATAGAGGATGGGCATCCCCTCTTTGACCGGCAGATCGCCCACCGACAAGGTGATGCGCTCGCCCCGGGCCGCCTCGGCCAGCCCTTTGTAGAGGCTGAAGGTCTGACCGCGCTCTGCCTGGGGGGAGTCCGAGGGGGAGTCGAAGGCAATGCCGCCACTCAGGATGGAGGAGAGGCTGCCCGCCTCGACACTGACCCCGGCCAGGCTGAAGTTGCCCTTGATGCCACTGATGTTCCAGAAACGGGTATCGGCCTTGATCAGGTGCTCGAAGCGCGGCTCGATGACCACATCCAGCACCACCTGCTTGTCTCCCTCATCGAGGCGGGTATTGATGACGCTGCCCACTTCCAGACCGCGGAAATAGAGCTTGGCCCCAATGCCGACTGAACCGAGAGAATCGGCACTCAGGTGCAGGGTGCGTCCCTGAGCCTGATAGCCCGGGGGAGGGCCATCGAGGGCATCGAACTCGTCATCGGGAGGATTGCTCTCCTTGCCCGGCATGACATTGATGTAATTGCCCGATACCAGGGTATCGAGTCCCGAGATCTCGGTCAGTGACGCCTTGGGGCTTACCAGCCAGAAGCCGGTACCTTTGCGCATCAGCTCCCGTGCCCGGCTGTCGATTTTGGCAAGCACCGTTATCTTGCGGCCATCTTCGGCCAGGGCCAGCTCCTGCACGACGCCAATGGCGACCCCTTGATAACGCAGTTGGGTTTTGCCCGGCAAGATACCGTTGCCCTGCTCAAAGTTGACACGGATGAGCTGACCACTGCTCTGATATTGCTGATAGAGAAATCCCCCCGCCAGCAAGAGCGCGATGAAGGGCAGCAACCAGACCGGTGATAACCAGCGATGTTTCTTGATGACGGGTTCAGCCCCGACCATACCGACTCCTTATGGGCCGCAATGACGACCATCCAACGAAAAACTGACCCATCAACGCGCCGCCTTGTCCCACAGCAGCCGGGTATCCAGCATGCGGGCCGACAACATGGTGAGCAAGACAACACAGGCAAAGGCGGTGGCCCCCGGGCCTGCCCGCACATTGAGCAGCACGCCGCGATCGACCAGGGCAACCATGAGCGAGATGACAAACAAGTCCAACATGGACCAGCGGCCAATGAAATCGATGATGCGATACATCACCAATTGACGACGACGGCGCACCGGCTTCTTGCGCTGCAACTGCCAGCAGATCCAGCCCAGCCCCAGGATCTTCATGATGGGCACGACGATGCTGGCGGTGAGCACTATGGTGGCGATGCCGGACATCTTACTGCGATAGAGGGCCATGATACCGCTGAAAATGGTGTCCGATTGCAATAACCCCTTATTGTAGAAGTGGGTAATGGGCAGGAGGTTGGCCGGCAACAGCATAAAGGTCGCCAGGGCCAGCAATCCCCATGACCAGAGCAGGGAGTATGGGGTGCGCACATGCAGGGCACTGTGGCAACGG
The DNA here is from genome assembly GCF_024807335.1 of Aeromonas sp. BIGb0405. Classification (NCBI taxonomy): domain Bacteria; kingdom Pseudomonadati; phylum Pseudomonadota; class Gammaproteobacteria; order Aeromonadales; family Aeromonadaceae; genus Aeromonas; species Aeromonas sp. BIGb0405. Next base: position 435,217 of record NZ_JANUEP010000003.1, read on the forward strand.
GGGCAGAGATGACCCGCCTCGAAGCGCACCAGCAATCCGCAGTGGTGACAGCGGCACATGCCGAGTTCACGGGCGCTGGTCATCGCGCCCCCTCGGCACAAACCTGCCTGGCAGGCATGCCCACGGATTCAAGGTTCCCCATCATGCTTGACCTCAGTGCGGGGCTTATCGAGCTCGACTTTTTCCCAGTAAGGGGCGGGGTTGAACAGGATCAGCAGCGTCATGTTGAGCAACATCAGGATAAACAGGCTGAGCAGGCCACCGCCCAGGCGCACATCCGCGATGTCGATCAGCTTGAACAGCGCCACCAACAGGCTGACCAGATAGACCTCCAGCATGGCCCAGTGACGAAACACCGCCACCGCTTTGAGGGTCGGGGAAATGGTGCCAAGCCGTGTGGCCAGCCCGGAGGCGAGGGCAAAGATGCCGACCAGCAGCCCGGTCGGCGCCAGCACAGCGCACCAGAACACCAGGGATGCGACCAGATACTCATTGGCCTGCCAGAGCATATGAATGCCCCGCAGCAGGGTCGCCTGGGAGTTTTCGCCAGCGAGTCGCAAATAGAGCAGGGGTTCGAAAAATGCCGAGGGCAGCAGCAGCAGCCCTGTGATACTAAGCGCCATCAACTGGGAGGGACGAAACGCATAGCGACCATACAGATGCTGATGGCAACGGGGGCAATGGGCGTGACGGCGCAGCGGCAATAACTTACGTTCGATCAGCAAGTCACAGGCCGGACAGACGATCAGGTTATTGGGATCCGACATACGTTTTAACCTGTTGAAGGAGTTGGTGAAATTTACCCTAAAACCGGGTTGCTGTCTTGCCTGTCACATCAGTGCCACGAAAGTACCATCAAGGTCAGCCCACAGGGCTCCGCAGATAATCGAAGCCAACACAGGAAAGGAGCCATGATAGCCAGCCCATCCCTTCGGCCGAGAGCTTCTTGCCAGCCCCAATAATGTTGAGCTGTCGCCCATGGCCAACCCCACGACGCTGCGGTTCACCTCTCCTTGCTGGTGGACAGATCCCGTTGACGCTTTACGTCGGCTGAACCGGTGCAGGAGAGGGGCTTTTGAATCCAGGCTTTCCCCCCATTGACTCAATGAAGGCGCTTTTGGAAAGTCATGTTGCACCACTGTATATTCATACATATACTTTCCCTACCATCGATGAGGAGAAAACCATGGCCGTTGAGATCAAATACGTTGTTACACGTGGGGGAGTAGAGAAGATGACCTTTGCCAGCAAGAAGGAGGCCGATGCCTATGACAAGCTGCTCGATACCGCAGACGAGCTGATGTCACTGCTGGGGGACGCACCGATTGCACTCGATGCCGCCCAGCAGGAGAGCCTGGCTTTCTACCTGGCCGAACAGCGGGACCTGCTGCAGAACATATTGCGCGGCGGCAAGGCCCAGCCAGTCGTGGCGAAAGAGGAGAAGAGCAAAGAGAAGCCGCTCAAGAGCGTCGCCTGACAGGATGGGGGGAGGGGGATGCTCATCTTGTCCCCCGCTACCCGCTCGATAAGCGGCCCGCTTCCTCTCTCTTTTGCTTAACGCCTCTGCCGCTTAACGACTCACTCATTTGACACGCTGCCATGTCACACCCAGTAGCCAACCGGCGGGAGAGTCACCGGTGGCGAGCAGTAAACACTGAGCCACCCTTCGGCCAGGACGGGAGCGCACTCCCTCATGCCGCCGAACCAGGCCGCTCACCCATGACGATCAGCACGCGGCCGTCCTGTGGCAGCCAGTCCGCCCATTCGCAACCGTGAATATGCACGCCATTGCATTTATCATCATTTTTAAAGCTATTTACCCCGAGAATTTTCTAACCAAAGCGCATTTATAATCACCTAATTGCATATCAGTGGCACTCTGTTTCGCAGAAGCGGCTGTTCAGCGAGGATTGGTTGTATTTCCGCTTCATTCAGGCAAAGACATGCAGATACCGATCCCACTCCCGCCCGCCATGCCCCTGTTCGACGGGCTCGCCTATCTGGAGGCGGGTAATGCCCAGGTAAATCTCCACCTGGCTCAGCTCAGTCTCAATCAGGTGCCAGATGCGGGCCTCGTCTACGAGCTTGCCGTCGACTGGCTGCTCGAACAGCGCCACAGCGAAAACAACTACAAGACCTATCGCAGCGAGCTCACCACCTTCCTGCACTGGTGCTTCAGCGAGCTTGCCGTCAGTCCGAAGGATCTGACCCGCCGCATCATGATGCGCTATCTCGACTACTGTCAGGCGCCGCCCCAAGCCCTGATCGCCTATCGTAATGTGGCGCAGTTTGTCAGCGACAAGGAGTGGGGGGAGCGGTTGCCCAATCCTCAATGGCGTCCCTTTCTCGGTAAACGTGAACTGGGCCGCGAGTTGCCTTACCGCCTGAGCGAGCAGGCCATGAAGACCAAGCTCGCCATCCTGTCGGCCTACTTCCAGTTCCTCATCCAGGAGGAGTACATGGAGAGAAATCCGGCCCTGCTGCTGCAGCGGGTCAAGCGTCCCACATCCTGCGATGCTGGCGAGCAGGCTCAGGCATTCAGCGAGCTGCAATGGTCCTATGTGATGCAGGCCGTCGATAAATTGGCCCAAGAGCAGCCCGATCAACACGAGCGGACCCGCTTTCTGATCTGCCTGATGTATGCCTGCTATCTGCGTATTTCTGAAGTCGCGGCCCGGCCCGGCTTCACCCCGGTCATGAGCCAGTTTCGACGGGATGCCAAGACGGGGGTCTGGGGTTACTTTATTCCCCGCAGCAAAGGTGGAAAACGGCGCACCGTGGCCGTCTCCCAGGCACTGCTTGAGGCTCTGACTCGCTATCGGCGCTTCCTGGGCCTGAGCCCTCTGCCCACTCCCGACGAGCAGACGCCGCTCTTTGTGCGCCACAAGGCCGCCGCCCATGGCCGCGAGCAGGGCGAGCTCAATGCCAACCTCGGCATTCGTCAGCTGCGCGATCTGGTCGATGCACTCATAGGCGCGGCGGCCGACTTGGCCGAAAATGATGGGTTTGCCCAAGATAGCGCCGAAATGCGCGTACTGACCGCGCACTCCATTCGCCATACCGGCATCACCCATGACATCAATCTCAATGGGCGGCCTCTCTCCCATGTGCAAGCCGACGCGGGCCACGACAGCATAGATACCACCTCCAAATATTTGCATACCGCCAACAGCGAGCGCCATGAGAGCGCGGTGAGCAAGCAGCTCGACCGCCTGCAAGGCGATAAGTAGGGATGCACACAGTCGTGAGAGATAACCATTTCAAGCAATGGATACTGCAGGGCAATGAGGAAGCCCGTGAGTGCAGATGATGAGATGGGGTAGGGCGAACAGAGATGTCCGGCTGAGCGGTATCCGCTTTAGACGAGCCGTGGCAGGGAAGAGTAGCCACCTCCATCCTTTGCCCTGAAAAATAGGCTCAAGGGTTTCGATGACTGGGGAAGGGGAACGCCACAGCACCTCACAGGGTTTCCGCCAGCCCCCGGGTCGTAATACGGGGGTATTCAATCCTCACATGTTCAACTCAGCCACGGGGCAGGGGTGTTATCTCTTACAAGTTAGGTTTTTTCTCATTAATGGCTTGGTTTGCAAGCAACAGCCCCAATATCCGTATGGAGCATGTTGCTCATATCTAAGGAGAGGGCAATGCCTCATTTATCGGTCGGCGATAAAGTAAAATATCAAGATATTCATATGATTGTGCATTTCATTTCCCACGATGCAGAGCAAATAACATGCATTTATAGGACTTCGGATTTCCGTGTTCATTCGATCGTGTTGAATGCTCGTTTGCTGGAAAAGCGTTAAAAATGGACCATTTTGATGCCGATAAATCCAGTTATCGGCGTTACCAACGCAGCAAAGGGGCTTAGCCCTTCATTTCTATAGAATAGGTGATTCTAATGACTCTTTCGGCTAACGCAGAACGGCTATTAAACTCTTGGCTTTCAGGTGCTTGGCACTCTTCGCACGATCTGGATATGAATCGTTTCTACAAGTTTGTTGGGCAATATGCAGCAGATCATGGTCATGTGTTAGATGAATCCGCGCTTTTGCAAAAAATCATTGGCATTCTTGGCATTTCAGACCACCCAGATCTGATTGAGATTGCCCGCGAGCGCATTTCGTTGATGTACAACATTCTCGATTTCCTGAAGGCTACAGGCCGATAACTACAAGGCATTTGAATGAGTGATACAGCAGAGAAAATCCTGAACCTTGATGCAAGGCAGAAGGAACTTGAAACAGAACTTGAAGCTATGCGGTTAGCTGGCAAATCACCTCAAGAGCTGGCAGTGAAAACCAGAGAGTATCTGGATGCGTACCATGCTTCGAATAATGAGGCGCTTCCGCACGTTCGGCCTTATTCCGACGATAAATAGTAACCAAGGGGCCTCCGGCCCCTTACTCATGCCCCCAAGCCTGACTGCGCATAATGTGGCCGCGGTATTATGTTGAGGGTTTTCCCCCTGCGATAATCCCGAAGGGGCAGGGGGACGCGACTAGGCAGGGACGTGGGACAGCTTGCTGGCATCGTCCCAACGCCGGAGCGCCCGTAACATAATCCGCATTTATGCGCAGTGACAAAGCGCCATATAACAAAAAGGGCCGCTATGGGCCCTCTGTTTAGTAGTAGCGATCCCTTCTCCACCACTTAAATCCGAATCCTGCTGCTGCGATGGATATGCTCATAAGCCACTGCCAAGATGACTTGCCATACCATGCAGGCTCGATAAAGAGCGGTTCACCATAACGACCACCGGCCCAGTGATTGAGAATTGGAGATAGCACCAATATCATGCCACCCAGCAACAGGGGCCATGTATCGCTAAATTTCCCCAAGATGTCTTCTTTTTGCAGGAAAACAGTAACCCCGAAAAGAACTACCCATATCAGCATGCCTGGTACAGTATCTATCGCCACTTTCCAAGGCACGCCGAATACCGACACGATCCCCCAAGTAAACAAGGCCAGTATCCCGCCACTGATTACTAGTACATCTGAACCATCATTGTTACGACTCATCAAATCCCCCCTATTGAGTACCGGAACGGCTAATACTGTACAGATACACAGGATTCCCGCAAGTCCCAATATACACAATAAAGAAGGGGGCTATGAGGCCCCCAGAGGTGATGACTACTCGTCGCCTTCGCTATCTTTGAGGTCTCTGAGCTTCTCTAAATCTTTAAGGAAAAACCGCTCACTCACTCTCATCGCCTGGAGACCAGCAATCAGTTTCGCAATGACGATTATCTCATCATCCTTCAGCGTTCTGATGTTGTAGAGGCTGAACATGGCCGCTTCTGCAACCTTGTTTCTCCGGCCATCGAACATGAGCTTCCCTTTTTTCACCATGTCCTTGTCTTCGCCAAACATGAGATAGACGGGTGACTCTTGGGTTGCTTCCGCGATCTTCTCCAACTCACTCGCGTAAACGTCCCTTTTGCCAGATGCGATACGTTTGAGTGTCGTTATGTTGACCCCAGTCATCTCCTCAATGCGTTCATATGTAGAGTGGGTTGTTATGGCCGTTTTGATGCGCTCAGCCCTTTGTAGGTCGGTCATAGTCTCTTCATCATGTTGCTGGGTGGGTACACCAGTCATTCTACCCTCCTGTTTTTTCCATTCTCGCCAAAGGATCTTATTTGACACTATCTAGTGTCATTTGCCTTGATTCTAGCACAGGCTCTCACGTAACATATGTGACACCCTTTAGTGTCTATATTGGTATTGCCAAGGTTTCTCGTGATAGACCTCCTCAAGCTCGATTTACCCTTCAAAAGCGAATGGCAGTTGGTATCTCCAACGGCCGATCATCGCTCGGGGGTCTATATCGATCTGGAACAGGTCGCAAAGCAGGGGAGGTTAAAGCTCTCCGCAATGGCTGTTGAGTATGAGATTGATGGGGATTTGACCGTTTCTGGCCTGTCCCATCCCTTCGAGTCACTGCCAAGCCACTTCGGTAGCCTTGCAATGAAGATCCATCAAGGGGGCAGCAACCGCCTGCCAGGGGTTGAACTCAAAGCCTCTCCGGCAAAACTGCTTCAAGGTCACAACGTGTTCGGCCCAACGAGTATCGAGCTTTGCTCGACCGAACTGCTGGCAACACTGGCATGCGCCTGCCCTGAACTGTTTGAAATGCTGGACATCCCAAACACCACCCTTGAATGGATCGACGTAACGTTCTCCGCCCGGGTCAATACCGAAGAGCAGGGGAAACAGGTCATTTCTGCACTCAAGAACATCCGTTCCGGACAGACCAAGCAGAGCAGGATGAACCGGGATCATGAAACTACTGCCGAGTGGAACACCGGCAGCCGCCATCGTTCCTTGAAAGCCTATTTGAAGGGCCCTGAGTTCCAGCGGCAGCTGGCCGAGTACACAAAGAGCCTTCAAAAACAGCCGAAAAATGAGTCACTCCGCCGCTGTGTTGAGGTCATGAAGAACCCAGCATTGCAGCTCTATGCGAGCCTTTGCGTTCGCTTTGAAGCCCGATTGAAACAACGGGCACTGACCAAACATGGCGTCCCGTTCAAATTGTTTGACGCCATCCAGTACCAAAAAGACTACGAGCAAGACGGCCGATGTTTGATTGCCGATCTATGGAAAGCCGCATTTAAAGAACTATTTAATGCCCTGGGGGAACAGCCCATGAAGGTCTACACCGATGACGAGATCCGCAACGCGCTCTACACCAGTTACCAGCGCATCACCCCGAAGGGAAACACCAGCTATGCCAAGGCCCAAAGGGTGCATGGCTTTTATCGCCGGCTGCTCAACGAAGGCTATGAGACCGTCTATCGCAGCATGAGCCGGGAGACCTTCCGCCGTCATCTCACCGACTTGATGGCCGTGGGCCTGACCAAGGCACAGTTGCAAAATCTCTCTGGCGAAGCCTCCAACGTGGTACCGCTAATCCAGGTAATCAATATCGATTTTGGCCGGCAGCACCCCGACTGGTATGTCGAGCCCATCAGCACCTTGGATCGTATGGCAACAGCGGCCCAGCCGACCGAGGTGGTCACCATCGAGCGCGACGAACTCGGCGGACCCAAGGTCACTCGAACCTTCATCGACCCAATACCCCCAGTACCAGGGGCCATACCGCCCCGATCATATCCCTCATCACCTGGGCATCGGCTCAGGGCTGTCAGTTAAGGAGTGTCATTCGTGATTGATTTGCTTACCGCTCAAGGCGTTATTGTCCGTGGCCGCATGCTCGGTTCCCGTCAGCAGCAAACCCAGGGGAAAAATGGCCCTGTCACTCGCCACGAAATAGGGATAGCCATCAGCCGATCTAATGGCTTCGGCGGCTTCCAGGAAGAGCAAATTGTGATCCGGGTTCCCAACGCCCTTGCCCAATCAGGCATCCCGCTGCAAGCCAACAGCATGACTGACAAACTTGTCGAGATCCCTGTTTGGCTTGAAGCATGGTCTGGTCAGCGTGGTGCCAACGTGACCTACCACATGAGCAATGATGCGGCTCTTCGCGAAGTCACCTCGTTTTCGCATGAGAAAAACAAGGTGTGATCGATGGCTCTCAAGTTTCTTAAAAAGAATGTTAATTGGGAGGAGGGGACAACTCCCGTTCTACAGGCTCATTCAAGTGATGGGCGGCATTATCTGACCAGCTCCATACCAGGGATCATATTTCACTACGTTGATAGTGACTTGGTATATGTCGGCAATACAGTTATTAACACTGAACAAGAATTGAAACAGGTAATGAAGACTCTTTATCGCTCGTGGGAATAACACCATAGGCAAAAATGGCTTATTGCATCGCAGTTAATGAACAGGGGTTTCTGTATCAAACAGACACCCCTGTAAAAGAATGTTCCTCTATGATAATCCAAACCGTAGAGGAATATAAACAATCCACCGTTGATATAGCACCATCAGACATCGCCATTATGTTTTCATGGGCGTTCGGTGCTGTTGTCATTATCGGGTGGTTTCCTGGCTTCGCTATTGGTGTGGCTAAAAAAGTAATCAATATTATGTGAGGTATTAGTGTCTCTGTTCAAAAAAATAATCCCCGCTATTATCGCTGTCGCTTCCACTCCCGTTTTTGCTGAGGGAGAGTCTGCTCTGGATCAAATGTTTGCTGCTGTTAACTTCAGCAGCGTTGTTACTTTTGTTGCTAGCGCGGGGGTTACTATTGTCGGTATCGCCTTGGCAGTTAAAGGTATCTCCTTGGCCAAGCGCTTGGTCAGCAAAGCCTAATGACCGCTTCCTTTGCCTATATCGTCTTCATGTCGTCAATTATTACGATAGGGGGACTATCAGGAATGGCGTTCGTTATGGGGATGAAGGGGGCATAAGCCCCCTTTTCTAACTGAACGTTTCGCATGCGAAAAATTTAGCCGCTAAATTTCTTGGAGCACCATATGTGGCGCAGACTCCTTGTTTACTCATTGTGTTTTCTCACCGCCTGGCTACCTGTCAACCAAGCGCGCGCGTTCTTACCAGCATTTGCCCCCGTGGTGATGGCTATGGCCGAACAGGCCGCAATCTGGACGGGCAGAACCCTAGCTACTCGTCTGGCCGTCCAGTACGCCGCGGGCGCTGCTGCTGTTACTGCTGTTGCAATATCAACTCCGCCGTTGCTTAAGAACTTCGCAAAGGAGGATTTGAAGATCGACCCCTACGGTATGCTTTCTTTCCAGCTCAAGCGTTACGGGATAACTCTCAATGGTGATAGCCTTGATAACGTCAAACGTTGTGACTTTTCTTCTTCAGGATTTCTTGATTGTGATCTTATGAAGGAGTTCAGTTACTCCCCCTACGCCGATTCAACCCCAGTTTCTAGCTGTATTCCTCCAGACAGATTTACAGGCCTTCCTGACCCTTCCAGAAATAAAAGTGATGACTCCTATTACAAGCAAGGTGACAAAGCCTTAGATATGGCCACCTGTGTTTCTTATATCACTGAGGAAGCCAACAGCGTCCTTTCAATCCGAACATCACAGTATTTGGATACCAACCCGACATGTAAGTTCTACCGTGAGGATGTGACCCCGCCAAACAATACTATTGTTCGATTTTTTAACCGCTGTGAGGCCAACCCCTTATCTAAGGTTTTCTTTGGTGTTTCAAGTACGAACTACCGCTATGCCTATGATGTTGACATTGTCGTTAATGAATACAGAAATGACACAATGGTTAAATCATCCGTTGTAACTTCTGCCGTTTCATATGATTACCAAACTGCTTTGCTTAAAGTTGAGTCAACTAATAAAGAAGAGGTTTTGGAAGAGTCGGTAGCGAGTGTTCTCGATGGTGTCAGCGTTGATGGTACTATCCCTGATCACTATTTGCAGGACATGAAAAATCCAGGCGCCCGCCTTCCCAAGCCTCACCTGGTAGATAACTCGGTTGTTATTCCGGTTAAGCCTGATAACCGCCCAGACTTCGACATTATTGGGACACCTCCCGTTGTATTACCATCGGGTAAGCCACTACCTCCCGTCACTGACCCAATATATGGTGATGCCATTAATTCCGTTATCACCGGCAAACCGACTACAGACCCAGATGCAGGCGCAATTGCAGGCGGCGTAATTCGCCCTGTTATCACCGGCCCTCAACCAACCGTTCCAAGTGAAGGTAGCAATACTGGATCAGGCTCTGGGACGGGTACAGGGTCGGGAGCTGGTTCTGGGACTGGCTCGGGAACCGGTACGGGTTCCGGCACTGGCACTGGCACTGGCACTGGCACTGGCACTGGCACTGGCAGCATACCCAGCTCTGTTACCGTCTCCAACCTTGGCGGCCTGGAATCTCGTCTCGACCGCACCAATCAGCTATTGGCTACGACCAACGCCGTTGACCTTCATGGCGTAGAAACACGCATTGATGAAACTAACCGGCTGCTTTCCGACACCTTCACAACCAGCGTCCCCGCACAAACTCTGCCCGATACCGCGCAGGGAACCTCTTGGTGGAAGTCTCGTTATCCCGCAGGGATGGCAGGTGTATGGAGCGGATTCACGCAAGAGCTGCAACATACCGCGCTTTTTGACTGGCTTAATGGCTTCCGCCTACAGCTGTCAGGGGGAGGGGAATACCCTACCTGGACAATCTGTTTTGACATGGGATTCGCTGACTTCGGCTGCCATCAACTGACCGTGCCGCCGAATGTCTGGATAGCCATTCGTGCTTTCGTCATCTTCTGCGCCGGCTTGCTGGCCAGGCGTTTAGTGTTCGGCGGCTAAGTCCGCGCTGCTTGATTTTCTCATGCGAAAAATGAGGTGCTCTCATGCTTGATTGGTTTGCTCACCGCTGGAATGACTTCCTGAACCTGCTCTATTCACTGCTGCTCTCGCTCTTTGACATGCTCAAGGATTTGGCCTGCTTCCTCTTTGAAGCGATCTTATCGATTGTTCACCTGGCTATCTCCGGCCTTGGCTCCATGCTCGGGGCCATGAACATTATTCAATACTTCTCCATGCTCCCCGCTGATGTGCAAAACATCATGGCCATCGCGGGGGTGAATGATGCCTCAGCCATCATTGTGACGGCGATTGGCGTTCGCCTGATCCTCCAGTTGATCCCCTTCACCAGACTCGGTTCATAAGGAGGCGACATGGCGCTAAACATCATTGTTGGCCGTCCCGGCTCGGGCAAATCGTATGAAGCTGTCGCATTTCACGTGATCCCAGCCATCAAGGAAGGGCGTCGGGTGGTCACCAACCTGCCGTTGATGATGGATCATCTGATCGCCGTGTTTGGCGAAGAGGTGAGGGATCTCGTTGAGGTTCGTCAGGATGGCTTTAGTCGGGAACACGGCACCATCAAGGCCTTCTCTGATCCCGAGCACTTCACCCAGGAGGAGTGGCGCAACGAGCAGGGGCAAGGCCCGCTGTTTGTCATTGATGAATGTCATTTCCAATACCCCCGAGCAGGGCGTAACAAGAAGGCGAGCGATGACCTTATCAACTGCCTGGAATATTTCTCCATGCACCGTCATTACGGCCACGACATCCTGTTCATGACCCAATCCCTGGGGAAGGTGCACAAGGATCTGCGTGACATGATCGAGATCCAGTTCTTGGTCAGCAAACACGCCGCTGCGGGCTCTGATAAAACCTACACCCGCAAAGTGCTCGATGGCGCAGGGGCTCGCGCAACCTGCCTCTCTGAATCTGTTCGCCGGTACGACAAGACGTTCTTCCCGTTCTACAAGTCCCATACCCAAACAGAAGGCAGTGTTCAGGAAGCCAAAGCCTCCGACATTGTGCCGCTGTGGAAAAGGTGGTGGTTGTGGCTGGCGGTGATCCTCATCTTCATCGGTGTCCCGATGAGCGTAAAATCCCTGTTCAATATGCTGGGCAGTGATGACCCAGCGCCGGTATCTGTACCGGTAGAGCAGGCTACAGCCCCCTCAGCGGCGTCTGGCACCGAAGCGAAGGCCGTGGCACCAATCATGCCGACCAGCTCCGCTAAAAGCGTGCAGGAAGCCCCATTCTCCAAGTTTGAGATCACCATCACCGGCTGGGCGGATACATCCTACAAGGACAACACCGGTAAGTTTCATACCCAGTTTGAGTACTACCTGGAGGCCAAGGGCAGCAACGCCTATTCCTTCTCAATGAAACTGAGCGACTTAATGATGGCCGGCTATCAGGTCTATTCCCTTGGGCCTTGTCTGCTGCGCTTGGTATATGATGAACGGGAGCATTTTCTGTACTGTCAGGGCAATAAGCCCCAGCAAGAAAACTCGGCAACGATGGCACTCGCTGCGCTTCCCCTGAACTAGCGCCACCACGTATTCCAGGAACAACCTTGAGAAGGGGCCCCCGCTTGCGGGGTAGTGTCTCAAGGTTGGTCATGGGCACCGCGTTTCGCATGAGAAACTTTTGCGCATGCGCAATTTCTCGTTGGCCCCATCCATTCGCTGCCAGGCTCTCATTTTCGGCTAGGGGGGGGTGATTATGCGTAGGTCATCCCTCTAGGTGTTCATCGGCGATGCGGCTCGGCTGAGCAACTTGTTGCTCTGATGAGACGTATCCAGCAAGCGCAGCACGCTGCTTTTGTGAACAAAATCGGCTCTTGCGCGCGCTAGATGCCCTGCGCTGACCCTGGGGGGAGGGGGCATCCGTGGCCCCAGAGTCCACTGTCTTTAATAGTGGACTCTTGTCTCAAAATGGGACATTTGTGGTTTCAGAATATCGACTAAGGGGAGGGGGTATGTCTGATCATTGGGATGACTACTTTAACCAGGAAAAGGCACCGCCTGACTTTCTGGTTGAGCGAGAAGATGTTGTGGGCGAGGGGACTTTGGCGGATCAGTTGGCCAACTTGGCCGACCTCTACATTGCCAAACAGCAGGGGAACCGGATGGCCGGTCTTGCTGACTTGGGTGAGGATCTTCTTAAGCTGGCCGAGACTGGCATTCGTGACGGTTCATCGTCATGCGCTGGATTGGTAAAGGAATTGTGCCGCAGAACCGACTGAACACCGCCTTGTTATCTCTCACGTGATGCCGATAACGCTATTTATCGGCATCAATGCTCAAGGGCATACATGGCCCTTTATTAGAGCGCTATGTAATGAGCAGAAGAATACATCACACTCACTGCTCTTATCTTCCAGTGTGGCAGACATGTCTAGGCTACACGACCTTTTAGTGTCGGATGTAATAGAGCAGAGAAGCACACCACACTCCGTGTCTGATCTCTCTTCTTGTTTCGCAAACCTCTGCCCACCAATCACGCTATAACCCAAGGATAATGCCATGATCAATACCTACAACAGCCAAGCTCGTGACACGTTGGATGTTCCTTCGTTTGACTGCACCGGATGGAGCTTCAGCGTTACTCCTAAGTGTCTTTCATTTGGCCGATTCACCTTGCTCATCATTGCTCATCCCGAGTGTCAAAATGCTCTAGTTGAGTTTTTCGAGGCTCAACAGAAGAAATCAGCAAAGGACCGGTGCTATGTAACAGCAACTACTGATGATAAAGGATCAAGCATCCAGCTTACTGTTACTGAGGAAGGCATGCAGATTTGTTCTGATGATCGAAAGTTCGAGCTCATAGCTACGATGAAAGATCGTAAATACAGCTCAGCTATTCAATCCAAACAACTTTGAACAAACATCTAGTCAACCACGGGGCCTCCGGCCCCTTTGTTCTATCAACACTCGTCATTGCGCATAATGTATATTATGTTAAATCACATATTCCATTTCCTGTTACGTATATCTGAACTGTGTATAATGGCAACAATTGCTTCCTCTCTCCGACCGGATGTCTTAAGTGGCTGAATTAAAATCAGAACAACTGAAACCCGCTTTTGCGATTGACCGTTTTGTTCCCTTGAGCGAACTTGAACCCATTCCCTTCGCCGCCTTGCAACCCAGAGCCATCTCCGCCATCAAACGCCTGGCCAGTTTCGATGGCGATTGCCCGGTGATGCTGATCAACGGCTTCCCCGGCGCAGATTACGAGCAAGTGTGCCGCATCCTGATTGCCGATACCCATGGCAAGGATGGCGATCTGTTTGACCTCTGCTACACCGAGAATCTCAACAACCCGTACAAGCCTATCTGGCTGCGCCTACAACCTGGCTCCGGGGTCGAGTTTTGCCAAATGGTTGGCGAACTGCTCAAGTTGATGGGCCATCATCTGGATGCCGAGCGCCTCGTCACTCGCATCATGCGCAAGCAGAAAAATGACCCCAAGATAGCCGATTTTCTCTCGGACTTGGCGGCGCATGTCGCCCTCGGCCTCGAATTTCAGCACCCTGTACTCATCAACCTGCTTATCCATCACGACGAGCAGCAAGCCCCCGTGGTCTATGGCCGCGATCTCAACTGGGACACGCTGTTTGGCTCCATCAACTATCAGACTGAGCAAGGCTCCGTCTATGCCAACCAGCACCTGCTGGAGCCGGGGCTGATGCGTGAAGCCAATGGTGGCTATCTCATCTTGCAACTCGATGAGCTGCTCGATCAGCCTCATCTCTGGTTCAAGCTCAAGAATGCCATCTTCAAGGGCGAGCTGGACTGGAATGCCTATCAGGAAGGCAAGACGCTGACGCCTTTCTTTACCCCTGAGGCCACCCCCATTCGGCTCAAGCTGATCCTGGTGGGCGACAGGCTCGAAGTGGCCGAGTTCCAGATGCTGGACAGAGACATGTCCGAGCGGATCTTCCTGCGGGCAGACTTGGTTTCCGAGGTCGAAATCGACGATGAACTGCCCGACTTTCTCGGCTATCTGGCCTGGATCCGGCAACGCTGGTCGCTGCTCGACTTTACCCCGGCAGCCCAGGCCGCACTCTGTCGCCATGCCAGCCGACTCTGCGACCATCAGGAGTGGCTCTCTCTCTCCGAGGTACAGCTCACGGCCCTGATGCGTCTGGCCGACAGCCTGGCCCGGGAGTTCGAGGCCCAGATCATCGACCATGACCATATTGTGCACGCCCTGGCCGAGCAGGATTATCGCCTCAACTATCTGGTCGAACAGTCCGATCAGGGCGTCATCGATGGCCAGATCCTGTTGCAGACCGAGGGGGAAGAGATTGGCCAGATCAATGGCCTCTCCGTCATTCAGGTTGCCGGCCACCCCTATGATTTTGGCGAACCGGTGCGCCTCACCGCCACCGTTCACCTGGGGGATGGCGATGTGGCGGATATCGAACGCAAGGCGGAGCTGGCTGGCCATATCCACGCCAAGGCGATGATGATCATTCACGGCTACCTCTCCAACAAGTTTGGTGCCGAGAACCCCTCCCCGCTGTCAGCCAATCTGGTGTTCGAGCAGTCTTATCATGAGATTGACGGCGACAGCGCCTCTCTGACCGGGCTCTGTGCCCTGCTCTCCGCCCTCGCCCGTCAACCCATCTATCAGCACTTCGCCGTCACCGGCGCCGTCGATCAGTTTGGTAATGTGCAGGCGGTCGGTGGAGTCAACGAGAAGATTGAAGGCTTCTTCCGGGTATGCCAGATCCACGGTCTCAATGGTAAACAGGGGATCTTGCTGCCAGGCACCAATGCTCAGCAGCTCAACCTCTCCGATGAGGTGATCGCCGCCGTCGAGCAGGGCCTGTTCCATATCCACCCGGTGGATCATGTGGAAGAAGCCATCGAGATGCTGACAGGCTGCGTGGCTGGCGAGCCGGACATGGCCGATACCCTGTTTGGCCGGATCCAGCAGCGGCTGGACGATCTTAACGGCACCTTGCCAAAAACAGGCATAATGCGCACCATACTGGGCCGTCTGTTTGGCCATTAACAAGTGATCGGAGTTGTTTAGCGCACAAGTGTACGCTAGATTGGCTCCGCTTTGACTCATATGAAGGATACACAGCGTGACCCAAGATAAAACCGCCTCCGCAGCTCCCCTCTCCCTGTGTGAACAAGGCAAGAGCTCGTTCTCTCGCGAAGAGCTGCTCGCTTGCAGCCGTGGCGAACTGTTCGGTGAAGGTAACAGCCAGTTGCCCGCCCCCAACATGTTGATGATGGATCGCATCGTCACTATCAACGACAACGGCGGCGAGCACGGCAAGGGTGAAATCGTGGCAGAGCTCGACATCACGCCAGACCTCTGGTTCTTCGATTGCCACTTCCCGGGTGATCCCGTCATGCCGGGCTGTCTGGGTCTGGATGCCATGTGGCAACTGGTTGGCTTCTTCCTTGGCTGGAAAGGTGGCCCCGGCAAAGGCCGCGCCCTGGGCGTGGGTGAAGTGAAATTTACTGGCCAGATCCTGCCGACCGCCAAGAAGGTCAGCTACAAGATCACCTTCAAGCGTGTCATCAACCGCAAGCTGGTAATGGGCATTGCCGATGGCGTGGTCGAGGTGGATGGTCGTCCCATCTACAGCGCCACCGATCTGAAAGTGGGTCTGTTCAAGGACACCACCAGCTTCTGATATCGCCGCCTTGCGCGCACGATACGCAATGCAAAGGGGCCTGTCGGGCCCCTTTCCTGTCTTTGAATGGTGATGAAGTCACTACTTCATGAAGAGTCCTGAACTCCGTCCTTCCATGGCATCACGCCACCCTCCCAGCCAATGGCCACGAGCGTCCAGACACTGATACGGACAAGATTCGCTATTTTTACCGACAACGCCTGCCTGATAACCGCGAGCGCGAGCTCTTTCCAGACGGTCCCGTTTTTGTCTCTTCATATTCTACAACCCTCTTCGTTGAACGAAAAAAGCGACCAATTTTTCATCGGTCGCTTTCATCATTAACGCAAGGATAAAGGCAGGTCAAACAAAAATTCCGATGCTAATCAGGCCATGTGACACAAGACACTGAACTGCATTAAATTTTTATGACTCACTTTTTTAGCCTCGACGACGCAGCCAGGCAAAGGGCAGACCCAACAGAGTCAACCAGAACAGGCTGCCACCACCACCGCCCTCGTCACCATCCTGACCAGTCTGGTTGACGACCGGAGGATTGGAGACAACGCGATTCGCCGGTACACCTTCGTAGTTGGTGCTATCCGGGCTCAGCTTGATGCTGACTACGCTCGCATTGATGCGGTTATTCAGATCGCTCTCATTGGCGTAACGGAAAGCCGTCGCCGCTATGGTGCCATCGGGGCTGATGCCACTGGCATAAGCGATATGGTAATAGACACCATTCTGGCTGCAGCTCTTGCTGCCGGCATCATTCAGACCACAGATGAGATCGTTCAGGTACCAGTTGTTGCCATTGGCGGCGCTCAGCAGGAAGGCCTCCTGCATGCGGTTGGTACCGCCAGTCACCGGCTGGGTCTGATGGCGAGAGTCACGCCAGCCAACCACCATGTTGTGATCGTTGATGGCGGCCGCTTCCGAGTTGGCACCGTTGATCGGCTTGTCCTTGAGGGGCACGCTGGCGTTGCTGCTCGGGCTGTTCAGGTTGAAGACAAACATCTCGGTCGGGCGGTTCTGGCCCTTGTTGGTGCCAAAGCGCTGGTTACCGATGACGTAGCCATTGGCGTTGACGCCGCTCGCCCAGCTGCCGCGCAGGCTGGCATCGCTGTCATCAGGTTTCCCCTCTGACAAGGGGATGGCGGTGGTGGCGCCAGTACTCTTGCTGGCCAGATCCAATGTCCAGTAAGTGGCCAGATCCAGGCTGTGCTCCGACACTTCCTCGTCGGTGGCAGAGTAGCCCACGGCAACCCAGCTGCCATCCTTGAGCTTGACGGCCTGAGCGGCAGAGGCGGTCTGCACCATGTTGCTGTCATTGTCGTAATAGCTGCCCGGCTGGAACAGGCTCACGGCACCATTGTCCACCAGCCAGAAGGCGGCCTGGGTGTCGGTACCGGGGCAATAACGGTAGTCACCGAAGTTGTCGTCATCACCGTTGAAGCAATCTTTGTATTCGTCGGTGTCGACCTTGCGGTTTTTGCCGGTGGCCGCAGTGCCGGTGATCAGATACTGGCTGCCACTGACCTGCGCCACACTGGTGGCACTGCTCAGCACGTTGGTGCTGTTGACCTTGTAGTTACCTTCCAGAGCCACCTGATTGCCGCTATCGATAACGGCAAAGGCGGTGCGGCTATTGGCCAAGTTGTTGACCGCATTCTTGCTCGCCTTGTAGCCGACGTAGGTGCCGCTCTCCGGGCCCATGGCCACGGCAAGGCCATCGGTCTCGCTGCCAGAAACCCCTATGCTGTCGCGCTGGGAGGTGGCATCGAGGAAATCACGGCGCCAATCAAAGCCAAAGTTCGCATTGTCTTCCCAGAAGGCGTCACAGACATCCCCAGAGAGGATGCAATCCTGCTCGAAGCGGAATCTGTCCACCAGGAAGTCGGAGAAGGGAGTGGTCGAGAAGAAATTTCCCGCATCATTCTTCGGCTTCACCGCCAGCACACTGTTGTCCGCGCTGATCCCGGTCGCATAGCCCTGCCCCACTTCCGTTATCTTGAAGAAGGGGTTCTGTGCCGCCTGCGCATTGAGGCTGGCGCCGACCAGTACGGCCAGTATGGATAATTGCTTTTTCATCTACGTCCTTAGTCCTGATGTTTCAACGCTTCCAACTCCTCCCAACGGGAGAAGGCCTGATCCAGTGCTGCTTCAGCAGCACTCAGGGCATTTAGCTTCTGCTGTGTCTGCTCGGCACTGAGCGAGAAGAAGCCGGGCTCATTGACTTCGCCCTGCAATGTATCAAGTTCGGCTTCAAGTTGCTCCAGTTTTGCTGGCAACTCATCAAGCTCCAACTGCACCTTGTAGGAGAGCTTGCGGGCCTTCTTGACGGGCTCGCTCGCCACTGCGACCGTCTCTGTCACCTGCGTTGCTTTAGCCGCCTTGACAGGCTGCGCCGCTTGCAGGGCACGGGTATCCATCATGTCGGCATAGCCGCCCACATAATCACTGATGCGGCCATCCCCTTCAAACAACCAGCAACCGGTGACCGTATTGTCGATGAAACGACGATCATGGCTTACCAGCAGCAGGGTGCCGGGATAGTCCGCCAGCAGCTCCTCCAGCAATTCCAGCGTTTCGACATCCAGATCGTTGGTTGGTTCATCCAAAATCAACAAGTTACTGGGCTTGAGGAACAGTTTGGCCAACAGTAGACGGTTTTTCTCACCCCCTGACAAGGCCTTGACCGGGGTACGGGCCCGCTTGGGCTCAAACAGGAAGTCCTGCAGGTAGCCAAGAATGTGGCGAGAGCGGCCACGCACCATCACTTCCTGCTTGCCCTCCCCCACGTTGTCCATCACCGTCTGCTCGGGATCGAGCTGATCGCGATACTGGTCAAAATAGGCCACTTCCAACTTGGTGCCGCCCTTGACCACGCCGCGGCTGGGCTCGAGTTGACCGAGCAGCAGCTTGATAAGGGTCGACTTGCCACAACCGTTGGGGCCCACCAGGGCAATCTTGTCGCCACGCAGCACTTGCAAGTCCAACCCCTGGAACAGGGTGCGATCGCCAAAGTCCAAGCCAAGCCCTTCGGTCTCGAATACCAGCTTGCCGGAGCGATTGACGTCGTCCATCTGCAGCTTGGCCTTGCCCTGCAGCTCGCGGCGCTGACTGCGCTCCATGCGCATGGCTTCGAGGGCGCGAACCCGGCCTTCGTTACGGGTACGACGGGCCTTGATGCCCTGGCGGACCCACACCTCTTCCTGGGCCAGCTTGCGATCGAACTCGGCGTTCTTCAGCTCCTCGACCCGCAGCCACTCCTCTTTCCCGAGCAGATACTGGTCGTAGTTGCCGGGCCAGGAGGTGATCTCGCCGCGATCGAGATCGATGATCCGGGTCGCCAGCTTGTGGATGAACTCCCGATCGTGAGAGATAAAGACGATGGCGCCACGGAAATCTTTCAGGAACTCTTCCAGCCAGTTGATGGCCTCGATGTCCAGGTGGTTGGTCGGCTCATCGAGCAGCAGCAGATCCGGATCGCAGGCCAGGGCGCGGGCCAGGGCCACTTTGCGCAGCCAGCCGCCAGAGAGGCTGTCCAGGGTCGCGTCGGGGTCGAGGTTGAGCAGGGTCAGCACCTGGCTGATGCGGGTCTCGAACTGCCAGCCATTCTGGTAATCGAGCTGCTCTTGCAACTCGCTCATGATGCGAATGTTGGCGTCGGAGGGATCGTGGGCCAACTCCATGGAGATATGGTGATACTGCTTGAGGATCTCGCCGACCCCGGCCAGCCCTTCGGCGGTGTAGTCAAACACCGTCAGATCACTGGAAGCGGGGGGATCCTGCTCGAGGCGGGTCACCTTCAACTCCTGCTGCTGCACCATGCGGCCGTCATCGAGGGGCAATTCACCGGCGATGACCTTCATCAGGGTGGACTTGCCCGCCCCGTTGCGGCCCACCAGACAGAGACGCTCACCGCGCTCTATGCTCAGTTCGGCATTGTCGAGCAGCGGGAAATCACTGAACGACAGACAAGCGCCGTGCAATGTTAATAAAGCCATGTCTTTTCCTTAATTCTTCATGAAAAAGCGGGACAGACCCGGTCTGCCCCACTCTCAATATCACAGGTACACAATAGTGATCCGTTTACGTCTTCACCCAGTCGTCAAGCTCGGTCAGGGTGAAGGGCCAGCCAAGCTCTCGGCCGGCCTCATCTCGCAGCACCGGGATGCGCACCCGGTAAGCGGCCAACCAGTCGGCATCCTCCATGATGTCGCACTGGCGGGTTTGCGCGGCCAATCCCGCCTCCTCCACCAGCTGCCAGGCCTGCTCGCACAGGTGACAGCCGTCGGTATGAAACAGGGTCAGCATCAGCCGGCATCTACCGGTGTGTCTGCGTGGGTGATCAACCAGCAGTTGTGGATGTGCACGTTGCGCTCGAAATCTTTTGGCCGGGTCTTGCTGGTGATGTTCTGCGCCTTGAGGCCCGCGGCTTCCAGACCGGCCAGATCCATCTTGAAGTGACGCTTGTTGTTGGAGAACACCAGGGTGCCGTCCGCCGCCAGCAGACGCTTGAGGTGTTGCAACAGCAGCAGGTGATCGCGCTGCACGTCGAAGCTCTCGTCCATCCGCTTGGAGTTGGAGAAGGTGGGCGGATCGATGAAGATAAGATCGTATTGTCCATCGGCCTCGGAGAGCCACTTCAGGCAGTCGGCCTGCACGAACTTGTGCTGACGACCGACCTGGGAGTTCAGACGCATGTTGTCCTGCGCCCAATCCAGATAGGTGTAAGACATGTCGACCGTGGTGGTCTCGCTAGCCCCCCCCAGCGCCGCGTGCACGGTGGCACTGCCGGTATAGGCGAACAGGTTCAGGAAGCGCTTGCCCTGGGCCATCTGGCCCAGCATGCGGCGGGTCTGACGGTGATCCAGGAACAGGCCGGTATCCAGGTAGTCATAGAGGTTGACCCAGAGGCGGGCACCGTACTCCTGCACTTCCATCCGGTGCTGCTCGGTAGAGAGCTTCTGATACTGCTGCTTGCCCTCCTGACGCTCGCGCACCTTGAGGATCACCTTCTCGCCGTCCATGCCGGTCACCTTGATGGCGGCCTGCACCATGTCGAGCAGACGCTGACGGGTCTTCTGGGCGGGGATGTCCTTGGGCGCGGCATACTCCTGCACCACCAGGTAATCCTGATAGCGGTCGATGGCGGCGTTGTATTCCGGCAAGTCCGCATCGTAGATGCGGTAGCAGTCGATGCCCTCTTTACTGGCCCACTTCTCCAGGGTCTTGAGATTCTTGCGCAGCCGGTTGGCGAAATCCTGGGCCACCTCTTTCTGGGAGGCCACGGAGTCCAGGGCAATCTGGTAGTTGCGCAGCTGACACTCCAGCGCACCGTTGAACAGGCGATACTGCTTGTCGGCCCGCAGGCGCAGACAGCTCAGCAGCTCCGGCGAGGCAGACAGAATGGAGACGCGCCAGCCCTGGAAGCTGCGACGCAGGGCATCGCCCAGGGCCTGGTGCACTTCGAGCAGGGCCGGGAATTCACCCAGACGCTCGCCATAGGGCGGGTTGGAGATGAGCATGCCCACCTGACGGGCCTCGCCTTCTACCGCTGGCATCGGCAGCGGGTTCTCCAACGCGGTCACGTCGGCCTGCTTGAAGGTGATGAAATGATCCACCCCGGCCGCCTTGGCGTTGTCGCGGGCCTTCATCAATACGCGA
This sequence comes from Aeromonas sp. BIGb0405, assembly GCF_024807335.1. Lineage (NCBI taxonomy): Bacteria > Pseudomonadati > Pseudomonadota > Gammaproteobacteria > Aeromonadales > Aeromonadaceae > Aeromonas > Aeromonas sp. BIGb0405. The sequence goes on from NZ_JANUEP010000003.1 coordinate 456,747, forward strand.
GGATCGGCGTCACAGCCAAACAACTTGACCTCGCAGCGCTGCATGCCGCGCTTGGCACGCACCTGGGCTTCCATCATCAGGCTCTGCCACAGCTCGGCATCGTGTTGCAGCCAGCGATCGAAACCAAACCGCTCGCGGCGCAGGGCCGGCGCCATGTCGGCGGCGACGAAGGCCGCTTCGATAAGCAGGGTGCCGGAGCCGCACATGGGGTCCATCATCGGCTCACCGGCCCAACCGCTGCGGGCTATCATGGCCATGGCCAGGTTCTCTTTGAGCGGCGCCTCGCCGGTGCCCTGGCGATAGAAACGCTGGTGCAGGGCCGGGCCCGACAAGTCCAGGGTGATATTGGCCTTGCCCTTGCCCAGGTGCGCCATGATGCGAATATCCGGCGACTTCTTGTCGATGTCCGGGCGCACATGGCCGCGCTTGGTGAAGCGATCGACGATGGCATCCTTGATCTTCAGCGCGCCATATTGGGTATTGCGGATGGCGGGGTTGGTACCGGTAAAGTCCACCGCTATGGTGGCGGTACCGGGGAAGTGCTCTTCCCAGGCAATGGTGTGGGCGCCCAGATAGAGATCCAGATCGTCATTCATCTGGAATTCGGAGAGCACCAGCACGATGCGGGAGGCAAAGCGGCTCCACAGGCAGGCCTTGTAGCCAATGACCAGTTCGCCTTTGAAATGGACGCCGGCCACGGTCTCACGGACCTGCTCTGCGCCCAGGGTGGTCAGCTCGTCGGCCAACAGGTTTTCCAGCCCCTTGGGGCAGGTTGCAAAGAATTCTTTCATCACGCTCACGGGGATGCCATAAAAAGTGCCGTATTATACCTCATTCACGGCCAGCTTGGCGCCCCGATCATCGCCCCCTCCCCCTCAATTCATCACCAATCGCCCAGAAGTGCAGCAACGGCGACCGTCACATGCTCCGAAGCATCATCCGGAGCGCTCACTCAAGGGGGGTGGAACCGTTCAGCGCGAGGGGGGATGGGGGCTATCGGGTGGCTGTTGCACCAAGAGAGCGAGTCATTGAGCAGGAAGCGGCAATGGGGGGATGTTAATCAACTGACCTGGCGCAGCGCCGGCGCGGCTTGATGGTAGTGACCGAAGCGATTGTTCATCACCTTGATCACCGCAAAGCGGGGCATCAGCTTGTTGCCGCTGAGCATCAGCTCCCCGGTGAGGTTGAGGCAGACACTGGCCTGCTCCCCTGCCTCGATCACCATGAAGGTGCCTTGACCATCCTGGGTATGCATGATGACCAGCTCCCCTTGTTGCGGCGCCATCAGTTGGCCCAGTTCAATAAAGAACCAGCTTTGGGGCATCAGGGGTTTATAGAAGCGGCGCACAGCGAGGGCATTTAATACCAGCTGTACCTGTTGAGGGATGCTCCAATTGAGATCGGCTGCATGGTCCATCAGCTGATAATAGAGGGACGCATCTTCGACACAAAAAGCTTGAGTAGCAAATGAGGCGGGCACCAACTGACGACCTTGATATTCTGTCGCGAATACCATGTCATCGCTCAGCTCCAACATCAGGCGGTCGGACTTCGCATCATAATGCCATTGCCATTGATCGTTTGGTTGGAGAAACATGAGGCGCCCTTCCTTGCTGCTGTAATTCGACTTTATTATATGTCGATAATTTCAGCAACGTTAATTCGGGGCGCCCTTATATTAAATTGACTAAATGCGTCAGATATTGGTCACGATCTCTTTGACCAAGGCCGGTCCTTTATAAATAAAGCCGCTATATATCTGAACCAGCGTAGCCCCCGCCTGCAGCTTCTCGCGGGCGGCCAGGGCACTGTCCACTCCCCCGACACCGATAATAGGCAAGGCACCTTTTAATTCCTGTGCCAATAGACGGATAACCTCGGTGCTCTTGTGCTGCAAGGGGCGACCACTCAATCCACCCATTTCACCAGCATGGGGCATGTCATAGATCATGTCACGGGCTAGCGTGGTATTAGTGGCGATGACCCCATCGATCCCATTTTTAATCAAGGATCCTGCAACTTGCTTAATTTCATCCAGACTAAGATCCGGTGCAATTTTGACCGCCACAGGAACATACTTCTTATATTGTGCCGCCAGGAGTTGCTGACGTTCCTTGAGGGCTGCCAGTAGATCATCCAGCGCCTCCCCATACTGCAACTGACGCAGGCCAGGTGTATTGGGGGATGAAATATTGACCGCAATATAACCGGCATGATCATAAACCTTGTCCATGCAGATCAGGTAATCATCCTTGCCATTCTCAATGGGCGTATCTTTATTCTTGCCGATATTAATACCGATCACCCCCTGGTATTTCGCGGCCTTGACCCGCTCGACCAGGTGATCAACCCCCAGGTTATTGAAGCCCATACGGTTGATGATCCCCTCTGCCGGTACCACCCGAAACAGCCTGGGCTTGTCATTGCCACTCTGGGGCTTGGGGGTCACAGTCCCCACCTCGATGAAGCCGAACCCCATGGCGCCAAAGGCATCTATGCACTCGCCATCTTTATCGAGCCCCGCGGCCAGGCCCACCGGGTTGGCAAAATTAAGCCCCATACAGGTGACGGGGCGCGTTGGCAGGGATTGACGGAAGAAGATATCGAGGGGCGTGCCATGAAGGCGGGAGAGCTGTTTGAGAGAGAGTTCGTGAGCCTTTTCCGGATCGAGCTTGAACAACAAATGCCTGGCGAGGGGGTAAAACATCTTTGCTCCTTAAAAAAAGCCCCGGCAACTGGCCGGGGCTTTCATGGTTATGCCGATGCTCGGCAATTCAACTGGAGCAGGTTCAACTCCCGCAAGGCCACCGAGAACTTGGCGAACTCGTGAGTACTGGTGGTCTTGAAGTCGGCCAACATATGGGTCCAACGGGACAAGAGTTGCTCATGCTCCGCAATCCAGTTGGCCAGTATGGTATCGCATTCTCCCTGATCTTTGCACCCTTCCAATACCACTGAGGTGAGACTGCGTTGCTGCCAGTCCAGATCCTCGCGGAAGGAGGCTCTGGCCATCGCCTGCCAGTGGTTGCCCACCGGCTGATGGTTGACCTGCTCCAGGAACCAGTGCAGGTCCAGCTTGGCACCGAGCCGATAGTACACATTGGCCACACGCAGTATGTCGCTGTGCTGATCCGCCGCAATCTGAGCCAGATCCAGCGAAGAGAAGAGGCTGCTCATGTGGGCGACCTGACGGGCGATATGTTCAGGCACCTGTTTGGCCACCAGGGTTTCGACGGCTTGGCGATGCTCGGCCACTTCGCTCTCCTCCATCACCTCGTAGAGGTGCTCGCCCAGGGTCTCGAAGGCGGGACGGAAGAAGGCGATGTTTTCGCTGATGCTCCAGCTGCGGTTGCGGGCACGCAGGAACCAGCGGGTGGCGCGGCGCACGATGCGGCGACTGGCAAACATCAACTCGAGCTGAGTCTCGGCACTCACCTGGTTATCCAGGGATTCGATGTCCCGCCACAGGGGGTCGAAACCGAACACTTCGCGGGCCATGGCGAAGCAGGCGGCCACTTCGGCCACCGAGGCGCCGGTCTCATCCTTCATCCGGGTCGCAAAGTTGAGCCCCATGTCGTTGACCAGCATGTTGGCCACGCGGGTGGCGATGATCTCGCCGCGCAGCGGATGCTGGGCCAGGGCCTCGCCGAAGCGCTGCTGCAACTGCTCGGGGAAGCTGGTGACCAGCATGCGAGCCAGGAAGGGCTCATCGGTGATCTCGGGGCAGTTGAGCTGCTCCTTGAGCACCATCTTGCCGTAAGCCACCAGCACCGCCAATTCGGGGCGGGTCAACCCCTGCCCTGCCGCCATGCGCTCGGACAACTCCTCATCCGATGGCAGGAACTCCAGCGCCCTGTCCAGCTTGCCTTCACGCTCCAGCCCCTGGATGAAACGCTGCTGCTCTTTGAGCTGATCCGCCGCGCGGTAACTGGTAACCGAGATGGACTGGGATTGACGATAGGCGTTGGTCAACACGATATCGGCCACCGCATCCGTCATCTCGTAGAGCATCTGGTTGCGCTGCTTGAGGGTCAGATCCCCTGCCGCCACCAGCTGGTTGAGCAGTATCTTGATGTTGACCTCGTTGTCGGAGCAATCCACCCCGCCCACGTTGTCGGTAAAATCGGTGTTGATGTGGCCGCCCTGACTGGCGTATTCGATACGACCCAGCTGCGTGAAGCCCAGGTTACCGCCCTCACCGACGATACGGGCACGCAGGTCGCGACCATTGACGCGCAGGGCATCGTTGCTGCGATCGCCCACCTCGCCATCGCTCTCTTTGTGGCTCTTGACGTAGGTGCCGATGCCGCCATTCCAGAGCAAGTCCACGTTCAGGCAGAGCAGTGCCTTGATCAGCTCGTTTGGCGCCATGCTGGCCTTGTCGGTGCCAAGCAGGGTCTGAATTTGCGGACTCAGCTTGATGGACTTGGCCGAGCGCAGGAAGATGCCGCCCCCTACGGAGATAAGCTCACGGTTGTAGTCATCCCAGCTCGAACCCGGCAGCTCGAACAGACGCTTGCGCTCGGCGAAGGTGCTGGCCGCATCCGGGGTCGGGTCGATGAAGATGTGCATGTGGTTGAAGGCGCCGACCAGCAAGGTGTGCTCGGAGAGCAGCATGCCGTTGCCAAACACGTCACCGGCCATGTCGCCTATGCCCACGCAGCTGAAGTCGGTGGTCTGGCAGTTGATCTCAAGCTCACGGAAGTGGCGCTTGACCGACTCCCAGGCGCCCCGCGCCGTGATGCCCATCTTCTTGTGGTCATAACCGACCGAACCGCCGGAGGCGAAGGCATCGCCGAGCCAGTGACCATATTCATGGCTGATCTCGTTGGCGATGTCGGAGAAGGTGGCGGTGCCCTTGTCGGCCGCGACCACCAGGTAGTAGTCATCCTCGTCGTGGCGTACCACCTGTTTGGGCGGGATCACCTCCCCCTGGAGGATGTTGTCGGTGACATCGAGCAGGCCGCGGATAAACAGGCGATAGCAGGCCTTGCCCTCCTCCTGAATGACGGCGCGGGCGGCGCCCACCGGCATCTGCTTGCAGTAGAAGCCGCCCTTGGCGCCGACTGGCACTATGACGGTGTTCTTCACCTGCTGCGCCTTGACCAGACCCAGCACTTCGGTGCGGAAATCTTCCTTGCGATCGGACCAGCGCAGCCCGCCCCGGGCCACCTTGCCCCAGCGCAGATGCACCCCTTCCACCCGCGGCGAGTAGACGAAGATCTCGAACTTGGGCAGAGGCTGTGGCATGTCGCTGATACCGGATGGCGCCAGCTTGAAGGAGATATAGGGCTTGATGTTGCCTTGCGCGTCCGGCTGATAATAGTTGGTGCGCAGGGTCGCCTCTATCATCTCCATGTAACGGCGGATGATGCGGTCATCGTCCAGGTTCGCCACCAGATCCAGCTTGGCCGTCAGGGTGTCGTGCAGCGTCTGCAGCGCCGCGCCATCCTGGTTCAGTGCCGGATCGAGGCGAGCCTCGAACAGAGAGAACAGCAGCTGGGCCAGCTCGGGATAACGGGTCAGGGTCTCTTCGATATAGGACTGGCTGAAGGAGACGCCGGTCTGGCGCATGTACTTGGCATAGGCGCGCAGCACCGAGACCTGACGACCGGTGAGGCTGGCGCCCAGCACCAGGCGGTTGAAACCATCATCTTCCAGGGCCTTGTTCCAGACGCTGGCGAAGGCCTGCTGGAAGCGCTGCTGGCTCTTGGCCAGGCTGAAGGGCTGATCGCCACGCAGCAGCATGGAGAAGTCGAGGATCCAGAACACTTCGCCATTGGGGGTCTTGACCTCATAGGGGGTTTCGCCAATGACCCTCAGCCCCATGTTTTCCAGCATGGGCAAGACATCGGACAAGTGGATCGGCTCGGTGCGGTGGAACAGCTTGAGGCGCACCCGGCGATCGTTCTCCTCTTCCTGAGCACGGTAGAACAGCATGCCAAGGGGCTCGGCTTCGCTCAGGTTCTCCAGGGCGATGATGTCGGCCACGGCGGAGCCCGGCAGCACATCTTCTTTGTAAGCACGGGGGAAGGCATCGTTGAAGCGGCGGCTCAGCTCATTGCCCTGGGCCTCGCCATAGTGGGCAAGCAGCACCGAATCCAGGCGATCGTCCCAGCTGCGGGCGGCTTCAATCAGGTTGTTCTGCACTTGGTTCACGTCCACATCCACGTTGTTATTGTTCACTCGAACTATGTAATGGGTCCGGGCCAGCACGCCTTCGGAGAAGTAGACATTGAACTCCACCTCTTCGTTGCTGCCGAAATGCTGTTGCAGGATCTGCTGGGTCTTGACGCGCAGCGCCGTGTTGTAGCGCTCCTTGGTGACATAGACCATGCAGGAGAAGAAGCGGCCATAGACGTCACGGCGCACGAACAGGCGCAGCATGTCGCGCTCCTGCATGGCCAACACCCCGAGACCGGTGGCGAGCAGCTCCTCTTCCCTGGCCTGGATCAGCTCATCACGGGGATAGGTTTCCAGCACATTGAGCAGTGCCTTGTAAGCGTGGGAACCCTTCTCATGGCCAGAGGCCACCATGATGCGCTCGAGGCGATGGCTGATAAGGGGGATCTGGGTGGCGCTGGTGTTGTAGATGGAAGAGGCGTAGAGACCGATGAAGCGATCTTCGCCTATCACCTTGCCATGTTCATCGAAGCGTTTGATACCGATGTAATCCACGTAGGCCGGGCGATGCACCCGGGATTTGCTGTTGGACTTGGTCAGGATCAGCAGATGATTGGAGAGGGCCGCATGACGGGCACTGGCGGGCATGGTGCCCAGACGCTGGCCCTCGTCCTTGATGGAGTTCTTCATCAGGCCAAGGCTCGAATCGGGCTGGGGCAGGATCTCGTGATCCCCCTCTATCGCCTTGACGTCATAACGGCGGTAACCCATCAGGGTGAAGTTGTGGGCAGCTACCCATTTGAGGAAGGAAACCGTGGACTCCACCTCTTCCTTGCTTACCGGACTGTTGCGTTTTGGCAGATCCTCGATGATCTCGTTGAGGCGCGCCAGCATGGGCTGCCAGTCACCTACCGCCAACGCCACCTCCCCCGCGACCGAATCGAGTTCGGCGGCCAGGGCGGCCATCTGTTCATCCGAGGTCAGGTGATCTATCTCGATGAGGAAGGCGGTCTCGGCCGATGTCTGCTGCGCCGTCTGATCCAGATCCAGAATGGCCTCTATCTTGCCATCCTTGCTGCGAATAAGGTGCAGAGGTTGATGCAGCATCATGTGCGCCGTGATGTTGAGACGCTTGAGGGTCATGCGGATGGAGTCCACCAGGAAGGGGGAGTCCTGCAAAATAACTTCGACTATGGTGTGCGGCGACTGCCAGCCATGACGGGTCAGCTCCGGGTTGTAGACCCGGATATAGGGCGCCGTGCTGTCCCGCTGGTTGAGGGCATTCCACAGGCTCAAGGCGGCGCCATACAGATCGCTGTCATTGCGATCATGCAGATCATCGCTCGCCATGTTGCCGTAGAACTTGGCAACGAAGCGCTCGACCAGGGGGGCACTCTTCTGAGGCAGTTTTTGATGGATCAGGTTGAGAACGTTTTCGAGCAGAACTGAGGTAGGGGCGTCTTTCAATGCCATTGCTATATTCCTTATCGGACCGACATCACCGACAGAGACATCCACCCTGGATGCCCACTGGTACAGAGTTGTGCGAAGTGTAATGGGTCGGATCCCGGAAGGCGAGCAAAGCTGATAATGGAATGTTAAAAACTAGCGGCAGATCACGGCTCAAGCTGTCATAAATTTTGCCATCTGCTTAAAAAACAGAAAATACCACTGATAAAATGCGTTTTAACCTGATAGTTAGTGACTTTAAGCAGATAATTACGCGGTTTACTGTTTGGTTTTTGTTAATTTATGCGTTCCAGGCCGATAAAGCGATGATCGTCCTGAGTCTTGAGCAAGAAACGACCATGAACCCCTTCCAGCCCGACGAAAGGGCGGATTTTATCCAGTCCCAGTTCCAGCGTCAGTCCCTGATCAGAGCGCACCACCAGACGCCGGGCATGGCCCTGATACATCAGCAGTATCTCGTCTCGCGACAGATGTAATCCGAAGGTGAATTGCTTCATACCCTTGCCCTCCTCTACCACAGTTCAGTTCGCCTCGTCTGGAGGCTGATTCACGACAAACAACAGGGCCGGACATGCGCCCGGCCCTGTTTTTCTTAGCAACGACTTACTGGGCCAGCGCCTTGGCCACCTTCTCGTAGAGATCCCGGGCCAAGTCGGGCAAGGCCTGCAACCGCAGCAGTTCGGTACGGATCAGGCGCTTGCGCTCCTCATCCAGTCGCTTGAACTGGATAAGCGGGGTGATGAGGCGCGAGGCCACCTGGGGATTGATGCTGTTGAGCTCAATCAAGATGTCGGTCAGGAAACGGTAACCCGCGCCATCTCTGGCATGGAACTGCACCTGGTTGCCCATGGCAAAACTGCCGATCAGCGCCCGCAGTCGATTGGGGTTGCGAATGCTGAACGTCGGGTGGGCCATGGCCTGCCTGATCTCGCCGAGTACATCGGCGGCGGGCTTGGCACCGACCAGACGCAACCAGTTGTCCAGCACCAGGCCATCTTTGGCCCACTTGCCTTCAAAATCGGCCAGCAGTGCGGCCCGGCATGGCAGCAGATGCTGGTTGGCAATCTGCAGGGCGGTCAGGGTGTCGGTCATGTTGTCCGCCCCCTGGTATTGCTGACGCACCAGCCGATCGGTCAACTCGTCATCCAGACGCGCCAGATAACCCAGCACTACCCCCTTGAGGGCCCGTTTGGCCATGTCATCGTGGACCACCCGATAGCCATCGAGCAGCAGGCTCTGATAGCTGGCGAGCAGGCGATCACCAAATGCCTGGGCCAGGGCTGTGCCTATGGCACCCCGCACGGCATGAATGGCGTCGATGTCGGCCACCTCGAACAGCTCGGCCAGAGTAGCCTCGCCCGGCAGGGCCAGGATCTCGGCCTTGAGGGCGGGATCCAGCCCGGCTTCGTCCAGGATGGCCACGAAGGCAGCAACCAGATCCGATGACAGCGTCACCTCTTTCCCCAGCTGATGCGCGGCCACATTGGCGATCACCGCCTTGTTGATCAGCATCTGGGCGGCATCCCAGCGGGCAAACTCGTTGCGGGCGTGGCGCATCAGGAAGGCAAGATCCCTGTCGCTGTAGTCATAGTGCAGCTTGACCGGCGCGGAGAAGTCCCGCAGCAGGGAGATCACGGGTTTGGCAGGCACCCGATCGAAGGCGAAGGTCTGCTCCGCTTCCAGCACGTCGAGCACGCTGCCGATGGCCTTGCCCCGGTTCTGCAGCGGGATCACCGCACCCTCGGCATCATACAACTCGATATCGAGGGGGATGTGCAGCGGCAGCTTCTGGGGTTGATCCTGAGTCGGCGGCGTGTGCTGGCTGACATGGAGGCGATAGACGCCGGTGGCGGCATCATAGTCGTCACGGACTGTCAGCTCAGGGGTGCCGGACTGACTGTACCAGCGGCGGAAACGGGTCAAATCGACCCCGGAGGCATCCTCCATCGCCTGCACGAAGTCGTCGCAGGTGGCGGCCGAGCCGTCGTGACGCTCGAAGTAGAGGCCCATGCCAGCCTGGAAGGCAGCTTCCCCCAACAAGACATGCAGCATGCGGATCACTTCCGAGCCCTTCTCGTAGACGGTCAGGGTGTAGAAGTTGTTCATCTCGATCACCACATCCGGGCGGATCGGGTGGGCCATGGGGCCGGCATCTTCGGCAAACTGGGGTCCACGTACGGTGCGCACGTTGTTGATGCGGTTGACACCGCGCGAGCCCAGATCCGAGGAGAACTCCTGATCCCGGAACACCGTCAGCCCCTCTTTGAGGCTGAGCTGGAACCAGTCGCGGCAGGTGACTCTGTTGCCCGTCCAGTTATGGAAGTATTCGTGCCCAATGACCCGCTCGATACCGTGATAGTCGCTGTCGGTCGCGGTCTGCGGATTGGCCAGCACGAACTTGGAGTTGAAAACGTTGAGTCCCTTGTTCTCCATGGCGCCCATGTTGAAGAAATCCACCGCGACGATCATATAGATGTCGAGGTCGTATTCGAGGCCGAAGCGCTGCTCGTCCCAGCGCATGGAGTTGATGAGGCTCTCCATGGCAAAACCGGCGCGGTCCAGGTTGCCCTTGTCGACGAAGATCTCGAGGGCCACCTCGCGCCCGCTCATGGTCACGAAGTGATCGCGCTGCACGTCGAAGTCACCGGCCACCAGGGCAAACAGGTAGCTGGGTTTGGGGAAGGGATCCTGCCACTGCACGAAGTGGCGGCCGCCATCCAGATTGCCGCTCGCCACCTTGTTGCCGTTGGAGAGCAGATAAGGGAATTTCGCCTTATCGGCGGTGATGCGGGTGCTGTAGCGGGCCAGGATGTCGGGCCTGTCCAGGTAATAGGTGATGCGACGGAAGCCCTCCGCCTCACACTGGGTGCAATAGGCATCACCAGACTTGTAGAGTCCCTCGAGGGCCGTGTTGGCGGCGGCATCCAGGTCGGTGACTATGGTCAACACGCACTCGGCGGGCAGGTTGCTGAGCCGCAGCTGGTTGTCGGTCAGCTCATACTGCTCACAGGTTACCCCGTCGATGCTGATGCTCACCAGATGCAGATTTTCGCCATCCAGGATCAGGGCTTCATTGTGCTCGCCGTTGCGGCGGACTCGGGAAATGGCGGTGACCCGGCACAGGGGTTCCTCGAGCTGAAAGTCGAGATCTATGCTGTCGATCCAATAGAGAGGGGCTTGATAATCCTGGCGATATTTGGCCGTCATGGCCTGATGGTGATCGGTCATTATTATGTGCTTCCACGCTTGTTATGGGCGTAACGAGGCTGTCACAAGCCCATCCTTGGGTCAAATGGTTTACATTCAGGCAAGAAAAAGGGCGACTGTGATGTCGCCCTTTTCGTTATAGCTATGGGTCACTAACCGCGTTTTGGCTCCATCTTGACCAGGTCTGCCGTGATATTGGCAGACTCAAGCAAGAACTCATCCGGCGCCTCAAAATCGGTGGGCAACTCGTCCAGGCTCTTGATGGCAGGCTTGCCCATCCGCGCCAGGCGCTCGTTGGCCCGCAACAAGGCCAGTGCATCTTGCTTGTCCTGCTCGGCGCGGCGATCCGCTTCGTTCAGGGAGAGGGATTTCTTGTCCTTCTCGGCGCGATACTCCTTGATGTCCTGCAACACGTAGGCGAACTCCGGATCTGTCTCGATCCGCGCCTGGTGTGCCGCCGCCAGCTTGGGCAACAAGCTGGTGAAGCTACCTATCTTCTGGTAGTCCGCCGAGGCTATCTTGTCCCAAGGCAGGGCGTGGAACTCACGGCTCTCCCCCGTCTCTTCCGGGGTGACCGGGGTCGGGAAGCTGATGTCCGGAGCCACCCCCTTGTTCTGGGTGCTGCCGCCATCGATACGGTAGAACTTGGCGATGGTGTACTGCACGTGACCCAGGGGATGATCGTAGAAGTCATACACCTTGGCCAGGCTGCGATGCTGCTGCACAGTGCCCTTGCCGAACGAGTTCTCCCCCAGGATCAGAGCACGGCCGTAATCTTGCATGGCAGCGGCAAAGATCTCGGAGGCCGAGGCACTGTACCTGTCGATCAGCACCGACATGGGGCCGCCGTAGTAGACTTGACCATCATCATCGCCATTGACCGAGATGCGACCCATGTGATCGCGGATCTGTACCACGGGACCGCTGGCGAAGAAGAGACCGCTCAGGGCAGAGGCTTCGGTGAGGGCACCGCCGCCGTTGCTGCGCAGATCCACCACCAGGCCGTCCACTTTCTGCTTGTTGAGGCTGGCCAGCTCCTTGATGACATCATCGTGCAGGTTGACATAGAAGCTCGGGATCTCGAGTACCCCTATCTTCTTGCCCTCGGCCTTGATCACCTTGGACTTGGCGGCCCTGTCTTCCAGACGCACCTTGTCCCGGGTCAGCTCGACCTGCTCTGTCTTGACGCTGGCACCCTTGCCACGCTGGATCTCGAGGCGCACCTTGCTCCCCTTGGGACCCTTGATGAGTTCGACCACGTCATCGAGACGCCAGCCAATCACATCGACCACCTTGCCATCTTCCTGACCCACACCGACGATTTTGTCATCGGGCTTGAGGTTGTTGGACTTGGCGGCCGGACCACCCGGGACCAGGGAACGGATCACCGTGAAGTCATCGTCCGCCTGTAACACGGCACCAATGCCTTCCAGCGAGAGGTTCATCTCGGTGTTGAAGCGATCGGCGTTGCGCGGGGAGAGATAACTGGTGTGAGGCTCGATGGCGCGGGAGAAGGAGTTCATGAACAGCTGGAACACGTCCTCGCTCTCGGTCTGGGACATCCGCTTGATGGCGTTGTTGTAACGCTTGCCAAGCAGCTCCTTGATCTCGGGCCACTCCTTGCCGCTGAGCTTGAGGCTCAGGGCATCGAACTTGACCCGCTGACGCCACAGCTCATTGAGCTCGGCTTCATCCTTGGGCCAGGGCGCCCCTTCCCGGTCAAAGATGTATTCATCTTTCTGGGTGAAATCGAAGGGGGTATCGAGCAGTTTGAGGGCGTATTCGAACCGCTCATAGCGCCGCTGCTGACCGAGATTGAACATGTCGTAGGCGGGCGCCAGACGACCACGCTCCAGATCGGTATCGAAGCCGTCGCGGTATTTGTCAAACCGGCGAATATCAGAAGCCAAGAACAGGTTGCGACTGAAATCCAGATTCTCCAGATATTTGTCAAAGACAACTTCCGAGAAGGCATCATCCAGCTTGAACTGCTTGTAGTGGGAGCGAGTAAACAGATTGGCAATTCGCTTGCTAGCCGTAGCATGTTGGCTCTCTTGAGCCAACACAGGCAAATCACTTTCCTTGAGCACCGGCTCGATGGCCTGTGCAAGCCCGGCAATAGCCAGGCTACAGGCGACGAGGGAGAAACGAATTACGCCATGCTTCAACATTTGTCTCCTTAGAGAACCAGATGCTCGAATTTGACGCGCAGCATCATGCCGGTCTGCAGCTGAACCTGCACATCATCCTTGGTAATTTCCTTGATGGTCGCCGGGACAGGAGACTTACCCAGTACCACATTGACGGTTTGCTCAACTTTCAGCTCACCCGCCTCGGCCTGACGATACTGCTTAGGAGCAGCGGCAGGTGCGGTCTCGGTCTTGCGCGGAGCAGGACGACGAGGCTTCTTGGGTTTATCTTCGCGCTTGGCATCGGCCTTGGCCTCGCCGGTTGGCTCTTTCTTGTCGTCTTTGGCACGACGGCTGGCGAAGACTTTGTCTTTGCTCTCTTTCAGCGCTTGCTTGGCGTGCTCGATATGCTCTTCGGTCAACAATTCGCCCGGGTTACCATCGAGGTCGACGCGAGCCTGGCCAGCTTTGAGGCCGTGCAGGTAACGCCAGCTGGAAGTGTATTGACGCAGAGCAGAGCGCAGCATGGTCTTGGAGACCCTCTCGTCGTCAGCAAGACGCGCTGCCAGATCCTGGAAGATGCCAATCTTGAGTGGCTTGGCCTCTCCTTCTGCGATGAAGCAGGCCGGGAATTTCTCGACCAGGTAGGCGACGATCTCTTTACTGTTCTTCAGCTTTTCAGTGTTTTCCATGTATAACCTTGGCTTTCATATAAACGCACGGGCAACCCCGGGCACAACAAAGGCCCCATTATAGAGAGCTTGGGACCTTTTGCGAACCATCTCGCACTTAACTTACAGCAGGCGTTCCAATATTTTGACCGTTTCTTCCAGTCCAAGCCGGTCAATTTGGTCAAAACGGTTGAAAACGGGACTGTCAATATCCAATACCCCGATGATGACACCCTCACGACGCAGCGGGATCACTATCTCCGAATTGCTGGCCCCATCGCAGGCAATGTGCCCTTCGAATTGATGAACATCATCGATGAGCTGTGTCTCGCCTGTTGCCACCGCAGTGCCACAGACCCCGCGGCCAACCGGGATCCGCACACAGGCGGGCTTGCCCTGAAAGGGCCCCAGTACCAGGGTCTCTCCCTGCAACAGGTAAAAACCGACCCAGTTGATCTCGGTCAGTTCCTGATTGAGCAGGGCGCTGAGGTTGGCGAGGGTGGCGACAAGATCCGGCTCCCCTTCCAGCAGTGCCTGGGCCTGCTGGTTGAGCAGTCGATAAAAGTTTTGTTTTTCAATCATGATGAAATGGTCTTGATTCCCTTAATAATCAGAGCAAGGTACCGCCCTGCCTGAAAAATTCAAATTAAATTTGCGACGGCTCCCCCTAACGGGTCACCGAGAGCGCCATCTGCTGGCGCTGGCCATTGCTCCATTCAATGGTAAGCAGCCACACCATGCGGTGGCTGGTGCAGGCCCCCACCTGCGTGTTGGCCTGCCACTGCCCCTCCCCTTGCTGGCTGAACAACACCGGGATGCGGCCCATGAACATCTCCTGCCCCTCCAGCCAGCTTTTGATGGGTGTCACCCCCGAAGCCACCCCACTGAGTTGCAACTGGAAGTCATGTTCGGGGCGAATGGGTTGATCCTCAAGTGACACTGTCAGCGACGAATCGGCGATGGTGGCGCGGCAGAGGCTGTGGGACAGATCACAGATCTGATCATTTTTCTGGCTGTCCGAGGCGGCTGGCGCCCCATCAAACCAGGTGCGATAGGCCATCAGCCCCAGCAAAATGGTCATCACTATGAGTAGATGAGCAAATTTGCGTGAAGTCAGTCTCTCTTTCATTAAAAAACAACCTTGTAAGCTAACTTTTAAATGCCATTTTCGTGATCTTACTCATGGTAAAAACGACACGATGCGACTCCGGGCGGAGCCAAATATATCACTGTTTATACTGTTATTTTACCTGCCGGTTCAGTATCATTCCCATCGAATTTTTCATTTAGCTACTTTTTGCTTTTCCTTTCGTTAACAGACATTAACAACCGGAAGGCAGTCGCTGATGAATTTAGTTGTCAGTCCTTGTCACAGGACAAAAATCAAACAACAGCAGCATCGGAAGCGGAATACAACGATGAGCCATACAACAAACCACCCTGAGTACAACTACAAGGTTGTCCGTCAGTTCACCGTCATGACTATTGTCTGGGGAATTGTCGGCATGTCGGTAGGGGTACTGATTGCAGCCCAACTTATCTGGCCTGCCCTCAACTTCGATACCCCCTGGCTGACCTACAGCCGCCTTCGCCCCCTGCACACCAACGCGGTCATCTTCGCCTTCGGTTGTAGCGCCCTGATGGCGACCTCCTTCTATGTGGCACAGCGCACCTGCCAGACCCGGCTATTTGGTGGCCCCTTGGTCGGCTTCGTGTTCTGGGGTTGGCAAGCCATCATCATCGCCGCTGCCATCTCCCTGCCCATGGGCTACACCAGCTCGAAAGAGTACGCCGAACTGGAGTGGCCCATCGACATCGCCATCGCCGTGGTCTGGGTCTCTTACGCCATCGTCTTCTTTGGCACCCTGATGAAGCGCACCACCTCCCACATCTATGTGGCGAATTGGTTCTTCGGCGCCTTCATCATCACGGTGGCCGTGCTGCACATCGTCAACAACCTGGAGATCCCGGTCAGCGGAATGAAGTCCTACTCCGTCTACTCGGGCGCCACCGATGCCATGGTGCAGTGGTGGTATGGCCATAACGCGGTCGGCTTCCTGCTCACCGCCGGATTCCTGGGGATGATGTACTACTTCGTGCCCAAGCAGGCCGGTCGTCCGGTCTACTCCTACCGCCTCTCCATCGTGCACTTCTGGGCGCTGATCTCCCTCTACATCTGGGCCGGTCCGCACCACCTGCACTACACGGCGCTGCCTGACTGGGCACAGTCATTGGGGATGGTAATGTCCCTCATCCTGTTCGTGCCCTCCTGGGGCGGCATGATCAACGGCATCATGACCCTGTCCGGCGCCTGGCATAAACTGCGTTACGATCCGGTGCTGCGTTTCCTGATCGTCTCGCTGTCGTTCTACGGCATGTCCACCTTCGAAGGCCCCATGATGGCCATCAAGACCGTCAATGCCCTCTCCCACTACACCGACTGGACCATAGGCCACGTCCACTCCGGCGCCCTGGGCTGGGTTGCCATGATCTCCATCGGTGCCGTCTACCACCTGATCCCGAACCTGTTCGACCAGGGGCGGATGTACAGCGTGCGCCTGATCAACATCCACTTCTGGCTGGCCACCGTCGGCACCGTGCTCTACATCGTCGCCATGTGGATTTCCGGCGTGATGCAGGGCCTGATGTGGCGTGCGGTCAACGATGACGGCACCTTGACCTACAGCTTCGTGGAGGCACTGCAGGCTTCCTATCCCTTCTACTTCGTGCGCTTCCTGGGTGGCTGTTTCTTCGTCACCGGTATGCTGCTGATGGCCTACAACGCCTATCGCACCATTACTGCGCCCAAGGGTTCCCTCGAACCCATCGCGCAGCCAGCCTGATCTGAAGGGGTTAAAGCATGAGCAATAATAATCGTCACGAAATCTTTGAGAAAAGCGTCCCCATGCTGGTGATAGGCATCATCTTTGCCATCAGCCTGGGAGGCCTGGTCGAGATCACGCCGCTGTTCTTCCAGAAGCAGACCAATGAGCCGGTGGAGGGCCTCAAGGCCTACACCGCCCTGCAGATGGAAGGTCGTGATATTTACATCCGCGAAGGCTGTACCGTCTGTCACAGCCAGATGATCCGCCCGTTCCGCGCCGAGACCGAGCGTTACGGTCACTACTCGGTCGCCGGAGAGAGCGTCTGGGAGCACCCCTTCCTGTGGGGCTCCAAGCGTACCGGCCCGGATCTGGCCCGGGTCGGCGGTCGTTACTCCGATGACTGGCACCGCGCTCACCTGATCAACCCGCGCGACGTGGTCCCCGAGTCCAACATGCCGAGTTTCCCCTGGCTTGAAACCAATGTCTTGAGCGGCGAACTGACCGGCAAGAAGCTGGCGCTGTTCCGGGATCACTTCGGTGTGCCCTATACGGATGCAGACATCGAGGGAGCCAAGGACGCGGTGAAAGGCAAGAGTGAGCTCGATGCCCTGATCGCCTATCTGCAATCACTGGGCCATGCCTTGAAATAAGGAGTATGGAAATGGATTACGGCACTTTTCGCGGACTCTACACCCTGCTGCTGATGCTGATGATGTTTGGCATCATCGGCTGGGCTTACAGCAAGCGCCGCAAAGCCTCCTTTGACGAGGCCGCCAACCTGGTTTTTGCCGACGACGAGCAACCCAGTGCTGATAACAAGAACGCAGGAGCGAAGCAATAATGAGCACTCTGTTAAGCATTTTTGTGACCTTGGTGTCACTGGGTACCATAGTGGGCTGCTTCTTGCTGCTCATGTGGTGTCGCAATGACAAGATGGGTGTCGAAGAGGGCCAGTCCATGGGCCACGCCTTCGACGGCATCGAAGAGCTGAACAACCCACTGCCCAAATGGTGGACCTACATGTTCCTCTTCATGATAGTGATTGGGCTGCTCTACCTGCTCGCCTTCCCGGGGCTGGGTAACTGGAAGGGGCTGCTGGGCTGGCAGAGCTCCCACCAGGACATACGCTCCCTGGCCGAGGGCAAGGCCGCCGCCGAGGCTGCCAAGAGCAATGGCAGTGCGGTCGAGTATGACCGTGAGCTGGCCAAGGCGGATGCCGTCTACGGCGCCAAGTTCAAGGAGTTGGCCTATCAGGCCGATGGCAAGACCTATAAAGCCATCGAGGAGATAGCCGCCGATCCTGAGGCTCGCAAGGTTGGTCAACGCCTCTTCTTGCAAAACTGCGCCCAGTGCCATGGCTCGGATGCCCGCGGCGGTCGCGGCTTCCCGAACCTGACCGATGCCGAATGGCAGTGGGGCGGCAAGCCGTCCGACATCAAGACCACCATCATGAATGGCCGTCAGGGCATCATGGCGGCCTGGGGAGATATCCTGGGCAAGGATGGCGTCAAAGAGGTGGCCTCCTATGTGCTGAACCTGTCCGGTCGCAAGGTCGACATGGTGGAAGCCAAGAAAGGGGAGACACGCTTCGCGGTGTGCGCCGCCTGCCACGGCCCGGATGCCAAGGGCGGCACCGCCTTTGGTGCCCCGGATCTCACCAATACCACCTGGCTCTATGGCGGTTCCCGTCAGGTCGTCGAGGAGACCATCACCCATGGTCGTCACGGCGTGATGCCAGCCTGGAAAGATATCCTGGGTGAAGACAAGGTGCAGCTGCTCGCCTCCTATGTGTACGGTTTGTCCCACACTGGCGAAAGCGCGCAATAACAGCAGTAACATGTGATAAACACGTGATTACTCAGCAAAAAGCCTCGACTCTTCGAGGCTTTTTGTTATCTTGTTTTGTCTAAAAATCCTCAGTTTCGTTAATCATAGGTTTCGGTAGCACTATGACTCAACCTTGGTATCGCCAATTCTGGCCCTGGTTCATCATCGCCCTTCCCGCCACTGTCGTCGTCGCCGGTATTGCCACCGCCATCATTGCCAGCAAGGATGGGGTCAATCTGGTGGCGGAGGACTATTACAAGCAAGGGAAAGAGATCAATCAGGATCTCAGCAAGTTTGACCGTGCCGAGGCGCTCAACGTCCACATCGCGTTGAACCTTCAGGAGAGCGAACTGACCCTCAAGCCGGTGAGCGGCGATCTGGTCCCCAATCAGGCCCTGCGCCTTTCTCTGTTCCACCCGACTCTGGCGGGGCGTGACAGCGACTATCTGCTCACCAGCGATGCCAGCGGCGTCTATCGCTTGCACCTCGACCAACCCCTCACCGGCAAGTGGCATATCCGGGTCGATGCCTTCGACCATGAGTGGCGCTTGCAAGAGACGGTACATTTCCCCCTGGCAGCGCCGGTCGAACTCGATCCCAAGGGACGCTAGTCATGACGGGCTGTTTCCACTGTGGCGAGCCGGTACCTGCCAACAGCCAGTATGCCTTCGAGATAAAAGGCATTCTCCGTCCCATGTGTTGCCCTGGCTGCCAGGCCGTGGCCCAGACCATCATGGAGTGCGGCCTCGCCAGTTATTACGAACACCGCACCGCCCCCGGCGCCAAGGGGGAGCTGATCCCCGCCGAACTGGCCGCCCTCAGCCACTATGACTTGGCCGAGGTGCAGCAGGAGTTTGTCACCGACTCCGGGACGCTGCGGGAGATCCAGCTCAGTGTCGAAGGGCTCAGCTGCGCCGCCTGTGCCTGGCTCATCGAACGCCATCTCAACACACTCAATGGCTTGAGCTACATCGTGGTCAACAGCACCACCCACAGGGCCCGCATCAAGTGGGATCCCTTGCAGCTCTCCCTGAGCGACATCCTCAAGGGGTTCGCCCGGATAGGCTATCGCGCCTACCCCTTCCAGACCCATCAACAAGAAGCCCTCTATGCCCGCGAGGTGAAGAGCTACCTCTATCGCATGGGATTGGCAGGTCTGGGATCCATGCAGGTGATGATGTGCGCCGTGGCCCTCTATATGGACCTCTTCATCAGTGTCGAAGAGGAGTTCATGATCTACTTCAAGTGGATAAGCCTGCTGCTCTCCACCCCTATCATGATCTATTCGGCCCAGCCATTTTACCTGGGCGCCTGGCGCAGCCTGCGCCAAGGACAGCTCTCCATGGATGTGTCGGTATCCCTGGCGCTGATCGGTGCCTTCGTCGCCTCCATCTGGGCCACCGTCTTCAACACCGGTGAGGTCTATTACGACTCCATCACCATGTTCGTCTTCTTCCTGCTGCTCGGCCGATTTCTCGAGTTGCGGGCCAGGCGCAAGGCCTCGGAGTCGAGCTCCAACCTGGCACGTTTGGTACCCATCATGGCAACCCTGGTCGATGAGCAGGGCGACCATGAGGTGGCCGCCAAGACCCTCAAGGTAGGGGACAGCGTGCGGGTGCTGGCCGGTGCCACCCTCCCCGGCGATGGCATCATCGTCGAGGGAGAGGCCAACGTGAACGAGGCCATGCTGACCGGAGAGCAGTTACCCCTGTGCAAGCGCCGTGGCGACACCGTCTATGCGGGCACCATCAATACCGACGCCCCGCTGCTGGTGCGGGTCAATCAGCCCATCGCCCAGTCTCGTATCGCCCAGATCATGCGCCTGCAGGATGAGGCACTCATCGACAAACCGGCCATCGCCGAGCTGGCCGATACCCTCTCCCGCCACTTCATCCTGGTGTTGCTGATCATTGCCGCGCTGGTCTGGACTTACTGGCACCTCCATCAACCGGATCAGGCCTTCTGGATAGCCCTGGCGGTCCTGGTCGCCACCTGCCCCTGCGCCTTGTCGCTGGCCACACCGACCGCGCTCACCTCGGCCACGGCCCACCTCACCCGCACCGGCATATTGCTGCGCCGCGGCCATGTGCTCGATATCCTGACCCGGGCCAACCGGGTGGTGATGGACAAGACAGGCACCCTCACCACCGGGGAAGTGCGCCTCGCCGCCATCCAGCTGCTTGGCAATCAGGATGAGGCTCACTGCCTGGCCATCGCCCGGGCGTTGGAGTCCCAATCCGAACACCCCATCGCCCGCGCCTTTCGCGCCCCGGGAGAGGTACTGCTCGCCACTCGCGACATCCAGCCGGTGATCGGCCACGGCGTCGCCGGTCTCATTGCCGGGCAACCCTATCGACTCGGCAGCGCCCGCTGGCTTGGTATTTCACCGGATGAAGAGGTGCCAGGCCTGAGCGTCTATCTTGCCGATGACAAGGGCCCCCTTGCCCGCTTCTTGTTGGAAGACAGCCTGCGCCCGGATGCCCTGGCCCTGATCCAGGCCTTCAAGGCCGCCGGGCTCAAGACCACCATACTCACCGGCGATGGTTCCGCTCAGGCCGACGAGGTGGCTCGTACCCTGGGGGTGGACGAGCTGGTGAAGGGCGTGACCCCGGATGGCAAGCTGGCTTATCTCAAGGCGTGCGAAGCGAGGGGTGACATCAGTATCATGGTGGGGGACGGCATCAACGACGCCCCCGTGCTGGCCGGGGCGCACGCCTCTTTTGCCATGGCGGGGGGCACGGATCTGGCGAAAAACAGTGCCGATGCCATCCTGTTGGCCGATGATCTCACCCGCCTGCTGGAGGCCCGCACCCTGGCGCTGCGAACCCGCAGGATCATCAAGGAGAACTTCGCCTGGTCCATCGGTTACAACCTGCTGGTATTGCCCCTGGCGGCCAGCGGCTGGCTGCCCCCCTATCTGGCGGCGGCGGGGATGTCACTCAGCTCCCTCATTGTGGTCACCAACTCCATGCGTCTGAACCGGTAAGAGATATGGTCCCATGCAGAAGCCGCGGATCAGGCAGGATCTTGGCTGACAACTCGTTTACCATGACCCCGGCCACTCCCATCGCAAGGCTTGCCCCATGAACATCATCTTCATTCTGATCCCCATCGCCATCCTGTTCGTGGTCATCGCCGTGTTCGTCTTCTTCTGGGCCATACGCTCGGAGCAGTTCGAGGATCTCGATCGCCAGGGCTCCAACATCCTGTTTGATGAAGATGACGCCACGTCAACCACAACCAACAAGCGCCCATCCGATGACAGCCAACCTTGATCTGCTGGGGGCTCTGCTGGTCGGGCTCGCGGGGGCAGGCCACTGCATCGGCATGTGCGGCGGTGTATCGGCTGCCCTCTCCATGGCCATTCCGCCAGCGCAGCAGCATTTCACAGGCCGGCTCAGCTATCTGCTCTATTACAATCTGGGTCGCATCCTCAGCTATGTGATGGCTGGCGCCCTGGTGGGCGGTCTGCTTGCCACCACGGGGGAGTTGGGGGCGGGCAAACAGGCTCTGCTCTATCTGCGCTTGTTCGCCGGGGGGCTCATGATAGCCCTGGGGCTTTATTTGGCTGGCTGGTGGCAGGGAATATTGCTGCTCGAGCGGCTCGGCGCCCGGCTCTGGCCCAGGCTCAGGCCACTGGCAGGCAAGTTCCTCCCCTTCCGCCATCCACACCAGGCGCTGCCTTTTGGCATGGTGTGGGGTTGGCTGCCCTGCGGCCTGGTCTATTCCATGCTGACCTGGAGTGCGGCGGCAGGCTCCGCCACCAAGGGCGCCCTCATCATGCTCTGTTTCGGCATAGGCACACTGCCCACCCTGTTTGCCCTGGGCGGTCTGGCGGACAGGTTGCGATATTGGCTCACCCTGCGCAGTCTGCGTCTCACCGGCGCTTTGCTGTTGATTGCCTATGGTCTGCACACCCTCTGGGTCGGCTTGGCATCCCTTTGAAACCCTATCCAAAATGGATGGGTTGGTGGTAGACTTGATTGATATAAATCAATTATTCAAATGAGCCTATGATCCCGGACAAGAAACCTGGCAGACGTATTCAGAGCGGTGGCTGTGCAATTCATTGCCAGGATTGCAGCATCAGCCAGCTCTGCATTCCCTTCAGCCTCAATGACAGCGAACTGGATCAGCTCGACAGCATCATTGAGCGCAAGAAGCCTATTCAGAAAGGTGAAGAGCTGTTCAAGGCTGGCGACGAGCTGAAATCCCTCTACGCCATCCGCTCCGGGACCATCAAGTCTTACACCATCACAGAGCAAGGGGACGAGCAGATCACCGCCTTCCACCTCGCGGGTGATCTGGTCGGGTTTGATGCCATCAACAAGCACATCCATCCCTCCTTCGCCCAGGCGCTGGAAACGGCCATGGTGTGCGAGATCCCCTTCGATGTCCTCGACGATCTTTCCGGCAAGATGCCCAAGCTGCGCCAGCAGATCATGCGGTTGATGAGCAACGAGATCATGGGGGATCAGGAGATGATACTGCTGCTCTCCAAGAAGAATGCCGAGGAGCGCCTCGCGGCCTTCCTGAGCAACCTCTCCCAGCGCTTCTCCGAGCGTGGTTTCTCCGCCAAGGAGTTTCGTCTCTCCATGACCCGGGGCGACATCGGCAATTATCTGGGGTTGACCGTCGAGACCATCAGCCGGCTGCTGGGTCGCTTCCAGAAGTCAGAGCTCATTGCGGTCAAAGGCAAATACATTACCGTGCTCAATCACAATGCCCTCGCCACCATGGCCGGCACCCCTCGCCAGCCCTGCGCCTGATCACAGACTCTTCTCTTGCGCCGGATCAAGTTGACCCCAATAATTTGATCCGGCCCACGTCATTACTGCTTCTCCTACGCTAAGCTATAAAAGCTAAAGGCCTGTCATCATTGGTCTTTTGTCCAAGGAGGAGCCCATGGTCAAGTACCGAAAAATCCTGGTAGTTATCAACCCGGAACAAGAGCGCCAAATTGCACTCGAGCGCGCAGTCAAAGTAGCCGAGCTGGAAACAGACGCACAGCTGACCCTGTTATTGACCATCTACGACTTCTCGTATGAGATGACCGCCATGCTCTCGAGCGAGGAGCGTGACGAGATGCGCGCCGGCGTCATCAGTCAACGTCAGGAGTGGCTGGACGAGATCCTCACCCCCTATCGTGCCAGGGGCATGCAGTGTGAGGTCAAGGTCATCTGGCACAGCCGTCCCTTCGAGTCCGTCATTCAGGAAGTGCTCAACGGCAAACATGATCTGGTGGTCAAGGCGACCCATCACCACAACTTCCTGCAGACCTTCATCTTCACCCCCACCGACTGGCATCTGCTGCGCAAGTGTCCCTGCCCGGTATTGTTGGTAAAAGAGGGTCATTGGCAGCGGGGCGGCAATATCATCGCCGCCATCAACTGTTCGAGTGATGACAAGGAGCAGCAGGATCTCAATGATCGCATCACGGAGGAGGGGATGGGGGTCGCCGACCTGCTCGGCGCCAGCCTCTATCTGGTCAATACCTTCCCTGGCACCCCTGTCAATGTCGCCATCGAGCTGCCCGAGTTCGATCCCCACGCCTACAACGAGGCGATCCGCCGGCATCATGAGTCCCTGCTGCTCGCCCATGCCGACAAATATCAGATAAACCACCTCTGGACCAAGGTCGCCGAAGGCTTGCCCGAAGAGGTGCTGCCGGATCTGGCCGAGGAGCTCAAAGCGAGTCTGATGATCATGGGCAGCGTTGGCCGTACCGGCCTCTCGGCCGCCTTGCTCGGCAACACGGCCGAGCAGGTGATAGATCGCTTGCCCTGCGACATCCTGATCCTCAAGCCGACCGACTACCAATGCCCGGTCGAGACGAAGTCGAGCCAACCGTAACGCATCCTTGCCCTCCCCCGGGACATGGCTATAATAAGCCGCTTATTTTTGTCCCGGGTTTGAGGTCATGGTGCAAGAGCTGAACACCAAAGATAAATACAGTTTCAACAAGCTGCAGAAGCGCCTCAGGCGCAACGTAGGTCAGGCCATCGCCGACTTCAACATGATTGAAGAGGGTGACAAGGTGATGGTCTGCCTCTCTGGCGGCAAGGACAGCTACGGTATGCTCGACATACTGCTGAGCCTGCAAGCCAGTGCCCCCATCCATTTCGACCTCATCGCCGTCAACCTGGATCAGAAGCAGCCAGGCTTCCCCGAGCACATACTGCCCGCCTATCTGGCTGAGCTGGGTGTTCCCTTCGAAGTGGTCGAGGAAGATACCTACGCCATCGTCAAAGAGAAGGTGCCCGAAGGCAAGACCACCTGCGCCCTCTGCTCACGACTGCGTCGCGGCATCCTCTATCGCCGCGCCCTGGAGCTGGGTTGCACCAAGATAGCCCTCGGCCATCACAGAGACGACATTCTCGAGACGCTGTTCCTCAACATGTTCTACGGTGGCAAGCTCAAGTCCATGCCGCCCAAGCTGGTGAGTGACGATGGCAAGAACGTGGTCATCCGCCCCCTCGCCTACTGCAAAGAGAAGGATCTGGCGCGCTACGCCGAGATCAAGGAGTTCCCCATCATTCCTTGCAACCTCTGTGGCTCCCAGGAGAACCTGCAGCGCAAGGCGATCAAGCAGATGATGCAGGATTGGGATCGCCGCTTCCCGGGCCGTATCGAAACCATGTTCACCGCCATTCAGGATGTGGTGCCGAGTCACCTGCTCGATCACAAGCTGTTCGATTTCAAGAGCATCAACCGCGACTCCGGCATCATAGATGGCGGCGACAAGGCATTCGATCCCCCCGAGCTGCCGACGGCTCCCCTGCTCAACATCGACGAGATGGACAGGCTGGATGTGATTGAAGTGCGCTAAGCGCGGCCCTTGGCACTGACGCTGTTTCAGAGCAGCATCAGCCTGTGAAAAAGGAGCGCCGAGGCGCTCCTTTTTTTACTCTCACAACTCACCGGGCCATGGTCAGCCCTTGTGCAACCAGGGGGTGAGCCGGATCAGTTCACCATTGGGTTGCAAGGTGCCCCCTTCGAACGCAGACAGCTGGGCATTGCCCAGCAACAGAGAGCCCTCTTTCCAGGGCAGAGCCAGCTGCTCACTCCCCTTGTCCAGATAGGCGGTGCCGCTCACAGGTGCAAGGGATACCCGCACGCCGACCACCTCGGGCAGAAAGTGTTTGCCGACCATGCCCGCCATCTTGTCGAGCAGGGCCTGCATATCCCGCTGGGCGGCCGCGATCTCGCTCAGGGCAACCCGCCCTTCACTGTCAGGCTTGAGACTGGCCATCACCTGTACCGACAGATCGCAGCGCTCATGGGGTGCGTCCATCTCGAGCAGCACCTTGCCCTTGTCGAGATAGACCTGCTCATCAAACGGCAGGGTCAGGCCACCGTCGGCTGCGACCTCCGCGGGCCTGTCCCTGTTGTCGCTGTGGATGCGTACCGACTGCGCCAGACAGGGTTGCCCCGTCTCCGAGTCCCGCAAATAGAAACCGAGTCTGGCCAGGCCGAAGTCAGCCTTGCGCTCCGTCTTCATATGGCCATAGAAGGTGCCGTAATCGAGCACCAGGGATTGCGCCAACAGCGGCGCTGGCAGCAAGGCTCCCCCCATCATCAGGCACGTTAAAAGCCGTTTCATGTCAAATCCTTATGCATTGAAATGATCCGCCGCCGTGGGCGTCTCGCTCACTTCCACCGCGACGCCGCACAGCTCCCGGTAGAGGATGCCTTTGCAGTTGAAATAGAGGGGGGCTACCCAGATAAGCCCCAATCCCATGGGGATCATGGCCAGCAGGCAGAGTCCCAGCATGATGCCGTGGAGCAATAACAGCGAGGGCCAACCGCGCGCAAACACCTTGAGCGACACCAGGATCGCCTGAGCCGGACTCAGACCCCGCTCCAGCACCAGCGGCACGGTAAACAGCAATCCCATGCCAACCAATGCGGAGGGGATAAGGGCCAGCATCATGGGCAGTCCCAACAGATCGAACAGGGGGCCAAACAGACTGGTCAACAGGCTGCCGAGCAGGCTGAGCAAGGCTAGACGCAGAAAATGACGGAAGAAATCGAACACCTGGCTGGCGCGGGCCCGCACCCCGATCGCCTGCTGCAGCCCCAGCATATCGAGGGCTGAGCTCATGGGTGCCATCACCACTGTGATCAGCAAGCTGATAAACATGGCGCTATCGAGGCCCTCCTTCTCACTCTCGAGCAAGGGGGCGAGCAGCACATTGCTGAGCAGGATCCAGATTGCCATGACGCCCATGATGGCCAGCAACATCCCCAATCCATTGCTGCGGGTCTGTTGCCAACTCTCTTGCAGTATTGCCCTTACATCGAGCCGATACCCTTTGCTCATGGACTCCTCGAGAGAGCCGCCGATCCGCATTCTATTACTCAATTGACTATCCAACATAGAAAACCACTGATCCAAGGTGGCACATTATAGCGATTTGACCGGGCATGCGTAGCCGTTTTTCCTGTTATCTGCCGTTCATAAAGCCATTGATTTCACAGGCCAACGGCCGAGCGGATCACCATTTTGACCGTTCGATGATCAGCCAGATCAATGGTGTTCGTCAGCGCCGACTTGGTCCCTGCCCGGCATGGGGGTAGCATGCCCAAGACCCATTTGATGGTCGGCGCCCCCCAGCCTTGTGCGCCCAGCCCCCTAACCCAAGGAGAACAGCAATGTCTGAACTGACTCTCTATCTCGCCCCCGGCACCTGTGCCATGGCGGTACGTATCGCCCTGGTGGAAGCCGGTGCCCCACACCAGATCAAGCTGCTTGATCTCGCTGCCGGTGAGCAGCGCAGCCCAGAGTATCTGGCCATCAACCCCAAGGGGCGGGTGCCGGCTCTGGTCACCGAGCATGGCGTCTTGACCGAAACCCCGGCCCTGCTGCTCTATGTGGCGCAGCGCTTCCCAACCGCGAAGCTGGCACCACTGGAGGACTTTTTCCTGCTGGCCAGGATGCAGGAGGTCAACCTCTTCCTCGCCGCCACCCTGCACATCTCCCATGCCCACGGGCGCCGTGGCAGCCGCTGGGCCGATGACGAGCATGCCATCGCCGCCATGAAGGCCAAGATGCCGCAAAACATGCGCGATGGTTTCGCCGAGATAGAAAACCACTATCTGGTCGGTCCCTGGGTGCTGGGGGAGCAATTCAGCCTGGCCGATATCTATCTGTTCGTGGTGGCCAGCTGGCTCAAGAGCGATGGCGTGGCCATCGATGAATATCCCAAGGTGGCGGCGCACAGTCGCCGGATGCTGGCCCGCTCTGCCGTGCAGCAGGCACTTGCCATCTGATCCCCAGCGCGGGAGCCTGCGTGCGGGCACCCGCTTTTTCACCTCTAATCCCCCACCATTGAGATCGTTTTCACACTTTCGTTACTGATCACTGGATCCAGCAACGATTAACGCCTACCTTCCACCCACCACGCAACCGGTTGCGTAACCGGTTGCCTACTTCAACACAGAGACGCAGGCTCTCGCCTGATGAGGTGCTGTATGAAACGAGGCAAGCTGCTCAATGCCCCCCTGAGCGCCCTGGTGGCCCGGATGGGGCATACCGACGAGATAGTGGTGTGCGACGCCGGACTCCCCATTCCCCCGGGCCCGGAACGTATCGACCTGGCGCTGATCCCCGGCACCCCGAGTCTGGAAACCGTGCTCGGCGCCCTGCTCACCGATCTGGTGGTGGAGCGAGTCCTGCTCGCCAGCGAACTCAAATTGGTCAGCCCCCTCGCCCATCAGGCGCTGCTCGATCAGCTGGAGGCCCATGCGCGGGATCAGGGCAAGCCCATCACCATCGACTACCTCTCTCACGAGGCGTTCAAAATCCGTAGCCAGGCCAGCAAGGCGATAGTGCGCACCGGCGAGGTCACTCCCTACGCCAACCTGATCCTCTGCGCCGGCGTCGCCTTTTGACTGCCCAAGGAGCCAAGATGAGCACAACCCCTATCCCCATCCTCGAGCTTGGCGGCATCGTCAAGACCTTCCCCGGAGTACGGGCCCTCGATGAGGCGGGGCTCAAGGTCTATCCCGGTGAGGTGATGGCCCTGCTCGGCGAGAATGGGGCGGGTAAATCCACCCTGATGAAGGTGCTGACCGGCATCTATCAGGCCGACAGCGGCACCCTCAGTTATCGCGGTCAGCCGGTACGTTTCAAGGGGCCCCGCGACTCCCAGGATCAGGGGATCAGCATCATCCATCAGGAGCTGAACCTGCTGCCGGAACTCTCCATCGCCGCCAACATCTTCCTCGGCCGCGAGCCCCGCACCCGCTTTGGCAATATCGACCATGGCCAGTTGCGTGCTCGCGCCGGCGCCCTGCTGCAGCGGCTCGGGGTCAAGCACAGGCCGGACACCCGGCTCGGCAACCTCTCCATCGGCGAGCAGCAGATGGTGGAGATAGCCAAGGCCCTGTCGTTCGATGCCAGCGTCATCATCATGGACGAGCCCACCGATGCCCTGACCGACACAGAGACGGCGCAGCTGTTCACCGTGATCCGCGAGCTGCGCGCCCAGGGCTGCGGCATCGTCTACATCTCCCATCGTCTCAAAGAAGTCTTCGAAATCTGTGACAGGGTCACGGTACTGCGCGATGGCAAGTGGATTGGCGAGCAGCCGGTGAGCGAACTCGACGAAGACAGGATCATCGAGATGATGGTCGGCCGTCGCCTGGAAGAGCAGTACCCGCGTCTTAGCCGCGATCTTGGCCCCGTCAGCCTGATGGTCGAGGGCGTGGCGGGCCCCGGGGTGCGCGAGGTGAGCTTTACCCTGCATCAGGGTGAGATCCTCGGCTTCAGCGGCCTCATGGGATCGGGGCGCACCGAGCTGATGAAGCTCATCTATGGCGCCAACCCTCTGAGCGCCGGCCAGGTCGAGGTCGACGGCCAGCCCCTCAGGCCCCGCAGCCCGGCCGATGGTCTGGCCGCTGGCATTGCCTATATCTCGGAGGATCGCAAGGGTGATGGCCTGGTGCTGGAGTTGTCGGTACGGGAGAACATGAGCCTGTGCGCCCTTGGGGAATTCAACAAGGGCGGCCGCATCGACGGCAAGGCC
The DNA here is from genome assembly GCF_024807335.1 of Aeromonas sp. BIGb0405. Classification (NCBI taxonomy): domain Bacteria; kingdom Pseudomonadati; phylum Pseudomonadota; class Gammaproteobacteria; order Aeromonadales; family Aeromonadaceae; genus Aeromonas; species Aeromonas sp. BIGb0405. The sequence goes on from NZ_JANUEP010000003.1 coordinate 486,029, forward strand.
GAGCGTCAGGCGGTAGAGGACTATGTGCGTCTGTTCAACATCAAGACCCCGAGCACCGAACAGCTCATCAAGCTGCTCTCCGGTGGCAACCAGCAGAAGGTGGCCATCGCCAAGGGGCTGCTCACCCGTCCCAAGGTGCTGATCCTCGATGAGCCGACCCGCGGCGTCGACGTCGGTGCCAAGAAAGAGATCTACCAGCTCATCAACCGCTTCAAACAGGAGGGGATGAGCATCATCCTGGTCTCCTCCGAGATGCCGGAAGTGCTCGGCATGAGCGATCGCATCCTGGTGATGCACGAGGGGCGCATCAGCGCCGAATTTGATACCAAAGACGCCAATCAGGAGAAGCTGATGGCGGCGGCGGTCGGAAAACAGTGGCAAGTAGCACAAGAGGCGATTTCATGACAACCCAGACCCTGACCCGCACCGGCTTCCTGAGCAAGCAGTGGTGGATAGAGAACAAATCCCTGCTGGCACTGCTGGTGCTCATCGGCGTGGTCTCCTTCTTGAGCCCCAACTTCTTCACCGCCGACAACTTGCTCAACATACTGCGCCAGACCTCGGTCAACGCCATCATGGCGGTCGGCATGACGCTCGTTATATTGACTGCCGGCATCGATCTGTCGGTCGGCTCAGTCCTGGCTCTGTGCGGCGCCCTGGCCGCGACCATGGTCGCCATGGAGCTGCCCATCGCCCTGGTCATCCCCCTCACCCTGGGGGCCGGTGCCCTGCTCGGCGGCGTCAGCGGTCTCATCATCGCCAAGGGCAAGGTGCAAGCCTTCATCGCCACCCTGGTCACCATGACCGCCCTGCGTGGCGTGACCATGGTCTATACCGAGGGGCGGCCCATCTCCACCGGTTTTAGCGAAGGGTCCGATCACTTCGCCTGGCTCGGCACCGGCTATCTGCTCGGTCTGCCGGTGCCGATCTGGCTGATGGCCATCGTCTTCCTGCTCGCCTGGTACCTGCTCAACCACACCCGCCTGGGGCGCTACATCTATGCCCTGGGCGGCAACGAGTCGGCCACTCGCCTCTCCGGCATCAATGTGGACAGAGTCAAGCTGGCGGTCTATGCCATCTGCGGCGCCCTCTCCGCCCTGGCAGGCCTCATCGTCACCTCCCGCCTGTCGTCGGCACAACCCACCGCGGGCATGGGGTATGAACTCGACGCCATCGCCGCCGTGGTACTGGGGGGCACCAGCCTGATGGGGGGCAAGGGGCGCATCATGGGCACCCTGATAGGCGCGCTCATCATCGGTTTCCTCAACAACGCCCTCAACTTGCTCGACGTCTCCTCCTATTACCAGATGATCGCCAAGGCCAGCGTGATACTGCTCGCCGTGATGATCGACAACAAAAGCAAATAACGACAACCACACGCACCCATAACAAAAAGCACAAGGAATGAAACGATGAAAAAGCTCAATACCCTGCTCGCCGCCGCCATCATGTCCGTGCTGGGCACCGCCCAGGCAGCCGATCACTCGTTGGCCATGGTGGTCTCCACCCTCAACAACCCCTTCTTCGTCACCATGAAGGAAGGCGCCGAGGCCAAGGCCAAGGAGCTCGGTTATGAGCTGGTGGTGCTCGACTCCCAGAACGATCCGGCCAAGGAGCTCGCCAACGTGGAAGATCTGACGGTGCGCAAGGTGAGCGCCATTCTGATCAACCCCACAGATTCGGACGCGGTCGGCAACGCCATCCGCCTGGCCAACAAGGCCAATATCCCGGTGCTGACCCTGGACCGCGGCGCGGCCCAGGGTGAGGTCAAGGCCCACATCGCCTCCGACAACGTGGCCGGTGGCAAGCTGGCGGGCGACTTCATCGCCGAGCAGCTGGGCAAGGGTGCCAAGGTGATCCAGCTCGAAGGGATCGCCGGTACCTCGGCGGCCCGGGATCGCGGCGAGGGCTTCGCCCTGGCGGTGAAGGGTCATCAGCTGGATGTGCTGGCCTCCCAGCCTGCCGACTTTGACCGTACCAAGGGTCTGAACGTGATGGAGAACCTTCTGGCGGCTCACCCGACCGTCCAGGCCGTGTTCGCCCAGAACGACGAGATGGCGCTGGGTGCCATTCGCGCCGTACAGGCCGCCGGCAAGCAGGTGATGATCGTCGGTTTTGATGGCACCGATGATGGCAAGGCCGCGGTCGCCCGTGGCAAACTGGCCGCCACCATCGCCCAGCAGCCGGCGCTGATCGGTGCCATTGGCGTCGAGACCGCCGACAAGGTACTCAAGGGCCAACCGGTAGAAAAATCCATACCCGTTCCCCTGCAAGTGGTCAGCAAGTAACAGTGGCTGGGGGAGGCTAGCCTCCCCCTCTCAGTCGAACACAATCAGCGGTGTCTCTCGCCTTGGGCAGTCCCAAGTCAAGATGCATCAAGGGAAGCAACATTATGAATCGTCTCGTTGTTCTGGGCAGTGTCAATGCCGATCACGTGCTGCGGGTGCCGCACTTTCCCCGCCCGGGTGAGACCCTGGCCGGTCACAGTTACCGAGTGGTACCCGGCGGCAAGGGCGCCAACCAGGCGGTCGCCGCCGCCCGCCTCGGCGCCGAGGTCTCCTTCATCGCCCGCATAGGGGCAGACGCCATAGGCCGCGAGATGCGCGCAGGCTTTGCCGAGGATGGTATCGACGTCGGTGCGGTGGAAGAAGATGCCACCCTGCCCACCGGCATCGCCATCATCTATGTGAGTGATGAGGGGGAGAACAGCATAGGCCTCTCCGCCGAGGCCAATGGCGCCCTCTGCCCGGCCATGGTACAGCGCCATGGTCGCCTCATCGCCGAGGCGCACACCCTGCTGTTGCAGCTGGAGGTGCCGCTGGAGAGCGTCTTCGAGGCCGCCCGTCTGGCCCGCGCCGGTGGCACCCGGGTGGTGCTCAATCCGGCGCCTGCCCAGCCCTTGCCTGCCGAGCTGCTGGCGCTGGTGGATCTCATCACCCCCAACCAAACCGAGGCCGAGCTGCTGACCGGGGTGGCCGTTACCGATGAAGGGAGCGCCGCCAGGGCCGCCGGGCGCTTTCACGCCATGGGCATCAGCCGGGTGATGATCACCCTGGGGGCCCAGGGCGTCTATTGCAGCGATCCGGTTTTCAGCGGCTTGATCTCGGGCTTTCGGGTCGACGCCGTCGACACCACGGCGGCCGGGGATACCTTCAATGGCGCCCTGTTGGCCGCCGAACTGGCGGGGTTGGACTTTCCAGCGGCGGTTCGTTTCGCCCATGGCGCCGCGGCGCTGTCGGTGACCCGGCTCGGCGCCCAGAGCGCCATTCCCCACAAGGAGGAGGTGACCGCCTTCCTCGACGGGCAGCAAGGCTGATGGCCAACATCAAGCAAGTCGCGGCCCAGGCCGGGGTCTCCACCACCACGGTGTCCCACGTCATCAATGAGACTCGCGTCGTCGCCGATGCGACCCGCGAGCGGGTCTTCGCCGCCATGGAGAGCCTCAACTATGCCCCCAGCCTGGTGGCCCGCAGCCTCAAGGTGAAAGAGACCAACAGCATCGGCATGCTGGTCACTACCTCCAGCAACCCCTTCTTCGCGGAAGTGGTGCGCGGGGTGGAGCGCTACTGCTTCGAGCAGGGTTACAACCTGATGCTGGGCAACACCGAGGGCCAGACCGAGACCGCGCTCTCCTACCTCAAGATGATGCTGCGCAAACGGGTGGATGGGCTGCTGATCATGTGCAGCGAGGGGCAGCAGGAGGTGTTCAACCAGCTCGACTGGCTGGATAACCTGCCGGTGGTGGTCATGGACTGGGGGCTGGACAGCGACAGGGTCGATCTCATCGCCGACAACTCTCATCTGGGCGGCTACCTGGCAACCCGCCACTTGATAGGGCTGGGTCACAGGGACATTGGCTGCATCATGGGCCCGGCCGGACGCGCCCCTGCGACCCAGCGCCTGGCCGGTTTCGAGCAGGCGATGGAAGAGGCCCAGCTGGCCGTGCGCCCGGCGTGGCTGCAAGCCGGTGAGTTCGATTGTGCCAGCGGTTTCAATGCCATGCAGACCCTGCTGGCTCAACCTGAACGGCCGAGCGCTCTGTTTGTGTTCAACGACATGATGGCCATGGGGGCCATCAGCGCCATCCATCAGGCCGGGCTCAGGGTGCCGGAAGATATCTCCCTCATCGGCTATGACAATGTCGAGCTGGCCCAATACCTGTCACCGCCGCTCACCACCATCAATCAGCCCAAGGAGGCGCTGGGCCGTCTTGCCGTGACCCGGCTGTTGGCTCGCATCAATGGTCAGCAGATAGAGAATCGCTTGATCACCCTGGAGCCAAATCTGGTGATCCGTCAATCCTGCCGCCGCCTCTAAGGCCCATGCAGCCAAACAACAGAAAGGGAGCCCAGGGCTCCCTTTCTGTTGCTCCGTCATATCTGTATTCCCGACATAGCAAGCCGCTTGCTGCCCCGGCTGGGCGGGACAGCTCTCACCGCCGGGCAGACCTGAGGGTCTTGAGGCCAATGGCTTGCACCAAGGGCTGAAAGGCCGCAGCCTCCTCTTCGCCCTCACGGCACGGAGTCCAGTAGGCCAGCGGCCAGCCCCCTCTTGCCAGGGCCAGGGTGGCGCTGCCAATCTCCTCCAAAGCCAGCACCAGGCCTGCCTTGAGCACCTGCTGCTTGAGCTCGGCATCGTCTCTGGCCAGATAAGGCAAGCCTGCGATGAAGCAAGCCGGCGTCAAGGTCACCAGAGGGCTGCGCAGCAGTCGAAGGAGCTGCGTCTTGCTCAGCCCCAGCAGCAAGGGCTGCGACGTCATGGTATGCGCCTGGACCAGTACCCGGGAGAGCACCTCCTCGAGCAGGCCGGACTCCTCCAGCCAGTTGAGGCTGCATGCCTCTCCCTGACCCCAGTTGAGGCTGAGCCGCATCGCTACCGGTTGAGGATGATGGGCCTCCATCATGGGTTCCAACACCAGGGTCAACGGCATGCCCAGCCCCCGCTCCAGCCAGATCTGCAAACCTCTCACCCGGTTGTGGCGCAGTTGCAACTGGCCGAGCATGGCATGGCTGAATTGCACCAGATCCCCCTGCTGGCCCCCCTTGGCCTGATTGAGGGCCAGGATGCAGTGATCGATCAGCCTGTCTCTGTCTTCCCCCCGCTGTGCCAGCGCCAGGCCGAGGCGACAGGCGAGCTGGAAGCTGCTCTCCCTGGTGCGAAACTCGAACGCAAGCAAGGCGATCAGCTCCTCTGCCCGGGCGAGGCAACTCCCATCATCGGGACACTGGTCGAGCACACAGGCAAATTCGTCACCGCCGAGGCGAAAGGCATCACCATGGGGCCAGGCATCCAGCTTGTCGGCAACGACCTGCAACAGGCGATCACCGACCTGATAACCCAGCTGATCATTGACGAGTTTGAAGCGTTTGAGATCCAGAATGACCAGTGCCACCAACGGGGCACGGCTCAGGCTGACATCGAGCCGCTCGTGCATGGCAAGCCGATTGCCAAGCTGAGTGAGGGGATCGGTGCGAGCCTGACGACGATTGAGCACATTGGCCCGCACCAGCGCAGCCACCAGCAGCACACCGGCGACCAGCAAGGTGAGTTGCCAGACCTGCAGCAACAGCATATTGCGACGGATCTGGGTGATGGAGGCCTCCCTCGCCTCCCCGGTCAGCACCACCCGGCTGATCTGCTCGAGCCGTTTGGTGCAAGCGATCAGATGCTTTTGCATGTGATCGAGCTCGGGCCCCTCCACCAGCTTGCCTGCATCCATTTGTGACTCGATCAGCTTGAGATCAGCCAGCAGGTCATTGGCGATACCAGCCAGACCAAGCTGGCTACGCACGACCCGGGTCTCATCGCTCACCAGGAAGACATCGATCCGGTTCCAGAACAGATCGTACTCGAGGGAGAGGGTCGCCATGTCCCCCACCCCGGCGCGGTAGAGCTTCAACTCATAGAGGAAGCGCTGTGAATCGAGCAGCAGCTGATGAATGTTCCAGTGGGAGCCGCGATAGAAGTAGTCGACCAGCCGTTCATGCTTTTTCTGCAGCATCAGCCCCCAGATGGAGGAGCCGATAAACAGCAGACAGACCCCTATCAACAGCGGGTTTTGCAGCGAGCGCCGTGTCAATCCAATATCTCTAACCGGACAATCTGCCACACCATCGAGGCCTGCACATTGGGATCTTCACTCAATTTGGGGTGATCGGAGAAGGGTACCAGCAGCCAGAGCGGCCCTTTGTTGCGGCGGGTCAACATCTTGCCATTCTCGCTCATGGCCAGGATCAGCGGGTAGTCGGCATAGTCCGAGAGCCTGACCTCATGGCTGTAATTGTTCAGGGCCACCACATTGATCCGGTCGGCATTGGGGCTGATCTGCCTGATCAGGTCGCGCAGCAAGGGGCCGCGATAACTATGCTTGCCCTTGGTCCAGGGGGTTTCCGTTTCGAAGGCAACCTGAGGCAGGGATCCCAGTTCGTGGAGCCCATACTCTTTGCTGACACCACCAGGGGCGGTCAACGTCAGAATGGGGCTCTCCGCGGCCTGCGCCCATGGCGTCATCACACCGCTCAACAGTAAGGCGGCGACCAGCCACCTGGTGAATATGTGTCTTTGCATCCAGCATCCCTCTATTGTGACATCCATCAAGACTGTCTCATTCGAGTGTGCTGACATATCATCGGGAGTGCAACTTTATTGGCTTTGCTGAATGAAAATAGTGAGATAAATCAGTGGCAGACGACTCCCGCGTCAGAGGCGATCCCTCATCTCCATCCAATCATCCCCGGGGACGGGCTTGGGTTTGTGTACCCCACAACGTTGCAGCAGTTCATCGACATAGGCTGGTACCAAGAGGGAAGCGGGGCCATAGCGTTTCTCATCGAATTGGCTCTCCAATTCGCTCGGCTCCAGGTTGAGTTCTATGGTGTGGGCACCATTGAGGCCTGCCTCATGGACAAAACCCGCCGCCGGATAGACGGCCCCCGAGGTGCCGATGGAGATGAAGAGGTCGCATTGTGCCAGGGCGCCATAGATGCGATCCAGACCCAGAGGCATCTCGCCAAACCAGACCACATGGGGGCGCAGCGGCTGGGGAAACTGACAGCAGGAGCAGAGTTCCTCCTGATGCAAGTCACCACGCCACTCGATGACTTGTCCCGAGACGGGGCAACGCGCCCTGAGCAGCTCGCCATGCATATGGATAAGCCGCTGGCTACCCGCCCGCTCATGCAGATTGTCGATGTTCTGGGTGATCAGGGTGATCTGTTCGGGATAGAGACGCTCCAGCCGCGCCAGTGCGTAATGGGCCGGATTGGGATGGATCTGCTCTTGCTGCAACTGTTGGCGGCGGGCGTTGTAGAAGCCCTGCACCAGGACGGGATCCCGATGGTAGCCCTCAGGGGTGGCCACGTCTTCCACCTTGTGCTCCTCCCAGAGGCCATCACTGGCACGAAAGGTCTTGATACCCGACTCGGCCGAGATACCGGCCCCGGTCAGTATCACTATGTGTTTGGGCGCTTGCATGCACAACTCCTTGACGCAGCCGATGGAGAGACCTTAACACAGGCGTCCTGAGGGGGCCTATTCGCCCTTGGTCTTAGAACCGCGCGGTGGGGGCAGTCCATCGACCAGCACCCGGCAACCCCAGCCAGGGATCCAGCACACTGAGATCGAGCCGCACGAAGATGAGTTCACGCCCCGTCACCAAGGTGAGCGGCAGCCCCAGACTCTTGAGCAGCGCCAGCATGGGTCTGTTCTGGGCCAGCACCTCGGCGGTCCACTCGCGAATGCCCTCCCCCCGCGCCAATATGGCCAGGGCCAGCAACAGGCGACGACCCGCACCCTTGTGCTGAAAATGATCGGCGACGATACAGGCAAACTCGGCTCTGTCCGGATGCAGGCGACGACGGATTGACTGAGCCTGAGCCAGGGGGGCGCCCCGGCTGTCGCTGAGCAACAAGGAGATCTGTCTATCCCTCGGATACTGGAGGAAGAAGGCCACCTGCTCGGCGGTGGGATGCTGCTTGGCGCGCATGAAGCGCAGGTAGACGCTGTACTGACTCAGCTCCTCGAACGCTTGCACGATGCGTGTCTCATCGGCGGGCCCCAACTCAGTAAGGTGGCACACCGTTCCCCCTAGGGTCATTGCCAGCGGCAGATCGGCACGGGTCAGCGCCGGCTGCCAACCGGCGAGTCCGCGCGCAAGCCGGGCCTCGTCCTGGGGCCAGCAGAGATAACGGGTCACCTACCAGTATCCCGCCGCACCCCGGGTGCGCCAACTCTCCTCATCCAGCAACTTGACGCTGTCGTCCAGATAGATGTCGATGCCTATCTCACGAACCCGCGCCATGAAGCGGCCAAGCAGGGAGTCTGGCGCCGCCCGCTCCCACTCCTGCAAGAGAGGCTGGCCGAGCAGCAACTGCTGAAACGGCAAGCGCTCGAGCAGATCGAATGGCAAGTGCTCGCCATTATCGAGCAACAGTGCCAGCTTGACCCCCGCCAGACTGGCTTGCAGCACCAGGGCAAAGGCGGCCTGATCCCCGAGCAGGGCATCCCGGCGCTGGATCACCAGGGTGAGCGCCTGAGGCGTGCGATCCAGGCTGTCAAGCCAGGCTTTGAGTGCTTGCCAGTCAGTTGCGCAGCCGGTGAAAGGCAACCAGTGCGCTCCCTGCAGGGGGGGATTGGATTTGAGAGAGAGTGTGCCTATCCCTTGCCCCTGCCAGTTGCGCACCGTGCGGCGCAGCCCCTTGAGACGCCGCAGCCGCTGGTTGCCAAGATAGAGCCCCTTGAGCTGGCGCAGCAGCTCTTCGCCCTGGAGCGGCTTGGCGAGGGCGGCCAGCACATTGAAACCGGCGTCATGGAGCAGACGACGGCTGCCATCGATCAGGGTCTGCTCATGGGCGGAGAGCAAGATGATCGGCAAGCTCTGATATTGACGGTTGGCAAGCAACAGACTGATGGCATCCTGCTCCGCCAGACTCAAGTCACAGAGCAAGAGCCGGGTCTTGCCCTCGGCCAGGAGCGCCAGGCAGCTGGCGCCATCTTGCACCCAGCGGCACGGCAGACCCAGCTGCTGGATCTGTTGCTGCAACTGGGCACCTTGAAAAGGGTGGTCTTCGAGCAGCAGCAACTCGAAATCTGCCAGCCAGGCGAGCCACTGCTGCTGACGCAGCGCGAGGGCCGCCTGCCAATCCTGGCTGAGACGGCAAACCCCCTCGTGATCCTGCGTCATGGCGGCAAAGTACTCCGTGCCAGCATGCTCGCCTGGGTCATACAAGGCGATGGCACCGGTGGCAAACAACCCCGTCCATTGCCAGCTGGCATCGGGTCGGGCACGCCACAGGGAGACATAGTCGGGTAACCCCGCAGCCTTGGCCGCCTCATAAGCGTTATTATCCAGGGCATACAGGGTCAGGGTATGAAAACCGGACTCCTGTTCTGTCGGGGATTCCAACAGAGCCATCAGCTCTTCATCTGTGATGATCATCAGTTTGTCTCTCGGTCAGCTGGTGCGCCGTCTCATCCAGGGCCTGGCGCAGCAACAGGATCAGGGGTAGCTCGGGCTCCCTGTGCCAGCGAGCCATCGCCTGCAGCAGAGGCTGGGCCGCGACCATTTTCGCAGCCCCCCTGATCTTGTGTAAATACGCATCTCTCTCAGTGGCTTGTTGGCCGGCAAGGGCCTCGGCCAACTTGTCGATGTCTGCGGTGGTGGTGGTCAGGTAGAGAGCGATCAACTCATCGCTCAGGAGTGGCATGGCCAACCGACCCTCAGGGATAGGGCTCTGCCTGTCCGGCGCAGACCCGGTCCGGGATCCCGGCTCATCCCCAGGGGACGGCAATGCCCGCGGGATCCGGTGCAGCAGCGCGGCCAGGGTCTCCAGACGCAGGGGTTTTTCGAGGCGACCAGTGCAACCGCAAGCCGTCAGGCGCAGCACCGCCTGCTCACTCACATCGGCGGTGACGATATAGATGGGCAGTGCCTTGTGCTCGGCAGTAGCCCTGAGTTGCTGGCAGAGCTCGGCGCCATCCATCAACGGCATCTGCAGATCGGTCAACACCAGATCCACGGGGTGTTCCCGCAGCATGTCGAGGGCCTGCAGCCCATGGTTCGCACACCACACCTGGGCGCCGAGCTGACGGAGCTGCATGCTGATCAGCGCTCTGTTCATGTCGTGATCCTCGACCAGCAACACCCGCAGTCCCACCCCAGCCTGGGTCAGATTGACGCTCATGGCCTCGCTGACATCCTCTTGCAACAGGCTCACCAGGGTGCCGGGTATCCAACTCTTGCCCTGCCAGCGCCAGGTCAGCAAACCATGCTCATCGAGCTGCGTGCCAAGGCAGGGGATCCCCTCCTCCGGTGCGACCGGCGTCAACCCATAACGGGCCAACCAGGGATCCACCCCCTCGCGCTCACTATCCGGCAAACTGATGGCCAGCCGCGTGACGGTGCTCTCCCTGGCTGCCTCCGTATCCGATACGAGCAGAGGCACTTTGCCGGTAAAGCGGCTGCCGCCACCCAGACCCGGGGTCATGGCAATGGTGCCGCCCATCTGTTCGAGCAGTTGGCGACAAATGGCCAGGCCGAGTCCGGTACCCTGCGCCCTGAGTTGACCACTGACCTCCCCCTGCTCGAAGGGCTCGAACAGTCGCGCCAGCAACTCGGCCGCAATGCCGGGTCCCTGATCGTCAACCCCGAGCCTGAGCCAGGATTTGCCCCCATCGAGTTGCAGATCGGCCCACAGGCAGACAGTGCCCCGGGTGCTGAACTTGATGGCATTGGAGAGCAGGTTATGCAGCAGCTGCTGCACCCTGTGGGGATCAATCTCGACCCGGTTGGGCAAGTCAGCGCTCAATTTCAGCCTCAGCTGCAGGCCCTTGTTACGCGCCTTGGGCCAGTGCACCGCAATGACACGCTCGCACAACAGCGCCAGATCCGTCGGTTGTGGCGCCAGGCTCAACTTGCCGCTCTCATTGCGGCTGAAATCGAGTACATCATTGAGCAGGCCGAGCAGCTCATCACCGGCCTGGCGCACGCTGGTCACGGCCCCCTGCTGCTGATCGGACAGAGGGGTGGTCGCGAGCCACTCCAGCCAGCCGAGAATGGCATTCATGGGGGTGCGTATCTCATGGCTGATGGCCGCAAGGAAACGACCCTTGGCCTGCATCGCCTGCTCCGCCCTGGCATGGGATCGTTGCAGTGCCTGCTCCTGAGCCACCCGCATGGTCACATCCAGCACCACGCCGTAGACCCGCCAGCCATCCTCATCCAGGCGCCGCCCCCGGCCATGGAACTGCAACCAGCGCAGCCCTTCGGCGGGATGTTGATATCGCAGGACATAGGAGAAGGGCTGGCCCGCCTCCAGCATGGCGGGCATATCCACCTGCAGCTGATGCCTGTCTCTGCCGTTCAGGGCGGCCAGGGCATCAAGGGGCTCACGGCGCAGTCGATTGTTCGATACCCCGAGCAGCTCGAAGCTGCCACGACTGACAAATTCCAGCTCGCCGAGGAGACCGTCGCGCAGCAGGAACTGCACCACCATGCCGGGCACCGTATTGGTCAGCGCCCGCAAGCGCCGCTCCGCCTGGCGTGAGAATCGCTCCCGCTCGCGCAGTGAGCTGATATCGGAGAGCGCAATCAGCTCCCCGGCGGGCCCCTGGTGGCCGAGGCGCAGCGGTATCTGGGCGTAGGAGAAGACCCGCTCTCCCAGGGTCAACTCCCCCTCGGTGGCACCCTGCTCGGGGGCCGGCAGGGTCAGCGGGCCTGGATGACGGGCCTCCAGCCGTTTGCCACGTTTATTGCGCTTGATGATGTCGCCGTTGCCATCCCGCAGGAACACGGGGACCGGCAGGGCCTGGAACAGGGACTCACGAAACCGGCTCTCGACGGCCAGAGCCTGTTCCGCCGCCAGACGCTGGGCCACCTCCTTGGAGAGCTGCTGGCGAGAGCGCCAGATCAACATTATCACGGCGGCGCTGATCAACAGCGCCAGCAGCACCGAACCGAACAGCACCCAGTAGCTGACGCCACTCTGCTGGGTGAGGGTGAGCCTGTGCCAGCGCTGGGTCAGCTCCGCCATCTGCTCGCGGTTGAGGGTCATCAACCCCTGATCCAGCACGCTGGCCAGCAACAGATGCTGGCGGTTGACCGCAAAGCTCAGGGCAAAGCTGTCATCGAGTTCACGCACATTGAGTTCGGCCAACTGATTGCTGCGCAGGGGGTATTGCAGCTGGTAGAGCTCGCTCAGCAACCAGTCCGCATTGCCACTGCGCAGTTCGCTCAGGCCCTGATCCACATCATCGACCCGCACCCAGGCGGCATTGCCATAGCCGGAGAGCATGTCCGGATCATAGAGGCTGGTCGGCACCAGCACCCGCTCGCCGCTCAGCTTGCTCAGTCGCTTGATCTGCCTGGACTTGAGGGAAACCAGGGCGAAACGATTCTCGGCGATGGTGCGGGTAAACTCGAACTCCTGACCAAGACGAGGGGATTCGAGCAGGCCGGCCATCATGTCGGCCTCCCCACGCCTGAGTTTGTCCAGCGCCTCTTCCCGGCTGGCAGCGGGCACTGTCTCAAACCGCAAGCCGGTCTGCTGACCCACCCAGCGCAGCACATCGCCACTCCAGCCCCTGAGCTGGCCCTGATCATCGACGCCGCTATAGGGCATCAAGTCCGGGTTGATCACCAGCCGCACCCGGCTCCCCCGTCCTGCCAGCCAGGCCTGCTCCTCATCGGTAAAGTGCACCGGGTTGATGGTCTGCTTGCCATCGGCCAGATAGCGCTCCAGATCCTGATAGAGGGCGCCCGGGGTCAGATAGCGAATACCGGTGTCGACCAGGCGCTTCAGCTCGGGCTTATCCCCCATCTCCAGCCGGTAGCCAATGACCCAATCATCACTGCGCAGTCGCCTCAGCCGCAACCCTTCGGCCGGGTTTTGCCGCATCAGATGGCGCAGTTGCAGATAGTCGCCCAGATAGGCACTCCCCTCGCCGGCCTTGAGTGCCTCAAACCAGCGATCGGGATTGGCGAGGGTCAGCTGAGTGGCTCTGGGGTAGAGCCGGCTCAGACGTTTGCTCTGCTGCCAGACGGGGGATACCAGAAAGATGGCGTTATTGAGTTTGCCACGGTAGAGAATGGCGGACTCGGACTCGAGTATGGTGCGGCTATAGAGGTAACCCGCGCGGGGTGTCGGGGCAGGGCCTATGCTCGGCACCAGATCGCATCGCCCGGATCGCAACCCGTCCCGAACCGCTTCCCAGCTGTCGAGTCGTATTTTGATCAGGGGGATCGGCAGTGTGTTGGCCAGCCTGTCGAGTTGATCCATCAAAAAGCCACCCTTCTTCTCCAGATAGGGGGAACGCACCAGGCTGGGATAGCAGAAGGTGAGCTGGTCAATGGACGAGACATAGTGCTGGGTCGAGGGGGGCAACGGCAGCACCATGGCGTGAGCCGTGCCGGCCAGCAGGCTGGCCAACAGAAAAATCGCGCGGATCATGACATAGCAAAAGCCAGGCAGACGCCTGGCTTTTCGTTAGTTAACTCAAGACTCATTGGGTTCGACCGTCTCAACCCTGGCCTTGAGTTTCTGGCCGGGGCGGAAGGTCACCACCCGACGGGCGCTGATGGGAATATCCTCGCCCGTCTTGGGGTTACGTCCTGGACGCTGGTTCTTCTCACGAAGATCAAAATTACCGAAGCCCGAGATTTTGACTTGTTCGCCGCGTTCCAGCGCCTGTCGGATCTCCTCAAAGAAGGCTTCCACCATATCTTTGGCTTCACGCTTGCTCATCCCGAGCTGGGTGAACAGGTGCTCTGCAATGTCGGCTTTGGTAAGCGCCATAGATCAATCCCTCAAGGATGCATTCAACTCTTCACCGAGGGCCCGCACGACATTGTCTACGGTCTCGGCAATCTCTTTCTCCTCCAGGGTGCGCTGGGTGTCTTGCAATACAAGACTGATGGCCAGGCTCTTCTTGTCCTCTGCCATACCAGCACCCTGGTATACGTCAAACAAGTTTATTCCAACTAACTGATTTCCGCCAACTTTTTTAATTACTGCGAGCACATCACCGGCCAGAACCGCAGCGTCGACCACCACGGCGATGTCGCGACGGTTGGCCGGGAAGCGGGACACTTCGGCCGCAACCGGCACCTTGGCAGGGATCAACTTGTTCAACTCCAGCTCGAACATGATGGCACGGGTCTTGAGACCCAGCTTCTTCTCGAGGCTCGGGTGGATCACGCCGATGTGGCCGATCACCGCGCCGTTGCGCAGTATGGCCGCGCTCTGGCCCGGGTGCAGGGCACTGTGTTCGGTACGTGCGAAGCTGAAGCTGGCCCCTTCGGCGGTGAGATCCAGTACCGCTTCCAGATCCCCTTTCAAATCAAAGAAGTCGCTGCCGCGGCTCTTGATGTCCCAGTGCTCATCGCTCTGGTTGCCGGTGATGATGCCGGCCAGCATCGGCTCCTGACGGATGCCGTTTTCGGCACGCTCGTCCTTGATGAAGCGCAGACCCTGCTCGAACAGACGCACACGGCCCTGCTGGCGGTTCTGGTTGTAGACCACCGCCTGCACCAGACCCGGGAACAGAGAGACGCGCATGGCGGACATCTCGACCGAGATTGGATTGGGCAGCACCAGGGCATCGCTCTGGGGGAACAGAGCCTGCTGAGCCTTGGGATCCACGAAGCTGTAGGTGATTGCTTCCTGAAAACCGCGGTCGACCAGCAGGTCACGTACCCGCTTGAGGGTCACCTGGCCTTCGGCCTGCTCCACCATCGCCAGAGAGGCGGCGGGTTTGAGGTTCGGGATCTTGTTGTAGCCGTAGATGCGGGCCACTTCCTCGATGAGGTCTTCCTCGATGGCGATGTCGAAACGCCAGGAGGGGGCCAGCGCGGTCCAGCCGTCGGCGTCAACCGTCACCTGCATGCCGAGGCGGGTCAGGATCTCGAGCACCTGGGCGTCGGCCACGCTGATGCCGATCACCTTGTCGAGCTTGGCACGGCGCAGCTTGATGGGGGTAGCCTTGGGCAGATGGGCATCGGATTTGACCTCGATGACCGGACCGGCTTCGCCGCCGCACTCTCCGCCACAAATGTCCAGCAGCAGGCGGGTGGCTCTGTCCATCACCTTGGCTTGCAGCTCGGGATCGACCCCGCGCTCGAAGCGGTGGGAAGAGTCGGTGTGCAGACCGTAGGCACGGGCCCGGCCGGTGATGGAGAGCGGCGCGAAGAAGGCGCACTCCAGCAGGATGTCGGTGGTGGTCTCGGACACACCGGTGCGATCGCCGCCGAAGATACCGGCCATGCAGGCAGGGCCTTGTGTATCGGCAATCACCAGGGTGGTCTCTTTGAGCTTCACCTCGGTACCGTCCAGCAGGGTCATCGGCTCGTCAGCCTTGGCGCGGCGTACAACCAGTTCCCCTTCCAGCTTGGCCAAGTCGAAGGCATGCATCGGCTGACCATATTCCAGCAGCAGGAAGTTGGTGATGTCGACGATAGCGTCGATGGAGCGAATGCCGCCACGGCGCAGCTTCTCCTGCATCCAGAGCGGGCTCTGCGCTTGCAAGTTCAGCCCCTTGATGACGCGGCCCAGATAACGGGGGCAATCGGCGGTTGCTTCAACCCGGATCGGGAAGGTCGCGTCTATGGTAGCGGCAGCAGGGGTCCAGTTCGGCTCGACCACATCCACGCTGTTGAGCACGCCAATCTCGCGGGCCAGACCTGCAATGCCGAGGCAATCGGCCCGGTTCGGGGTCAAGTCCACGTCGATGGCGACGTCGTTCAGATTCAAGTAGTCGCGAATGTCGGTGCCGATGGGGGCATCACTCGGCAGCTCGATGATGCCGTCCGCTTCCACCTCGATACCCAGCTCGCTGAAGGAGCAGAGCATGCCGTGAGACGGCTGGCCACGCAGCTTGGCCTTCTTGATGGTGAAATCGCCCGGCAGGGTCGCCCCGACTTTGGCCACACACACTTTCAAGCCGGTGCGGCAGTTCGGCGCGCCGCAGACGATGTCCAGCAGCTCGGCTTCGCCCACGTTGATCTTGGTCACCCGCAGCTTGTCGGCATCCGGATGCTGGCCACACTCGACCACTTCACCCACGACCACGTTGTTGAACTGGCCAGCGACTGCCTCGATGGCGTCCACTTCCAGACCCGCCATGGTGATCTGCTCGGCCAGTGCGTTGTCACTCAACTCGGTGCGGACCCACTCCATCACCCAGGATTTACTGAATTTCATGTTCTCTCGCCCTTACTTGAACTGCTTGAGGAAGCGCAGATCGTTTTCGAAGAAGGCACGCAGGTCATTGACCCCGTAACGCAGCATGGTCAGACGCTCAACGCCCATGCCGAAGGCAAAGCCGGAGTATTTTTCCGGATCGATGCCGACCGAACGCAGCACGTTCGGGTGCACCATGCCGCAGCCCAGCACTTCCAGCCACTTGCCGTTCTTGCCCATCACGTCCACTTCGGCGCTCGGCTCGGTGAACGGGAAGTAGGAA
Organism: Aeromonas sp. BIGb0405; assembly: GCF_024807335.1. Classification (NCBI taxonomy): domain Bacteria; kingdom Pseudomonadati; phylum Pseudomonadota; class Gammaproteobacteria; order Aeromonadales; family Aeromonadaceae; genus Aeromonas; species Aeromonas sp. BIGb0405. The sequence continues at coordinate 502,484 of NZ_JANUEP010000003.1, forward strand.
GGACGGAAGCGAATGGTCAAGTCTTCCTCGAAGTAGTTGCGCAGGAAGTCGTGCAGTATCCCCTTCAGCTCGGTAAAGCTGGCATGCTCGTCCACCAGCAGACCTTCGACCTGATGGAACATCGGGGTGTGGGTCATGTCGTAGTCGTTACGATAGACGCGGCCCGGCGCAATAATGCGAATTGGCGGCTGTTGCTGCTGCATGGTGCGGATCTGCACACCGGAAGTGTGGGTACGCAGCATCAGATCGGGATTGAAGTAGAAGGTATCGTGATCGGTACGCGCCGGGTGATGAGCCGGAATGTTCAGCGCATCGAAGTTGTGGAAACCATCTTCAATCTCGGGACCGCGCTCGACCTTGAAACCCATCTCGCCAAACAGACGTTCGATGCGCTCAATGGTGCGGGTCACCGGGTGCAAACCACCGTTCTCGATGCGGCGGCCCGGCAGGCTGATGTCGATGGTCTCGGCGGCCAGCTTCTGGTTCAGCTCCTGGGCGGAGAGATCATCGCGGCGCGCATTCAGGGCATCTTGCACCTGCTGCTTGGCCTGGTTGATCACGGCGCCGGCTGCGGGACGCGCCTCGGCGGACAAGGCACCCAGGGTCTTCATCTGCTCGGTAAAAAAGCCTTTTTTACCCAGATATTTGACCCGGATCTCGTCGAGGGTCGCCACGTCATTGACGCCCTCAATTTCGGCCTTGGCCTGGCCGACTACTTCTTCAAGCTGTTGCATGTCTTCCTCGTCACCACTCCCGAAACAGGAGCCTGTAGGCTAAATAAGGTCAAGAGGGGGATAATACAAAAAAAGCCCCTTGGCTGACCATAGTTAAGGTAGCCTTTTCTCCCGAGAAATCATTTTGTTATCGGGTAAGAGGCTGACTTGATCCCCTCCCCCCGTTAAATATGGGGCGACAACACTAGTTTGTTGGCATATACGACATCATATTGCAGATATAGGGAGGTAACAGTCGGGTCTGGTAACAGAATTCGATGAATTGCAGACAACAAAAAAGGAGGCCTGGGCCGCCTTCACATACCCAACAAAAACAATAACTTAGATACATATCAATGAGTTGGGTACTACAGGGGGTGACGCTTGGTCACCCAAGATGACCCTGTTTGGGGCAATTTGTGGACATTTTGTCATGTGGTGGGCAGCGGATTTTCCAGCGGGTTGAAGCGCACAGCATCGCTCAGGTAGTCCGGTGCGAAGTGGGCATAGGTCATGGTCTGCTGAATGTTGTGATGGCCCAAAATTTTTTGCAGCGCGAGTATGTTTCCCCCCGACATCATGAAATGTGATGCAAAAGTGTGCCGGAAAACATGCACCGCCTGCCCTGCTGGCAGATCTGGCGCTACTGACTTGATCACCTCACGCACCAGCATATAGTCGAGGCCACGGAACAGCGAGCCCCGGTTCACCTCGTTTGTTATCTCTTTGCTCAGTTCAGCAGAGATCGGGACTGTGCGGTTCTTGCCATTCTTGGTGTTGATGTAGGTCACCCGACCGGCCAGCACATCCTCGCGGCGCAGATTGGCCGCTTCACTCCAACGCGCCCCCGTGGCCAGGCAGAGTTTGACCACCTTCAGGTTATCCCCCGATAGCTCGGCCAGCACGTCGCCGATCTCTTCCTGGGTAAGATACCCCATCGACCGCTCAACCAGCTTGACCTTCTTCATCTCTTTGAGCGGATGCTCATGGTGATAGTGGCCTAGGTCAATGAGTACCGAGAACACCCCGCCCAGCATCTCTTGCTCACGGTTGACCGTCTTGGGCTGACGGCCTGCGTGTAGTCGCTGTGCCCGATACTCGGAGAACAACGCCCGGGTTATCTGCCTTGCCAGCGGATGGCGCAAAGCAGCATCTATATTGTGAAGTTTCTTGCGTACCGCCTCCCCTGCTTTCAGGGTCTGGCCATGGTAGCGCCACCAGAGCTCGATGAGCTCAGTGAGTGGCCGGTTGTCTGCCGGGCGATCCACCCACTCTTTGTTATGTTCGGTGGCGATCACCCAACGCTCGAACTGCTGGGCTTCGGACTTGGTCTTGAAGCGCTTGCGGATCCGCTTGCCTTCCCTCCCCTGCGGACGGATATCGACCAGGTAACCCTCAGGCGTGGACTTGATGCTCATCGTCCCTCCTTATATAGGAAGGCGCTTACCCATCCCCTCGCCCAGCACATCAACATCAACATCAACATCATACCCAACCACTGCACTCTCACTGTCATCACCCTCCATCAAACACTGTGGTTTTATACAGCATTTGATAACTATTAGCAGTGTTTAACTGGGGTTATGTCATACATAGGGATTCAGTCAATCGTGGGGGTTACCGAGGAAGCGGCAATAGCAGACTGATAAAGCAGAAAATACAACCAATTGAAAACCACACACCCCTTTACAGGATTCAGCATAGAGCACTTAGACTTCAGGCCATTGGGAGAATTCGGCAAGCTACATACTCGTTCACTCTTATATAACAACTAGCTCAATATGCTAAAGGATAAAAACTAATCGAGTTTATTATGATTGAACTTTATTAATAAAAAACCGCCCCTGAGGGCGGTTTTTTATTGTTTCATTTGATTGAAACGAGTTAACCAATGCCTAAGAGTTTTAGCTCGCCTTTTAGCTGTATCAGGACTTAATCCAATTGCATACTGAAGTAGGAACTCTTCTGATGAATCTGGATTGACATCGTATATAGATTGTACTCCTGCATATTGCATCCAGGCCCAACCACATAGAGATGTTTCAAATCGCTCAACAATGATTTTGTATTGTTCAACTTCATTATCTCTACAAAGGGACAATTTCCAACCTGCTGGGGTGAGCATACCTACCTTATCGGTAAACCCAAGCATTCTCGCTGCAGATTCATAATACAAAATTTGTCGATCAGTAATGTTTTCAGTTTCACTATTATATGGTCTAAAGTCTGCTTTCGCATGTACATATTTTATAACTCGACTAATCTCATCTGCCTGCGGAATATTATGACTACCAACAGACTTTTGATTAAACTCTTTAAGATGCTGCGCGCTATCTTCTAATTCTTTATAGTTGAAATTAGCGATAGTCCAGCCGGAATTACTACGAACATCAAATTGAAGATCATGTTCGGCTAGTGAAACTATAAACTCTTCTATAAGTCGAGGGTCAACACCAAGAGCTTTCAAACCTTCAATGTAATTACCATTACCATCGTTAAGTATTATATTTGAGGACAAAACCTTTGAGATCAACTCTTTGTTATGAGACGCTTTGAACTGCATCTTGTACGAGCCAACTTCGGCATACGAGGGTGAGAATGTGGCATTAGTATCAACCTTATCCAAGATTGATTCACATATCCTTCCCCAAGCACTCAATATTTGTTGAGCGGCGCTCCAAGATATAGGCTTTATCCCTCTTGGTTTAAATAGGCGGACCTCATGAAATGCATCTCCAGTTTTGTATTCTTCAGCAGGTTTTTTTACCATACCAAAGACACCATCGATACATTCAACACCAAAACCAACAGGAGGTAACGACTCCTCGTCTACGTCTTGAGCATTTAACTCAATTAATGTTGCAGGCTTTGTCTGATCGAATGGTGTTTTAACGGAGTATACTGTTTTATAGTTATATAAATCCCGAAGCTGAACTTCTCCATTTTCAACTCTACGTTTTTCATCCTCATTCACATGAATGTAATACCATTCGTCATGGGTATCATACTCATCCGTCCAATATGAAAATATATAAACGTCTTTTGGAAGCACCTTTGACTTAGCAATAAATGCACGCGGAACATCGTAGCGCATATATTCACTAATAATCTTTAGCTTTCCGTATTTTTCTATATTCGGCAAGTAATACATGCTATATCACTTTGAATTTATTTTCGATGCCGGTTTTTGTTCTTAACCAAGCCTCAAAATGTGAATCAGTTCGTTCTTTTGAAACCTTACCAAAATCAGGTTGCAAAAAACCATGTGCTATTTTTTTCTTTCTGAGAGATTTAAACGCTTCTTTAGCCTGTTCAATACCTTCTTTACTTCTGAACATAGATGTTCCACAGTCAGAGCGGCCAGGTTTTGGATTTTGAGGGCGCTTATTTAAATGGTAAGCATAAAAATCACTCTCAGATGGTGGGTTATTTATTACTAATCGATATGCTTCCCCATGAGCATCTAATGCCTCCTCCGGAGGAACACCGTCAGGGAAAAATTCAGGATATGGATTCAACTCCATCTGGAAATCCTTTTTGTAACCGTTCAACAGATAATTTAAGTGCCTCAGAGCTTAAATCATTGCCGATGAACTTTCTGTTTAACATCTGGGCTGCAACACCAACTGCGCAAGCCCCCATAAATGGATCACAAACTAATTCATTTTCATTGGAGCTTTGAGATATCAAGATTTTCATTAACTCAACGGGTTTTTCTGTAGGATAACCCCGATGAATTCTTGGAACACTTAATATGTCAGGTATAGAGAGATTATTTAACTTACGTTTTCCTTTTTCGAAAAAAAGAATAAACTCATACTTAGCACGGTAATGATAACCCATGCCAATTCTCATCTTATCCCAAACAATGGGCTTCCAAAATTTGAAACCTGCCGCTTCTGCAATAGGTTTTACAATAAATGCAGTTTCTTGATCGCAAAATAAATAAAAATGGCTATTTTTACGAAGAACTCGATAGGCTTCATAAAAAAGAGATTCAAATCTAGAGTTTGGAAAAATCTCGAACCACATATTACTAGATGATTTACTCTGCTTGAGACGTGTTGTTGTCCCAACTTTACGATGCTTCTCTAATGACTCATAAGGGGGATCGGTAATTAGCAAATCAACTGATGAGTCATTTAATGACTTTAGCCAATCTATCGCATCACCTTGGTGAAGGTCATAAAATACATTATTTATTGCCCGATCAGACACTAGAGGCTCCAAGGTAAAGGTGTGAACTCGGCGCTGGTTTTCATATGAGGAGCCAAAGCCAAATTACAAATGAAAACAATGTGTTAACCTTACTCATGAAGCTATACTAACGTTGTTATGAGTAGATTAGACAAGATCAGGGCATAGCTACCGCACGATGTCACAGCCACCCTTCCACTACACTAACCAATTCTCTGTCTGCAACGTGAACCTAACAGATTCAAAAGTATCTTATTCTACGAGTAAGTTAAGAGCGACACTTTACCAAAAGATATGAGAGCAAGCTCTCATTATTCCAGCAAGATCGGCTGGCAACTGACCCAACCATTTGCTCGTCTCAATGCACTTTATCGCCCTGTTTGTCTTTTTCTATAAGATCTGTGCTCTACCATCACGCCGATGATCTGGATGTGCTGCCGGTCGGAGTGCATGGAGGGGTAGTCGTCATTGAGAGGGACGAGTTCAAATACTTCTTGTCCGTTCTCATCGATGCCGCGGGGCCGATACTTCTTGAAGGTAGCTTCTTCGCTGCCATTCTTGGCCACAACAAAATCCCCTGGGTGGGGTGGCTCGTCGGGGTCAACGATGATGAGGTCGCCCTCCTTGAAGAAAGGCTCCATTGAATTACCGCGCAACCAGAGGCCGAAACCACAAGGGCCGACATCGACCCCCGCCGTCACATACTCAACGTTGCCATCGAAGGCCGTGGCCTGTTCACACATCTCGTGCCAGTGACCTGCCTGGACATAGCTCAGCACCGGTACACGTGTTCCTTGCGGGATCACGGCCGGTTCGACGTTGTGATATCCGGGCATCGCTTCCGGTGCAAGCTGTCCCCTCGCCTCCCCGTCTCCAGTCAAAAGCCAGTCAACAGTGACCCCCAGCGCTGCCGCTAAATCATTGAGATAGCGCCCTTTAGGCTGGTTCAGTCCGGACTCCCACTTACCAACAGCCACGCCAGTGACGCCAATCTTCTTGGCTAAGGCTACCTGTGACAAAGACAGGGCTCTTCGACGGGCCGAAATTCGATCGTTTATTTGCATGAAACCTAAGTTACACACAAAGAAACAAACTTTCGTTTGATCATCAATGAAACCTTGGTTATATTCAGCCTCGAAACACAAACTAATGTTTTACGGTGAGAGCATGAACAAGAAAATTGTGATTGAACATTTCGGCAGCATCACTGCTACGGCAAAGGCACTGGGTATTTCTCATGTTGCTGTCAGCAAGTGGGACGAAACCATCCCCCAAGGCCGTGCCTACCAGATCGAGGTGCTGACCGGCGGCAAATTGAAGGCCGGGGCTCGCAGCACCCTGCAACAACCAACCCCTTGTGTTTGAACCCCTGAGAAGGATTCACCATGACTATTCGAATCAAACCCATCCGAATTCCCAGCGACGTGAGCCAGTTGCCGCTTGATTACCCCTTTGGCAATCGCGTCAGCGAAAGCCTGGAGGAGTACGCCAAACGCCAGAGTATGAGCCTGGGGGCTATCAAAAAACGCGCCGACCGTGGCCAATTGCCCATCTTGCAAGACGGTCCGGGCGCACCTCGCGAGGTCAACCTTTACGCCCTGTTCCTGCAGGCCCGTTATCAAGCCGAGCGCTACGTCACCATGACGCTCGCATGAACCTGCAGACACCATAACGGGTCAAGGAGAACCTCGCATGTTTACCGAATACACCAGCAAACATCCGCATTGGATCAGCGCCTGCCAACGCTTTGCGGCCAGTCACAACATGGCCGAGATCGCCCAGCGGGTCGGCATGAACCCGCAGCTCCTGCGCAACAAGTTAAACCCCGATCAGCCCCACGAACTGACGGTGGCCGAGCTGATTACCATCACCCAGGCGAGTGACGGCGATGAAACCCTGTTTGATGGCGCCCTGTTTGGTTGTGGCTTAACGGCCGTCGCCATCCCCCAGGCAGACCGGGCCCCTTCCCTGCCCCATCAGGCAATAGACCTGAACGCCAAGGTAGCCAGTATTGGCCAGCGGGCGCTGGAGCTGACCGAGCGTGGTCGCATCACCCGCTCTGAACGCAACACCCTGGTGAGCGTGGCCACCTCTGCCATGGGTTCGCTGGCCATCCTGATCCATGACGTCGAAGCCCGTTTCCAGGCAGTGCCTGCTCTGGCCTGCGCGTCTGACATCCTGTTGCAAACCATGAGTATGTGAGGAGAGCGAAATGCCATTAACCCCGCAAGAAGAGCAGATCATCCGCAACACCGCTTGGCTGGACCATCTGCATGAACAGTTCGAGATCAGTAAGAAGAGTGTTGGCCGTGAGTGGTCGGCAGTGTCAGTGCGCCAGCGCCGCGCCATCTGTTTCGATGCTCAGCTGCGCCCCTCTACCTATGCCGAAATGACCCTAGAGGAGATGCAGCCAGCCGAACGAGAACATATCCGCCAGAGCGTGATTGCGCTTGGGATGCAGAGCCTCTTCTCAGGTGGGTGTGATGCCATCAGCTGGCAAGCCGCCTTTCGCTGTGCAGCTGCTCAGGCCACACCGGAGAAGAACAAACGTGAACTGCTCTCTGCAGCGCGTCTGCGGCAGCAAGCCCGCACCATGCAACACATCAGCCATGCCCAGGGCCCACGGCCAATCGGGCAATAAAAAAGCCCGCATTAGGAGCGGTAACTCCAAGCGGGCCGGTATCAACAACTCTCAAGGAAGTCGACATGACAACTTTAGCTATCCCCTGCGCCTTGCGCAACCTTCGCATCCAACAACGCAAGCTGGCGGGCCGGTATGGCGCCCGCCTTACCCGAAACCCTGACTGGATTGCAGCCGCCGAGCGCCCCACAGCGCTGGCTTGGGTCTCTCTGTTCAGCCACATCAACCCCTTTATCGATCAGCAAGGAGCCTGACCATGAATGCACAACCTACCCAGATCAACCTGCTCAACCACCATGCAGCCAAGCGTCTGCGCCAATTGCGGGAACGGCTGGCCCTGAGTCGCCCCAAGTTTGCCGATCAGTTGGGGATCCCGCCCACCACGCTCAAGAACTACGAGCTGGGATACCGCGAGATTGGCGGTGGCCTGTTCTTGCTGATGGCTCAGCACCCCGAGTTGAAACAGCACACCGACTGGCTGCTGACCGGGCAAGCCCCGGCGACCGCCGTCCAAGAGGAGGCGTGACCATGGCCGCCATTTTGACTCGTCATACCGTGCCCAGCATCGCCGAGGCAAGCGCTTACCTGGTCAGCCGCGGATACAGCAACTGCGGCACCACCTGGCTGCGTGGCCTACGCCACTATGCCCGCCTGGAAAACCTCAGCTCCGGCAGGGTGCTGATCGTCGAGGGGGTGGCATGAGCAAGATCTTTCATCCCATCAGCCAGCAGGCCGCGACGGCTGAAATCGTCGAATTGCCCAAACGATTGGCCATCCGGGCAAGCCATAAGCATGCCTATCGCAACAGCTGCGCCCCCGGTTTGCGGGCTCAGGGCCTGCTCAACCAACGCTGGCACCTGCTGTTTGTTCATCTGAATCGGAGGGTCTGCCCATGAGCGACGCCATCACCATTGCCCGCCAAGCTCCCAAGCTGGTCGAAGGGCTGCTGGCCGACATGTTCGCAGCCAATGCAGAGGATAACCGCATCAGTCTGGGCGGCGTCTATTCCGGTCAGCAATACATCCAGATCCAGCTGGTTGCTACCAGTAACCCGGCGGCACTGCTGGATGATGACGGTAACGAGGATGAAGAAGACGTGGGGTCAGCAATGACCCCCGCTCACAACCCACTGACCACCCACTGGCTGGCTGCCCGGGGCGAGTTCATCACCGCCGGTGGTGAGGCCAGAGGAGATCGGGATATTTCTCGGGAGCTGCTGGCACTCGGCGCCGTGCGATCTGTCTACTGGCTGGCACTGGGCCAGGGAGAAACTGCGCTGGCCCGGGAGATTGGGCAGTGGTGGCAAGAGTGCGCCCCACTGCATGGCCAGGGGGATCACATACGATGAACCATCGCCTGCAACAAGAGATGTCTCACCGGCTTCATCGCTGGCAAGACACCCTACGTGAAGACGCAGCCCGGCTGCGCCTCTATCAGCGGGAGCTGGCCAACACGCGCCAACTGCCTGCCCGCCCCCGTGCCAGCATCAAGCTGCTGCTGCGCCAGTGCGCGGCGGCCCGCAAGATGAAATGTCATGCCGCCAGCACGGTGCTTAGCTGCACACGCAACATCAGAGATTTGTCCGGAACGTTCCCCCAATGACCCGCACCATAGCAAAGCTGCCGCTGTCCAAACGGACACTGCGGCAACGTATCGACACCCTCTCCAACTCCCTGCCCGGCGTCAATCTTGACGCCGCATTCATTGGCGCCCCCGGTCAATATGACCTGGTGTGGGCGGTGCAGCTGCTCGATGGTTTGTCACCTTTACTCACCCAATCGCTGTTCAAGTCATATGTGCGTCGCCGCAAGGATGGCTCGGCCAGCAACTGCCGCAGTGCCAACATCTGGCTGCGTGAACGAATCAAGTGGGTGCGCCGCTTGATCATGGTGATCCCGGTCGATACCCATCACCTACGTGATGAGGATGGCCGCAAGCGGGTGGCGCATCAGTTTGCCAACCAGACAGCTGCTATCTGGAGCCACATCGAGCGGCGCATCAAGGATGGGGAAGAACCCGATCTGGTGCAGACCTGGGAGGCGATTCGCCAGCCTGCCGATCAGTGGGGGTTTGTCGGTGTCATGCCCAAGTTCAAGACCGACGAGGTACGTGATAACTGGATCTTGAGCGTGATGGTTCGCCTGCTCTCAGCCAAGTGGTGGGAAAAGCGCATCAACCGCACCTGGGATCGCCTGCAGGAACACATCAACATCCTGCTCGGTAAGGTGCGCAAGGGGGTCTCTGCCTACATCTCGAACGCCACCATGAAAGTAGTACGTGAGCGCAAGCGGGCCATGATGCGCTGGCTGGCCGAATCGGAAGTGATGAACGAGCAGCACGACCTGGTGGTCTCGATGAAGGATTGCTGGGAAGCCAGCACCTCCAACCCGGTCAATCGTCGCAATGAGATGATGACCCGGATGCGTGGCTTTGAGGATTACGCCGAAGAGCAGGGTCATGTGGGGGTGTTCTTCACCTGGACAGCCCCAAGCCGCTATCACGCCTGGAAGACTGGCCCCAATGGCAAGACCCTCGAAAACGAAAAGTACGATGGGGCAACCCCGCGCCAGACCTGCACCTATCTGGCCCAACTATGGAGCCGTGCCCGCGCCTCGCTTAAGCGTTGGGGATTGCCAGTCTATGGCTTTCGGGTATGTGAACCACACCACGACGGCACCCCGCACTGGCACCTGCTGCTCTTTATGCGTCCTGCCGACAAATGGCGGGTGGTGAGCACTCTCCAACACTATGCCTTGACCGATGACCACAAAGAGTTGGTACGCGAACCCCGGGGCCGCCCTCCCTTCACCGACATAACCCCCCGCTTTGACTGGAAGGAGATCGATCCGACCAAAGGGGATGCCACCGGCTACATCGCGGCTTACATCGCCAAGAACATCGATGGTGAACATGTTGATGGAGATGAAGAGGCTGGCACCAAAGCCGACCAAGGTGCGCAACATGCCTGCGCCTGGGCCAGTTGGTGGGGCATTCGCACCTTCCAGCAGATCGGCGGCGCCCCGGTCGGCGTCTGGCGTGAGCTACGCCGCATCAGTAACGCCAAGAAAAATGGCGATCTGGTAGGGCCGCCCAAACCCGTGCTGCAAGACCCTATCTTTGAGGCCGCCCGCTTTGCTGCGGATAACGGCATCTTTCGCTGCTACCTCCACGCCATGGGGGGAGCCATGGCCACCCGCACAGAACATCCCATCAAACTGGCCCACCTCATCGAGGAGCAGGCCAACGCTTACGGCGAAGACATCAAACGCCTGATGGGCCTCCACTCGGCTCGCCTTGGTGTGCGTACTCGCCTCACCGGTTGGGAAGTGGTGCCAGCGGGCACCTATGAGGCCACCAAGGCCGCCGGGGGGTCGTCTTGGGGGGTAGGTGTTCAGTCGGGCGACAGCCCGGCTCCTTGGAGCTCTGACAATAACTGTACGCAGCCAGACCCTGCGGCGTTCGCGGATCAGTTGATGGCAGAGCAATGGGGGTTATCGCCCTTCTCCATCGACCGTTTGCGGGCTGGCGCCAGCGTCACGGCTGATGGCTTCACCCTTTGGCTTGAGAACGGCCAGCTGCAGGCGAGCAGAGAGGGTAGACCCAGCGATGCGAGTGCCAGACAAGAGCAGGAGTGGCAACGGGAAGAGGCCACCAAGCAGCAAGAGCGACAAACTCACTGGAAAACCAGCATCAAGGCGGGGCTACTCTGCGGAAAAGTCGGCATCGATGAGTGGTTCGACAGCATAGCGGAGGCGGATCTTCCGCTGGCCACGCAGACATTGGAAAAAATACTCACGGCTGAGGCCAGGGGAGCACCTGATACCTACGCCAACGATCCACTGCTGCGCAGCCTGGACCAGCTGATCGCCGAGTTGCGCGCTGACGAACTGACGAGGGAGGAATACTTTTGAACCACCGACAAGCCTCTGTCAGCAAGGCGGAATACCGAACCCTGGACAATCGCGTCACCTGCCTGCTGGCATGGCCACCCCATGAAATCAGCACCTGGGTGCAGATGCTACAGGGCCATCAGCAACAGATTGCCTGCTCCATCTTGCGCCGCCGCCATCCACGACCCACACAGCTGAACCTGCCGACAGTCGGTGTAGAGGTTCCGGATCCGTTTCAGGCCAACCGACCCACGGTGCCGGTCACCTCCGCCGATGGCCGCCTCTTGACCAAAGTCCACGCTGTACCAGGTCTAACCCCCGTCGTGATCGATGTCAGCGGCACCATCCGCTGTGTCAGCACAGGCCGCACTCTCTGGATAGCACCAGGTAGCCTCATTGACCAAGCCAACCCTGGCGCCGCCGACCAGCGCAATCCACAGTACAAGCCATCGCTGCTCCAGATAGTGGCTGACCATCGTCAAGTCGATAGAGAAAAATGCTTATGAGCATGAGATACCATCGCAGCATCATCTACCAGGCTACGAGATCTCCCAATACAGTTCTAAGGGAGGTGCACAGCCTTAATTGCTGAAGAACCCTCACCTATTTGGTCTATGGATCCCTGTCACCAGCATAAAAGAGGCTGCCCTATCTAGCTGACAGACCGAAGTAAAGACGGATACCTATGTGATTCGACCACTACAAACTCTCTCTATAGATAAACATTGTCCACTCACATATCCGCATAAAATAGCTTCAATCAAAACCCAAACCATTGTAAATTTGTTAGCAGCTTTCAAGGGGTAACGCGACACAATCAATTACCTTAAAAGTTTAGTGGATGTATCAGGTGATTTTTAATCAATAACGATAATTAACCCCAAATAGCCCATATCACTTTTAATCGCCACTTGCAACCTTTCATCTGGCGGTTAACTAGGTATAATGCTGGGCCTAAGTGGCAAGGTCGAGTCGAATGACTACAACTGTTTGTGATTTAGTTAACAAAATAATAACCGCAGATACTCGCTGGTCTTGTGGCTCTCAAGGCGAGTTGGTTCTATCAGATGGCAATCCGTACTTGGTCTATTGCGATGATACGGGTTTTGACAAGATAACCGTGGTAGGTAAAACCGCACTGGTCACTGCTGGACACGGCGGTTTGATAGCTGCTTGGAAGCAATGGTGGGCAGGGGATGCAGACCCCAAAAGTAGGCCTGCAACACACATAGACGGAGAAAACGCTGTAAATGTTGCCATCATAGACCTTGAAAACAATAAAGTTATTTTTGATGCAGGACAAAAACTAGTTCTCTTCTGCACTAATACAAATCGCATAAAGGCGTTTACTGCTGGTAGCGGTGCTTCACATGCTGCAAGTGATCTATTGATCAACGGATGTGCTAAACAAGCGATTGGATACGCATCTAGGCATGACTATTGCACAGGTGAGATAGTCAGTTTTGCATGTTACAGAACTGTACAAGACAACCTAAACTCGTCAATCAACGATTATGATGTGATTGTAGAGGGTATAACCACAAAGGGGTATGTTATGGCGTTAAGCATTGACAAACCGAGTGACACTGGATGCGAAATCTCTTTGCACCCTCTGTCTGCTGAGATAAAAACTCTCTTCTCAACTGGTAAAGCGGTTGCATCGGCCCCAGTTCCTGGTGTAGGTAGCTTCCAGTGGACTGAAGAAACGGATGCGAAATTCGAAGCTGCGATGCAACAAGTCCATCATCTGAGACAAGCTTAATTAATCACTGAGTGGCATCTAAGAAAGCCCCCTAGTAAATGGGGGTTTTCTACTTTTAATTTTAGACATATTTGTACTACAGAGTCCTCGACTGTTTTTCACTACTTTCAAGCCACCAGGTTTACCAAATCTCTATTGATAGCTATGGAGTAGGCGCTATTGCGCCCCTAGTCCTTTCAGTACCAACTGCCGCCCCTCTGGCGTCAGCGATCCCATCAGGCTCAACACCAGCTGGTTCGTGGTCTTGGCCGAGGGGCTTAAGGTATGGGCGAACGACAAGGTAGCCACCCAGCTGTGACCACACTCGGCATCGGTGCACTGGCAATAGAGATCGGAGACATCATCGCTCAGTTTGTTGGTCTTGGTAATGCGGCCCCGCTGGCCACACATTTTGCAATAAACCCGCATCACGTCCCCCTTACCCATAAAAATCAACGTACTATTTTGCCATATCAAACACTGTTTGTTTATACAGTTACGCCCATTGATTCCCGAAAATCGACCCAGAGGGAGCGAGGGAGTCCCGCACTGTTGATGGCATCCTGGATAAGCTCACACAGCGGCAGCACCTCGTTTCGGGCATAGGTGGCGTCGTACTTCTCGGGATCTCCTAACCCGCCCCCGCCATTGGTCGGGATGATGCCGGCCAGCGCCGCCGGAAACCGGTGGGAGGTCAATACGTCCTGGGCGGTGATCCCCTTGATGGCCGCAAACTCATCCTTGGTCGCGATGTCCCCCACCGGGATCAGCTTGATGCCGTCTGACTTGCCGTCAGGAATGTTCACAAACATGGAGCGGAAGTTCCCCACCCCCTTGCTGCTGGCGATCATCTCCTTCATCTCGGCTTCGGTGTCATCGTCCATGTTCGGGTCGGTGGCGTAGAAGATGAAACCCATGTGGGCGCCGTTGAGGAAGTATTTGCGCCGAAACAGGGTGGCATCCTGGTTGAGCAGGGCCGACTGCAGGCCGCCCAGGTAATCGGGCATGCCGTAGATCTGCTGCTCGGGGTCGTACTGGGCCAGCCAGATGACATCCTCCGGCCGATAGGTGAGGTTCGGCTTGCCCTGCTGCAGGTAGACAAAGCAGTCATCCTCCCGGCGGCGCAGATAGACGCTGGAGAGCGGGTGCAGCCCCACCACTTGACCAAAGCCATTGCGCAGCTTGAGCAAGGCTGCATCGCCAAACTGCAGGTAGTTATGCACGAACGCCGTGATGGTGGCGCGCTGGTTGGTGAAGCGCCCGGCCACCATGTTGCGGCGCGCCATCAGGATGGCCCCGTGGTGGGCGTTAGCCCGCGCGACCTTGGCCAGCCCCTTTCTATCGATAGGTGGCTGGTAATACTCGCCGTAGGGGTTGTAGAACACCCCGGTGTAATCGGTCATCCAGGCCGTGGGGTCGATGGCCTCTGGCATGCTGAATGCCACGGCGCCGCGGCTGGATGAGGTGGCCACCTGGGCCGATGGTTGTTTGCGTCGTTTGGTCATGCGGCTTTCTTCTCTTGACTGGTTGCCCAGGTGGATTTGCGTCTGCGGTGGGTATCGAGCGGCTCGTTGGCCACGGCATGGGCGATGGCAAAGAACACGTCGGCGTGGCCGGTCACGTTGTCGCGGGCGGCCCGAAACGTCATCTGCCCACCGCCGGTGGTACTGCGTTTGATGGCCAGAAACGCCAGCGGAATATCCCTGTCAGAACTGTCCCACTCGATGCGGTTCGCCTCCACCACGTCGATCATCTTGAGTACCAGCCGCGACTTGCTCTCGATGCTGTAGTTGATGGGGTGGCACACCCCTTTGAAGACGGGCTTCAAGAGGTCATAGACCCCGGCGCCGATGCCGGACACATCGACCCCCAGGTACGTGACCCGAAACTTCTTGGCGATGCGCTCTATCTCCTGGGCCTGAAACTGGAAGTTGAGCCCGCGCCAGTAGTGCTTTTCCAGCACCCGGAACCGCTCACCAGCCACCGTGGGCGGAGCGACCACCACCAGGGTGGCGTTGTCGCGGGTGCGGCTCGGGTCGTAGCCCATCCACACCTCGCGCCGCCCGAACGGGTCGGGCCGCCCGGGCTTGTAATCCTCCCACCGGGATGGCTCCACCCCTGCCCGCTCCATATCCTGGAACTTGAACACCGACAGGGCATCGTCGATAAAGCGGCACAGATAGAGGCGCTCGAACACCTCCTCCGGGTATTCGTCTTTGAGCTCCTCGATGTCGATGAGGTTACAACCCAGACGAATGGCATCCTCAATGGTGATGACGTAGCGCCACTGCCGATCAGGGCAAACCCGTCCGCCATCGCGCATCTCTTCTTCCCCTGGAAAATCGATGGCCACCCGGCTCGGGCGCTGTCCCTTCCAGCGATCCCCAGTCCAGAAGCGATAGGCTTCATGCACCTTGCTCGATGGGGTCGAGAAGTAGGTCTTGCGCCAATGACTCTGGGTCGCCATGGCGCTGGACACGTCGGAGAGCTTCTCGAAGTTGGGGATCCAGAAATACTCATCGATGTAGACGTTGCCGGAGCGGGACTGGGCGCTGTTGGAGTTGGTGGAACAAAAGTGCAGCTCGGCCCCGTTCGACAAGACGATGGGGTTGCCGGTCAGGGTGAGCCCGAGGAAGGTCTGGGCAATCTTGCAGATGTAGGAGCGAAACACCTCCGCCTGGGCGCGGGTGGCGGACAGGAAGATCTGATTGCCACCGGTCAGAATGGCGTCTTCCAACGCCTCACCGGCGAAGTAGTAGGTCATGCCTATCTGGCGGCTTTTCAGGATATTGCGGGTACGCGGCAGCGCCGGGTCATTCTTAGCCTCCCGCACCCGCAGCTGATAGCCAAACAGGGTGCCCAGCCACTCGCTGAAATCGGCCTCGCTCAGGTGGCTGACCTCGTTCTTGCCCTTCTTGCCGCCCTTGCCCTTGCGGTTGTTGCCATCCTGGCCGCCACGACCACGTTGCCCACGCTCAGGCGCAGGCTCCTCTCCAGCCTCGCGCCGGGTCTTCAGCGCCTGCTCGCGCTCGACCCACTTGAGGGCCTTCTCTTTGAGGCTGACATGGTGGCCAATCAGCCGGTCCAGTTCCTCCTGCTCACCTGGGCTTTTCTTCTCACGATGCAGTAGCACCTGCACCCGGCGGGCAATCGCATCCTCGACCGCTTCGTCGGTCAGCAAGTCCCGCCAGCCGAGCTTCTCGGCCCAGTAGTAGATGATGCGACACGAATTTAGCCCCAGTTCGTCCTTGATCTCCTGGGGTGTCCATCGTTTAAGGTAGAGTCCCTTTGCTGCCTTGCGGATCTCTTCGGGATACGCCACGGCGCCTCCATCAGTTGAATGATGGCGCCATCATAGCCAGCCCCCTCCCCTCGCTTATCCCACTGATGTTCCAAGCAATTCGGATATTCCGCCGGATCCGAATCGCCTTGAACACAACCGGATGATTCCCCCTTGCCGACCCGATAGCCTGAGCCCGCATCAACTGGGAGCAGGCATGAACGAATCAACCTTGAGAACTGGCTTTGTCTGTATCGCCACCGAAGGCAAAGCGGTGGACGGACGGAATATTACCCGCGACTGGCTGGTCGACATGGCCGAGACCTACGACCCGAGCTATTACACCGCCGTCATCTGGCCAGAACATGATCGCTGGTCCAGCTATGGCACCGTGCAGGCCCTCAAGACCGAAGAGGTAGACGGCAAACTCAAGCTGTTCGCCGTCCTCTGCCCCAACCGGGATCTCGTCTACTGGAACCAAAGCGGCCAGTACCAGTTCTGCTCCATCGAGCCGTTCGAGCAATTCGCCGATCTGGGCCGCACCTACCTGATTGGCCTGGGGGTCACCGACCAGCCCGCCAGCACCGGCACCACCCACCTCAAGTTCAGCAAGAGCAACAAGGGCCAGGTCATCGGCAGCAGCGAACCGCTGGATCTCTCCATGTTCACGCTGCCCAAGCACGAGAAGCCCGACAGCCTGCTCTCCAAGCTGTTCAACCTGCTGTCGAGCCACGGCGAGCAAGCACCCCAACCCACTCCCAGCCAATCCGAGGATGAGGAAATGAAACCAGAACAGTTCGACCAGATGCTGGGGGCCCTGACCGGCCTTGGCACCAAAATCGATGCCTTCAGCGCCAAGCTGGAAACCAAACCGGCTCCCGAGCAACCCACCGCCCCGGCCACCGAACCCACGACCGTTGACGACCAGCCAGGTATCACCGCCGAGCAGTTCAACAAGCTGGAGCAGACCCTGACCGGCCTCACCGACAAGTTTGGCGAGCTGCAAGGCCAGATCGAAAAGTTCTCCGTTGAAGTGCCGGGCCAGCGCCCGGGTGCGCTCGGCGGTGACGATACTCCCTCCGTATTTTAAGGACGCACCATGAGTCAGACCCTCACCGTCCAGGCCATGCAGCGCCTGGATAAATACAGCAATGCCCTGGCCAAGTCCTATGGCATCCCTGTCAATGCGCTGGCCAAGCAGTTCAGCGTCACCGGTCCAGTGGAAACCGGCCTGCGCGCCGCCCTGCTCGCCTCGGTCGAGTTCCTTGGCCTCATCACCTGCATGGATGTGGATCAGATCAAGGGCCTGGTGGTGCAAGTCGGTATCGGCAAGCTGTTCACCGGCCGTAAAAAGGGCGGTCGCTTCAACGGCAAGATTGGCGTAGACGGCAACACCTACGAACTCACCGAGACCGATTCCTGCGCGTCGCTCGACTGGGCGACCCTGTGCGTCTGGGCCAACGCGGGCAATGAGGGCGAGTTCATCAAGCTGGTTGGCGACTTCATCAATCAGGCCTTCGCCCTGGACATGCTGCGGGTCGGCTGGAACGGCGTGGAAGCCGCCGACAATACCGATCCCGCCGAGCACCCGCTGGGGGAAGACGTCAACAAGGGCTGGCACCAGATCGCCCGCGAGTGGAACGACGGCAGCCAAATCATCAAGGCCGAAGCGGGCAAGAAAATCCACTTCGACCCGGACGGCCAGGGCGATTACAAAACCCTGGACGAGATGGCCTCCGACCTTATCAACACCACCATCGACCCGCTGTTCCGCCAAGACCCGCGTCTGGTGGTGCTGGTCGGCACCGACTTGATTGCCGCCGCCCAGGCCAAGCTCTACAGCGAAGCCACCAAGCCGAGCGAGCAGATCGCCGCCCAGAAGCTGGCCGAGTCCATCGCCGGGCGCCGCGCCTACATTCCGCCCTTCTTCCCGGGCAAGCGGATGGTGGTCACCACCCTGGATAACCTGCACATCTACACCCAGCGCGCCACCCGCAAGCGCAAGGCCGACGATAACCAGGATCGCAAGTGCTTCGATAACCAGTACTGGCGCATGGAGGGCTATGCCCTGGGCGAACACCTGGCCTATGGCGGCTTTGAAGAGGCTGACATCGAAGTCGGTGCCAAGCCTGCAGCCCCCTCTGAGCCGGAAGCCTAAGCCATGGGCTCACCCGGTCAACGTCACAAGCAGCGCCAGCTGGCCATGCAGGGAGTGGTGCAAGCCGCCCGCTCCGGCATCGCCACCGGCGCGGTGGCGGACAGCCTGCACCTGCAGCTGATTGCGCTGGAGCAAGATATCGGTCGCCTGCGCAAGCTGGCCCGCATCGGTGATCGGGTGAACATGAAGCGCGATGAGCTGATGCCCAAATACCGTCCCTATGTGGTGCGCTACCTGGCCGCAGTCAGCGAGTCTGGCCAGCCCTATCAGAACGAGCTGTTCCAGCGCCTCATCATCTGGGCCTTTGACGTGGGCGATTTCGATTCAGGCATTGCCTGGGCGGAGCTCGCCATCGCCCAGGGACAGCGTACCCCGAGCAACATCAAGCGCGACTGGGCCCACTTTGTGGCCGACACCGTGCTGGAGTGGGCCGAGAAACAAGCCGCCGAAGGCCATGCCGTCGAGCCCTGGTTCTCCCGGGTATTCGACAAGGTGCGCAATGAGTGGCGCCTCAACGAACAACTCACCGCCAAGTGGTTCAAGGCCGCCGGTTGCCTGCTGCTGCGTGACCACGACGGCCAGCCCCGCCCCAGTGCCGTGGGCGACAGCGCCACCCTGGAGCAGGCCGATCACTGGCTGGCCCAGGCCGATGCACTGCACCGCAAGGTGGGTGTGGGCACCTTGCGCCAAAAGATTGCCATGCGCCTGCGGGCGCTGGATCCGGATCACTAACACCGGAACAAACCGACTCTCCGCGCCACCGCACCCCGGCGCGAATGCCATGAGCAGCCTTTGGCTAACCCATCGGCAATTGCGTGGCTTCAGGGGTGCCCCATTCAACCAGCGAGGCAAGCCATGTTTGCAGGCAAGAACGTCGACTACAGCGCCGCCACCATCCGCAACGATGGCTTCTGGCCAGATGTGGCCGTGGCTGATTTTGAGCGCCGCCGTGCCCTGCCTGCCGACTTGGACATGCAGACCACCGGCGCCGCCTTGCTGGCCGCCGTGACTGAAATCAACCTGCAGCTTGCCAGCCATCAGGCCGCGCTGCAGGGCAAGGGCTACAGCAACGCCGCAGACGTCCCCGGGCCCAGCCTGGAAGGCGGCGCCCACACCGGCCGCAATGCCCTGGCCGAGCAGTACCTGGCCGCCGTGTTTGCCCGCGCCAAGGCCGCCCTGTTGCCCGAGTTCGCCAGTGTCACCGAGCGGGCCAGTGCCAACAACCTGGTGGAACGATCCCCAGACCCGCGCGCCCAGCTACTGGCCGAAAGCCAGCAGTTGGTGCGCAGTATCAAGGGCAAGCACCGGGCGGGAGTCTCGCTGATATGAGCCCAGAGCAACAGGCAGGCATGAACGAGCAACAGGCCCAGGGCTACTTCCTGCAGGCGCTCCACGCCGAGCTGCTGCGGGTGCTGCCGCCTAAGTGCCACAAGCGCCTCGATAGCTGGATGGAGAACGGCACCATCAAGCTCGAACCCAAGAACATGGGGCCCACCGGCAGCAACGTCGGCTGGCTGACCTACCAGGCGGTGTTCACCGTCGAGCAGCTGCCCTTTCGGGATCTCGACCCGGCCATCTTGTTGGCCGTAGTGGCCGCCTGGGTGCAAGAGCATGACGACTACCGAGAGGATTTTGAGCTGCCCGACCCTGAATACGCGGTCACCCCGAACGACGAGCAGACCGCAGATCTCGAGATCCAGCTCGCCTTCGCCGAACCGCTGCGCCTGATTGAGCAGATAAATGGCCCCATCCACTGGCTCGGCAAATGCTGGCAAGTGGCGCCCTATGCCATCTGGGTGGCCGAGCAGATTGATCTGCAGGTAGGCAATGCGGGCCATCACCTGGTGGGGGGCCCGGCATGATCACCATCACCCTGGACGCCCATCGCAGCAACGCGCAGCTCAACCTGCTGGCCCTGCCGCCCAAGAAACGGCAGCGCCTGGTATGGCGAGCGGCCAACGAGATGAAGAAGCTGGCCGCCCGTAACGTGCGCAGCCAGCAAGACCCCAACGGCAATCCGTGGGCACCACGCAAGCGGGGCAAACGCAAGATGCTGCGCGGCTTGCCCAAGTTGCTGCAGATCCGCGCCCCTCGCCAGGATGTGGCCGAGCTGGGATTCAAGAAAGGCAGCATGAGCGTCCATGCCGGGGTGATAGCCGGTACCCACCAGAAGGGACACACCTACCGGGTCAACGCCGTCAGTCGCCAGCGTATCGCCCCCAGTCGCGGCCTTGCGGGCAAGCACGCCAGCAAGGCTCAGGCCCGCAAGCTGCGAGAGCTGGGCTTCAAGCGCCCGGGCAAACGCAAGCGCACATACCGCTCGGCATCGCTGGGCTGGATAACCAGCAATCTCAACTTTGCCCAGGCGGGATTGCTCATCAAGAAGCTCAAGGACGCACCGGTGAAAACCAGCTGGGAGATCCAGCTCCCCGCCAGGCCATTTCTGGGCGCCAATGCCCAGCAACGACAGCAAGCCTTTGCCCGCGCCCTGCAGAGCATCGACTACGGCTGGGACGTCAACAAACACGATATGAAGGGGAAATAGCGCCATGTGGCCTTATGTGCAGATCAACAACTTGAACCAACGGCAGGGGTCGGTCACCGCCGTCGAGCGTCACCTGCTGTTTATCGGCAGTGCGCCGAGCAACACCGGCAAGCTGCTCTCGGTCAACACCCAGAGCGATTTCGATGCCCTGCTTGGCCAGGCCGACAGCGCGCTGAAAACCAACCTGCTGGCCGCCCGGGACAACGCCGGTCAGAACTGGACTGCCGCCGCCTTTGTCTTGCCGACCGACATGGACTGGATAGAGGCCGCCCGCGCTGCCCAACAGACCCAATCCTTCGAGGGGATGGTGGTGCTGGGCCAAAACGTGGATGGCGACCTCATCACCGTCGCCCAGGCGCTCAACCAAGAGCTGATCGCCAAGTGGGGGCGCTGGCAGTTCATCCTGCTCGGGGTGCCTGGCATCAACCCGGATCCCGACAGTGGCGACACCTGGAGCGATTACGAAACCAAGCTGGCAGCCCTGCAAGATGGCATCGCCGCCGACGGGGTCGCGCTGGTGCCCATGCTGTGGCCGAACCTGTTGGGGGTCTATGCCGGTCGCCTGTGCAACCGGGCGGTGAGCATCGCCGACTCCCCTTGCCGGGTCAAAACCGGTGCCTTGGTGGGTGTGGGCAGCAAGCCGCTGGACAAGGACGGGATCCCGCTGCCGCTGGCCACCCTGCAGACCCTGGAAGCGAACCGCTACTCGGTGCCGATGTGGTACCCGGATTACGACGGTTGCTATTGGGCTGACGGGCGCCAGCTCGACACCGAGGGTGGCGACTACCAGGTGATCGAAAACCTGCGAGTGGCCTACAAGGTGGCGCGCCGGATGCGCATTCGCGCCATTGCCCGCATCGGGGATCGCGCCTTCAACTCCACCCCGGGCAGCACCGCCGCCGCCATCACCTACTTTGGCAAAGATCTGCGCGAGATGGCCCGCGCCACCACCATCAACGGTCAGCCGTTCCCGGGCGACATCGCCTCACCCCAGGATGGCGACATCCGCATTCAGTGGATATCCAAGAACCTGGTCTCGGTCTATGTGGTGGTGCGCACCCTGGACTGTCCCAAGGGGATCATCGTCAACATCATGCTCGATTTGAGCCTCAACAACGAGGAGGGCTAACCCATGAGCCGCCGCATTTCCGGTATCAACTTCGACACCACCCTGATGGGGGCCATGGTTCACATCGACAAGGCCAGCCTGACCATCACCGACAACAGCGCCGTGGCCCAGACCCGGGGCGTGCCCGATGGCTACCTGGACGGCGACGTCTCCGCCGAGCTGGAGTTCGAACTCGATACCAAGAACTTCTCCCAGCTCAGTGACGCCGCCAAACGCGCCGGTAGCTGGCGCGGCCTGGAGCCGGACGATGTGCTGTTCTACGCCGACACCGGCGGTGAGCAACTCAAAGTCGAAGCCTTCGCCGTCAAGCTGGTCATCTCCGACCTGCTCGACATCGACCCCAAGGGCGGCAGCAAGGGGGTGCACAAGGTCAAAGGCTTTGTCACTTCCCCCGACTTTGTCCACATCAATGGCGTGCCGTACCTCTCCAAGGACGACACCCGCCACCTGCTGGGATAACCGCCATGGATGATATCGACCGCGCCACCCGCCACGCCGCGCGCATGCTGGCCATTCAGCTGGCCAACCAGGTGGGCAAGAGCCGCGCCCTGGGCCCAAGCCTGTTTGAGTGCGAGGAGTGCGACGACCCGATCCCCGCCGCGCGCCGCCAAACCGTACCGGGGGTCCGCCTGTGCGTCCCCTGCAAAACCCGGCTCGAACGCTTGAGCCGCTAACGGACATGAACGCCATGCCTCATAAAGACCCCATCATCGGTGCCCTGCTGCTGGCCTGGCTGATGGACAACCTCCCCACCGTCTATGGCACCGCCTTGGCCGTGTTAACTGCCTGGCTGCGCATCACTTATGGCGGTGGCAGTGGTCGCCGCAGGTTACTGGAGTCCGTCCTGTGTGGCGCGATCACCTTGGCATTCATCAGTGCCTTTGGCTGGTTCGGGATCCCGGGAGAAGCGGCCGGATTTGTCGGCGGCATGGTGGGCCTTATCGGTGTTGAGACCATTCGTGGCATGGCCGAACGTTGGCTCAACACAAAATTACCAAAGGAGTGAACAGACGTGATGACTGATCAAATACATATCCACAAAATCAATGAGCGGCTCAAGCTGGTCAACGCAGACTCGCTGGCATACCTCAAAACACTGCCGTCCCATAGCCTGGATCTGGTGGCCGTCGATCCCCCTTATTACCGGGTTAAAGATCTGGACTGGGATAATCAATGGCCCAACGTGTCTGCCTACCTGGACTGGCTAGAAGCGTGCGTGATTGAGTTTGCCCGCATCCTTAAACCGAGCGGGTCGCTCTACCTGTTTTGCAGTCCCAGCCTCAATGCCGACATCGAGCTGCTAGTGCGCAAGCACTTCAAGGTGCTGAGCCACATCGTCTGGGCCAAACCCTCCGGCGTGTGGAACCGGGCTGACAAATCGGCTTTGCGCAACTTCTGGCCCGCGAGTGAACGCATCATCTTTGCCGAGCAGTTAGATGCTCATGGGACAGCGCAAGCCAGTGGTTATCGTCAAGCCTGTCAGGCCCTGCGCGGGCAGGTGATGCAGCCGTTGACTGACTACTTCCTGCAGGCAAAAACCGCCTGTGGCATCACCAACAAAGAGATTGACCAGGCTCTGGGCTGCCAGATGGCGGGCCACTGGTTTGGCCGAAGCCAGTGGAGCCTGCCAAGCGAAGCACAATATGCACGCCTGCAGGCCTTGTTCGCAGACAAAGCCCGTACCCTCTGCCTGCCCCACGACGAGCTCAAAGAGACCTACCAGGGGCTGCATCGCAGCTATCAAACCCTGGTCGCCAGTTATGACCAACTCAAGGCAGAGCATGAGCAACTGCGCCGCCCGTTCAGCGTCACCAAAGAGGTGCCGTTTACCGACGTCTGGACTTACCCCTCGGTGCAGGCCTATCCGGGGAAACATCCTTGCGAAAAACCCGCCGCCATGATGGAGCACATCGTGCGTACCAGCAGCCGACCAGGTGATGTGGTGGGTGACTTCTTCATGGGATCTGGCGCCACGGGGAAAGCGGCCTGGCGACTGGGCCGCCGCTTCATCGGCGTGGAGCTTGAGGGCCCCCGCTTTGCGCAAACCTGCCGGGAATTTCAGACCCTTATCCACCAGGAGGCACCGTCATGCCACGACTAAACACCAGCGCCAACTTGGCGGCCTTCCTCGACATGCTGGCCTTCTCCGAGGGCACCAAGGGGCTGGGCGACGATGGTTATAACAAGCTGGTCAATCCCGCGGGGCTGTTCAGTGACTACCGCGAGCACCCTGACGTGCTGGTGCAGGTCAATCCGAGCCTCAGAAGTACCGCCGCCGGGCGCTATCAGTTCCTGTCCCGTCACTGGCGCCACTACCAGGCGGCGCTTGGTCTGCCGGACTTTGGCCCCCTCTCCCAGGACAAGTGGGCCATCCAGCTTATTCGCGAGCGCCGGGCCTTGGCCGACATCGAGGCGGGCCGCATCGGTGAGGCCATTGGTAAGTGCAACAACATCTGGGCCAGCCTGCCCGGGGCTGGTTACCAGCAACCGGAGCACAACGAAGCCAGCTTGCTGGCCAAGTTCACCGAGTTTGGCGGGGTACTGGCATGAGCACCTTCTTCCGGCTGCTGCCAACCCTCCTCGGCTTAATGATTGGCGCCACCCTGTTTGTCCAGGGCCAGCGACTCAGCGTTCGCACTCAAGAGCTGGCCACCGCCAACCACACCATCAACGCCCTGCAAACCATCAGCGAGCAGCAAGCCAAGGCGCTGGCGGCTATCCCGCTGCGCGAAAAGGGGCTGCGCCAACTACTCGACCAGCAAAGCGACGCGCTGGCCAAGCTCGACCAGCAACGAAGGAGCATTGCCGATGAACTGCAACACGCCCTGGCCACGCCGCCAGCAGGTCGTCCGGACTGCAACCGTGAGCCTCTGCCTGTTGGCGCTCTGCGCCTGCTCAAGCCAGCCGCCCCTGGTGAAAACCGAGCTGGTCAGGCTACTGCCACCACCGGGGCTGGTGCCCCGCTGCCCGGAGCCTGAATTTAATGGCACGACTTGGGGCGAGGCCGTGGCCTTTATCCCCACGTTGCAGGGCGCACTGCGCCGCTGCCAACAACAGATAACCACCCTGAACAACTGGATTACACAAGAGGAAAACCAACCATGAGCAAGACCATCACCCTGACCGTTGCCGGTATCGACATCAGCTTTGAACCCACCATGGTGGCCTACAACAGCTACATCAACGACCTGATGCCGGGCGACAAGGTGGCCCCCTCCCACAACTACCTGCGCAAGATTGCCTGTGGTGAGAGCAAAGCCGCCCTTGATGAGCTGCTGGCCCGTCCCGGCGCGGCCCTGCAACTGGCTGGCGCCGTCAATGAGCAGTTCGCGCCAACCCTGGACATCACCATAAAAAACTGACCGGGCGCGCCGAGGCCATCGAGCGCAATCAACTGGAGCAGGTGCTGGCACTGCGGCGCCACTACCTGCCCCATGAAGAGGACGACCTCGATAGCCTGGCCCGCGCCATCTGGTTTGATAAACACCACCGCAAGACCCTTGCCCTCGCCGTTGCCGAGGGAATAGCTCACGCATTTAATGGATAAGAGACCCTATGGCCTGGATGGAAAAGTTGATGATGCAGGTGGCCTTGGTGGATCAGGTCACCAAGCCACTGGCGGGCATCAATGCCCAGATTGACCAGGTCAGCAAGGCCGGGCGTCGGGGCTGGGGCAATATGGCCATGGGCGCCACCACGGTGGCCGCCGGTGGCATGGCTATCCAGGCAGCCCTGGGCCCCGCTATCGAGATGGACCGGGCGCTCGGGGAAGTGGCGTCGCTTGGGGTGCAAAAAGAGGGATTGGGGGCGCTGGGGCGCGAGGCGCTCAAGTTCTCGGTGGATTACGGGAAATCGGCCACCGAGTTTGTCCAGGCCTCTTACGATATCCAGTCCGCCATCGCCGGGCTCACCGGCAACGAGCTGCCCGCCTTTGCCCGGGCGTCCGGGGTGCTGGCCGCCGCCACCAAGGCCGATACTGGCACCATCACCAACTACATGGGCACCATGTACGGCATCTTTGAGCAGCAAGCCAACGCCATGGGCAAGGCTAACTGGGTCGAGGATGTGGCAGGCAAGACCGCGCTCGCGGTGCAGATGTTCAAGACCACCGGTCAGGGCATGAGCGATGCCTTCAAGGGCATCGGGGCCAATGCCACCTCGGCAGGGGTGTCCATAGATGAGCAGTTCGCGGTGCTTGGCCAACTGCAGGCCACCATGAGCGGCAGCGAAGCGGGCACCAAGTTCAAGTCGTTTCTGGCCGGGGTGGGCAATGCCCAGAAGGCGCTTGGCCTGCAGTTCACCGACTCGGCGGGCAACATGCTGCCGGTGCTCAACATCCTCGACAAACTCAAGGTGCGCTATGGCGAGACCCTGAGTGTGGCCGAGGGGGACGAGCTCAAGAAGGCGTTCGGCTCCGATGAGGCGGTGGCCATGGTGAAACTCCTGATGAGCAACACCAAGGGACTCGCCACCAACATCAACGCCTTGGCCAATACCCATGGCATGGGCAAGGCCGAGCAGATGGCGGCCTCGATGACCGACCAATGGCAGCGGGTCGAGTCCGCCTGGTTCGCCATTCGGGCCGCCGCCTTCGGTGTCGTGCTGCCAGCCATCAATGCGGTGGTCGCGGTCTTTGCCGATGGCGCCGCCGTGGTGCTGCGCTGGACTCACCTTTTTCCCAACCTGACCAAGGTGGTGAGCTATGCCCTGCTCGCCATCGTGGGGCTCGGCATGGTGACCGGTGCCTGGATGCTGGTTGCCGGGCTGGCCAGCCTCGCCACCACCGGGCTTGGCATTGCCTGGACGCTGGTCATGACCCCCCTCAACCTGCTCAAGGCCGGATTGGTGAGCTTTAGGGCCATCCTGCTCGCGGTCAACATTATGATGGCCGCCAACCCAGCGGTACTTCTCGCCTACCTCATTGGCACCCTGCTCGTTGGTGCCATTGGCCTGGTCATCTACTACTGGGACGACTTGAAGAAGACCCTGGGCGATTGGGGGGTATTCAAGTGGCTGGGTCAGTCCATCGACTGGCTGGTCGACAAACTCAACATGATCCCGGGCATCGACATCGAGATGGGCAACATGCCCGAGCTGGCCCTGCCCTCCCCGAGTCAGTTGCAGATCCCCCTGCAGGGAGTGACCCAGGCGCAGCAGCGCATCAACGGGCCGCTGGCCAACTATCGACAGGGCCCCGAGAGCCCCATCCCCCAAGGGGGCCTTGGCCAACAGTTGATCCAGGCCAACGCGGCGGCGACCACCGCCAACCAGAAACCCGCCAAGGCGCTGCATATCGGCGAGGTGCATATGCACAACCAAAACCCCATGACCCCGGAAATGATGGCTGAGAACGCCTGGCTGGAGACCAAATGAGCGAACCCAAATACATCGACATCCTGGTCAACGATGGCGCCTGGCTGCTCGATGCCGGTGGCCAGCCCCGTTACACCCAGGACAGGCACAGCATCGGCCAGGACATCAAGCACCGCATCATGGAGTCCGGTCTGGCCCGCAAGCTCATCGGCGAGCGCAGCCCGACCCTGCGCGCCGATGTGCTGACCGAGATTGAGCTGCTGGTTGAACGTGACGAGCGGCTGGTGCCGGGCACCATCTTCATCAATGAGGAGGCTGCCGACCGGGTGCTGGTCACCGCCACCACTTACGAATTTGGCCCCCTGGAGGTAACCCTGTGAACCTGCGCCCGACCGTGGATTTTATGGCCCTGCTGAGCGAAACCGGTGTGCCGACCACCGCCGAGGCGATGGAGGCTGAACTCAAAAAGGAGGTGGAAGCCGCCGGTTCCCTCATCACCAACGACTCGGACGTCAGCCCCTTCTGGCGCTTGGTGCGCGGTGTGGTCATTACCCCGGCGCTGTGGCTTATCCGCGAGCTGCTGGCCGGGCATGTGCTGCCCAATACCTTCGCGGCTACTGCCACCGATACCTATCTCGACCTCAAGGCCTGGGATGTGGACTTGACCCGCAAGGCCGCCCAGAAGACCCGGGGCCTGGTCAACTTCGTCAAGGCCAACCCCCAGGATGCCGTCACCATCCCGGCCGATATCTGGATAAGCACCGAGCGCATCAACGGCACCATATACCGCCTAAAGCCCCTGCAAACCGTGGTCAGCCCCGCCGGTGAAGCGGTGGCCAAAGTGGTGTGTGAAGCCGAACAGGCAGGGGCGGCCTGGAATCTGGCCCCCGGCTATTACAACCTGCTGAGCGAAGCGGTGACCGGCATTTTGTCGGCGCGCAACGACGACAAGGAGTGGATCACCACCCAAGGCAGCGACGCCGAGAGCAATGATGCCCTGGGGCTGCGCATCCAGAACCAGTTCTCGGCAGTGGGCCGCTATCACATCGATGCGATATACCGCTCGATGCTGGCCAGCGTGGCGGGCATTCGCGCCGATCACATCTTCTTCGAGCACGACGCCCCCCGGGGCCCGGGCACCGCCAACGCCTATATCCTGCTGGAAGTGGGGCCGACCCCGGCCAGCCTCACCGCCCAGCTCAACGATTACGTGGGCCGCCAGGGCAACCATGGCCATGGGGATGACCTGTTCGTGATGAGCATCCCCGAGACCCAGCACAGCCTCACCCTGGCATTGTGGCCACAGGCCAACCTCAGCGAGGCGCAGCGCACTGCGCTCAAGGCGGGCGCCGAGAACCTGGTGAAGGCGGCCTTTCGTCAGTCCGCGGATTTTCCCAGCGTCACCCGCACCTGGCCCCAGTCGCGCTTCTCCCTCTCCCAGTTGGGCCGGGAGTTACACAGCCAGTTTCCGCAGCTCAAGAGCCTGCGCTTTGCCGAGCAAGACATCGTGTCCGCCCTGGCAATCCCGCGCCTGAATCAGCTTGAGGTGACCCTGCATGACTAAGCCGAGCCCGCTGGCCCATGACCTGCAAGCCCCCGTGCTACCCGATGCCAGCGCCCCCTGGTGGGAAGATGGCGTCACCATCAGTGTCGCTCACGCCGAGCCGGGTTTTCTGGCCAAGGGCATCAACGCCTTCTGGCAGCGACTCAAGGGGTGGCTCTTGCTGCCACTGGCCCAGCAAGACCCGCTGACCTGCTCGGAGTCCCTGCTGGCCCTGCTCGCCTGGGAGCGGGACATCGGCCGCTTTGATGGCGAGCCGCTGGCGCTGTTTCGCAAGCGCGTCCAGTTCGCTTTTGTGAACGCCAGGGATGCGGGCGAAGTGGCGGGCTTCAAGCGGATTTTCGAGCGGCTTGGCATCGGCTGGTGCGACATCCACGAGCGCCAGGCAGGCCAGCCCTGGGACGTCATCACCATCGAGGTGACTGACAGCGCAATGGCCAGCAATCAGGCGCTGATGAGCACCCTCATTCAACACTATGGCCGCACCTGCCGCCGCTACCGCTTCCAGGTGGTCTATCCGGTCAGCGCAACTATTCACCATGGCCGTATCGACATGAGCCAGCAGGTGTTCGGCGCATCACTCAAGAGGAACCCATGAGCCAGATCATTACCAACGCTTTTGCCAGCTACTGGCAAACCTGCCTCGCCACCCAAGCCCCGGTGGTGCTCGATGAGTTCGTGCTGGCCAACATCCCAGGGCTAGACCCCGATGCACCCATCAACCCCGATGGCGTCCTGCCACCGGCAGGGCAAATCGTGCACCGCCACCAGGTGGATCAGCGCGGGCGCATCAACAACGACGCGGTGGCGTACACCATCGTGATGGACACCACCCTGGGCGATTTCGAGTTCAATGCCATGTATCTCATCAACAAGGCGACCGGCATGGTGGCCATGATTGTGCACAAGGGCAGCGAGACCAAACTCAAGACCGATCCCTTGAGCGGTCAGGTGGGCAACAGCCTGGTCAAATCCATGCTGATGGAGTACGACCGGGCCAGTGACGCCACGGTCACGAATGTGGATGCCAGCACCTGGCAGATTGACTATGCCGCCCGCCTGCGTGGCATGGATGACGACCTGCGCCTGCAGGCGCTGCAGTTCTTCGGCCCGGCCACCTTCTATGGGGACGGCTTCCAGCTGGTGAACGAGGCGGGTGTCTACAAAGTGCAGCCCGGGGTGGCCTATGTCGGCGGCCTGCGCGCCCAACTCGATGAGGTACAGAAGATAAGCCCGGGCGCCAAGCCGGTGGGGCTCTGGCTCGACATTTACCGGGCGGGCTCCCTACTCGATGCCTGGGTGAACCACTTCACGCTGACCTTGAGCGTGGCCGACAAGGCCGATTACACCGACGGCAACGGCTATCGTCACCACCTGGCCAAGGTGGCCATCATCAACAGCGACGGCAGCGTGACCGACCTGCGCCGCAAACGCACCATCGAGCTGTCCGGGGATGTGAGCGGCAAAGGCATCCTGGAAGACGCCCAGAGCGTCAATATCGCCGTTGAAATCAAGGCGGGCAGTCATCGCCACCCCTGGAGCGAACTGGATAACGTGCCAGAGGCAGCCAACCGCTGGCCGAACTGGGGGGAAGTGACCGACAAGCCCGCCCTGGCCAGCGAGGGGCACACTCACCCTGGCACCATGTTAAATCCGCTCAACCTGACAACCGAAGACCTGGACTCCCTTAAATCTCCCAAAGTGTTTGCCCAGCACGCCAATGCCAATGCCTCCGCCGCTCGCCATTATCCCGAGAACAGTGCTGGCGGACTCATCGTGACCAGTGGGGCAGGCCCCCAGCAGGCGTATCACGTTTACAACTCCAGCAGAGTCTGGCGCCGGGCCCAATACAGTACCGGCGCCTGGACACCTTGGACCCGGGATTACAACACAGGTAACAAACCCACCCTGGCCGAACTGGGCGCGGCGGCGGCATCCCACTCTCACCCCTGGGGACAGATCAGCGGTATCCCCGCATACGCCACCCGCTGGCCAAGCTGGGGGGAAGTATCCGGCAAACCCGGCACCATGCCCCCCTCTGGTCACACCCACCCGGCGGCCCAGGGCAATGCCGACATAGTGGCGAGCGGCTGGGGACAAGTGGGGACGTATTGCTTCGCCACCTGCATCGTGTCAACCGGGGGTAACAAGGGCCCAGGCTACGCCATTGCGGGCAGCTCCTTGCGCGCAGCCAACTCAGAAGATGGCGGCCCGGGCATCGGCGCCGCCCTGCCGGGTACCTGGAAGCTGGTTGGCGCCATCAAGGGCGGCGGCAATAACGACCAAAACACCTCACTGTGGATCCGTACAAAATGACAGACAACATTCTTCACGTTACCGCCCCCGAGTGGGCCGACCCGGAACACACCGCCATCAATCTGACTGTCCAGTTTGCCAATCAGGCCGAGCCGGTGCCCTTCGCCGCCACCCAAAGCGACCCGGAGCCCTATGGCGTCGAGCTGTTTGTGCGGGCGCGCTTTGGCGAATATGGCGAGGTGGCTCCCTACCAGGCGCCGCCCACGCCCATCCCGACCGAAGAGGAGCAGCAGCGCGAACTGGCGCGCCGCCTGCAGCTGGCTGGCGACGCCATCGCCCCCCTGGGGGATGCCGAGCTGCTGGGCATACTGACCCCGGCGGAAACCTCGCGGCTCGCCGCCTTGCGACTGTACCGGGTGACCCTTTCGCGCCTGCCTGACACACCTGGCTGGCCCACGACGGTGGATTGGCCGGAGCTGCCGATATGAGTTGGCAACAGAGCGACCTGCACTGGCCCCCCAGCGGGGCCAGTGTGCACCATCAGGCCCGCGCCGTGCTGGCCCAAGTACCCGCCTTGGCGGATGCGGCCATGGGGCGCCTGCAGGCCATCGCCAGCCGTGCCCAGTATCGCCCCCACCCGCTCAGTGGTGAGGCCGCAGCCCTTTCAGGACTTCGCGCCCAGCTCGACCATCTGCTGGTCACCGGTCGCGCCCTGGCGGTGACCCCCTTTTTGCACGGCGTCGGCCAGGTGCAGGGGCAGCAGGCCAGCCTGGCCGCCCCCAATGCGGTCAAGGCGTTGGCTGACAAGCTGCAAGATGGTGCCGACCCCTTGCTGCCAACGGGTCAGCTCCATGCCCTCGCCTGGCTGGTGACCGGTAACAGCGCCGCCGACCTTGCGGCCAAATTGGCCCCTTTGTGCGCCTTGCTGCCATTGCCAGAGTGGTGCGCGGCCCTACGCCGCCTGGAAGCCAACAACGACATCATGGCCAAACCCACGGCGGCCAAGGTGCCGCGCTGGCGCGCCGATGAGCCGCTGGTCTGGGCGCCGCTGCGCCCCGCTCATCTCGCCCTGGGCAGTGAGCTTGCCCAGCTTGAGAGTCTGGCCCGGGATAGCCAGAGCCCCATCGCCAAGCTGCAGAGGCTGGCAAGTCGCCGTGCCGCTCACCTGAACGAACTGGCCAGCGCGCTGGACACCCTGGCCACGCTCTCGGGGCAGATCTACCGCTGGCAAGGCCAAGGGGATGTCGCCAGCCTGGCCGCGCAACTTGGCCAGAGCTCGCCACCGGATCACAGCATGAGCATGAGCGTCGCCGCCCTGCTGATCTCCCCTTCCCCACTGACTTTTTGGCAGGAGTTGACCCCATGACCATCAGCGCCATGCTGACCCTGGACGGCGAGCCCATCGCAATGTCATCGATGCGGATCTCCCTCTCCATGCAGTTCCAGGACAAAGACCAATCGGGCCAAACCAGTTCGACCAGCAAGGCCGAGCAGGGCACCAAGGCCAAGGAGCTGGATGTCTCCGGCCTCATCCCCTACAAAGACGGGGACAAGCTGGCGCGCCTGTTCGAGCTGGCCGACATGAAAGACGATGGCGGCAAACGCCACATCTTTCGGGTGGGCTCGTTACTCGCCAAGTCGGTCAAGATACGCCAGGCCAAGTTCACCGGGCGCATCACCGCCAGCGAGCAAGAGGGCCTGCTGGCCTGGCAGGTGAGTTTCACCTTGAGCGACCACAACTCGGTACCGGAGAAGCGTGAACAACGTCTGCCCAAGGCAGTGGCCCAGGTGAGCCAGACCACCGAACAAACCACCCAAGCCAAGGCCCCGTCGCCCACCAAGGGTGACAAAGCCGATGAATACGAACTAACCCCCTTCGAGCAGTACCTCAAAAAAGCGGATGACGCACTGGCATGAAACTCAACACCCAACTGACCCTGGCCGGGCAGCCCATGCACCTGGTCGAACATGACATCGTGCTGGATCTCAGCGCGGGCGGGCGCGCCGCCCTAACCATTGAGGGGACGGCCAGCAAGGGACAGACCCTGACCCTGGATACCGGCTACAACAACGAGCTGCGCCGCTGGTTCACCGGTTATGTCTACGACGTGCAACCCGCCACCAATGGCAGCAGCAAGTTGCTATGCCGGGAGCTGGCTGGGATTTTGGGCAGCCGCTTTCCGGTGAGTCAGCAGCATGCCACCTTGCGCGGCTTGCTCGCCTGGCTGACAGACCAGTGCGGCCTCGCCTTCTTGTTGCCCGACGGCGCCGACTACACCGACCGACCCATTGCCAACTTCACCAGCGCCGGCACCGGCTATCAGCTGCTCGATAATGCGGGGCGCGCCTTCGCCATTGCCGACTTTTGCTGGTATCAACAACCCGATGGCGCCGTGTTCGTCGGCAGCCATGGCCACAGCCGCTGGCCCGGGCGCGAGGTGATACTAGACCCTGCCCTCTCAGCCAAGCAGGCGGGCAACATCCTGACCCTGGCCCCCATCCCCGCCGTGCGCCCCGGCGCCATCATCAATGGCCAGCGCGTCACCCGGGTGCGCCTCAAGGGCGATGAGATGAGCCTGACCACGGCCAGCCCGGGCAAGGTCATCAAGTCACCAGAGCGCCGCAAGATTGAGGGGGAGTTTCCGGAACTGGCCGACCAGATGCACCTGCCCAAGTTCGGGCGGGTTGAGGCCATCAGCGACCAGGCCACTGCGGGCCAGCTCAATGACCCATTCCGACCGCGCTTTGCTGTGGACGTCCAACTGCTTGGGGAGGATGGCCAACCGGATGAAGCCACCCCACTCTATCGCGCCGTGCCGCTGCCGGTGATGTTCGGCGGGCCTGAGCAGGGCCTGCTGCAGTTCCCCATCGAGGGGAGTTTGGTCGAGCTGGGCTTTGCCTTTGGTCGCGCCGACCGCCCCTTTATCCGCACCGTGCTTGGCAGCGGCTGGCCATTGCCAGACATTGCCCCGGGCGAGCAACTGCAGCAGCAGCGGGCCGAGGTGTTCAGCTGCACCGATACCGTAGGCAACCTGAGCCGCCACACCGACCGGCGCCTGTATGACCATGCCATGGAGATGCACCACCAAAGTGATGACTACCTGGGGGAACATGGCCAGCATCAGCTGCAGGTGGCGCAACACAGCATCGAGGAGGTGGGCGGGTTCAAGCTCATCGAGGCGCTGGGGGCCATCGAGCTGCTGGCCGGTGATGACCTGACACTGGGAAGCCTGGGCAACATGAGCCAGACCACTGCCGGGGATCTGGTTGAGGTGGTGGGACAACTGCGCCGGGCCGTCGCCGGTGAGCTGCAACACCTGGAAGCGCCGCGTTCCTGGATGGGGACAGAGGGCATCAACATCTTCCGGCTACTGCTGCAGCTGATGAACGTGGTGGAGCAGCTGGCCGCCACCACGGCCAGCCACACCCACGGCAGCGGGCCCAGCCCCAACCAGGGCAACGCCCTCAGCAACCAGAGCCAACAAGCGGGCAACCTGGCCAGTCAGCTCTCCCCCATCATCGAGTAACCCATCAACGCAAGAAGGCCCCACAATGTGGGGCCTTCTTTTGGCTGCCTGACATCACCTGCCCATGACCAGGGAATGCCGCATGGAAGGATTGCATCAGGCAGCGCAGCATCATACCCAACGCGGCCCCATTGGCGCCACCTCGCTCGACGGAAAGCCCACGGGCGCGCTTGCGCCACGGAATCCGCGCTCATCCGCTCCCGCCTGCGCGGTGCATCGATAAAATTTTTTGCAAAAGTGGATTGCCGCAAAATACTATCCCCAGACCGCACCACATCAAGGATCCGTAGGGCGTTGAGGATCTGCAAAGAAGGATCTTTTTTGAAGGGTTTTACAGTTTTGAAGGGCCCTGGAGATAAGAGGAGAAAACGTAACTCATTGAATATATATGGGATAACGTACTTTTCGTGGGAGTTTTGACGATCGGACAGGATCTGCGCGATTGCTTTGGATTAGCCGGAAAGCTATTTGTTTCAGCAAGTTAGGTATAGTTAATGCTGATTTGATAACTGAAATATTACAGGTTCACACAACAACACCTCTGTCGCAACTCTATCTCTTTTGAGCCAGCAGAGCAGATAGCTTGCGCCATTCATCGCCATACTCTCTTCTAAGATATCGTTGTCTGATATTGATAATCCCCTTCCTGACCAAACCTGCACTTTTCTCTTTGGCTATGAGATCTTGGATATCACTCCACAGCGCTTCGCTCTCAAAACCAGACCAGATAGGAGGGACCGGAGAGAGGGCATTGCTGTAGCAAACTGGTGCAACCCACTCGAACAGTGCGGACTCAACATGATCCAATGGAAAGTTCCTAGCAACTGAAGCGATATAGTCATAGTCAACTTCGTTATCAACGAAGATGTCGGATAAAGCTTCGCACAAGTCCTTATCTGTTAGTTGATCTGCCAACGGGTAAATTCCTCTATTTCTTCATCAAGGCTATCGGCGACTACAGAGCCCGCAACACCACCGGCAATACTCCCTAATAGAACCAAGGCGATTGCACAAAAAGGAGCACCAGGACCGCACACAGAAGATACAGCCAAACCGGCCAACCATCCTCCTGCAACACCACCACCTATCTGCATCCCCTGCTTCACAGCTTCTTTAGGCTTGTTATCTGCATTGAGCACTGCATGAGTTGCCAAAGCTGCAGTGACAATAACTCCTACCTTACCAAGAACTTTAAGGCGGCGATTTGCGGTGGTGAACTTGGGGTTATCGCGGGCAGATGACTCAATGATTTCGTAATGAATCGCCCCTTTCTGCTGGGCAGACAAGCTTTTGAAATCCTTCCCAAACTTCTTCTTGGCGTACTTATCAAACAACTGATCCAAAGACGGTGGTGCTTTTTTATGACGCTCAGCCAAAGCTAACCCTTGAGCAGAGGTATATTTTCTATGTTCAGCCATGATCTGATTACGCATCTCATAGCAAAACTCCGCAGCCTCTTTTACCGATATTTTCTTCGCCACAGCCAACTGCTTGACCTCTGTAACAACCCTCTTGATGTTCGAGGTATAGCTGCTTCTTACATTCGCATCACTGATTGCATCAGTAGAGAACTTGATTGCAGCTCCTTCAAAAGCGGCCAATGCTTTGCTTAAAACGGGGTCTTCAACTGGATGTTGCTGCTTTGCCGAAAAACTACCATCTACTTGTGCGTATGCCATACACCATTACCCGATGATTTTCCCAAGTAATACTTCCGCTAAACTTTGGCCAATTTGTTCATGCTCAAAGCTCTCAACTTCTAGCTTCACGCACGTAGCTCCCGAGATAGACGAAAAAATCACCTGATTCTGTTGATTGAATTGACCCTGAACCACAGAACCATCGTCCAGGGTAGCTATACACTTGACGCCATCGTAATCAAGCGTTGTTGGCATGGTGAAGCCAATCCATTTTGCACTTGAGAGAAGGGAGGAAATTGATGAACTGCCTCCTGGTCCAGAGTCGCCAACAGTGACTGTGCCACCACCAATAATGACCCCTCCGCAAGAAATCCCTTTGCCAGTAAAGGCCAGTGGTTTCCCATTTACAAAAACGCTGCTTGAGCCTGCAGCAATTTCTCTAGGATGAGGCGGGTGATTTGGCTTGTCGTGAGGCTCAAGGGGATCACCGACTCTTGCAGCAGGCAAACCATCAATAAAAACATCTGGAGAACCTGCGGTCACTTTTGTAGGTCGAAAACCATCGTGGTCTGTACCTATGTCGCCGACCTTTGCTGCATTGCCCATCAAAAAACCCAAGTGAATCCATTTAAGAGCCACATTATGAATAATAATGTCACACGTCAATATCTTGATATTGAAATCCAACAGACGTCACAGACTCAAACAAGCTCCGTCAATAACTGACGAGTCAAGGCAGATACCACCAACAGTGTTGGCCTGAGAGCATTATCCAGGTAAACGGAGGAGAGACTCGCCGATGAGCACAGTGCCCGAGGTGAAACTGGCAGAACTGCAGGAGTGACCACATAAATGAAAAGCGTGGACATAATGTGGACGCTGAAAATAGAAAACCGCTATAAAACAGCAAGTTATAGATACAAAAAAGGAGGCCTGGGCCTCCTTTTATCTTTCATAACAGAACCGGATTAAACCAGCGCTGCTTTAGCCTTTTCAACCAGGGCGGTGAAAGCCAGCTTGTCGTGAACAGCGATATCGGACAGGATCTTGCGATCGATTTCGATAGACGCTTTCTTCAGACCGTTGATCAGACGGCTGTAGGACAGACCATTCTGACGGGCTGCAGCGTTGATACGTGCAATCCACAGCTGACGGAACTGACGCTTTTTCTGGCGACGGTCACGATAGGCATACTGACCAGCTTTGGTTACCGCTTGTACCGCTACGCGGTAGACACGGGAACGGGCGCCGTAGTAACCCTTGGCGGCTTTCATTACTTTCTTGTGACGAGCGCGAGCAGTCACACCACGTTTAACTCTTGGCATTTTTCACATCCCCCTTATGCGTACGGCAGACAAGCGACAACACGTTTGTGGTCGGCAGCAGAAACCATGAACTTCGGCCCCAGCTTACGCTTACGCTTACTGCTCTTCTTGGTCAGGATGTGACGCAGGTGGTTATGCTTGCACTTGAAGCGACCTGAGCCAGTCTTCTTGAAGCGCTTTGCAGCACCCCGGTTGGTTTTCATCTTCGGCATTTTATACTCCGCATTGTGAGTGACAACAAAATCGCAAGGCGAACCGACTCATGGGGCGAACCCATGAGTCAATTTCTTGTGGGCCTTAAGATTTCTTCTTAGGTGCGAGAACCATCACAGCTTGACGGCCTTCGACTTTCGGGAACGACTCGACTACGGCCAGCTCTTCCAGATCGTTCTTGACGCGCTCCAGTACCTTGATACCAAGATCCTGGTGAGCCATTTCACGACCGCGGAAGCGCAGGGTGACCTTCGCCTTGTCCCCGTCTTCTAAAAAGCGAACCAGGTTGCGTAGTTTTACCTGATAGTCGCCTTCGTCTGTACCAGGGCGGAATTTGATTTCCTTGACCTGGACAACTTTCTGCTTTTTCTTCTGTTCTTTGGTGGTCTTGCTCTTCTCGTAGAGGAATTTGCCGTAATCCATGATTCGGCAAACGGGCGGTTCAGCGTTAGGGCTGATCTCGACCAGATCTACTCCAGCCTCAAGGGCCAAGTTCAGTGCATCATGGATTTCGACGACGCCCAAAGGCTCACCATCAAGTCCAGTCAAACGAACTTCTTTCAGACGAATCTCGGTATTGATCCGGTGAGCGCGGGCTTGCGGTTGCTTGCCCAGTTTTTTTCCGCCTTTTATAGCTTATTCCTCCACTTTCTTTTGTCCGCGGGTCTGAACTTCCTGGGACAGTAGAGCGATTAGCTCTTCAACAGGATAAGTGCCCAGGTCAGCCCCTTTACGAGTCCGTACTGCAATCTGACCGGCTTCAACTTCTTTATCGCCACAGACCAGCATGAAAGGTACTCGTTTCAAAGTATGCTCGCGGATTTTAAAGCCAATCTTCTCATTTCTCAAGTCCGCTTTTGCACGAAGGCCCGCATCATTCAATGCTTTGGCCACTTTTACGGCATAATCGGCCTGATTATCCGTGATATTCATCACCACGGCCTGAGTCGGTGCCAACCAGGTAGGGAACAGTCCTGCGTACTCTTCGGTCAATATACCGATGAAGCGCTCGATGGACCCCAAGATGGCGCGATGTATCATCACGGGGACGTGACGCTCGTTGTCCTCGCCCACATAAGTGGCGCCCAGCCGACCTGGCAGGGCGAAATCGAGCTGCACTGTACCACACTGCCACGCACGATCCAGGCAATCGTGCAGGGTGAATTCAATTTTAGGGCCGTAGAATGCCCCTTCACCCGGCTGCAGATCGTACTTCAGGCCGTTCAGCACCAGGGCTTCGGCCAGGGCCGCTTCGGCGCGATCCCAGGCTTCATCTGAACCGATGCGCTGTTCCGGACGAGTCGAAAGCTTGACCACGATGTTTTCGAAGCCAAAGGTGCCGTAGACGTCATAGACCATACGGATACAGGCCGAAACCTCTTCCATGATCTGCTCTTCGGTACAGAAGATGTGAGCGTCATCCTGGGTAAAACCACGGACTCGCATCAGACCATGCAGGGAACCGGACGGCTCATTGCGGTGGCAGGAGCCGAACTCGGCCATGCGCAATGGCAGGTCGCGATAGGACTTGAGGCCCTGGTTGAAGATCTGCACGTGACCCGGGCAGTTCATCGGCTTGATGGCGTACTCACGGTTCTCGGACTGGGTGGTGAACATGCCTTGGGCATATTTATCCCAGTGACCGGAGCGCTCCCACAGCACGCGATCCATCATGGAGGGGCCTTTCACCTCCTGATAGTCATACTCACGCAGCTTGGTGCGCATGAAGGTTTCCAGCTCACGGAAGATGGTCCAGCCATCGTTGTGCCAGAACACCATGCCGGGAGCCTCTTCCTGCATGTGATACAGGTCGAGCTGCTTGCCTATCTTGCGGTGGTCACGCTTGGCGGCCTCTTCGAGGCGTTGCAGGTAGGCTTTGAGCTGCTTCTTGTCGGCCCAGGCGGTACCGTAGATACGCTGCAGCATCTTGTTGTTGGAGTCGCCACGCCAGTAAGCGCCGGACATCTTCTGCAACTTGAAATGGTGGCAATGACGCATGTTGGGCACGTGAGGGCCACGGCACATGTCGACATACTCTTCGTGATGATAGAGACCGGGCTTATCATCACGGGCGATATTCTGATCCAGGATCTCGACTTTATAGCTCTCGCCACGGGCCGCGAACACATCGCGCGCCTCCTGCCAGGAAACCCGCTTCTTGACGACGTCATAATCCTTGTCTGCCAGCTCGAGCATACGGGCTTCCAGTGCAGCCATGTCCTCTTCGGTCAGGGTGTGATCGAGATCGACGTCATAGTAGAAGCCGTTGTCGATGACAGGACCTATGGCCATCTTGGTCTGCGGCCAGAGTTGCTTGATGGCATGACCGAGCAAGTGCGCGCAGGAGTGACGCAGGATCTCGAGACCCTCTTCGTCTTTGGCGGTGATGATGGAGAGCTGGGCGTCGGCTTCGATCAGCTCGCAGGCATCCACCAGTTCACCGTTCACCCGACCGGCAATGCACGCCTTGGCGAGACCGGGACCTATGTCCGCGGCGACGTCCATGACGGAAACGGCCTGGGCAAATTGACGTTGACTGCCGTCAGGCAGAGTAATGATTGGCATGATTGCTTCCTTGACAGTGGTGACCCCTACCAAAGGCCACGTGTGAATTGAAAATATCCTTTAATATCAAGCTATTCACTTTGATGTTTCACCGTTCACAATACGGTTGCTACACGCGGTGATACGCACCTTACTCCGTGCGAGGCTATCCATTAACGGGGGACAGTCGAGGATTGTATCAGACGTGACAACCCAGACAAGTTTGAATGGTCGCTATCTGGGGTCGAGAGGAATCCATTGCTCAGCGGCCACCATGTGGCTCATCGCGCCCGACATGGACAATCAACTCAGCCTTATCACGCTGGCACAGCGCGAAAAGTAAAGCATATGACACCATCAGGCAGAAGATGCTGGCACGCCAATGAGCGCAATGGGAGCCCCCCGACAGAGGGCTATTTTCAGAATGCCACACTGGCATGCGCTGGCACGCGGTGCTCCCGATACACAGCAACCAGTGTCCGCAGGGCATCGCGCGAGCGGTGATCCGTCAGGGTCGAATGGAGCATGATCCTCGACGAGGGCAACGCGGGCAGACCCAGACACTGCCCTACTTCCACCGCATCGGGTGGCGCCAGACGGCAAGATAACGCAGCGACAGCCAGCCCGGCCGACACCGCGGCCATGACGGCCGAATGACCTCCGCCAACAAAGACTTCACTCCACTCAATGTCGGCACCACTCAGTGCTCGAATGGCGATGTCGCGCACACCACAACAAGGTGCGAGGGCGGCCAGCCGTACCGGTTTCCCTGGCTGATGATAGAAGCCGGGGGCGGCAAACCAGCCAAAGTGCTCCGGCCCCAAATCTTCACCACTGCGGCGATCATCTTCCTGGCGGACAATCACAGCGTCGAGCGCCCCTTCGTCAAAGGCGTTGAGCAAGCTGCGGGAATTCTCCAGCCGCACTTCGATAGTCAGGGCGGGATCGCGCTCGCTTAACCGTGCCAACAACAACGGGATCTCGGGCCCCGCCACATGCTCGGCAATGCCCAACCGAAAGCGTCGGCTTTCACAAACCAGCGCGGCCATGGCGCGGTCATGGGCGACAACGAACTCACGGGCCGGATTGAGAAAGACACTGCCCTGCGCCGACAGCCGCACCAGCCTGGGGGTACGTTCGAGCAGTTTGTAGCCGAGTCGATCCTCCAGGCGCTTCAATTTCACGCTGATGGCGCCCTGGGTCGTCCCCAGGGCCTCGGCGGCTCTGGTGAAACTCTGAAAATCAGCGATGGTGACGAATGCCAGCACCGACTCCACATCAAGCACCTGTCGAGTCATGAACCATCCAAATTTGTTGTCTCTGATATACCCAACCATACCATTGAGCAATAGTTCTGTATT
Organism: Aeromonas sp. BIGb0405; assembly: GCF_024807335.1. Lineage (NCBI taxonomy): Bacteria > Pseudomonadati > Pseudomonadota > Gammaproteobacteria > Aeromonadales > Aeromonadaceae > Aeromonas > Aeromonas sp. BIGb0405. Next base: position 544,518 of record NZ_JANUEP010000003.1, read on the forward strand.
CCCTAACATCCTTCACCGAGGTGTCGTACGTGTCTTTCTGCGTGCGATCCGGTCTTGAGGTGGCGCCTAACAGGCCCCCCCATGTTCCCATCATTTGAAGGTACCCCATGACACTGTCACCAAGACGCCAAGGCTCCTTTGCCCTGGCTGCCGTCTGTTTGTCCGCGTTGATGCTGGGACTGGAGATTTCCAGCGTCCCGCCCATTCTATCCACCATAGAGCAGGTCATGGGAGCCAGTTTCCGGCAGCTCCAATGGATCATGGCCGCCTATACCATTGCGATGACAACCATCCTGATGGGCGTTGGTACCCTGGCCGACCGTTACGGTCGTAAACGCATCTTCACCATCGGCATTCTTGCCTTCGGCGTCACGTCGCTCATCTGTGGACTGGCCGACAGCGCCGCCGTGTTGATCGTGGCACGCTTTCTCCAGGGCTTGAGTGCTGCGATGATGCTGATCTGCCAGATTGCCATCTTGTCCAATCAGTTTCGGGATGGCCGTGAACGCGGCGCCGCCTTTGCCTGGTGGGGGATGGTGTTCGGCGCAGGTCTCGGCTTTGGCCCGATAGTGGGTGGCGCCATCCTGGCGCTGGCGAGCTGGCAATGGGTATTTCTGATCCACGCGGTCCTGGCTGTCATGACCTTGCTGCTCAGCCAGATAGGGGTGCAGGAGTCCCGCGATCCTCATGCGACCCACCTCGATATCAAAGGGATCGCCACCTTGTCGGTTGCCGTGTTCTGCCTGGTCCTGTTCGTCACTCAAGGTCCGGTGCTTGGATTTGGCAGTGCCGCCGCCATGAGCATCATAGGAATGTTCATGCTGAGCTTCGCCAGTTTCGTGGTCGCCGAGCGAACCAGCCGTAGGCCCATGCTGGAGTTCTCAATGTTTCGGGTGCGCAACTTTTCCGGTGCCTTGCTCGGATCCATGGGGCAAAACTTCAGCTTCTGGCCATTCATCATCTATCTGCCGATCTATTTCCATGTGGCTTTGGGGTATGACAACGTGCAGACCGGCCTCGCCCTGCTGGCCTACACCTTGCCCACCCTGTTCATCCCGCCACTGGCTGAACGCTTGGCGATGCGCTATCAAGCCGGCATCGTGATCCCTGTGGGGCTATCGATCATCGGCATGGGCTTCGTGCTGATGAGAGCTGGCAGCCAGTCTGCCCAACCGGGCTGGCTGCTCTTGCCGGGGGCCGTCTTGGCAGGAGTTGGGCTGGGTTTAACCAACACCACAACCACCAACACTATTACCGCCGCAGTATCAGCCGAACGGGTAGGCATGGCGTCGGGGGCAGATACCAGCGCCAGGATGATCTCGCTGGCATTCAACATCGCCGTGATGGGGTTCATTCTGGTTGAAGGCATCATGGCCTATCTGCGCAACAAGCTGGGTATTGTCGAGGGGGCGAGCCTGCGGCTTTTCGCGGAAAAAATAGCCGCCGGGGATATCACTGTGCTGGAGCAACATAGCGCCTTGCTGCCGCACATCGCCATCCCCGCCGAAGCGGTCAATGAGGCTCTGGTCGCCGGATTTGGCTGGGTCATGGTTTATGGGGCTGCCAGCGCCTTCCTGCTGGCAGCGATCAGTTTCTTCATCTTTTCACCCGGGAGATCCGTGCAGCGCAATCCCGAGATGCCGCAGAACACCTAGCAAAGGCCGCAAAGGGCGGGAAACTGCACCACCCTGTGGGCTAACTCACGCCAGGAGACGAGTCACGGCCCCTGAGACTCATCATGCGCCCCAAACAATAAGGAGGTCTGGTAGTTGATGGCAGACCTCCTTCTTTCGCAGCTCAAGCCAACCCTGTCATTGGCCGGATCAGCTTGCCCCAACCAGCAGCGGCTGCCAGTTGAAATCGAACTGGCTCTTGCCCTCCTCCGCCAGTGTCAGCTCCTCCAACACCCGCAGCGCCATCTTGTTGCCCCCCTGGGCGGCCTGAAACAGCCACTGCCTGGCCTGAACCAGGTCCACCCGGCCATTGACCCCCATCAGATGCAAAATGCCAAGCTTGAGCATGGCAGGCACATCACCGTTGCGGGCCGCCAGATCCATCCAGTGAAACGCCAGCGCCAGATCCTGCGTCACCCCATGACCGCGCAGATAAACCTCCCCCAAGCGATATTGACCAAAGGCATCACCCCCCTCGGCAGCCAGGCGATAGAGGCGAATCGCCTCAGCCACATCCGCGGTACTGCCCTGCCCCAGCTCGTGGCTCCACCCCATCAAGGCCTGCGCTCTGGGTTCTCCCGCCTCGGCTTTCAACTGCCAGATCCCGACAGCTTGACTGAAGCGCCCCTGCTGCCAGGCGCGCTGGGCACTGTGCATCTCGTCTGCACCATCCGGCAGCAGACGCCAGATCAGCACACCGGTCAGGCCAATGAACAACCAGCGGTAGCGTGACTTTGTCATGAGGAGTTCCGTGATCCAGTTCGCATTTGGTTTATGTAAACGAAATGTAATCTGGAACGCAAGTCTGAGCAGCACCGACGGTTTGCGTCAGCCCCTGGCCCCTCCCCATCCTCATTGGATGAAGGGCCCATCCCACTCTCGTCTGGCGACTTGTCTTTGTCGGTCTCATCGCTCACAATGACTGTATATAAACACAGTTATTATGAGCAGTGAGAGATGGCTGGACGCGGTACCCTTCACAACCTGGATCATCGTTTCAGTGGCCTCCGCATCGAGGCCGTCGACGATGGCTGGCAACAAGGCATCGACTGGGCGCCCGAGTTTATGAATAGCGCCCCTCAAACCCAGGTGCACGGGATCCAAGCCAGGAGCATCATCAGCCATAACCAGTCGCCGGATGTACCCTTTAGTCGCTCCATCAACCCCTATCAGGGTTGTGAACATGGCTGTATTTATTGCTATGCCAGGCCCAGCCATGCCTACCTGGAGCTCTCCCCAGGGCTCGATTTTGAAACAAAACTGTTTGCCAAGCTCAACGCCGCCCACCTATTGCGTCAGGCATTTTCCAAACCCGGATATCAACCACAGACCATCGTCATTGGCGCCAATACCGATCCCTATCAGCCCATTGAGCAGCAATACCGCCTCACCCGCGCCTTGCTCGAAGTGATGCTGGCTCACAAGCATCCGGTAGGCATCATTACCAAGAGCGCCATGGTGCTCAGAGACCTCGAGTTGCTACAGGCTCTCGCCAGCGAAGACTTGTGCCACGTCATGGTCTCGGTCACCACACTGGATGAGGATCTCAGGCGAAAACTGGAACCCAGAGCCAGTACGGGGCAGGGGCGGCTGGCGGTGATCGGCAAGCTGGCACGGGCCGGGATCCCGGTGGGAGTGCTGGCAGCCCCCATGATCCCCAGGCTCAACGGATCTGAACTCGAGCAGATCATCAGCGCGGCCGCCGCGCAGGGGGCTAACCAGGCTGGCTACATCTTGCTGCGCCTGCCCCATGAGCTGACGCAGCTCTTTGATGACTGGCTGACGTTGCACTATCCCGACAAGCGGCAGGCTGTCCTGAATCAACTGAAAGCCAGCCGGGAAGGCCGGCTCAATAGCCCGGCCTTCGGGGATCGCATGCGTGGCAGCGGCCAGTTTGCCGAGCTGCTTGCCCAGCGCTTTCGGCTGATCTGCAAACGCTCGGGGCTCAACTCGGCTCATACGCCCCTTAATCAACGCGCTTTTATCCGCCCCCATCAACAGTTCGAACTGTTCTAGCGTCACCCGCCCCGCCAACCCATCGAGATGAAAAGATGACAGCGTGGCAGCAGACGGTGAGCCGGGCATCCAGGCAACGGGAGCAGACACAGGATGGAGAGGTTCAAGAGGGAACCGCGAACCCGAGTGACAGCATGGGATCACGGATAATGGAGTATCAAGAGTGGGAGCGTAGAGCGGAGCAAGGACTCTGCTGCGGGTAGTTACCACCAGGTCCTGGCTGGCACTGCCATCCCCAGGATGGCCCTGTGGCATCTAGCGGGAGACATATCCCCTCTCCCGCTTTACCACTGCCCCTGCAGCGCAGAGAGCGGCTGAGGTTCAGGACGATTGGCTGCCTTTTAGCAATTCAACCGGGATCCTGGATGGCTCAAAGGCCACCAACTCCTCTTCCCGCTCAGCACCAGACTCATCCCCGAACCATTTCGACCACCAGAGTTGTAACATCGCAGACTCCTCGACATGACACGACACCGGCTGATGTCGAGTGCAGCTTATCCTTGTGCCATGACAACCAGATGACATTCACTCCTGCCGGCCAAGGAGCTCATGCTGAGCGAAACAACGCCAGCCAGCGTCAAGGTTGCCGCCAGCCAACTGCAGACCATAAAAAAGAGCGCCCTAAGGCGCTCTTTTTGCAGCAACTAGCCAACTCGGCCAGACGATGGAGTATTACTCCTCATCGGCCTGTTCGGCTTGATCACTCTGCTGAGCCTCGCCCGACTCGGGGACGATGTCACCTGCGGCGGCGGTACCGGCTTCAGCCGACTCACCATCCATCAGGACCTCTTCCTCGTCGCTTTCGGCGATACGCTGCAGACCGACCACTGTCTCATCTTCACCGGTACGGATCAGACGAACACCACCGGTGTTACGGCCTATGATGCTCACCTCGGCAACGCGAGTACGCACCAGGGTGCCGCCATTGGTGATCAGCATGATCTGGTCGGTATCTTCAACCTGGATCGCATCGATCACCTTGCCGTTACGCTCGTCCACCTTGATGGAGCGAACGCCCTGGGTACCACGGCTCTTGGTCGGGTACTCGGTCAGCGCGGTACGCTTGCCGTAACCGTTCTCGGTAGCGGTCAGGATGGCACCCTCGCCACGGGGGACGATCAGGGAAACCACCTTGTCGCCATTGAGCAGGCGGATACCACGAACCCCGCCGGCGGTACGGCCCATGGGACGAACCCCCTTGAAGGTGCCCTTGGTTTCGCTGCCTTCGGCGGCGTCACTGCTGTCGTCATCACTGACGGCGTCGGCTTCCACATCCTCATCGGCGTCGCTATCGTTCTCGACATCCGCATCGGCGCGGCCGCTGCCTTCATTGAAGCGAACCACCTTGCCCGCATCGGAGAACAACATGATCTCGTTGCTGCCATCGGTGATGTCCACGCCAATCAGCTCATCGCCCTCTTTGAGGTTGATGGCACGAATGCCGGAGGAGAGCGGACGGCTGAACGCTGACAGGCTGGTCTTCTTCACGGTACCGTCGGCGGTGGCGAAGAACACATACTTGTCGTCGCTATACTCTTTGACCGGCAGGATGGCGGTGATACGTTCACCCTCTTCCAGCGGCAGCAAGTTGATGATCGGGCGACCACGGGCGCTACGGGACGCCTCAGGCAGCTGATACACCTTGAGCCAGTAGACCTTGCCACGGGTGGAGAAGCACAAAATGGTGTCGTGGGTGTTGGCCACCAACAGACGCTCCACAAAGTCCTCTTCCTTGATCCGGGTGGCCGACTTGCCACGACCACCGCGGCGCTGGGCCTCGTAGTCGGTCAGCGGCTGATACTTCACATAACCCTGGTGAGAGAGGGTCACCACCACGTCTTCCGGGGTGATCAGGTCTTCGATGTTGATCTCGGCGCTGGAGGCGCTGATCTCGGTGCGACGCTCGTCGCCATACTGCTCGCGCACGGCCAGCAGTTCATCGCGGATCACTTCCATCAGGCGTTCCGGGCTGGCCAGAATGAACAGCAGCTCGGCGATCAGATCCAGCAGAGATTGGTACTCTTCCAGGATCTTCTCGTGCTCCAGACCGGTCAGCTTGTGCAGACGCAGGTCAAGGATGGCCTGGGCCTGCTGTTCGGTCAGGAAGTACTGGCCTTCACGGATACCGAACTCCGGCTCCAGCCACTCTGGGCGTGCTGCATCGTCACCGGCTTTTTCCAGCATGCCGGCCACGTTGCCGAGCTCCCAGCCACGCGCGACCAGCTTGGCTTTCGCGTCTGCCGGGGTGTCGGAGTGACGGATCAGCTCGATGATGGGGTCAATGTTGGCCAGAGCAACAGCCAAACCTTCCAGGATGTGCGCCCGATCCCGCGCCTTGCGCAGTTCGAACACGGTCCGGCGGGTCACTACCTCACGGCGGTGCAGCAGGAAGGCATCCAGGATCTCTTTAAGGTTCATCACCTTGGGCTGGTTGTTATCGAGCGCCACCATGTTGATGCCGAACGTGGTCTGCATCTGGGTGTGCTTGTAGAGATTGTTCAGCACAATCTCGCCAGACTCGCCGCGCTTGATCTCGATAACGATGCGCATGCCGTCTTTATCAGACTCATCGCGCAGGGCACTGATGCCCTCGAGTTTCTTCTCTTTGACCAGCTCGGCAATCTTCTCGATCAACCGCGCCTTGTTCACCTGATAAGGCAGCTCGTGAACGATGATGGTCTCGCGACTCGTCTTCTCGTCCACTTCCACTTCGGCCTTGGCACGCACATAGACGGAGCCGCGACCGGTGCGGTAGGCCTGCACGATGCCGGAACGACCGTTGATGATGGCGCCGGTGGGGAAGTCTGGGCCGCTGATGTAGGTCATCAGCTCATCGATGGTGAGGGAGCCATTTTCGATCAGCGCCAGACAGCCGTTCACTATCTCGGTGAGGTTATGAGGCGGAATGTTGGTCGCCATGCCCACCGCGATACCGGAGGAGCCGTTGACCAGCAGGTTGGGCACCTTGGTGGGCATGACAGCCGGGATCAGCTCGGTGCCGTCATAGTTGGGCACCCAGTCCACGGTCTCTTTGTCCAGATCGGCCAGCAGCTCATGGGAGATGCGCGCCATCCGGACTTCGGTATAACGCATGGCGGCGGCGCTGTCGCCGTCGACCGAACCGAAGTTACCCTGACCGTCGACCATCATGTAACGCATGGAAAAATCCTGCGCCATGCGGACAATGGTGTCATACACGGCACTGTCGCCGTGGGGGTGGTATTTACCGATTACGTCACCGACCACACGGGCCGATTTTTTATAGGGCTTGTTCCAGTCGTTCCCCAACTCGTTCATAGCAAACAGAACGCGGCGGTGAACCGGTTTCAAGCCATCACGCACATCCGGCAGAGCTCGTCCTACGATCACGCTCATGGCGTAATCCAGATAGGAACTCTTGAGCTCTTCTTCGATGTTGATCGGCGTGATCTCTCTGGCCAGATCGCTCATAGAAAGCCTTAATCCCTAATTAGTTGTTCTTTGGCATAAACAGCGCGACATAGTAACACAACAAGGGCCATTGCTTAAGTCGGAAATCGGGCTGGTTTGCATAAGTTGGTTCGTTATAATGCCCGCCAGGACAATAGATTGCGCTCCCGACGGGTCGAGCGCCCTGCCACAGGATTTTGCCAAGATGAACACTGACGCCAATGTCGATCTGACAGAAATTGCCAAATTCGAAGCCATCGCCTCCCGCTGGTGGGATTTGGAGGGTGAGTTCAAGCCGCTGCATCAGATAAACCCGGTGCGCCTTGACTGGATCACCGACAAGAGTGGCGGCCTGTTTGGCAAGCCGGTGCTCGACATCGGCTGCGGCGGCGGCATTCTCTCCGAGAGCATGGCCCGCCGTGGCGCCAAGGTGACCGGCATCGACATGGGCAAGGAGCCCCTCGGGGTCGCCCGCCTCCACGCCCTGGAACAGGGGGTCGAACTTCACTACCAGCAGATGACCGCCGAGCAGCACGCCGATGAGGCGCCCGGTCAGTACGATGTGGTGACCTGCATGGAGATGCTCGAGCACGTGCCGGATCCCGCCTCGGTGCTGCGTGCCATCACCACCCTGGTGCGCCCGGGTGGCCGGGTGTTCGTCTCGACCATCAACCGCAACCCCAAGTCGTTCCTGATGATGATTGTCGGCGCCGAATACCTGATGAAAATGGTGCCCAAGGGGACCCATGACCACAAGAAATTCATCACCCCCGCCGAACTGTGTCGCATGGGTGAGGCCGCGGGCCTGCTGGTACGGGACATGAGCGGGGTGCACTACTCGCCGCTCACCGGCCACTTCAAGCTGGGCGCCAACGTCGATGTCAACTACATGGTGGAGTTTGTCCGCCCGGAGCTGGGTTGATGAGTACCCGCCAGACAAGCGTGCGCTGCGTGCTGTTCGACCTGGACGGCACCCTGCTCGACACCGCCCCGGACTTGGGCGCCGCGGTCAACCATGTGCTGATAAGCGAAGGCTTTGCCCCGCTCTCGGATGAGATCATTCGCCAGACCACCTCCCACGGGGCGCTCGGCCTGCTCAAGGCGGGCCTGGGGGACGAACTACTGGAAGAGCTGGGGGCGACGCGCCTGCGCACCGCCCTGCTCGATTACTACGCCAGCCATCTGTGCGTCGGCACCCGCCCCTACGAGGGCATGATCGATCTCATCGAATGGCTGGACGAGCGGTCCCTGCCCTGGGGCATCGTCACCAACAAGCCGGGCTTTTTGACCGAGCCGCTGCTGGCGGCCCTGCCGGCACTGGCCAGCTGTGGCGTGACGGTCAGCGCCGATACCCTGCCGGTGCGCAAGCCCGACCCCGCCCCCATGTATTTCGCCTGTGAGCAGTTAGGGGTCGAGGCCGCGCACTGCCTCTATGTCGGCGACCATGTGCGCGACATCGAGGCGGGCCGCAACGCCGGCATGTTGACCGCCATCGCCGGCTGGGGCTACCTGCATGGGGAGGATGACCCGGCAGCCTGGGGGGCGGATCTGCACTTTGATACGGTGCAGGCGTTGCATCACTGGTTGCGCTACGAACTCGGGTGACGCACAGCCAGACTCGCTGGATCCCGCCGGGATCAAAGATGGCCCATCCCAGTGCGTGCTCATGCCGCAGATGCGCCGCCGAGGGACGCTTGTCGTCATTAACATGAAACAGACAGGGCCCGACGGGCCCTGTCTGTTTTTGCACGCGACACAGGCTCGATGACTCACTTTTTCACCGTTCTGCGCGGGGAGAGCTGCCGCATAATGGCGACCATTTTTGGCGCGGATCGCACAGGGATTGTGCAAGGATCCAGAGGGGGGCGATTGCTAGTAAAACGGGGCTAGTTTCGCAAGAAAAAAAAGTTATTTTAATTTTATATCTTGGATAGGCAGGCTTGCTTTTCAGGGAGCGGACGAAGGAAAACCCGTTCACTGTGAGCAGTCACTAACTATCATGAGACACCCACAATTTATCCACAGCTATACCCCCATCCATACGTTGCAAAGCTGTGATGACCTCACTATCTTGTAGCTCGAACTCAAAATAACACTACATCTTGTGCCTCACCGCATATCGCCCCACTAGAAACGAGGGGCGAACTGGCTTGTTTGTCAAGCCTTGCAGTGAGTTTTTCGGGAATCAACTAAAGGTCATCAGCCAATGAACTTGTTTGTGACGAAGCGTAACGGCCACAAAGAACCCATCGATCTGGATAAAATTCACCGTGTGCTCGACTGGGCCGCAGAGGGACTCGACCACGTCTCAGTCTCCCAGGTAGAACTCAAGTCCCACATCCAGTTCTATGACGGTATCCGTACCGCCGACATCCACGAAACCGTCATCAAGGCTACCGCTGATCTGATCTCCGAACAGAGCCCGGATTACCAGTACATGGCAGCCCGTCTGGCCATCTTCCACCTGCGCAAGAAAGCCTACGGCCAGTTCGAACCGCCCCACCTCTACCAGCATGTCGCTCGTCTGGTAGACATGGGCAAATACGACAAGCACCTGCTGACCGACTACACCCAGGCCGAATTCGAGGAGCTCAACGAGCACCTGGATCACTGGCGTGACATGGACTTCTCCTACGCCGCCGTCAAACAGCTCGAAGGCAAATACCTGGTCCAGAACCGCGTCACCGGCGAGATCTACGAGAGCCCGCAGTTCCTCTATATCCTGGTAGCGGCCTGCCTCTTCTCCAAGTACCCGAAAGAGACGCGCCTGAGCTATATCAAGCGCTTCTATGATGCGGTCTCGACCTTCAAGATCTCCCTGCCGACCCCCATCATGAGCGGCGTGCGCACCCCGACCCGTCAGTTCAGCTCCTGCGTGCTGATCGAGTGCGATGACAGCCTGGACTCCATCAATGCCACCGCCAGCGCCATCGTCCGTTATGTCTCCCAGCGCGCCGGCATCGGTATCAACGCCGGCCGCATTCGTGGTCTGGGCAGCCCCATTCGTGGCGGCGAAGCCTTCCACACCGGCTGCATCCCCTTCTACAAGTACTTCCAGACTGCGGTCAAATGCTGCTCCCAGGGCGGCGTGCGCGGCGGTGCCGCCACCCTGTTCTACCCCCTGTGGCACACCGAGGTGGAGAGCCTGCTGGTGCTGAAGAACAACCGCGGCGTGGAAGAGAACCGGGTCCGTCACATGGACTACGGGGTGCAGATCAACAAGCTGATGTACCAGCGCCTCATCAAGGGCGGTGACATCTCCTTGTTCTCCCCCTCCGATGCCCCCGGCCTGTACGACGCCTTCTTCGCGGATCAGGACAAGTTCGAGCAGCTCTACGTCAAGTACGAGCAGGACCCAGCCATTCGCAAGAAGACCATCAAGGCGGTGGATCTGTTCTCTCTGATGATGCAGGAGCGCGCCGGTACCGGTCGTATCTACATCCAGAACGTGGATCACTGCAACACCCACAGCCCGTTCGATCCGAGCGTGGCGCCGGTACGCCAGTCCAACCTCTGCCTGGAAATTGCGCTGCCGACCAAGCCGCTCAATAACGTGGATGACGACAGTGGCGAGATTGCCCTGTGCACCCTGTCGGCCTTCAACCTCGGCGCCATCGAGAAGCTCGAAGATCTCGAAGAGATGGCCGATCTGGCCGTGCGCGCCCTGGATGCCCTGCTCGACTATCAGGACTACCCGCTCAAGGCCGCCCAGAAAGGCAGCATGAACCGCCGTACCCTGGGGATAGGCGTCATCAACTACGCCTACTACCTGGCCAAGAACGGCGCCCGTTACTCCGACGGTTCTGGTCTGGCGCTCACCCACCGCACCTTCGAGGCGATCCAGTTCTATCTGCTCAAAGCCTCGGTACAGCTGGCCCGTGAATTCGGTCCCTGCCCGGCCTTCAACGAGACCACTTACGCCCAGGGCATACTGCCCATCGATACCTATAAAAAGGATCTGGACGTGTTGTGCCAGGAGCCGCTGCACCTGGACTGGGAGACCTTGCGCGAAGAGATCAAGACCGTGGGTTTGCGCAACTCCACCCTGACCGCCCTGATGCCAAGCGAAACCTCCAGCCAGATCTCCAACGCCACCAACGGCATCGAGCCGCCGCGCGGCCTGGTGTCGGTCAAGGCCTCCAAGGATGGCATCCTCAAGCAGGTAGTGCCCGAGTACGAGCGCCTCAAGGATCAATACGAGCTGCTCTGGAAGCAACCGAGCGTCGATGGTTACCTGCAGCTGGTCGGCATTATGCAGAAGTTTGTGGATCAGGCGATCTCTGCCAACACCAACTATGATCCGGCCCGTTTCGAAGGCAACAAGGTACCGATGAAGCAGCTGCTCAAGGATCTGCTGACCGCCTACAAATACGGCCTCAAGACCCTCTATTATCACAACACCCGTGACGGTGCTGACGACACCCAGGCCGACATGCAAGATGACGGCTGTGCCGGCGGCGCCTGCAAGATCTGATAAACACCGAGCGGGAGCCTTCACTCCCGCTCTCCTGTTTCCCAATTCAAGACATTCAAATCACCATGGCTTATTCAACGTTTTGCCAGACCCAGAATGACCAGCTCAAGGAACCCATGTTCTTTGGCCAGCCGGTCAACGTGGCCCGTTATGATCAACAAAAATATGATGTATTCGAGCGGCTGATCGAGAAGCAGCTCTCCTTCTTCTGGCGCCCGGAAGAGGTGGACGTCTCGCGGGATCGCATCGACTACCATGCCCTGCCCCCCCACGAGCAGCACATCTTCATCTCCAACTTGAAGTATCAGACCCTGCTGGACTCCATTCAGGGCCGCAGCCCGAACGTGGCGCTGCTGCCGCTGGTCTCCATCCCGGAGCTGGAGACCTGGATTGAGACCTGGGCCTTCTCCGAGACCATCCACTCGCGCTCCTACACCCATATCATCCGCAACATCGTCAACAGCCCCTCCCAGGTGTTTGACGACATTGTGACCAACGAGCAGATCCTCAAGCGCGCCGGCTCCATCAGTTGCTACTATGACGACCTCATCGAGGCGACCGCGCTCTATAACCTGCACGGCGCCGGTACCCATATGGTCAACGGCGCTGAGCGCACCATCGACCTCCACGAGCTCAAGAAGAAGCTCTATCTGTGTCTGATGAGCGTCAACGCCCTGGAGGCGATCCGCTTCTACGTCAGCTTTGCCTGCTCCTTTGCCTTCGCCGAGCGCGAACTGATGGAAGGCAACGCCAAGATCATCAAGATGATCGCCCGTGATGAAGCCCTGCACCTGACTGGCACCCAGCACATGCTGAACCTGATGCGCAGCGGCCAGGACGATCCCGAGATGGCCATCGTGGCTCAGGAGTGTGAACAGGCCTGCTTCGACATCTTCAAGGAAGCGGCCGAGCAGGAGAAGGAGTGGGCCGAGTACCTGTTCCAGGACGGCTCCATGATTGGCCTGAACAAGGACATCCTCTGCCAGTACGTGGAGTACATCACCAACCTGCGCATGGCCGCCGTCGGACTGCCGTCCGCCTTTAGCGGCGCCAAGCAAAACCCTATTCCCTGGATCAACACCTGGCTCTCCTCTGACAACGTCCAGGTCGCCCCCCAGGAAGTGGAAGTGAGCTCCTATCTGGTCGGTCAGATAGACAGCGAAGTGAGCCACGAAGATCTCGGTGACTTCGAGCTGTGAGTGAGGCCCTGCTGGCGCCGGAGCTGGCCGCCCAGACCCCAGGGGTTGAACGCGAGCCGGCGCTGGCCATCATAGAGAGCCAGCACGGCCCCATGCAGGTTCGCCCTGGCGAGGCGCTGCTTGACACCCTGGAGCGCCACGGCCACCAGTTGGAGTATCAGTGTCGCAGCGGCTATTGCGGCGCCTGCCGCACCCCCCTGCTGGCAGGCAAGGTGCACTACCCTGAGCCTCCCCTTGCCTTCGTCGAGGCGGGGCAGTGTCTGCCCTGCTGCTGTCGCCCGGTGGGCGACATCACCCTCGATCTCAGTCGCCACGACTAGCGCCTCACCACCAGATCCCCAGAGCCCTCCATCGAGGGCTCTCTGTTATCCGCCAGCGGCTGGCCGCCAAACCACATCGATGCTCTCAGCCCCACTCCCAGCCCGTGCACGCTGCTCGCCCCGCCCCTCCAGACAATCCTCAGGCCTGTGTCTTTACATCTGCCTGCCCATCTGGCAGCTGCGCTGGCCCGCCACACCGCTTGCGAGGAAGGGAGAGAAGCCGACCCCTGCACCAGCCACTATCTGCACGCAAAAAAATGCCCTCCGAAGAGGGCATGTTCATGTCTGACACGCAGCCAGGCTGCTGACCGTCGATTTAGACGTTACGGCTGACCACAGGGTGATCCAGCAGGGCCTCGTCTTCGGCCATGCAGGCTGCTGCGGTGAACAAGACGTCGGTGGAGCTGTTAAGGGCTGTCTCCGCGGAATCTTGCAGCACACCGATGATGAAGCCGACCGCGACCACCTGCATGGCAACATCATTGCTGATGCCAAACAGGCTGCAAGCCAGGGGGATCAACAGCAGGGAGCCGCCGGCCACCCCGGAAGCACCACAGGCGCTGATGGTTGCGACCACGCTGAGCAGCACTGCCGTGGCCAAATCCACCTGCAGACCCAGGGTGTGGGCCGCCGCCAGACTCAGTACCGTGATGGTGATGGCGGCGCCAGCCATGTTGATGGTGGCTCCCAGAGGAATGGAGACCGCATAGGTGTCCTTGGGCAGTTTGAGCTTCTCGCACAGGGCCATGTTCACCGGGATGTTGGCGGCGGAGCTACGGGTGAAGAAGGCGGTCACACCGCTCTCTTTCAGGCAGGTCAGCACCAGCGGATAGGGGTTGCGCTTTATCTTCCAGAAGACGATGAGCGGGTTGACCACAAAGGCGATGAACAACATGCTGCCGATCAACACCATCAGCAGATGGGCGTAACCAAGCAGCGCCTCGAAGCCGGTCTCGGCCAGGGTGGACGCGACCAGACCCAGGATGCCGAGCGGGGCGCAGCGGATCACCGCCTTGACGATGATAGAGACCCCATCGGACAAGTCGGAAACCAGCACCTTGGTGCTCTCACTGGCGTGACGCAGCACGATGCCAAGGGCGATGGCCCAGGCCAGGATGCCGATGTAGTTGGCTTCCATCAGGGCCTTGACCGGGTTGCTCACTACGTTGAACAGCAGGGTCTGCAACACCTCGATGATGCCCCCAGGCGGGGTGACATCGGCGGTATTGGCCACCAGATGCAGGCTGGAGGGGAACATGAAGCTGGCCAGCACGGCCACCAGCGCGGCGGCGAAGGTACCGAAGAGGTAAAGACCGAGCAGCGGGCGGATATTGGTCTTCTGACCCTGCTTGTGACCCGTGATGGAGGCGGTCACCAGCACGAAGACCAGTATGGGGGCCACGGCTTTGAGGGCACCGACAAACAGGTTGCCGAGCAGACCTGCCGATTTGGCCCACTCAGGAGCGAGCAAGGCCAGCACTATGCCAACGATCAAACCGATCAGGATCTGGCTGACCAGACTGGTGCGATTGATCAGACGAAGGAGGGGGTGTTGTTGTGTCATCTATGTAGTCCCTGTGCACACATGGTGCTTGAATCATGAAGTCCTGCGGCGAACCTATTTCATTCGGAACCAACCGAACGAACCCGCCAGCTGCGGGAAGACCTTCTCGAGTGGGGTCTCTGTTCCAGGCGGGGGTCGCACCCATGGAATATCCCACCTGCAACATCTTTTTTCCACACATACACCACGAAAATCCCATTTCACATCACAAAAAAACCACAACAATGAGATAACACCATATCAACAACCGCCAGAACGCAGCCAAATGCCACTCTCTTGGCGTCCCTGGCCGATCCTGGCCGGGTCCAGGTGGTATCATGGGATTTTCCTCAGGATGTCGCCCTATGATCGCCTCTTTGCTTCAACAACACTTCGGTTTCACCCAGCTCAGACCCGGGCAACAGGCAGTCATGGAGCAGATATTGGCAGGACGCAGCGCCGCGGCCATCTTCCCGACTGGCTCCGGCAAGTCGCTCTGCTATCAACTGCCCGCCCTGGCCCTGCCCCACCTGACCCTGGTCATCTCCCCGCTCATCGCGCTGATGCAGGATCAGCTCGCCTTCTTGCAGCGCAAAGGGATAGCCGCAGCCACTCTGGATTCGAGCCTGACCCCGGAGCAGAGCCGTGACGTGATGCGGCAGATAGAGGCTGGCGAGCTCAAGATCCTGATGATCTCGGTCGAGCGACTCAAAAACGAGCGCTTTCGCCGCTTCATCGCCGGGGTGCCCCTCTCGTTGATGGTGGTGGACGAAGCGCACTGCATCTCGGAGTGGGGCCACAACTTTCGCCCCGATTACCTCAAGCTGCCCGAGCACAGGCGCGCCCTCAATATCCCCCAGGTACTGCTGCTGACCGCCACTGCCACGCGGGCCGTGATGCAGGACATGCAACGCAAGTTCGACATCGACGGTCAGGGGCTGGTGGTGACCGGTTTCTACCGCCCCAATCTGGACTTGAACGTGGTCCCCCTTGAGCCCAATTTGCGTGACCGCTGGCTGGAGCAGGAGATAGGGCGATCACCCGCCGCCCCCACCATCGTCTATGTCACCCTGCAACACACCGCCGAGGCGTGTGCCGCCAATCTGGCCCGGGCAGGATTGCGCGCCCGAGCCTATCATGCCGGGCTGGGCGCAGATCTTCGCCGGGAGATACAGCAGGCCTTCATGGCGGGCCAGCTCGACTGCATTGTCGCCACCATCGCCTTTGGCATGGGGATAGACAAGGCCGATATTCGCCGGGTCATCCACTACGACTTGCCCAAGTCCATCGAGAACTACAGCCAGGAGATAGGCCGTGCCGGGCGCGATGGTCAGCTCTCCCATTGCACTGTGCTGGCCAACCGGGCTCAGCTGCCGGTACTGGAGAACTTCGTCTATGGGGATACCCCGGACCGCGCCGCCATCCGTCACCTGCTGGCCCAACTGCCCCCTGCGGGCGAGTCCTGGGAGTTCGTGCTGCTGCGTCTGTCCAACGAGACCAATATTCGCCAGCTTCCCCTCAAGACACTCCTGGTCTATCTGGAGCTGGCCGGCGTGCTGAGCCCGGCTTATAGCTACTTTGCCGACTATCGCTTCAAGTTCATCGCAGACAAAACCGCCATCCTGGCGCGTTTTGGCGAGGGCCGTCGCCACTTTCTCGAGGCCCTGTTCGCCTCTGCCCCTCAGGCTCGCAGCTGGTGCACCATGGACTTTGAGGCCCTCTGGCAGGGGTATCAGGGGGAACGCTCCCGCGCCGTGGCCGCCCTCGACTATCTGCAGCAACAGGGGCTCATCGAACTGGAGAGCAAGCAGATGACCGAGGTTTATCAGGTGCAGAATGCACCGAGCAGCCTCGATCTCCTCGCCGATGAACTTCATGCTCTGTTCGAGCAAAAGGAGCAGAGCGAACTGGCCAGGTTACAGGGCCTGCTCGCTTTCTTCACTTCATCCAGCTGCCTGAGCCACTCCCTGGCCCACCATTTTGCCGATGAGCAAGCGCCAGCCTTATGCGGTCACTGCTCGGTCTGTCGCGGCCAGGTGGCTGAGCTGCCTGTTCACCTCGCCCCACAACTGCCCAATGAAGCCGGGATCCGCGCCTGGTGCGATCCGCTGGCGAGCCAGCTACCCCAACCAGCGCCCAGGGTGCTGGCGCGCTTCCTGTGCGGCATCAGCACGCCACTCACCACCCGCCTCAAAGCGGGCAAGCTGGCTGGCTTCGGGAGGCTAAGCGAGGTGCCTTTTGCCCAGGTGATGGCACTGGTGATCCAGGCCTATGGTGTGCAAAGCTCCAAATAGACTCATTTGTTCCGTCTTGGGGATTCCGGCCAAAGATGCCGGTTAGCGTGCTGAAGAGATAAAGGAGGATAGCAGGAGGGGTCTGCGCCGAAAAAATAAGACCCTCGCAGATGCGAGGGTCAAGCCAACGGAAACGTGCTTAAACAGAGCTTTGTTTTCGGACACTGAGACGCCTTCTTGCTAAAGCAGCGCAGCACCGAACACAGGGCCAATCTAGAGCAGCCGGAATGTAGCGTCAATGTAAAAATTAGACTCAAAACTCTAAGTTGATATCATTACGTTAACGTTTACGTAAAGCACATTCCACTGCGGTATTCCTCAGGGCACGGCTGGCCTGCCCTGGGGCGATAGCGATCCTCTCCCTCATCCCATTCGTACTTTTTGATTGCAGAATGATGAAACATTTATTTTTTATCTCTTTGACATTTACCTAGCTATCGTGGCAGAAATAATTTAACAGTCAGTAACATACAGCATCTGCTGACTGCCTCCCGCCCAAAGGGCCAGGGAAGCGAGCCAACCGATTTAATCCCGTTAACGGTGATGGATTACTGGGGGCTGTTGACTAGGCTTAAGAGGAAAGTACAACAAGGGTAAGAAACCGGTCATTTTAGGGTAAGCGACTATAACGAGGGCTAAGTTATGGGCATCTTCGAGCATTACCAACAGCGTTATGAGCAAGCCAGGGAAGAGGAGTACAGCATTCAGGAGTTCCTGGACATGTGCAAACAGGATAAATCCTGCTACGCCTCCGCCGCCGAACGTCTACTGGTCGCCATCGGCGATCCCGAGATGGTTGATACCGCCACCAATCCACGACTCAGTCGCCTCTTCTCAAATCGAGTCGTTGCGCGCTATCCGGCATTCAAAGATTTCTATGGCATGGAAGAGGCCATCGAACAGATCGTCTCCTACCTCAAACACTCGGCCCAGGGGCTGGAGGAGAAGAAACAGATCCTCTATCTGCTGGGTCCGGTTGGCGGCGGTAAATCCTCCCTGGCCGAGAAGCTCAAATCCCTGATGCAGAAGGTGCCCATTTACCGGATCAAAGGCTCCCCGGTCAACGATCACCCCTTCTGCCTGTTTGACATGGAGGAGGACGGTGAGCTGCTGGAGAAAGAGTACGGCATACCCCGCCGTTACCTGCGTCCCATCATGTCCCCCTGGGCGGCAAAGCGTCTCACCGAATACGGTGGTGACATCAGCAAGTTCAAGGTAGAGAAGATCAACCCCTCCATCCTGCACCAGATCGCCATCGCCAAGACGGAGCCCGGTGATGAGAACAATCAGGACATCTCTTCCCTGGTCGGCAAGGTCGATATCCGCATGCTGGAACACTTTGCCCAGGATGACGCCGATGCCTACTCCTACTCCGGAG
This sequence comes from Aeromonas sp. BIGb0405, assembly GCF_024807335.1. Lineage (NCBI taxonomy): Bacteria > Pseudomonadati > Pseudomonadota > Gammaproteobacteria > Aeromonadales > Aeromonadaceae > Aeromonas > Aeromonas sp. BIGb0405. The sequence goes on from NZ_JANUEP010000003.1 coordinate 562,844, forward strand.
CCCTGTGCAAGGCCAACCAGGGCATGATGGAGTTCGTCGAGATGTTCAAGGCCCCCATCAAGGTGCTGCACCCGCTGCTGACCGCGACGCAAGAGGGCAACTACAACGGCACCGAAGGGCTCTCTGCCCTCCCCTTTGACGGCATACTGCTGGCTCACTCCAACGAATCCGAATGGCAGCATTTCAAGAACAACCGCAACAACGAAGCCTTCCTCGACCGCGTCTATATCGTCAAGGTGCCCTACTGCCTGCGCGTCTCGGAAGAGGTGAAAATCTACGAGAAGCTGCTCACCAACAGCGAACTGACCGAGGCCAAGTGCGCCCCGGGGACCCTGGAGCTCCTCGGCCAGTTTACCGTCTTGTCACGACTCAAGGAGCCGGAGAACTCCAGCCTCTACTCCAAGATGCGGGTCTATGATGGCGAGAGTCTCAAAGACACGGATCCCAAAGCAAAAAGCTATCAGGAGTACCGGGATTATGCCGGGGTCGATGAGGGGATGAATGGCCTGTCGACCCGCTTCGCATTCAAGATATTATCGCGGGTGTTCAACTTCGATCATGCCGAGGTCGCGGCCAACCCGGTGCATCTCTTCTATGTGCTGGAGCAACAGATAGAGCGGGAACAGTTCCCGCAAGAGATCCACGATCGCTACCTGGAGTTCATCAAGGGCTACCTCACCCCGCGTTACGTGGAGTTCATCGGCAAGGAGATCCAGACCGCTTATCTCGAGTCCTACTCCGAATACGGCCAGAACATCTTCGATCGCTACGTCACTTATGCGGATTTCTGGATCCAGGATCAGGAGTATCGGGATCCGGAGACGGGCCAGCTGTTTGACCGCGCCTCCCTCAACAGCGAGCTGGAGAAGATAGAAAAACCGGCAGGCATCAGCAACCCGAAAGATTTTCGCAACGAAATCGTCAACTTCGTGCTGCGGGCCCGGGCCAACAACGCCGGTCGCAATCCGAACTGGACCAGCTACGAGAAGCTGCGCACAGTCATCGAGAAGAAGATGTTCTCCAATACCGAGGAGCTGCTGCCGGTTATCTCCTTCAACAGCAAGACCTCGGCGGAAGAGCAGAAGAAACACGATAACTTTGTCGAGCGGATGATGGAGAAGGGCTACACCCGTAAACAGGTGCGGCTGCTCTCCGAATGGTATCTCAGGGTACGCAAGTCATCCTGAGCCTGACGGCTTTGCCAAGGGGGAGTTATGGCGCACTTTATCGACCGCAGGCTCAACGGCAAGAACAAAAGCGCTGTCAATCGGCAGCGCTTCATCCGCCGCTACAAGAAGCAGATCAAACAAGCGGTCTCGGATGCCGTCTCCAAGCGCAGCATCCAGGACGTAGACAAAGGCGAGAGCATCAGCATCCCGACGCGGGACATTGGCGAGCCCCATTTTCACCAGGGTCAGGGGGGAAAACGGGAGATGGTGCACCCGGGTAACGATCAATTCGTCTCCGGGGACAAGATAGACAGACCCAAGGGCGGTGGTGCAGGTCAGGGCGCGGGTGAAGGTCAGGCCTCCAATCAGGGGGAAGGAAGCGATGACTTCGTGTTCCAGATCTCCAAGGAGGAGTATCTGGATCTCTTGTTCGAAGATTTGGAACTGCCCCACCTGCAAAAGACGCAGCTCAACCAGCTGATGGAGATGAAGACCTACCGGGCTGGCTACACCTCAAACGGCGTGCCGGCCAATATCAACGTAGTGCGTTCCCTGCGCAACTCACTGGCGCGACGCATGGCACTGCAAGCGGGCAAGAAACGCACTCTGCGTGAACTTGAAGCGCGCATGCTGTTACTTCAGCAAGATCCGAGCGAACACTTTGCTGAGATCACACTGCTTGAGAAGGAGATCCGCGACCTGAAAAAACGGATCGATGCCGTGCCTTTTATCGATACCTTCGATCTCAAGTTCAATAACTTCGTCAAACGGCCGGTTCCCTCCAGTCAGGCGGTGATGTTCTGCCTGATGGATGTCTCCGGCTCCATGGATCAGGCCACCAAGGAGATGGCCAAACGCTTCTACATCCTGCTCTACCTCTTCCTGAGCCGTACTTACAAGAATGTGGAGGTGGTCTATATCCGCCACCACACCCAGGCCAAGGAGGTGGACGAGCATGAGTTCTTCTACTCCCAGGAGACGGGGGGCACCATCGTCTCCAGCGCGCTCAAGATGATGAGCGACATCATGGATGAGCGCTACCCCACCAATCAGTGGAACATCTACGCCGCCCAAGCCTCCGATGGCGACAACTGGGCAGACGATTCGCCCCAGTGTAAAGAGATCCTGCTGCGCGACATCATGCCGCGGGTTCGCTACTACTCCTATATCGAGATCACCACCCGGGCCCACCAGACTCTGTGGCACGAATACGAGTCGGTGGCGAGCCACTACTCCTACTTTGCCATGGAACATATCCGCAAGGTGGAGGACATCTATCCGGTATTCCGGGAACTGTTCAAGAAGCAAGCGGCCTAGGGGGGCATATGACAGAAACAGCCAGAACCTTTGCGCCCTTCGATGATGGGCCAGACTGGAACTTCGATCTGCTGGAGATCTACCACAAGGAGATAGCGCGCGTCGCCAAGCACTATCGCCTGGATACCTACCCCAACCAGATAGAGGTGATCACCGCCGAACAGATGATGGATGCCTACTCCAGCGTCGGCATGCCCATTGGCTACCAGCATTGGTCATTCGGCAAACGTTTCATCCACACCGAGCGCAACTACAAGCGAGGTCAGATGGGGCTCGCGTATGAAATAGTGATCAACTCGGATCCCTGCATCGCCTATCTGATGGAGGAGAACACCATGCCGATGCAGGCCCTGGTGATGGCTCACGCCTGCTATGGCCACAACTCGTTTTTCAAGAACAACTATCTGTTCAAGACTTGGACGGATGCCTCATCCATCATCGATTACCTGTTATTTGCCAAAAACTACATCACCGAGTGCGAAGAAAAGCACGGTATAGACGCGGTAGAGCGGCTGATTGATGCCTGCCATGCTCTGATGAACTTCGGGGTGGATCGCTATAAACGGCCCCAGAAGATCTCGTTGGCCGAGGAGAAACGACGCCAGAAGGCCCGTGAAGATTATTTGCAGACCCAGGTCAATGAGCTGTGGCGCACCCTGCCCAAGCAGCACAAGTCCTCCAATGTGGCTGACAGACACTACCCCTCGGAACCTCAGGAAAATCTGCTCTATTTCATCGAGAAGAATGCCCCCCTGCTCGAACCTTGGCAGCGGGAAATCGTGCGCATAGTGCGCAAGATAAGCCAGTACTTCTATCCCCAGAAACAGACCCAGGTCATGAACGAAGGCTGGGCCACCTTCTGGCACTACACCATACTCAACCACCTTTATGATGAGGGGAAATTGAGTGATCGCTTCATGATGGAGGTGCTGCACAGCCACACCAATGTGGTCTACCAGCCCCCCTATAACAGTCGCTACTACTCGGGGATCAATCCCTATGCCCTGGGATTTGCCATGTTCATCGATCTGCGGCGCATTTGTGAGCACCCGACCGAAGAGGACAGGCGCTGGTTCCCCGACTATGCCGGCACCAACTGGGTGGATACCCTCCACTTTGCCATGCAGAACTTCAAGGATGAGAGCTTCATCAGCCAGTTTCTCAGCCCGAAAGTGATGCGCGATCTGAAACTGTTCGCCATCGATGATGACGATCTGAAGAACTACCTCAAGATTGCGGCCATCCATAACGAAGAGGGTTATCACCTGGTCCGCAACGCCCTCTCGGCCCAGTACAATCTCAGCAATCTGGAGCCCAACATCCAAGTCTATGATGTGGCCGTGAAGGGGGATCGCGCTCTGACCTTGCGTTATATTCCTCACAACCGCATCCCACTCGGCGACTCCCATCATGAAGTGCTCAAGCATGTGCATCTGCTATGGGGGTTTGATGTCGTGCTGGAGCAAGACAATGGCGATCTGCCAAGTGATATCATCGGTCGTTGTCCAGAGCGACGCCCCTCCCCTTGACCCTGCCCCATGACAGATAATGCAAAGAGCGCGCCCTGGGGCGCGCTCTTTTTCTACCATCACTCGGCGAGATCCCAGAGGGGCTCAACGTCATCAGTTATCGCACAGGTTGCTCGGCATATCTGTGCGCAGGCGAGTCCATAACTTACCGGACTCAATGCCGTATTGGCGTACCGTCTTGTAGACATCTTCGTGATTCTTGGTCTCTGCCAGCGTGCGCAACACCTTGTAATAGGCATCAGCGGAGGCGCGAGCCTGAGTATCGGAGAAGTAGTAACGACCAACCCGGCTATAAAGCCCCTTGAAACCGTTCAGGATCAGGGCATAGATGGGGTTGCCCGAGGCAAACGCAAGTTGATGATGCAGACGATAGTCAAACTCGGCATAGGCATCGGCACTGTTATCGACACTGTCCGCAGCCCGCAAGATTTCGGCAGCTTGTTCCGGATTGTTGCGGATCGCGCCCCGGATGAAGATGGTGCAGATGTTGGTGCGCGCAGACAGCAACTGCGCCACCAGCTCAGGCACCTTGTCCTGATCCAGGCGGGCCAGGGTCTCGAGGATATTAAGACCCGATGTTTCCCAGAAGTTATTGACCTTGGTCGGCTTGCCATGCTGAATGGTCAGCCAGCCATCACGGGCCAAGCGTTGCAGCACTTCACGCAGCGTAGTGCGGGTAACACCGATTAATTCGGACAGCTCGCGTTCTGCCGGCAGTATAGAGCCTGGCGGAAAGCGATTGTTCCAGATGGACTCGATGATATATTCCTCGGCAAACCCGGCAGGGCTCTGCGCTTTTATAACCATGAAGTGACTCGATTCTCGTGCGTAAAAAGGCTCCCGAATAATAGCAAAGCAGGGGGTCGTGGCAAGCAGAAGGTCAGTCCTCTGCTCACATAAACGCACTGTTTTGTTATCAAAACGTATATAAATTCATCGCCCGCCGAGTTCGAGACTCATGCATGCCCCGAAATTGCGAGCAAGTCATGGGCAAGCTTCATTATGTAATTTATAGTTAGCCCCATTTTTGATTAAAATCATGGGGAATCAATCAAATAAGCGACAGCATCTTGGTGTGTGCCCGCCAGCGTCCTGGGTATCAACACAGCGTCCAACAATAATCACTGAGACTCACTATTATGCCGATTAGCCTAGGGCAAGCCTTTGCGAAGAACTTTTTAGGGCATGCCCCAAACTGGTACAAGAGCGCCATCATCGCCTTCTTGATCATTAACCCCATCGCCTTCCACCTGGATCCCTTCTTCGCTGGCTGGTTGTTGGTGGTGGAGTTCATCTTCACCCTGGCCATGGCCCTCAAATGCTACCCGTTGCAACCCGGCGGTCTGCTCGCCATCGAGGCCGTGCTGATCGGCATGACCTCGGCCGAGCAGGTCAAGCATGAGCTGGTCGCCAATATAGAAGTGCTCTTGCTATTGGTGTTCATGGTGGCCGGCATCTACTTCATGAAGCAGCTGCTGCTCTATGTGTTTACCAAGATGCTGATCCGCATACGCTCCAAGACCCTGCTTTCCCTGGCCTTCTGCCTGGTGTCTGCCTTCCTCTCGGCCTTCCTGGATGCCCTGACGGTCATCGCCGTGGTGATAAGCGTCGCCACCGGTTTCTACGCTATCTATCACAAGGTCTCCTCCGGCAAGGAGTTTGGTCATGATCACGACCACACGGATGATGTCACCGTCGCCGAGCTCAACCGTCAGCATCTGGACGATTTTCGCGCCTTCCTGCGCAGCCTGATGATGCATGCCGCCATAGGTACCGCCCTCGGTGGCGTCTGTACGCTGGTCGGTGAGCCCCAGAACCTCATCATCGGCGAGCAGGCGGGTTGGCACTTCGGCGAGTTCGCCATGCGCATGTCACCGGTCACCATCCCCGTGTTCTTCTGTGGCCTGCTCACCTGCATACTGGTCGAGAAGTGCCGCTGGTTTGGTTATGGCGCCAAGTTGCCCAATGCGGTTCGCCGTATCATGGAAGACTACAACCGCTATGAAGACGAGCGCCGAACTCCTCAGGACAAGGCCAAGTTGATTGTTCAGGCCCTGATTGCCGTCTGGCTGATCGTGGGGCTTGCCATGCATCTGGCCGCCGTCGGTCTCATCGGTTTGACCGTCATTGTGCTGGCAACCTCCTTGACTGGCATCACCGAAGAGCATGCCCTTGGCAAAGCCTTCGAGGAGGCCTTGCCCTTCACCGCCCTGCTTGCCGTCTTCTTCAGCGTGGTGGCCGTCATCATCGATCAGCAGCTGTTCAGACCGGTGATCCAGATGGTGCTCTCCGCCGATCCGGACGATCAGCTAGCCCTCTTCTATCTGGCCAATGGTCTGCTCTCCATGGTGAGTGACAACGTCTTCGTCGGCACCGTCTACATCAATGAGGTGAAGACCGCCCTGTTAAACGGCGCCATCAGCCGGGATCAGTTCGACATGCTGGCGGTTGCCATCAATACGGGGACCAATTTGCCATCGGTGGCGACCCCCAACGGCCAAGCCGCCTTCCTATTCATGCTCACATCGGCACTGGCCCCTCTACTACGCCTCTCCTACGGGCGCATGGTGTGGATGGCGCTGCCCTACACCCTGGTGCTGGGTGGCATTGGCTTCATCTCAGTGGAGTTTTTACTCGGCCCCATTACCAGCTGGTACTACGAGGCGGGTTGGTTGTTGCACCACAGCAGTGCCGCCAGCAGTGCATTGCCACTGGCACACTGAGAAAAGGGCCCAGGAAGGGCCCTTTTCTTTTGCGCCTTGCTCTGCTCTAATCCGTCTCATCTTCCCCTTCAGGATCAATCAGATGATTGCATTTCTCCGCCATATTGCCTGTCAGCGCTGGGCCTGGGGCCTGCTCGCGGCCTCCGCCCTCGCCTTCGAATTGTGCGCGCTCTTCTTCCAGCACATCCTCGGGCTGCATCCCTGTGTCATGTGCATCTATGAACGCATCGCCATCCTTGGTGTGCTCACCGCCGGCCTGATTGGCATGGTCAACCCGCAGCAATGGTATCTGCGCTGGGGGGCCTTGCTGCTCTGGGTCTTCAGTGCCTTCCGTGGTTTGCAACTGGCGCTGCAGCACGTTGATTATCAAATCAATCCCTCCCCCTTCAATGTCTGCAGCCCCTATGCCGACTTCCCCAGTTGGCTTCCCCTGGACACCTGGGTTCCCTGGCTCTTCTTCCCCGATGGAGATTGCAGCGAGATCAGTTGGCAGTTCCTCAGTTTTTCCATGCCCCAGTGGCTGATCGTCATCTTCGCCGCCTATCTGCTGGTGGCCGCCGTGGTGATGATTGGCAATCTGGTCAAGGGACGCTGCTGCAACTGATCAACCACCTTGTCATGAGAAGAGGCGCCCGAGGGCGCCTCTTTTTATCCACGCCCAGCTAGATGGGAATGATGGGGAGGGCTGGGCATGTGACAGCGAGCGCACACGGCCAGCAGGTCCAGAGCAGGATCCCGTCGCTGGGCGGATATTCAGAGCCAAAAAAAGCCGCCCCGAGGGCGGCTTGCGTTTGTGTGCTACTCAGCGTGACTTAGCCCAGCAGGGCATTGCTCAGGATGAAGAGTCCCCCCGAAAGCACCATGGTCAGCGGCAGCGTCAGCGCCCAGGCGATCAAGATGGTCTTGACGGTCTGGCTCTGCAGGCCAGAGCCGTTGGCCACCATGGTACCCGCCACCGCCGAGGAGAGGATATGGGTGGTGGATACCGGCATGCCGGTCAGACTGGCGATCCCTATCGAGGTGGCGGCCGTGATCTGGGCGGCAATGCCCTGGCTATAAGTCATGCCGCTCGAGCCTATCTTCTCGCCGACGGTGTGAACGATACGGCGCCAGCCCACCATGGTGCCACAGCCCAGGGCCAGGGCGATGGAGACGATGACCCAGGTCGGGGCATATTCGGCAGTCGCAGTCAGATCCTTGCGCCACTTGGCGAGATCGGTCAGCTCCTTGCCAGGTAGCGGCAGCTTGGCGACTTTGCGGGCCGTATCATCGACACACAGCAGCAGGCGGCGTACTTCACGGCGCTCTTCCAGGCTCAGACCATCGTAGCTACGCACCTTGCCAAGCCTGTCATCCAGGGTCGCCATGGCCGACAAGGTATTCCCTGCCTCGCAATGGGTCACCGGATGATGGTTGACCTTGGCAGGACGCTGAAAGTCAATCAGACCCACCAGTTGATCCTGATTGCGCTGATAGATCTCGGTAATGCGACGGTTGGCATCCTGAGTTCTGTCGATGTCATAAGGGCGGCTGCCCATGTCGAGGGCGAAATAAGCGGGTGCCATACAGATGAGCACCAACATCACCAGGCCGATCCCCTTCTGACCATCATTGGAGCCATGCACGAAGCTCACTCCCATGGCCGATGCGACCAGGGTCAGTCGTGCCCAGAAGGGAGGGTGCTTCTTGCCATCGACCAGCAACCGCTCTTCCGGGGTCTTGTGGATCTTGCTGCCCTGCCAGACGCGTTTAAGAGCAAACAGCAGCCCGGCCGCGATGATAAAGCCCAGTGTGGGCGAGACGATGAGCGACAGCATGATATCGATGGCCTTGCCAACGTTGATCCCCTGCGCCAGGGGCTGATCGTTGATCCAGGCATAAGCGCCACCCACCCCCAGAATGGAGCCTATCAGGGTGTGAGAGCTGGACGCCGGAATACCGAAGTACCAGGTACCCAGATTCCAGACGATGGCGGAGAAGAGCAGGGAGAAGACCATGACGAGCCCCTGGCTCGAATCCATCCCGAGCAGCAGATCGATAGGCAACAGATGGACGATGGCATAAGCCACCCCCAGGCCACCGAGCATGACACCGGCAAAATTGAAGATTCCGGAGGCCACCACCGCCATGTTTGCAGGCATCGCCTTGGTGTAAATCACCGTCGCTACCGCATTGGCCGTGTCATGAAACCCGTTGATAAATTCATACGTCAGTACAAAGAGCACGGCCAGCGCCAAGCCAATGAACCACCACAAACCCAAACCGTTAATCATTTCCAACATAAAAACGAACCTGTTTATGAGTTGCGGCGGATTATGCCCAGATGGCTCGGGAGGCAATAGCCACCCCTGAAATATTTCAGTCATAAAAATAAAGCGCATTTTAAAAAACCGAGGCTGGCCCCTTGCCCCACGGGACTATCAACAACTCATTAACACAAGAAGCACATTCAACATTCGGGCAAAAAAACGCGAACGGAGGGTAAAACAAGCTCAACATTTGCGATATCGTGGCCAACAATACGGATCACGCCAAGTTTTATGACCAGGAAATGGCACACGATAGCCACATGTTGACGACACATAGCTCATCAGTCGGGGCCAGTGTCCCGGTCAGGATGAGTCGATTGGACACCGCGAGCGGGACAATCTCATCGGCTCAGCCAGCACAGTCATGACAAAGAGTGCAATGCGACTCAGCGCAGCTAACTGCCATCACGCACAGACATCATGGATCCCTCTGCCAATGCCAGCGCCGTTCCACCTGATCAGGCTCACGACGCCACGCTGCACCGGAATGATCAGACCGCTACAGGAGCACAGAACGCTGTCTGGGGAAACAGGCAGTAAAAAGGCGCCACAACAGAGGCGCCTTTGCAGGGAAAATTGTCGACTCAGTCTTCACTCATACGGCTGGCGACCGCACCTTGCTGACTCTTGTACTTGGCATTTTCACGCTTGTTGTAGGGGCGGGCCGCGGCGCCGGAGAGCATCTCGAAGTTGAGCGCCCCTATCTTCATCTTGGGACGCAGCGCCAGCGGCAGTTTGCCGCCGTTGTAGAACTCGAGCACGATGCGGCCGGACCAACCCGGATCGATGCGGTGTGCGGTCACGTGCACCATCAACCCGAGACGGGCCAACGAGGAGCGGCCATCGAGCCAGCCAACGATATCGGCAGGCAGGGTCACTGACTCATAGGTCACCGCCAGGGCAAGCTGACCTGGGTGCAGATAGAAGGCATCCCCATCCGCAATGTGGATCTCCTCGCTCATCACCCGATCGATGGCACTGGCCATCTCGCTGCTCGGGCCGCTGAGATCGATGAAGGGGGCTGTGTGGTCGCGAAACACCCGGAACTCGTTGCCAAGCAGCACATCGACGCTGACGCCGCTGATCCGCTCTACTCCGGGCCTGGGTTCGATGACTATCTTGCCTTCGTCCAGATGACGTTCGATATCGGTATCACAAAGACGCATTCTGCGACTCTCCTGACAAAAATGGCATTTAAAAAAGCCGGGCAGTGACCCGGCTTCCTCATGTTGTTAACCCACCAGCATGTGGCGAATACGCGCCTTGAGCATGTCGATGGCGATGCGGTTCTTGCCGCCTCTGGGCACTATCACGTCCGCATACTGCTTGGAGGGATCGATGAACTGCAGGAACATGGGGCGCACGGTTTTCTGGTACTGCTTGAGCACCGAGTCCATGGTACGGCCACGCTCTTGCACATCGCGCACCAGGCGGCGCACCAGACAGATGTCCAGCGGGGTATCCATGAAGATGGAGGCATCCATCAGCTCGCGCAGCCGGCTGTCAGTCAGCAACAATATCCCTTCGAGGATGATGACCTTGCGCGGTGCAAAGTAGCTGGTCTCGCTGATGCGGGTATGTTCCGTGTAGGAGTACTGGGGGATCTCGACCCCTGCCCCCTTGATAAGCTGCACCAGATGCTCGACCAGCAGGCTGTGATCCATGGCGCTGGGGTGGTCGTAGTTGGTCTTGACCCGCTCTTCCATGGTCAGATGGGTCTGATCTTTGTAGTAACAATCTTCGGAGATCACCCCGATCTCACCCGCCCCCAGTTCGGCCACCAGCTCTTCGTAGATGGTCTGGGCGATGAGGCTCTTGCCGGACGCTGACGCCCCTGCAATGGCGATGATCACACACGAATGTTGAGTATCAGACATGACAAATACCTAAAAAAGAAGCGCTGCGGGAAAGGTTTAAACCGATCCATTATATGGAAAAGGGTGGGACCTGCCCACCCTAAATACCCACTGAACCGCCAACCGACGATTATTCGTCCACCGCCAGGGTAAACAGGGGGGTCGCAATCGGTTTACCGCTGAAATAGAGCGCAGCAGCGACCCGACGAGCCAGCTTCAAATAGCTCTGAGCCAGCTCACCTTCCGGGGCAAAGAACACCGTCGGACGGCCATCATCCATGTGCTGACGAATATCGATGTGCAGCGGCAATTGACCAAGCAAGTCCACATGATACTGCTCAGCCATCTTCTGGCCACCGCCGGTACCAAACAGGGCTTCGTGGTGGCCGCAGGCGCTGCACAGGTGATAGCTCATGTTCTCTATGATGCCGAGCACCGGCACATTCACCTTGTTGAACATGGCAATGCCTTTGCGTGCATCCGCCAGTGCCACATCCTGGGGGGTAGTGACGATGACGGCCCCCGAGGTCGGTACCTGCTGGGCCAGGGTGAGCTGGATGTCGCCGGTGCCCGGCGGCATGTCGACCACCAGATAATCCAGCTCGCCCCAGCGGGTTTCGTGCAGTATCTGCGCCAGTGCCTTGCTGGCCATGGGACCACGCCAGATGGTGGCGTCCTGCTCGGCCACCAGATAACCGATGCTGTTGCTCTTGAGGCCACACGCCTCCACCGGCAGCATGGTCTTGCCATCCTGGCTGCTGGGGCGTTCTTGCTGGGAGCCCAGCATGATGGGGACCGAGGGACCATAGATGTCCGCATCCAGAATGGCGACCCGCGCCCCCTCTTTTTGCAGCGCCAGCGCCAGATTGACCGCCGTGGTGGATTTACCCACCCCCCCCTTGCCCGAGGCAACCACCAATATGTTGCGGATCCCCTGCACCGCATTGAGATGCTGGGCCCGGGGCATGCTGGCCACATCGATGTCGCATTGCCACTCGATCTGGCTCGCCCCGGTCAAGGTGCGCAACCTGTCATCAAACTCAGCCTTGATCTGTTCAAACCAGGAAGCGCCGGCAAAGGGCAGCACCAGTCTGATCTGCAGGGTTTGCTCCTGCTCGTTGATGGCACGGACAAAACCGGCGTCAACCAGGCTCTTGCCCCAACCGATTGGCTTAAATTCGGCAAGTACCTGTTTAACTGAATCAATCACCATGAAATCCTCATTATGTCGTCATTATGCTGAGGGTGAGTGGAAAACCTACCTCATAAGGGCCAAGCCCGCGCCCATGAAGGGCCGCAGACCTAGGCAGGCCGCCCCCAATTCGGGTAACATGCTCGGCACTGTATCATCCCAACAGGCACATAAAGAACGTATTATGGCAACTGATCCTCGTACAATGCTGGTAACCTGCGCCCTCCCCTATGCCAATGGCTCCATCCATCTTGGCCACATGCTGGAACACATCCAGGCCGATATCTGGGTTCGTTATCAGCGAATGCGTGGCCATCAGGTGCATTTCGTCTGTGCCGACGATGCCCACGGCACCCCCATCATGCTCAAGGCGCAGCAGCTCGGGATCACCCCGGAAGCGATGATCGCGGCCGTGTCCGAGGAGCATCAGGGGGATTTTGCCGGCTTCAACATCAGCTTTGACAACTATCACTCCACCCACAGCGACGAGAACCGCGCGCTGGCGGAGCAGATCTACGGGCGGCTGAAGGATGGCGACTTCATCAAGGGCCGCACCATCACTCAGCTGTTTGATCCGGAAAAGTCCATGTTCCTGCCGGATCGCTTCGTCAAGGGCACCTGCCCCAAGTGCAAGTCCCCCGAGCAATACGGTGACAACTGCGATGCTTGCGGTGCCACTTACAGCCCGACCGAGCTCATCGATCCGAAATCCGCCGTCTCCGGTGCCACCCCGGTGATGAAGGACTCAGAGCACTTCTTCTTCGACCTGCCCCAGTTCGAAACCTGGCTCGCCGGCTGGGTGCGCGGCTCAGGCGCCATCCAGGAAGAGATGGCCAACAAGATGCAGGAGTGGTTCGAGAGCGGCCTGCAGCAGTGGGATATCACCCGTGACGCCCCCTACTTCGGCTTCGAGATCCCGGGGGCGCCGGGCAAGTACTTCTACGTCTGGCTGGATGCCCCCATCGGCTACATGGCGTCGTTCAAGAACCTGTGCAACAAGCGCGGCGACATCGATTTCGACAGCTACTGGCGACAAGACTCCACCGCCGAGCTCTATCACTTCATCGGCAAGGACATCGCCTACTTCCACTGCCTGTTCTGGCCAGCCATGCTGGAAGGGGCAGGTTTCCGCCAGCCGACCAAGGTCAACGTGCACGGTTATGTGACCGTCAACGGTGCCAAGATGTCCAAGTCCAAGGGCACCTTCATCAAGGCGAGCACCTATCTCAAGCACCTGGATCCGGAATGCCTGCGTTACTACTACGCCGCCAAGCTCAACAGCCGCATCGACGATCTAGATCTGAACCTGGAAGACTTCGTCTCCCGGGTCAATGCCGATGTGGTCAACAAGCTGGTCAACCTGGCCTCCCGCAACGCCGGTTTCATCACCAAGCGCTTCGACGGCAAGCTGGCTGACAGCTGCAGCGAACCCGAGCTCTACGCCGAGTTTGCCAACGCCAGCACGGCTATTGCCGACGCCTACGAGGCCCGCGAGTTCAGCCGCGCCATTCGCGAGATCATGGCGCTGGCCGACAAGGCCAACCGCTACGTGGACGACAAGGCCCCCTGGGTCATCGCCAAGCAGGAAGGCGCGGATGCGCAGCTGCAGGACGTCTGCTCCGTCGGCATCAACCTGTTCCGGGTGCTGATGGCTTACCTCAAGCCCGTCATGCCACTCTTGGCCGAGCGCGCCGAAGCCTTCTTGAATGAGACCCTCAGCTGGGAAGGGGTGGCCCAGCCGCTCACCAATCATCAGCTGGCCCCGTTCAAGGCGCTGTTCGCCCGCATCGAACCGGCCAAGATTGAGGCCATGATCGAAGCCTCCAAGGAAGATCTGGCCAAAGAGCAGGCCCCCAAGCCCACCGGCCCGCTGGCGGATGACCCCATCAGCCCGACTATCTCCTATGAGGATTTCGCCAAGATTGACTTGCGGGTGGCGCTGATCAAGAAGGCCGAAGCGGTGCCTGAGGCCGACAAGCTGCTCAAGTTGCAGCTGGATCTCGGTGGTGAGACCCGTCAGGTGTTCGCCGGCATCAAGTCCGCCTACAACCCGGAAGATCTGGAAGGCAAGCTGACCGTGATGGTGGCCAACCTGGCGCCGCGCAAGATGCGCTTTGGCATGTCAGAGGGCATGGTGCTGGCCGCGGGCCCCGGTGGAAAAGATCTCTGGATTTTGGAGCCGCAGGACGGCGCCCAGCCAGGCATGCGGGTCAAGTAAACCCCGCGCCATTATCAAACAAGGGGCCCAATGGGCCCCTTGTTTGTCTCACCCTCGCCAAGGCTGATGAGTGGCAATCCTCGCGCCTGATTGGCCGCCGCGCCTCAATCGACCTTGAGCATCAAGAGGCTCAACCCAACGAGTTCACCGCGCTGACAGGAGAGCCGTTGTAGCTGCCAGCCCCCTTTCTTGCGCAGGGCCCGCAACAGCCGTTGCTGCTTGGCGGTGCTCTTTTCCCGGCGCAGCCGCTTGTACCACTGCCGGCCATCTTGCAACTGACCCAACTGCTCCTGCCAACGGCCAAGCAGGGTCAACCAATCCGGATCCCCCGCCCCCATGGCCACCAAGAGCTCGCAGCCATAGCGGAGCTGCTTGATCTCGACCCGAGCCTTGTGCCATTGGCGCAACAGCTTGTCATTCTTGAGCTTCTTGGATTTGGCACTCTGTTCATCATCACTCTGGTTGAGCAGCAGGCTCAGTCGCAGACCAAGCTGGAGCCGATACCAAGGCAGTGGATCAAAGCCTGCTGGCACCTGTTGTACCGCATCGAGCCAGCCGTCGAGGGCCACCGCCAGCATGTTCACCTTGGGTGGCACAGGCTCAGCTACTGCCCCCTTGCCCTCCTTCTCATCCCCTTTGTTCGCGGCCTTATGATGCAAGAAATGGCTGGCGTAGACCTGTTCATCCCGCAACGGGGAGAGACGGCGCACCGAATTCAGCAGCCGCCGCTCCAGCCTGGGGTGGTAAATGAGCGGGCGCCACAGGGCCAGCAGGGCATGGAGCCTGCGCGCCGCGATGCGGTAGCCATGGACTTGCTCCAGGCCCGCCTGCTGGCGCAGGGCCAGGGTCGCGGCCCAATAGTGATTGATGAGGGCACGCGCCTGATCAAGCAGTCGCTCGCGTAAGGGATCGTCCATGAAGTCACTCCTGTTTATTGCCATGCCCATCATGGCAATGCCAACGCACCGGCACTGTCACCCCCCAGGGGGGCGGATCTGTCACCTTGATATGACCCATCACCTGCCCGGAACCGCTAACAAGCAGAGCGTCCGGGCGTGACGAGCCTAGCGCTAATTGATGTGAAAGCCCGCCCTGACCTCCCCCTCATGGGCCAAATACTCGATGTGGGTCACGGCGGCGGTGCGCGGACCGTGTTCGAGCCAACCCAGCATCATCTGTACCTGCTCCCTGGGTCCGCAGATCACGACCTCGACCGAACCATCCTCCAGGTTATAGGCATGCCCCCTCAAGCCCAGTTGCAAGGCTCGCTCCTGAGTGAAGTAGCGAAAGCCCACCCCTTGCACTCGCCCAAACACCTTGACCGAAAACGCTTGCTCTCCCATTTTTCACACCTTTTCCTTAAGCAATGAGAGGGCAAGCCGATAATGATGCCGACACTCTCTGTTGTGCAGGATGCAAATACCATTATGAAAGAAGTAAAGTTTCGTTGGGTTGACCGCTATCTCATTCATCTCACCATCAGTGAAAAATTCCTCATCACCTTCTGGTGCCCGCTGATCTTCATCGCGGTACTCTCCTGGTATCTGCTATCGAGCAGCCACGCCCAGCAGATGCAGCTGCGCCTCGACGCCTTGCAAAGCAAGGTGGAGACCACGGCGCAGCTGGTCAGCCAGCAACCGACCCTGACCCTGCCTGCCGGCTTGAGCTTAAGCCCCAGCGGTACTCCTGGCATCAGTGAGCAGGGCGAGCACCGCAGCGTCACCGCCAGTGCCGGTCAGGCGGGCTACCTCACCGCCACCCTGGATGCCAGCCAGTTCTCCCCCTGGGACAACCAGGGCAGCACCCTCACCGTCATCGCCCTGGTGGCCGCGCTGATGGCACTGGTCACCCATTATCTGATGACCTTCGTATCCGGCGCCCTCTACTCCACCAACAAGGCCCTGCAGACGGTGGCTGACGGCGATCTCACCCATCGCCTCAACTTCTTCCCGGTCCGGGACGAGTTTTCCGTGCTGGCGGGCAGCATCGACAGATTTACCGACCGTCAGCATAAGATAGTGCAATTGGTGGAAGAGTCTGCTGAAGCCCTCACCATGGCCGCCGACGAGTTTCGCGAACATGCCAGTGACGGCGAATCCCTCGCCATGGATCAACGCCAGCACATGGACTCCCTGGCCGCCGCCATGGAGCAGATGTCCGCCGCCATTCGCGAGGTCGCCCGCAATGCCAATGACTCCCTGGCCCAGACCCGCCAGTCGAGTGACGAGGCCAACCAGGGCGCCAACCGGGTGACCCGTACCATAGAGGCCATCAGCACCCTGGCCAGCGAGATAGGCAATGCCTCTGGCGCGGTGGAGCGGTTGACCCACAACGCCAATCGCATCAACGAGGTGATCGCCGTCATCAATGCCATCTCCCAGCAGACCAACCTGCTGGCCCTCAATGCCGCCATCGAGGCGGCCCGGGCCGGTGAGCAGGGTCGTGGCTTCGCGGTGGTCGCCGATGAGGTACGCACCCTGGCCAGCCGCACCCAGCAAGCCACGGTCGAGATCCAGAAGATGATCGAAGAGCTGCAAGGGGGCACGGGCGCACTCAACGACATCATGGAGAAAACCGTCGAGCGCGCCGAGCAGAGCCAGCGTCTGATCGCCGAAGTGGGGTTGGATATCGAGAAGCTCAGCCACCACAGCGATGCGGTGCTGGAGATGAGCACCCAGATAGCCACCGCCTCCGAGCAGCAGAGTTCGGTGGCCGAGGAGATCAGCCGTAATCTGGACCGGGTCCGTCACGAGGCGAGCCAAGTGGAAGAGTCCGCCAGCGCCTCGGTGGCCGGTACCGCAGGCCTCAAGGCCACGGCAACGGAGCTGACACAGGCTCTGCGTGGTCTCAAGATCTGACTCAACCCATCACCACTGCGTTTTGCCTTTGAGTTTTTGGGAGGGGCCACATAGAATGTGGCCCCATTTCTTTTGACCATCTGGCAACTCCCATGAGCGCTTCCATCTATCTCGTCAAAGGCCGCGAAAAATCCCTGCTGCGCCGTCACCCCTGGATCTTCTCCAAGGGGATCGACAAGGTGCAGGGCAACCCCATCGATGGCGACACCGTCGAGATCTACTCCAACGATGGCAAGTGGCTCGCCCGGGGCGCCTGGTCCGGCAGCTCCCAGATCCGCGCCAGGGTCTGGACCTTCGATAAAGACGAGGCCGTCGATCTCGACTTCTTCATTCGTCGCCTCTCCTATGCCCAGGAGTCCCGGGATCCGCTGATCAAGCGGCAGGGCCTCACCGGCTATCGCCTGTGTGCCGCCGAATCCGATGGCCTGCCGGGTCTGACCATCGATCGCTACGCCAACTTCCTGGTGTGCCAGATCCTCTCCGCCGGCGCCGAGTTCCAGCGCGAGCTGATCACCCAAGCCCTGCGTACCCTCTACCCCGAGTGCAGCATCTATGAGCGCTCCGACGTGGCGGTGCGCAAGAAAGAGGGGCTCAAAGAGCGCACTGGCGTCATCTATGGCGAGACACCGAACGAGCCTGTGGTGATCGAGGAGAACGGCGGCGTCAAGATCCTGGTGGACATCCGCAACGGTCACAAGACCGGTTTCTATCTGGATCAGCGCGATAACCGTCAGACCGCCGCCAAGTACGCCGAAGGCAAGCGGGTACTCAACTGCTTCTGCTACACCGGCGGCTTTGGTATCTATGCCCTCAAGGGCGGCGCCCGGGAAGTGGTCAACGTCGATCTCTCCCAGAACGCCCTGGACGTTGCCCGTCAGAACGCCGAGCTCAACGGCCTGGATGTCTCCAACACCCAGTTCGTGCGCCATGACGTGTTCAAGCTGCTGCGCGAATACCGCGAGAAGGGCGAGAAGTTCGACGTCATCGTGCTGGATCCGCCCAAGTTTGCCGACAGCAAGGCCCAGCTGCTGGGCGCCTGCCGTGGCTACAAGGACATCAACATGCTGGCGTTCCAGTTGCTCGCGCCGGGTGGCGTGCTGCTGACTTACTCCTGCACCGGCTTGATGGAGCAGAGTCTGTTCCAGAAGATAGTGGCCGATGCGGCCCTCGATGCCGGTCGCGATGCCCAGATCCTGGAGCTGCTCACCCAGGCCTCGGATCACCCCATCGGCACCGCCTATCCGGAAGGCTTCTACCTCAAGGGCATGGTGGTGCGCGCCCGCTAAGGGCGCCCTCCCCGACATCTCTCCTGAGGGGATGACCCACCCAAAACATGCCAAAAAGAGGCCCGCGATTGCGGGCCTCTCTCTTGTGCCAGATGGCGACCTGCCATCGGAGATACCGGCGCCACTCGCCATCACAGTGCCGGTCACCATTGGCCTGGCCCATGTCGCTAGTCCCGCGCGGGGGCCCCGAGCGGAAAATAGTGGCGGTAGGGGCGCGCCTCGTCCACGGTGCGCGCGATGGAGGGGTGACTCAGCAGCCGAGCGCGATAATCTCGCAGTCGGGTATAGAGAGAGGGGATCTCGTGGGCCCAGTCGGCATAAAAGAGTGAGGGGGCGGCGGCGCAATCGGCCAGGGTGAAGCGATCGCCGGCTATCCAGCGGCGTCCAGCCAGGCGATCGTCGAGCCAGGGGTAGATCCTGCCCAGCAAATCGCGCGCCTGTGCCACCCCAGAGGCATCCTTGTCACCATCTGGACGCAAGCCGTCCAGTACCACCTTCTGCATCGGCGTCATCACATAGTTGTCGAACAGGCGATCGAGCATGCGAACCTCTAGCCCCGCCTCCCCCTCCGGGATCAGCTGAACGGGGCTGGGGTAACAGTGCTGGAGGTACTCGATGATGGTACTGCTCTCGAGGATGGTGCGGCCATTGTCCAGCAACACCGGGAAACGCTTGAGCGGCCAGAGGGCGACAAGCTCGGCGTTGGCCGCCGGATCTTCGAGGTTCCGATAGCCAAACGAGATGGCATTCTCGTAGAGGGCGATCAGCACTTTCTGGCTGTAAGACGAGAAGGGGTGGGCGTAGAGTTTCATACGGCGTTCTCCTCAAACACTGTGATGGGCTAGATCCAGTCTATCCCTTCACCCGACCTTTATCGTCCGGCAGCACTGGACAGCCCATATGTGGCACCTAGCGAGTCCTCCCTGGTTAACTCCCTGTCACGTTGACATCGCGCCAATAAAAAAGCCGCCTGACTGGCGGCTTTGTTCGTTATGAAGCGCATCTCAGCTCTCGGCAGATCTCGTGGCCAAGGCCTGATCCAGTTGCTGCAAAAAAGCACCATCCGCATCATTGTTGACCGTCATGACCCCCAGATGTATCGCCTCCTTGGCGGAGAGGCGACCCGCCAGCAAGGCATCGATGGCTGCCTCGCTCAGCAGCACCACCCTGTCACCCTCGACGGGCCCCTGGGTGTGACTCTGCAACAGCAGGGTCTGTTTGCCCCTTAACCGGGACCAGAGCCCGGAATCCACCAGCAAAATGGACACATTGCCCGGGATACCGGTCGTTTTCAGGGTTGATCTAAGCTGGTTCAGCCATTGATAACTACGGCCAAATCCCTCTTTTCCCGTGATGGCCAAAATGGGATCCAATTTGTTGGCAGAGATGGCAGTTGCCGTCGCCAGCGCAACATCGAAAGAACCGGGCCAACTGAGCTGGAAGGGGTTGTCCCAGGCCATGTCATAGCCGCAAGCCCTGGTCGTGGGGGAAACCCCCACGACCAGCAAGCTGCACACCAGGAGTCGAGCTAGTCGCTGGTTCATGGAGTAACGATGTTGAACCAGAACTCGAAGTTATCCAGATAACTGAGCACTTCCTTGAGCTTGTCGGCATTGCCGTTTATCTTGACGTCCCCTGCTGCCACGGCCTGTTCGAAGGTGGTCTGCTTGAGCAACAGGTTGTTGAGCACATCACGGGAGAGCGTGATGGTCGCATCGGCCTTATCGTCCTGGGCATTGGCGGTGTTGTTGAGCACACCATTTTCCAGCTCGACCTTATACTTCCCTCCTTGATCACCGAAGTCGAAGTTCAGCATCGCATGGGCATTGCCCGCCTTTTCACTGTTCAGACGCACTGCCAGGTAGTCAAAGAACATATCCAGTGACATGGCGCGCACCGTATCCGGGCTGGCGGTATTCGGGGTAGCCAGCTTTGTGACCCCCCCGCGCAGCTCCTTGGCACCGGTCAGGTAGAAGTTGCGCCACGGGCCGGACTCAGCCTGATAACCCATTTGTTCGAGGGCATCGGCTTCCAGTTCGCGAGCCGCCTTGTTATCCGGATCGGCAAACACCACCTTGCTCACGACCTGAGCCACCCAGCGATAATTACCTTGGGAGAAATCATCCTTTGCCTTCTTCAGGATGTTATCGGCTCCGCCCATGTAATCGACATACTTCTTGGCAGCTTCCACTGGCGGCAGTTCATCCAGGGTGGCCGGGTTACCGTCAAACCAGCCCAGATAGAGCACATAGGTCGCCTTGACGTTGTGGCTGATGGAGCCGTAATAGCCACGGCTAGACCAGGTATTCGCCAGGTTCTCCGGCAACTTGAACTTGGCGGCGATTTCATCACGGGTATAACCGTGGTTGATCATCCGCAGGGTTTCATCGTTGATAAAGCGATAGAGGTCACGCTGGGACTTGAGCAGTGTCGTGACTTCCTTGTTGCCCCAGGTAGGCCAGTGGTGCTGGGCAAAGATCACCTCTGCCTTGTCGCCCCACATGGTCAGGGCCTGATTCAGGTATTTGGACCAGGGCAGCGGCTCGCGGATCTTGGCGCCGCGCAGGGAGTAGGTGTTATGCAGGGTGTGGGTGGCATCCTCGGCGGCAGAGATCGCTTTCTTCTCTTCGATATACCAGAGCATCTCGGCCGGTGCTTCGGAGCCCGGCGCCATCATAAACTCATAGGTCAGGCCATCGATACTCTCTTTCTGACCCGTCTTGGTGATGTAATTCGTTGGCGCAATCAGGGTCACGGTACCGGCAGACGTGGTGGTACCCAGCCCGGCACCCACCTGCCCCTTGGCATCAGGCGGCAGCAGGTTGCCATACATGTAGCTGGCGCGGCGACTCATGGCATTGCCTGCCATGATGTTTTCGGCTACGGCCGCCTCCATGAAGCCCTCGGGGGCATAGACCTTGACCTTGCCGGACTTGACGTCCTCTTCACTGACTATCCCTTTGACGCCGCCATAGTGGTCGACGTGGCTGTGGGTATAGATCACGGCTTTGACCGGTTTGTTGCCCCGATGCTTGTAGTAGAGATCCAGACCAATTTTGGCTGTCTCCGCCGAAATCAAGGGATCGACGATGGTGATGCCATCCTTGCCTTCGATGATGGTCATGTTGGACAGATCGAGGTTGCGCACCTGGTAGATGCCATCCGTGACTTCAAACAGACCACTGATGTTGATCAACTGCGACTGGCGCCACAGGCTGGGGTTGACGGTATCGGGAGCCTTGTCGCCCTCCTTGATGAAAGCGTATTTGGTCGGATCCCAGATCACATTACCTTGCTCGCCCTTGATCACGGCATCTGGCAGCGCGGCGATAAAGCCCTTGTGGGCATTGGTGAAGTCCGTCTTGTTTGAGAAAGGAAGCTGGTTGTAGAGCGCATCATTGGCCTGCTTGGTCGCCGCCGTTGCCTCTTTCTGAGCGGCTGACTCTGCCGCGAAGGCGGGCCCCTGCATGGCAAGCAGGATGGCGCTGCTCAGCAGCAGTCGCCCCTTCATGGCGGATTTTTTAGGGAGATTGACACTCGAATTCATAAGGTATTCCTCTGTCATGGTTAATGTTTTTCCAGAAGGTCGTGCTATATGAAACCATCGCACATCAGCCTAGTGCAATTGAGGACTGTGGGGATCATTAAGATAAATACCGTCAGATCAGGATCCGACATGGGACACGCCCGTTCCCCCTTGACCCGACGTCACTCTCACCCCTTGACCCCGTCATCATGAAAAAAAACCAGCAAACGCAGCCACAGCGCATGAGTTGTCTGATGTAAAACCACGATGCAGGGGGAGGTCTGGATTTGATAAATTGCGAAGACCCCCTCGGCTCCAAACTACACTTAACCATGTGTTTTATCAAAAGTTTATTTTTACTTACTGCTATGCCGTACAGCCTTGGTTAATGCCCGCCCTGCCGCACTCATGGCATGCGCGTTGTCAATGGCAACCCACTTAAATTCGCCTCGCCTCGGACAAGTACCGACACAGCCGCCACCCTGCCTGGGTCAAATTCCAGTTCGAACCCCTTATCCCCTTTGTGGCATAATGTCCCGTCCTGTGGCCCTTGGCGGGGCTGCTCTGGCGCACCTTGTCGCCCCTTCTCCCCGTCCGGCCTGGTCGCCATTCATGGTGACCTGACATCGCTGCCCCCGTTGGCACCGAGGCCACCCGTATTTGCGGTGCATTGTTGCGATACCTGCTGTTGCGACAGAGCCCGCGCGTTTATCAAGATGGCGCCACGAGCGCCTCTGCATAAGGGGTAACTATGTCTTCCATTCGTCTGACCCAATACAGCCACGGCGCTGGCTGTGGCTGCAAAATCTCTCCCAAGGTGCTCGACACCATTCTCAAGAGCCAGATCCCGGGCTTCGACGATCCGACCCTGATCGTCGGCAACAGCAGCAAGGATGACGCCGCCGTGGTCGATATCGGCAACGGCCAGGGCATCGTCTCGACCACCGATTTTTTCATGCCCATCGTCGATGACCCCTTTACCTTTGGCCGCATCGCCGCCACCAATGCCATCAGCGACATCTACGCCATGGGTGGCAAACCCATCGTCGCCATCGCCATCCTCGGCTGGCCCATCAACACCCTGGCGCCTGAAGTGGCCCAGCAGGTGATCGATGGCGGTCGCCAGGTGTGCCACGAGGCGGGGATCTCCCTGGCCGGCGGTCACAGCATCGATGCCCCCGAGCCCATCTTCGGTCTGGCGGTGACCGGCATAGTGCCGCTTGATGCCATCAAGCAGAACGACACCGCCCAGGTGGGCGACATTCTCTATCTGACCAAGCCCCTTGGCATCGGCATCCTCACCACGGCCCAGAAGAAGGGCAAGCTCAAACCCGAGCATGAGCAACTGGCCCCCGAGGCCATGTGCACCCTCAACAAGATTGGTCAGCAGTTTGCGGCCCTGCCCGGCGTGCACGCCATGACCGATGTAACCGGTTTCGGTCTGGCGGGCCACCTGCTGGAGATGTGCGAAGGATCCGGGCTGCGCGCCAGATTGAACTTCAAGGCGCTGCCGCTGCTGGACGAGGTGGATTACTACCTGGATGAGGGCTGCGTGCCGGGTGGCACCCTGCGCAACTTCGACTCTTATGGTGACAAGCTCGATGCCATGAGTGATCGCACCCGCAATATCCTGTGCGATCCCCAGACCAGCGGCGGCCTGCTGGTGGCCGTCGGTAAAGAGAGCGAGGCCGCGCTGCTGAGCATTGCCCGTGCGGCCGGGCTCTCCCTCTCCCCGGTCGGCGAGCTGATGGTCAAGGATGGCGAACGCTTTATCGAGGTCATTCAATGAGTTCGCTGCCACTCGCCACGGACTTGGCCACTATTTTCCTCAAGGATGTGCCACTCATCGACCTGCGCGCCCCCGTCGAGTTCAAGGAGGGGGCCTTCCCCCATGCCGTCAGCCTGCCGCTGATGACCGATGAAGAACGCGCCAAGGTCGGCACCTGTTACAAGCAGCAGGGCCAGGCGGCCGCCATTGCCCTCGGCCACAAGCTGGTGGGGGGTGCCGTGCGGGCAGCGCGTCTCGATGGCTGGCTGGCGCAATTGCGCCAGCAGCCCGATGCCCTGCTCTACTGCTTTCGCGGCGGCCTGCGCTCCCAGACGGTGCAGCAGTGGCTCCATGAGGCCGGGGTCACCCGCCCCCGGGTGGCCGGTGGCTACAAGGAGCTGCGCCGCTTTCTGATAGATACCCAGGAGAGCGCCTCGGCCGAATGTGGCTGGACAGTGCTGACCGGCATGACCGGCTCCGGCAAGACCCATATGCTGGAGCAGGTTGTCCAGGCGGTGGATCTTGAGGGTCATGCCCATCACAGGGGCTCCTCCTTTGGCCAGTTGCCGGGAGGCCAACCCAGCAACATCAACTTCGAAAACAAGCTGGCCATCGAGCTGCTCAAGCGCCGTCACCTGGGCGAGCGGGCCTTCGTGGTGGAAGACGAGAGTCGCCTCATCGGCCGCTGCGCCCTGCCACTGAGCCTGTATGAGGCCATGTGCCAAGCCCCGCTGGTGGTGGTGGATGTGCCCCAGGAAGAGCGTGCCGAACAGATCCGAGTCGACTACGTGCAGGATCTCTGGTCACGCTACCAGGAGATGCACGGGCCAGAGGCTGGCTGGCCGCTGTTTGCCGGCTACCTGACCGAAGCCCTGGCGCGCCTCAAGAAGCGGCTCGGCGACAAGGATCACCGGGAGCTGGATGGCTTGATGCAAACCGCCCTGGCGGAGCAGGCCAGCAGCGGCAATACTGCGCTGCACCTGGCCTGGATCCGGCTGTTGCTGACTCGCTACTACGATCCCATGTATCTCTATCAGCTCAACAACAAACGCGAGCGGATCCGCTTTCGCGGTGACAAGCAGGCCTGCCTCGCCTTCTTCGCCGAGCAGCATGCCGCCGAGATCAATCAGGAGACCCCAGCATGTTGAAATTCGAGGTGATCCCGGTCACCCCTTTCGCCCAGAACTGCTCTCTTATCTGGTGTGACGAGACCCGCCAGGCCGCGCTGATCGACCCCGGTGGCGAGGCTGACAAGTTGCTGGCCGCCATCGCCCGGCACGATCTGGTGCTGGCGAAGATCATTCTGACCCACGGCCATCTGGATCACGTGGGCGCCGCCGCCGAGCTGCGCGAGCAGACCGGGGTCAAGATCATCGGCCCCCACCAGGAAGATGCCTTCTGGCTCGACATGCTGCCCCAGCAGAGCCAGATGTTCGGCTTCCCCCACACCCCCGCCTTCAGCCCGGACGGCTGGCTGGCGCAGGGCGACAAGGTGACAGTCGGCAACTGCGAGCTGGAGGTCTATTTCTGCCCCGGCCACACCCCGGGTCATGTGGTATTGCTCAGCCAGCGTGAGCGGCTCGCCTGGGTCGGCGATGTGCTGTTCGCCGGTGGCATAGGTCGCACCGACTTTCCCCGTGGCGATCACGCCACCCTCATTCGCTCGATCACCGAGACCCTGTTGCCCCTCGGCGATGACATCGTCTTCGTGCCGGGTCACGGCCCCAGCTCGACCTTTGGCCGCGAGCGAGTCAGCAATCCCTATCTCACCCAGCCCGTCTGGTGATCAAGGGGGAAGCACCCCGAAGGGCGGCTCCCCCTGCTTGTGGAGGTGATAGGTGGCGGCAACCTGCCGAAACACTGAGCGGGCAAGGCACGCTCGCCACCCGCCTTTCAAGTGAAAAGCAGACATAAAAAAACACCTCCACAAGGGAGGTGTTTTTATCACGTGCTAAGCGAGGCTTAGACGCGGATGAAGTCCATGTGCACCAGCTTGGCTTTCACCGGGTGACGCTGGATAGCCTTCACTTTCACGTTGACTTCTTCACCGTTCACTTTCAGGGTCAGCACGGATTCGTAGAACTCCGGCTTGGCTTGGGCGATGATGAATTTTTTGTGGTCAACAGTGATGGACACTGCTTCTTTGCCTGCACCGTAGATGATGGCAGGAACTTGGTCAGCATGACGCAGGCGGCGGCTCGCACCTTTCCCCAGGTCAGAACGGACTTCAGCTTCGAATATGAAAGACATATTGGTTATCTCTATGTAGATGACTTTATGATGCTGACTGCGACCGATCAGCACCTCGCAAAACGAGCGCGGATAGTAGCATGGCTATCACGGCAGTGACAAGACAGGTTACAGACTGCCATCGAGTCGATTGAACTGCTGATGACGCTCGGCGGGGCTGAGCGCCTCGAAACGGGCCAGCAATTGTGGCGCCGGGCAGCGCAGGGCATCCCCGGTCTTGACCACAGGCTTGGCTCCCAGCTGCTGGCGATTGGTTTCATAGAGCGCCAGCAGATAGCTGTAGGTGTCCCCGCCCTCCCCCTTGGCCAGGGTGCTGGCGATGCGCCACAAGGTCTCGCCGGGTGCCACCCTGTGACAGATGCCACCGCTCTCCTCCCCTCTTGCCAGGGTTGACGCGACCCGTTCCGGTTGGCCCTGAGGCTGTACCTGCCCCTGATGGGGCATCCGGTCACTGAGCAGGGGGGATGCCAGCAGGAGGCCATATTGATTGGGAAGTGTGAATTCGGGCAGCACGGGCACATGGCTGGTGGCCTGTTCGAGCCGCTGCTCCTGATTGAGCGTGGCCGGTTTCGCCGGTTCAACGCTGGCGATGCCATAAGCCATCTCGTCGATACGCTCCAACCGGGCCAGATAGGCACGGGAAAGCTGGGCCTGCCCCTCGAACAAGTCGAATGGAGGGACCAACCTGGCCGGGAACAGCACTTGCCAATGCCCCTTGTATTGGCGACTGGCCAGGGGGGGATACTGGTTGCCGTGCCAGGCGGCAAAGATGGGCGGTGGCGCCTGGCGCAGCGGATAATATTCAGGGTTCAGGCTGACCCAGGTCTGCTCGGCAATGGGTTGATACCCACTGATGTTCACCAATGCCATCCCTAACCAGAGTCCAAGCATGCCTGCTCCTTTTTATCTCGATTAATCAATGACTAGCAAGGCGACTTTCCCTGTCAACCCCGCCGTGCCATCAGGTTAGCACTGAGCGATGGCACTCTGCACCCGTTTATCCGAGACCGGATAGGGGGTGCCCAGTTGCTGGGCAAAGAACGACACCCGCAGCTCCTCGATCATCCAGCGGATGTTGGCCACCTCGGGGGGGATCGGCTGGGACTTGGGCATCTTGGCAAGCAGCGCCTTGTAATCGTTCTCGACACTCTGCACCTTGAGCATGTAAGCCCTGTCCCGATTGGGATCGATGGCCAGCTTCTCCATGCGCCGCTCGATGGCGCGCAGGTAGCGCAACAAGTCAGGCAATCGCTGCCAGCCGGTCTCGGTCACGAAGCCCTTGTGGATGAGCTTGTCGAGCTGCAACTGGATGTCGGACATGGCAAAGGCGGTATCGAGCTGCATCTTGCCCTTGAGGCGCTTCTTGATATCAAAGGAGAGGGTCAGCACGGCTTCCACCTGGCTAGCCACCTCCACCACGGCATCATTGAGCTCGGCGCGCACATACTCCTTGAGCGCCTCGAAACCCGCCTCGTCCCAGGCCAGGCCGCCGTGGCGCTCGATCAGCTTGTCGCAGCCGCAGGCTATGCAGTCGTCAATCAGCTCCGCCACCTTGCCGAACGGGTTGAAATAGAGCCCCAGCTTGGCCTTGTTGGGCAGCTTCTCCTGCAGGTACTTGATGGGAGATGGCACATTGAGCAGGATCAGGCGGCGTTGGCCCGCCCACATCAGCTGCTGCTGGGTCACCGGACTCTCCACCAGCTGGATGGCGACCGAATCTTTCTGATCCACCAGCGCCGGATAGGCCTTCATCTCAAAGCCACTGCGTTTCTGGCTGTACTCCTTGGGCAGCTCCCCGAAGCTCCACAGGGTGAGGCCGGACTGCTCGATGTCATCATCCGCGACCTGGGAGAGCGTCTCCTGCACCCGGCCACGCAAGGACTCTTTGAGCGCCTCCAGATCCTTGGCCTCAGCCACCTTCTTGTGTTTGTCGTCCACCACCCGGAAGGTGAGTTTCAGGTGATCGGGCACCGCCGCCCAGTCCCAGGCCTCCCGGGGCACAGTGATGCCGGTCATGCGCCGCAGTTGGCGCTCCATCTCGTCCAGCAGCGGCCCCTGCTCGGGATTGATGCTGGCGAGCAGCGCATCGGCATAGTTGGGGGCCGGCACGAAGTTCTTGCGCATCGGTTTGGGCATCGACTTGATGAGGGCCACCAACAGCTCATGACGCAGACCCGGGATCAGCCACTCGAAGCCTTTGACTTCGACCTGGTTGAGCAGCGGCAACGGGATATGCAGGGTGACGCCATCGGCCGCCTCCCCCGGCTCGAACTGGTAGGTCAGCTTGAGCTTGAGGCGCCCCTGCTGCCAGAAGTTGGGGTAATCGAAGTCGCTGATGTGGGCGGCATCCCCCTTCATCAGCATCTCTTTCTCGAAGTTGAGCAGATCGGGGTTCTGCTTTTGCGCCTCCTTCCACCACTTGTCGAAGTGACGGCTGGAGATGACATCCTCCGGCAGCCGCGCCTCATAGAAGCGGAACAGGTCTTCGTCATCCACCAGGATGTCGCGGCGCCGCGACTTGTGCTCCAGCGCCTCCACCTCGGCCAGCAGCTTGCGGTTGTCGCTAAAGAAGCGGTGGCGGGTCTCGAAGTCCCCCTCCACCAGGGCGCGGCGAATGAACAGCTCGCGGCACAGGGCCGGGTCTATGGTGCTGAAGTTGATGAGACGCTCATTGACCAGGGTCAGGCCGTAGAGGGTCACCTTCTCCTTGGCCATGACGGCGCCACTTTTCTTCGACCAGTGGGGATCGCTGTGGTGCAGCTTGATGAGGTGCGCCGCCAGGGGTTCCACCCACTCGGGTTCAATTTTGGCGTTGACCCGGGCATAGAGGCGCGAGGTCTCCACCAGTTCGGCGGCCATCACCCACTTGGGCGGCTTCTTGAACAGTCCCGAAGCCGGGAAAATATGGAAGCGGCCATTGCGAGCGCCAAGAAACTCCGGCTTTTCCAGATCCTTGTTGCCGATGTGGCTGAGCAGGCCGGTCAGCAGGGCGCAGTGCACCGTCTTGAAATCCGCAGGTTCGGCATTGCTCTTGAAGCCCAGCTCTTTCACCGTCTGGCGCAGCTGGAAGTGGATATCCTGCCATTCGCGCACCCGCAGGAATGAGAGGAACTCCTTCTGGCACAGGCGACGGAACGGGTTGCTGCCCAGGAGATCCTGCTGCTCTTTCAGGTAGTTCCACAGATTGACGAAGGCGAGGAAGTCGGACTCCTTGTCCTCGAAGCGCCTGTGCTGCTCGTCGGCGGCCTGTTTCTTCTCCATGGGGCGCTCGCGAGGATCCTGGATGCTAAGGCCGGCGGTGATCACCATCACCTCGCTCAGGCAGCCGGTTTGCGCCCCGGTGATCACCATCTTGGCGAGCCGTGGATCGAGAGGAATGCGCGACAGCTGGCGACCGGTCTCGGTCAGTTGCAGCTTGCCGTCCTGCTCCCTGTTTGCCGGCAGCGCCTTGACCGCCCCCAGCTCGTTGAGCAGGGAGAGGCCATCCTTGATGTGGCGCGACTCCGGTGGCTCGACGAAGGGGAAGGCCTCCATGTTGCCCAGCCCCAGCGCCAGCATCTGCAAGATGACGGAGGCGAGGTTGGTGCGCAGGATCTCGGGATCGGTAAAGGCGGGCCTGTTGTTGAAGTCCTCCTCCGAGTAGAGGCGGATGCAGATACCGTCGGCGACCCGGCCACAGCGGCCCATGCGCTGGTTGGCGCTGGCCTGGGAGACGGGTTCGATGGGCAGGCGCTGCACCTTGGTGCGCCAGGAGTAGCGGCTGATGCGGGCGGTGCCGGGATCTATCACGTAACGGATGCCTGGCACCGTGAGGGAGGTCTCCGCCACGTTGGTGGCGAGCACGATGCGCCGCCCGGCGTGCTGCTGAAACACCCTGTTCTGCTCGCTGTTGGAGAGGCGCGCATAGAGCGGCAATACCTCGGTGTCACGCAGCCCCAGCTTGTTCAAGGCATCGGCGGTGTCGCGAATTTCCCGCTCGCCATTCATGAAGATGAGGATGTCCCCCAAGCCCTCTTTGGCCAGCTCCTGCACCGCATCGAAGATGCCCTGCAACTCATCGCGATCGTCACCCCCTTCCGGGCGCGGCTGATAGCGCACCTCCACCGGATAGGTACGGCCCGATACTTCGATCACCGGCGCCTGGTTGAAGTGGCGGGAGAAGCGCTGGGGGTCGATGGTGGCCGAGGTGATGATCACCTTGAGATCGGGGCGCCTGGGCAGCAGCTGCTTGAGATAGCCCAGGATGAAGTCGATGTTGAGGCTGCGCTCATGGGCCTCATCGATGATGATGGTGTCGTACTGGGTCAACATGCGGTCGTGCTGGATCTCCGCCAGCAAGATGCCGTCGGTCATCAGCTTGATGTGGGTCTGCTCGCTCACCTGATCGGTGAAGCGCACCTTGTAGCCGACATATTGGCCGAGCTCGGACTTCATCTCCTCGGCGATGCGAGCCGCCACGGTGCGGGCCGCCAAGCGGCGCGGCTGGGTGTGGCCGATGTAACCTTTCACCCCGCGTCCCAGTGCCAGACAGATCTTGGGGATCTGGGTGGTCTTGCCCGAGCCGGTTTCCCCGGCGATGATCACCACCTGATGTTCTTGAATCGCCTTGGCGATCTCCGCCTGCTTCTGGCTGACCGGCAGGTTGTCTGGATAAGTAACGGCGGGCACCCCGGCCAGGCGAGACTGGTAACGCTGCTCGGCGGCGTCCAGATCGGCGGCAATGGTTTCCAGCACAGACTCTTGCTTGTCTTGTGGCAGCTTCTTGACCCCATGAAGTCGACTGGATAGACGGCGGGCATCCAGATTCATGCAGGCAGAAAGACGGCGGCGCAGCGCCTCGATAGAGAGAGACAAGGTACAGATTCCTTATAGAAAGCCCGCTGGGGGCCATATCGATAGCTGGGGCAGATCCTAAAGAGCGGGCGGGAGCGGTGCAAGCATTAACGCGGTCAGGTTGCGGGTCAGGATAAAAGCAGGGGAAGACCCCTGCCTCGGTGAAGAGCTGTCAGTGGTGAGCCCGGGGAAGGAAGCAGGTATCGAGCTGATTGTGAATGGCCTTCATCACATCATGGCGACTGATGACCCCCACCAGGCGGCCGCCCTCCAGCACCGGATACATCTTGGGTTTCTGACCCAGCATCATCTCGGCCAGCTCCAGCATGCTGGTGTCAGGGTTGACCGTCAGCACATCCTTGCGCATCACATCCTTGACCTGAGCCACCTGCTCGCAGTGATAGGCCTCCTTGAGCATGACGGAGATGCAATCTTGCTCAGAGACCCAGCCTATCAAGTGACCTGCCTCATCGATGACAGGGCCGCCCAGTTGATTGCTGTTGATGAACTTGGCGACGGCAGATTGCACCATCATCTCAGCCTTGAAGGTGATGGGCCTCACCTGCATATAGTCCTTGGCCATTAATGCTTTCATGTTGAACCCCCTAAGAAATCTGGCTCGGCCGCCTTATATTGGCGGCCTCATGTCTAGCATAGCTCGCCGATGTCAGGAGATGGATTGCAGCAGCAACAACAGCTCGCTCTGGCTGTGACAATCTGTCTTCTTGAAGACCCCTTTGAGGGTGGATCGCACCGTTTCCACTTTCACGCCCCGTAATTGGGCGATGTCATTGCTGCTGTATCCCTTGCTCATCAGCATCAGCAGCTCTTTCTCCCCTATGGTCAGTGGATAGAGACTGGCCAGGGCCTCGATATCGGGATTAAACGCATGCTCAGGGTCGCGCAGCACCAACTCCACATAACGCTCGAACCGGGTCAGGCCACTCATCAGGGTGCACTGGATCAACAAGGGCCTGAGATTGGATTGGCGGGGTACGGAAAGATAAGCGCTTGCCCCGGGCAGCAGATATGCAAAGCCAGCAAGCATCTCTTTGAATTGACGCTGCAGCTCCTTGCTATGCAGGGAGAACAAGCCCGTCAGGGTGCGCAATTCCACATTTTCATCCGTGATGCGGTTAAATGCCATGTTGGAATAATGGATATAACCCTTGCCATCAATGATGGCGCTCGGCTTATTGTGGTTACGCACCAGCTGTTGCAGCTGGTAATTCTGAGTTTCCAGAGCAAGCAGATTCCAATAGTGCTGACTCCAGGCCGCAAGACCGGCATAGGTATCGGCAACCAGATGCCTCTCTTGCAGGTTGAAATCGCTCTGGGCCCCACTGCGATAACCGCACAGAGAGCTCAAGCCATGATCCTTGACCCGGCACACGCCCCCTAAGGCAAACTGGGCGCCAAAGCTGGCGAGCAGGCCGGCGTTGTCGGAGATCTCGTTGGCGCTGACCACCCCCTGGCATCCTTTATCCAGGTAGTGATTGAACCAGAGATCCTGACGATGATGCTGCAGATAGAAATGCTGCTGAGCATCGTTCAAGCCGCTGGCAAACAGCTTGATCCCGTCGCTCTTGTCATCATCGCGCAATAAAAACAGGGTTGAACTGCCACCGAGATCATGACGAAACTTGTCCACGACCAGCTTAATGTCAGAATCATTAATACCGCATTCATATAATTGATTTATATAAGGCGATACCCTCTCGCTTACTAATGTTTTCACACCCGAACTCCTAATTCTTATTTTTATTGAGCAGGCATCTTACTCCGCATTGACTACAGCGAAAAGTAGCCAAATGAATAATTACAAGAGCAGCTGCCTCATTATATTTACAATTAAGTGTTCATCAGTCATCGCTTATTAAGCAAAGGCCCATACGATGTCGTCCCCCTGCCCTGTTGATCGCTTTCCTCCGCTCCCGCCCTGTTCGCTCACCCTCTTGATAGGCTCCTTTCATGCTCCCCACGCCTGGCTATCTGTCTGATCGCACCGCCCTGCTCTGTCGGGTCAAAGCCTGAGCAGTGTCATGGGGTTAGATAAGATCATAAAATCGACACCTACAAAAAATCTGCTTACAGAGGGGCATGGCACCGTCTGACGGCCAAAAACAGCGCTCGGCGACAGCTTTTGACTGGGCTGGATCGCCATTTACGCTCTCTAAAAGTGGGAAAACCTAAAAAGCCTCATTCAAAACCCATTCATAAACCTGCTATCAACGCACCATAAGCCATTGAAAAAAATGAGTTTAAAATGGTTTTACGTCGAAACATTCCATTAACCACATCGACTTGGGTGCATTTCAAACACCAGCATGCAAAAACGGTCGCTTGGTTGCTCAAGCCATAAAAATGCCCCATTTATCACAAAGAACCATTGTTTTAATCTCCCTTTGTGTTATCTTGGATCCATCAACAGCCAGCCAGGGAGAAAAGATATGACCGAATTCTTAGTTACAGCAGTTTTCACTGTGTTTTTCACTCTGGTCGCAGTTTCCCTGCCTTCACTGTCCCAGTTTTGAGCCATGCGAGGCGCCTTGTGCCTCACTGACTGACCAGAAAACGACTGTTTAATCGACACCAACTGTGACTTTTTCACGGTTGGTGTTTTTGTTTGTGCTTTTTGCGCCATTTCTGCATTTCCCCATGATGCCCATGCTCGTCCGACCTCTTATGGGCGGCCCCATCACCGATTTACTCTGCCCCACCCCAGGGCCACAATAACCCTCTTCAGTTGTTCTCGGGATCCGTTATGACTATCGACACCCTGCGCCACTGGCGCCGCGATCTGCATCGTCTGCCAGAAGCCGCCTGGTGTGAATTTCGCACCAGCTCCCTCATCGCACACCGCCTCAATGAACTCGGTTTTACCGTCATGCTGGGAGATGCCCTGCTGGCCAGTTCCTTGGTGATGGGCCGTCAGATCGATGTAGCGGCGCAGAAAGAGCGAGCCCTGCGCCAAGGTGCCAACCCCGACTGGCTGGCACGCATCGAGAACCTGACCGGCGTGATGGGCCTGTGGGATAGCGGACGGCCCGGCCCGACGCTGGGGTTTCGTTTCGACATAGATGCCGTTGAGGTGGACGAAGAGGGTGGCGAGCAGCACCAACCCACCCAGGAGGCATGGCAGTCTCACAATCCCGGTTGGATGCACGCCTGTGCCCATGATGGCCACACCGCCATCGGCCTGGTACTGGCAGAGCGCATCATGGCCCAGGCCGAGCAGCTTGGGGGACGCATAAAGCTGTTCTTCCAGCCGGCGGAAGAGGGATGCCGTGGCGGCAAGGCGCTGGCGGCAGGTGGTCAGCTCGATGATGTGGACGTGCTGCTGGCGCTGCACATAGGCATTCATGCCACCAGCGGCGAGCTGGTCCTCAACCCTACCGAGTTTCTCTGCTCGACCAAGTTTGATGTGGAATTTATGGGGGAGTCGGCTCACGCCGGGCTCGAGCCCAATGCGGGCCACAATGCCCTGGCGGCGGCCTGTATGGCGACCACCGCCATGCTCGGCATCCCCCGTCATCGCGACGGCATGACCCGCATCAACGTCGGCCAGCTCAGTGGTGGCAGCGGTCGCAATGTGATACCCGGCCAGGCTCGCCTGCAAGGAGAAACCCGGGGCGCCAGCCCGGCGCTCAACGACTATGTCTTTGGCCAGGTACAACGCATCGTCGAGGGGGCCGCCCTGATGCAGGGGGTGAGTTATCTCATTCGCAAGCAAGGGGAAGCCATCGGCATCCACAACAGCCCTGAGCTGATTGAAGAGCTGCTCCCCCTGGCCGCCGCCATGGCCCTCAATACGGTGCACACCCGCCGCTTCGGTGCCAGTGAAGATGCCGGTTTCCTCATCGAACGGGTGCAACGCAATGGTGGTCAGGCCGCTTATCTCATCCTGGGTGCCGATCTCAGTGCGCCTCACCACCATCCCGCATTCAACTTCGATGAAACCGTGATGGAATCGGGTGTCACTCTGCTGGATCGTTTTATCCAGCACAGGCTGGCTATCTCTTGATGCATAAGGGGACCGTCCTCGGTGCCCCCATGTATCGTCCCGCGTTGAACGTTCAACGTCGATAAAACCGTGATGGAACATGGAGTCAATCTGCTGGCGCGTGTTATCCAGCACAAGCTGGCTATCTCTTGATTCATGGGGGAACCGTCCTCAGTGCCCTCCATCCATCGTTCAACGTTCAACGTCGATAAAACCGTGATGGAACATGGAGTCAATCTGCTGGCGCGTGTTATCCAGCACAAGCTGGCTATCTCTTGATTCATGGGGG